>JBDGUI010000048.1:16614-32713 GCA_042216015.1 Halodesulfurarchaeum sp. | reverse complement strand
GAGAAGCCAAACCGCCCCGTTGCTTATTCCTCGGTCTCTGCCTCTTCGTCTTCCTCGTCCGGTTCCGCCTCGCTCTCGTCTGCATCGCGGTCTTCGTCCTCGGCGTCTCCAGCTTCGTCGACGTCTGTCTCCTTCCCGGACTCCTCCGCTGCTTCATCCTCGGGTTCCTCGTCGACGTCCTCCGGTTCCTCCTCGCCGAGGGCGACGGGGACCGAGCCTTCGCCCTCGGTAACTTTGACGTTCAGTTGGGTGATCGGGTCGCCGACTTCGCGACCCCTGACGGTGATGCGCCGGCGTTCGCCGTCACGATCGGGATTGTAGCCGACGCCGCCCGTCAGCAGCACCTCCGAGAGGTCCGCGCCCCGGACGTCCGGTCGCATCGGTCGGCCGGCGTCGTCGGAACCGCCGGTGATCTCGACGGTGAAGCCGTCCAGACCGACGGCGGTGCCGTCGACGTCGTCGCCGATCTCGCGGCCCAAAAAGCGGTTTGCGTCCTGCCCTTCTACCTCTCGAGTGAACGATCGCCCCGTCTCCGGATCGGAGACGACGACGCTGAACGTGGCCATGGTAGAGCGAACTGTTCCGGGCGTCAAAAGGGCATCGAACCCGTCCGTCACCCGGTTTCCTCACCGAAGGCCGCCTGCACCTTCTTCACCTTCGGTTCGACATAGCGGGTGCAGTACCGATCGTCGGGGTTTTCGGCGTAGTAGTCCTGATGGGCCTCCTCGGCCTCCCAGAAGGTCTCGAGCGGTTCGACCTCGGTGACGATGTCGTCCTCGAAGGCCTCCTCGTCTTCGAGGGCCGCAATGAAGGAGTTCGCCGTCTCCCGTTGCTCCTGATTGTGGGCGAAGATCGCCGACCGGTACTGGGTCCCGACGTCCGGCCCCTGCCGATTCAGCTGTGTCGGGTCATGGACCCGGAAGAAGACCCCGAGGATGTCCACGTAGGAGATTTCCTCCGGGTCGTACTCGAGTTGGACGCACTCTGCATGCCCCGTTTCACCGGTCGAGACGGCCTCGTAGCTCGGATTGGATACGTCCCCACCTGCGTAGCCCGACGTCACAGAGTCCACCCCGGGAACCTCCTCGAAGGCGGCCTCGAGACACCAGAAACAGCCGCCAGCGAGCGTGGCCCGTGCTGGTTCGGTTGCCATACACGAAGAAGAGCAGTGAGACTCAAATACACACCGGCAGGGGAAATCCGGGAGGGGTTCGACCGGCGGCGAATCGACGGGTGGAAACCGCCGGGCCCGATACCGTGACTCGATGAACCTCCGGTTTCTCGGCGGGGCTCGCGAGGTGGGGCGGAGTGCCATCCTCGTGAACGACCGGCTTCTGCTCGATTTCGGCATCAGGGCCGGTGAGCCACTCCAGTTCCCGATCGAGCGTCCGGCGGTCGAGTCGGTGATCGCCAGTCACGGGCACCTCGATCACGTCGGGAACGTGCCGACGCTCTGTTCGGGCGAGGACTGGCCGACGATCCACTGGACCCCGCCGACGGGCGAACTGGCCCGCACGCTCGCTCGCGACACGCTCAAACTGCACGGCGTCCCGGAAACCGGTGCCGAATCGGGTCGGTTTCAGCCCCGCGAACTCGGTGGCACGTACAACTGCCCGTTTACCCGGACCCACGTGAAGCGCGTAACCCAGCAGTCCCGCGGTCACGCCTACAGGGAGGCCTTCACCACGGCGGGCCACGAGATCACCCTCTTCTCGGCGGGTCACATTCCCGGGAGCGCCCACGTCCTCGTGGATGACGGCGAGACCCGGCTGCTCTACACCGGCGATTTCCACACCGACGACCAGCGCCTCGTCGCCGGAACGACGGCCCGACCACCGGCGGACGTGGTCATCACCGAGAGCACCTATGCTGACGTCTCTCACGAGCCCCGGGAGGACGTCGAATCGCGATTCGTCCGGCGCGTCGAACAGACCCTCTGGGAGGGCGGAACCGTGGTCATCCCGGCCTTCGCCATCGGACGGACACAGGAGCTGTTGCTCGTCTGTGCCACCCACGACATCCCCTGCTACGTCGACGGCATGGGCAAGGGGGTGACCGAGATGCTCCGCCAGTACCCGGAGTACGTCCGCGATCCCGAGGCGCTCCGGCAGGCGACCTCACATGCTCGCTTCGTCACGGGTCGGGACGGGCAACGAAAGCGCATCGCCGAGCAGTCCACGGCCATCGTGACCACGAGTGGGATGCTCTCGGGCGGGCCGGCGATGACTTACATCCCGGAGATTCGATCGGACCCGACGAACCTGATCGCACTCGCGGGGTATCAGGTCGAGGGAACGCCCGGTCGGGAGTTGCTCGAGACGGGGATCGCCGAGATCGACAACCGCCGGATGCGGGTGGCCGCGCGGATCGAGCAGTTCGACTTCTCGGCCCACGCCGACCGGGAGGGGTTGCGGTCGTTTCTCGACGCCTACCGGGACGCTCGAATTCTCGTCAATCACGGCGATCGCAGTGAGGCGTTTGCCGAGGAGTTGGAAACCGACGGGTTCGAGGCGAGTGCGCCGGAAAACGGGACGACGGTGAGGGTGTGACCAGCCGGTTCGGAGGGAAAGGGTTTAACCGGACAGTCACGACAGTGTCGATGAGGGCCGGTAGCTCAGGTAGGCAGAGCGTCTGGCTTTTAACCAGACGGACGGGGGTTCAAATCCCTCCCGGCCCGTGCAGTGAGCCCCTGAGCGTCAGCGAAGCGGCGAGCCGAGCGGTCGGGAGGGATTTGAACCCGGGGAGGCGCGCGCAGCGAACACCGTGGGTGAGCACGTCTCCACTCGGTTCACAATCCCTCCCGGCCCGTGTTCTCCCGATACACATTCCAGCGGCCAGACAAATCTCCCGGAGGTTTATCCCGAAAGACGGCACCAGCGTGACCCATGCGTTGATTCAGAGCCCGGATCGGGCTGCGATCGCGTGACCGACCGATCCGGAGCTGTCAGTGTCACCTGCTCGCCAGTTTACCCATCGCGACCTCAATCCTCCCGGTCGGGTTCCGCGATCCGGAGTTCCACGACGAACACCGCGCCACGGGGCTCGTTGTCCTCGACCCAGACGTCGCCATCGAACTGGGTGACGAGATTCTCGACGAGAAAGAGTCCGATCCCGGTGCTTTCGCTGTCGAGGCCCCGCTCTCCCTTGCCGAAGATCTTCCACTTCTCCTCGTCGGGAATCCCGGGGCCGTTGTCGGCAATCTCGACCCGCAGGATCCCGTCTTCGGTCCTGGCCGAGACGGTGACCTTCCGCTCCTCGATGTCGTTGTGGACGATCGCGTTCGTGAGGAGGTTGCGGAACACCGAATCGAGAAGTTCGGTCGCCCGAACGGTGACGTCGGGAATCGAACCGTCGATCCCGATCGTGGCCTCGGGGTTCGCCTCTCGCACCATCCCGATCTCCTCCTCGAGAATCGGACGGATCTCGATGGCATCGAGATCCGGCGGTTCGGAGGCGGTCACGACGTCCATGAGGTCGCGGGCGGCCTTCGTGATCGAGACGACGTGTTCGCCAGCCCGCTGGGCCCGGTCGAGATACTCCGCGGCCATCGGATCGTCGACGACATCGGCGGCCGTCTCGATGAAACCCAGGATGACCGCCATCTCGTTGCGAATGTCGTGGCGGACGACGCGGTTGAGCACTTCGAGCTGACGGGTCATGACCTCGAGTTCCCGTTCGCGTTCCCGGCGGTCACTGACGTCCTCGAAGGCGAAAACCAGCCGTTTCACCTCACCACTCTCGACAATCGGGGCGCCAGAAATCGAGAGGTAAACCGGATCTGCGTGGGGCCGTTCCATCCGGAACTCCTGGCCGAAAATCGGCCCACCACTGTCCCGCACCTGGACGAAGGGGTGGGCAGATTCAGGGACCTGCTCGCCGGCCTCGTCGGTGAACGTCCATTCCGGCTCGGCGTAGGTCATCCCCTCGATGTCGCTCTCTTCCAATCCGAGGAGTTCCTCGGCGCGGTCGTTACATCGCGTGATCGAACCATCGGGAGTCAGCACGACGATTCCGGTCGGGCTCGTCTCGAAAATGCGGTCGAGCAGTTTCGAATCGGGTCCGGAATCGTCGGTCTCCATGGAATGCTGAAGGCGATACCCGCCAAAGGGTGTATCGTTCCGGATTCAGGACTCGACGAAGTGCCCGAGCCAGAGCAGTCCGATGCCAATACCGACCGCCGCGAGCGCGCCAAAGAGCTGCAGCGCCATCAGGGGGGCGCCGCCGGCAGCGTACTGCCAAGGTTGTCCGAGAAGCGTCCCCAACCCGACCACGAGAGTGAAAATGGCGACCGGGATGGCCACGGCGTCCAATCGGTCCTGAAACACGTTCATGGACCCGATTGGGAGAGGCAGGTATCTAATGCTGACGGTACAGCGCCCGGCAAGGGGAATAGACTGCTCGATTAGCGCTCCCGTTCGACGATCGACGCGGCCCACGCCTCCGCCCCGCAGCGATTGCAGCGGAACATCGTGCCGTCGTCGTAGTGCTCGAATCCAACGTCGTCACTCCCACAGTCCGGACAGTTGAAGAACGACCGCCAATCGTGGTAGGTTCCGGATTCGGGGCGTCGGGGCATGACTCGGGTACAGATAGGGGAAGGTAGCCCTTTGGTGTTCCGTCGAGTCGGATCAGTTGCCGGGGAGGCACAAAACACTCATACCCCCAGTTCGGAGCACCAACTGGGTCAGCTGTGTCCCGGACACAGTTACCCGGCCCGGGGATGCACCACCTTTCCTGGACTCACCGCCCCCCGTTTTCGGCCGTGTGAATGTTGAGAATGCATGGGATGCGCGAGCACAGAACCGGAACAGAGGACGCTCAGGACGCCCAACAACGCCTGCAGAGCCGTTCGGACCGGAACGTGCCCACGGCAGTCCCAGAAGGCGTGTAGATTGTACCCCACTCGAGGGATTGTGCTTCATCCGGGACCCCGGACATCCCCTGTTGAACTCGTTCGAGCATGGCATCGATCTCCGACGGGGTAGGATCTGCGATGTCGAGTCGTTCCCGGATCTTTCCGAAGAGCTGGTCGGTGATCGTCACGTACCGCCGATGGAACGGCGACACCGCTGCCGCATCCTTCACCAGTCGGTCGAAGGCGGGAAGCCAGTCGAGATGGTTCGCGACGAACGTGCGGTGCTGCTTCGACGGTCCAACTTCGACGACCGTTTCGCTTCGCGTGATGATGGCCTTGCAGAGACAGACGTCCCCGGCCAGTTGCGCCTCGATGTGCTCGGGATTCACGTCGAACTGAAGCATCGGGCAGTGGCCCTCGGGCTCGATCCTGATGACGACCCGAAGCATCCCCTCGTCCGTTCCCGCCGGTCGCTCGGACTGTCTCATGTGGATTTCACCCGCTGGTCCGGCCCAGCCCCGAAGCCGTTCATTCCATCTTCATATCCGATGTTGTGTGTTATAAGAATGGCCACATCCGTTCGGTAACAATCCACAGGCCGGGCTCAGGGGGGACGGTCCCGCAGGAAGGCCTCAGCCCGCTCGAGATCCTCGCGCGTGTTGACGTTGAAGAACGTCCGTTCGTCCGCATTCGCCCACAGGTCCTCGCCCTCGATCGTCACCGCGTCGAGCGAGAGGGCCGGCTCGATCGGTCGTTCGACCCCGGATTCGAGGGCGTCTTCGACGGCCGAGACCATCGCATCAGTGCGGTAAACCGCCTGCAAGGGTTGGTACCAGTTCCCCTCGCCGTGCCGTGGGATCGCCACGTCGTGATCCCCCACACGGTCGAAGAGGTCCGCCACGAAGTCCGGATCGACGAAGGGCATATCGCAGGCGACGACGACCGCGTAGTCCGCATCTGTCGCGGCGAGCCCTCGGCCGATTCCGTGGAGGGGGCCGGCGTCCTCCCGTTCGTCGAACGCATAGGTGACCGGCAGGTCATAACCCGCCATCGCTCGCCCGATGCAATCGCGCTGGGACGCCCGGCAGTTGACGACCAATGCGTCGACGACGGGTTCGATCCGATCGGCGACGTGGCGAACCATCGGCCGACCAGCGAGGTCCGCACACACCTTGTCGCTCTCGCCGAACCGGGTCGATCCGCCCCCACAGACGAGGACTCCCGCAGTCATTGATCCGGTGTAGGCCGTGCCGACATAGGAGTCCTTGGATCGAGGGCCGGAAGAGCGAACGCCTCTTTGAGGAACAAGTTTCGAAGCGGACCTCCCGTACGACCAGTTGACGAGACCGTGCGAGAGCGACAGACCTTAATTGAAGAAATGCTCAAATGTTCGTATGGCAACGGAATCCGAACGAATCCATCGCTATCTCGAGGACGAACTCGAGGAGTGTCGGGTCGAGGACGTGGAGGCGCGTCTCTCGGAACTCGACATGCTCCAGTCGACGGCTCGAAACGAGCGGGTCGCATCCGACCTCGCGGTCCTCTCGACGCTCGGCAACGAGACGCGCTATCGGCTGGCGCGGGTGCTCGCGGACGCCGATGGCGAACTCTGTGTCTGTGAACTCACCGCGGTGGTTGACGTGAGTGAGAGCGCCATCAGCCACGCGCTCGCCGACCTCCGAGAAGCCGGCCTCGTCACCCGCCGAAAGGACGGTCGATGGCGCAAGTACGAGGCGACGCCGGTAGCCGAAGCCGTCATCTCCGCCCTCGAGGAGCTCGATATCGATGAGTGAGGGGGTGTCGGAATCACTCGACTTCCTCGATAAGTACCTCACCGTCTGGATCTTCGGGGCGATGGCCATCGGTGTGGGATTGGGCTACGTCGTGCCGTCTGTGACCCAGCCGATTCAGGGGCTCCATCTCGTGCCAATCGGACTCATCTTGATGATGTATCCGCCGCTAGCGAAGGTCAACTACGGCCAGTTGCCCCGGGTGTTCGCCCAGTGGAAGGTACTCGGATTGAGCCTGTTCCAGAACTGGATACTCGGGCCGACGCTGATGGTCATCCTCGCGCTCCTCTTCTTCGGCGGGATCGTCCCCGGCCTCCCGGCTCGCCCCGAGTTCTTCCTCGGTCTCGTTTTCATCGGGATGGCGCGATGCATCGCAATGGTACTGGTCTGGAACGACCTCGCGGAGGGGTCGAGCGAGTACGCCGCCGGCCTGGTCGCCTTCAACAGCGTCTTCCAGATCCTGACCTACGGTGTGTACGTCACGTTCTTCGCGCTCTTCTTGCCCGATTTCCTCGGGCTCGAGACGTTGACCGCCGGAATCGCGGCGTTCGACATCACCGCCAGAGAGGTCTTCGAGGCGATCGCGATCTTCCTCGGAATCCCGTTCGCCGCGGGTATCCTCTCGCGGCTCGTGGGCACCCGGATCAGGGGCGTCGAGTGGTACGAGGAGAAGTTCGTCCCAAGCATCGATCCGCTGACCCTCGTCGCATTGCTCTTCACCGTGATCGTCATGTTCGCGATGCAGGGCAAGCGGATCGTCGGCCAGCCGACCGACGTGCTTCTCGTCGCGATTCCGCTTTCGATCTACTTCGTCGTTCAGTTCTTCCTCGGCTTCGGGTTGGGCCACTGGATTGGAGCGGACTACGCGACGACGACAGCGATCGGCTTTACCGCCGCCTCGAACAACTTCGAACTCGCGATTGCCGTCGCTGTCGCCGTTTTTGGGGTCGGCTCGGGGGTCGCCTTCACGACCGTCATCGGACCGCTGATCGAGGTGCCAGTCCTGCTCTCGCTCGTGTACGTTGCACTGTGGTTCGAGCGCAACGTGGACTGGCGAGGTCATACGACGGGACAGCTCGAGAGCGCCAAGCTAACGGCCGATTCCCGTGGGGGAGGCTCCGATCCAGTCACCAAGGATGACTGAAATCACGGGGGCCCAAGACGCGGTTCGAATCGCGTTCGTCTGTGTCCGGAACGCCGGCCGTTCCCAGATGGCGCATGCCTTCGGGAAACGGGAGGTTACAGCCCGGGGCCTCGATGACGCAGTCGAGCTCCTCATGGGCGGAACACGACCGGCCGACCACGTTCACGAGGCGGTCGTCGAGGCGATGGCCCAGGTCGGCATCGATATCGCCGATCGAACGCCCAGGGAGATCACCTTCGAGGAGACACGGGACAGCGACTACCTCATCACGATGGGTTGTTCGGCCGACGACATCTGTCCGGCCTCCTGGGCCGGGGAGAACCGCGACTGGGACCTCGATGACCCGAAGGGAAAGGCTCCCCATCGCGTCCGCGAGATTCGAGACGAGATCGCAGAGCGCGTGAGCACGCTGTTCGACGAGATCGAAGCGCCCGAACGGGGCTGAGTGATGCCGCGGGATGTTCCGCTATCAGGCCGTCTGGTAACGCTCGGTTCACCTGAAGAATGAAACAGAACCACTATTCGATCTCTTCGCGACCACTTTCAAAGGACCTATTTTAGGGTCATGGAAAGAGTAGACGAAATGGTCGAACGCCAGCCGTCCCCTGGCCTCGGTGACCCCGGAGACCACAACCACGGGCAGGAAAAGTCTTCGACGAGCAGCCGAACGTTGGCTGCCGTTTCGGCGATCAATCTCGTCGGCTTCCTCGCTGAACTCGCCGGCGGTCTCCTGTTCGGATCCGTCGCCCTGCTCAGTGACGCCTTCCACATGCTGTTCGATGCCGTGGCATACGTGATGGCATTCGCCGCTGCCCACCTCGCCGAGCGATACGGCGAGCGGGATCGATGGTCGTTCGGCCTCCACCGTCTCGAACCTCTCGCAGCGTTCATCAACGCCATTCTCCTGCTGCCGATGGTCGGATATATTCTCTGGGAATCCTATCACCGATTTCTCGACCCGATCGCGATCGGTACCCTCCCCACACTCGTCATCGCGACCGGAGGGTTGCTGGTCAACGTCGGGTCGGTGGCCGTTCTCGAGGGCGGCGAGATGAGCCTCAACGAACGGGGAGCGTTCTATCATCTCCTTGGCGATGCCGGCGGTTCGATTGCGGTCATCGTCTCGACGGTCGTCGTCGAGGTGACTGGCCTCACGATCGTCGATCCACTCGTCGCGGGACTGATCGCGCTCCTCATTGCGTGGTCGGCAGGAAAGGTACTTTTCGGGAGCGGCGCGATCTTTCTCCATCGGACCCCATTCGACCAACAGGAGGTTCGAGCCAGCCTCCTCGAAATCGAGGAGGTGGCCGGGATAGACGACCTCCACGCGTGGCAGATCTGCAGTCAAATCACCGTCGCCACCGCGCACCTCGAAACAACCGTCGAGTCGATGGACAAGGCCGAGAGGGTGACCCGGTGTACCCATGACGTCCTCGCCCACTACGGGGTCGATCACGCGACCGTCGAACTGTTTCCGAGAGACAGCAAACGCGAGGAGTATCTCACCAATTGCGGTCACTGAGGTTCGATCCGACGGTGACGAGAGTGGTGCACGCATCGCCCCGATGGGAGCCGGGACCCGCTCTCAGATGCGGAGCGACGTCGGCCCCGAAGCGAAACCGTTCATCCCACCTCCGCCCCGACGACGACCGAATGCGCACTGCACGTCCGACCGGCGAGGACGGCAGCAGGGCGACACCTGTATCTGAGCATTTCGGTCGAAGCCCGGGTTTCACGATCGTCGACAATGAGACGGATAAGAATCGCTCAGAAGGGTGTCTCCGGGCCGGAGGGCTCCTCGCCGTCGGTGTCGTAGTTCGGGACCCTGATTCCCATCGATTCGAGTTTCGCCTTCCCGGTTTCGGTCGCCTTCGCCGGGGACCACGGCGGCTCCCAGACGAGTTCCACCGTGACGTCCTCGACGCCCTCGACCCCGCTCGCTGCCACGCTCACGTTCCGCTTGATGGAATCCGCGATCGGACAGCCCATGCTCGTCAGCGTCATTTCGATGTATGCCGAACCCGACTCCTCGTCGACATCGATCGAGTATACGAGCCCGAGATCGACGATGTTCACCGGGATCTCAGGGTCGTAGACCTCCGAGAGGGCGTCCCGGATCTCGTCGCTGAATGCCATTATCCGCCCTTGGCCACTCAGCGTCAAAAGTATTGTTCTACCCGTTCAATTCTCTGCGGTTCTCTCACACGATTCGAAAGGGGTTCAGTATCGATCAGGCCTCAGGTTCGAAAATGCCAGCCGCCGCGATGACTTCGTGACACCGCTTCGGCATGGAGGATCCGGGACCGGATGTGACTCGAACTCGGGTACGCTTTTGCGGGGGCGGTCCGTAGGGGCAGACACATGTCCGGGAAAACACAGTACCTGGCCGAGAAAGTCGAGGAGATGCGCGAGCGGGGGGAAACCTGGGATCTTCGCCAGCTGGAGGGGCCATCGAAGCCAAACGTGACCGTGGAGGGCAAGGAGGCCGTCCTCCTCGCCGCGAACAACTATCTCGACCTCGCAAACGACCCGCGGGTCAAGAAGGCGGCGCGGGAGGCGATCGAGGAGTACGGCATGGGCGCGGGATCGGACTGGTCGATCGCGGGCTACATGGAGATCCAGGACGAGTTGAACCGAAAGATCGCCGACTTCAAGAACACCGAGGCTGGCATCTCCTTCCAGACCGGCTTCGCCGTGAACGCCGGCGTCCTGCCCCAGCTGCTCGAGGACGGCGACGTCTACCTCTCCGATGAGCTGAACCACGGCAGCATCATCGACGGGGTGCGGCTCTCGCCGGCCGACGTGCAGATCTACGAGCACACGGACATGGGCAGCCTCGAGGAGACCCTCGAGGACGTCCACGAGGAGTACGAACGGATCATCGTCGTGACCGACGGCGTGTTCTCGATGGACGGCGACGTGGCCCCGATGGACGAGATCCAGGACCTCGCCGACGAGTATGGGGCGATGACCTACGTCGACGACGCCCACGGCGAAGGCGTACTCGGCGGCGGACACGGCATCGCCACCGAGTTCGACCTCGAGGACGATATCGACTTCCAGATGGGGACGTTCTCGAAGGCGGCCGGTGGCTTCGGCGGCATGCTCGCCGGCGACGAGGAGGTCATCGAGTACGCGTATAACACCGCCCGGACGTGGCTGCTGAGCGCGGGCTATCCACCCGCGATCGCGGCGGCGAACATCAGGGCCCTCGAGATCATCGAGGACGAACCGGGACGGGTCGAGAAACTCTGGAAAAATCGTGAGTACTTCGCGAGCGAGATGGAGTCGATGGGCTGGGACACCGGTCGGAGCGAGACGCCGATCGTGCCCGCCATGGTCGGTGACAGTAACAAGGCCAAGGAACTCGGCAACCGCCTGTTCGAGAACGGGATCTTCGCCCTCCCAATCGTGTTCCCGATGGTCCCACGCGGCGAGGCGCGGATCCGCAATCAGCTCAGTGCCGGGCACACGAAGGAGGACATCGACGAGGCGCTGCGGGTCTACGAGGAGGTCGGGGCCGATCTGGATCTGATCTGAGGGGAACAGAACGGGCGTTCAGCAAAGCTTCTCCTCGAGGTGCTCGAGCATGTCCTGGGTCATCGTCTCCAGATCGTAGGTGTGCTCCCAGCCCCAGTCCTCGCGGGCCGCGGAGTCGTCGACGGCGTTCGGCCACGAGTCCGCGATCTGCTGGCGCTCGTCGGGCTCGTAATGGGCCTCGAAATCAGGGAGGTGCTCCCGGATTGCCGCCGTGAGTTCGGTCGGCGTGAAACTCAACGCGCCCACGTTGTACGAGCACGGGTATTCCAGGGCCTCACGGGGGGCCGTCGCGATCCCGAGGAGGGCATCGATCGCATCGGCCATGTACATCATCGGGAGTTCGGTGTTTTCGTGGACGAAGTACGTGTACTCGCCGTTCTCGATGGCCTCGTAGAAGACCTCCACGGCGTAGTCGGTGGTGCCGCCTCCGGGCAGGGTCTTGTGGCTGATGATGCCCGGCAGCCGGACACCGCGGACGTCGAGGCCGTGGTTCCAGCTGTAGTAGTTCCCCATGTGCTCGCCGAAGACCTTCGAGATGCCGTAGATGGTTCGCGGGGCGAGTGTCGTCATCTCGGCGGGGTTCGGCGGCGTTTCGGGACCGAAGACGGCGATCGAACTCGGGACGACGAGCCGATCCAGACCGTGTTCCCGCCCCGCCTCGAGGACGTTGTGCATCCCGATGACGTTCACCTCGAAGGCGAGTTGGGGTTTTTCCTCGCCGCGCGCCGAGAGGATCGCCGCGAGGTGGAAGACCGTATCGACGTCGTATTCCTCGAGGGCGTCGGCGAGGGCGGCTCTGTCTCTGACGTCGATCTCCTCGGTGGGCCCCGAGGTGTCCTCGGGTTCGGTGATGTCGGTCGCGACGACCGTTTCCACGTCGTCTCGATCCTGTAGCGCGGGAATGAGTTCGGAACCGATCTGTCCGCGGGCACCGGTCACCAGCACGTTCTGCATGTGGCGAGATCTGTGCGGAACGGTAATAACACACGTGATTTTTCCCGGCCGACGGATCCGAACCGACCCCTCGAGGGCACGGGAGAGTGAATTCCCTCGCGAGCCAATACTGTCGAAGTGACACCATTCAAGTCCGCCCATCCCAAAGGCCGGCACATGCAAGCCACCGGTCCCTTTGGGGCACTTCGCGAGTTCGAACACGACGGGAAATCGTATCGAATCGCCGATCTCACGGTCCTCGAAGACGAGGGGCTCTGTGACCTCGATGAGCTGCCGGTGAGTATTCGACTGCTGCTCGAATCCGTGCTTCGGCAGGCCGACGGCGAGGACATCACCGAGGAGGACGTCCGGAGTGCGGCGTCGTGGGAGCCGGACGTTCCGGAGGCGGAGGTCCCGTTCACGCCATCGCGGGTGGTTCTCCAGGACCTCACCGGCGTGCCGGCCGTCGTGGACCTGGCCGCGCTCCGGTCGGCGGCCGAGCGGAAGGGGAGAGATCCCTCGATCGTCGAGCCGGAGATCCCCGCCGACCTCGTCATCGATCACAGCGTGCAGGTCGACTACTACGGCTCGAGCGATGCCTTCCAGAAGAACGTCGAGATGGAGTACGAGCGAAACGAGGAGCGCTATCGGGCCATCAAGTGGGCCAACCAGGCCTTCGAGGACTTCAGCGTCGTGCCGCCCGGAACGGGCATCGTCCATCAGGTCAACCTCGAGTACCTGGGACAGGTCGTCCACGAGCGGGAGGAAGACGGGGAGAGCTGGCTCCTCCCGGACACGCTCGTCGGCACCGACAGCCACACGCCGATGATCGGCGGGATCGGGGTCATGGGGTGGGGCGTCGGCGGAATCGAGGCCGAGGCGGCCCTCCTCGGCCAGCCGGTCACGATGAACCTGCCGGAGGTGGTCGGCGTCGAGTTGACGGGCGAGCTGCCCGAGGGTGCCACTGCGACCGACCTGGTTCTTCACGTCACCGAGAAACTGCGGGAGGTGGGCGTGGTCGATCGCTTCGTCGAGTTCTACGGCCCCGGCGTCGCCGAGTTGACGGTGGCGGATCGGGCGACCATCTCGAACATGGCTCCGGAGCAGGGATCAACGATCAGCATGTTCCCCGTCGACGAGGCCACGCTCGACTACCTCGAACTCACGGGTCGGGATCCGGAACACGTCGACCTCGTCGAGGCCTACCTGAAGGCACAGGGCCTCTTCGGCGAACAGAACCCCGAGTACACCGAGTCGGTCGAACTCGACCTCGGTGACATCGAGCCAAGCCTGGCCGGCCCGAGCGAACCGGACCAGCGTATCCCGATGGGCGACATGCGCACCCACTTCCGGAACCTCGTCGCGGGCGAGGTCGACCATGGCGAGGCAGATGAGACGGCCATCGAGCGCTGGCTCGACAACGGTGGCTCTGCCGCGTCTCTGGAGGAGGGAGACGAGTTGCCCGTCGGGGACCTCAACGAGAAGTACGAGATCGAGATGCCCAACGGCCGGAAGACCGAGTTCGGTCACGGCTCGATCGCGGTGAGCGCCATCACGTCCTGTACGAACACCTCGAATCCCTCAGTGATGATCGCGGCAGGGCTGCTGGCCCGAAACGCCGTCGAGGCGGGCATCGACGTCCCGCCACACGTCAAGACCAGCCTGGCCCCCGGCAGTCAGGTCGTGACCGAATATCTGGAGGAGTCGGGGCTGCTCGAGGATCTGGAGGCGCTTGGCTACCACGTCGTCGGGTACGGCTGTACGACCTGCATCGGAAACGCCGGGCCGCTTCCCGACCCCGTCGAGGACGTCATCGACGAACGGGATCTCTGGGCGGCGAGTGTCCTCTCGGGCAATCGGAACTTCGAGGCGCGAATTCACCCGAAGATCCGCGCGAACTACCTCGCCAGTCCGCCGCTGGTCGTGGCCTTCGGGCTGGCCGGACGCATCGATATCGACCTGGAGAACGACCCCCTGGGCCACGATCCAAACGGGGAACCGGTCTTCCTCGAGGACATCTGGCCGGACCAGGGGGAGATTCATGAGGTCATGACAGACAGCGTGCACCGCGAGATGTTCGAGGAGAAGTACGACGCCGTCCACCAGGGCGACGAGCACTGGAACAGCCTCGAGGCCCCGACCGGCGACGTCTACGAGTGGGACGAGGAATCCACGTACATTCGCGAGCCGCCCTTCTTCGAGGACTTCCCCCTCGAGAAACCCGGGGTCGAGAACGTCGAGGACGCCCGCTGCCTCCTGACGCTCGGGGACACCGTCACCACCGACCACATCAGTCCGGCGGGGCCGTTCGGTCCCGACCTGCCGGCCGGCCAGTGGCTCATGGATCACGGCGTGGACCCGGTCGATTTCAACACCTACGGGGCCAGACGGGGAAACCACGAGGTCATGATGCGAGGGACCTTCGCGAACGTCCGCATCGAGAACCAGATGCTCGACGGGACGGAGGGAGGCTACACCATCCATCAGCCCTCGGGCGAGGAGACCACCGTCTTCGAGGCCAGCGAGCGGTATCGGGAGGATGACATCCCGCTCGTCGTGCTGGCGGGCGTGGAATTCGGCACCGGGTCGAGCCGGGACTGGGCGGCGAAGGGCACGGATCTCCTGGGCATCCGGGCCACCATCGCTGAGAGTTACGAGCGGATCTACCGGGACAACCTCATCGGCATGGGGGTCCTGCCGCTCCAGTTCGCCGAGGGGGACTCCTGGGAGTCCCTCGGCCTCGACGGGACCGAGCGGTACACGATCACGGGCCTCGAGGACGGCCTCTCCGTGAACGCCGAACTCACCGTCACCGCGACCCACGAGGACGGGTCGACGACGACGTTCCCCGTGACCGCCCAGGTCGGCACCCCCGCCGGCGTCGAGTACGTCGAACACGGCGGCATCCTCCACTACGTCCTTCGGGAACTCCTGACCGAGTGACCGGCTGGGAGTCGGGGGAAAAGATTAGGCCGACCGGGGGCGGCTCCTCCGTATGGGCGAGGCCGACGTCATCGACCACGTCGACGAGCCGGTCACGATGGCACAGATCACAGAGGCGCTCGGAGATCTCGGCGTGGCGGAGGGAGACCTGCTCCTCGTCCATTCCTCCCTGAGCGAGATCGGATGGGTGAGCGGCGGGGCCCAGGCCGTCGTGGAGGCCCTCCTGGAGGCAGTCGGCACGAGTGGCACCCTGGTGATGCCAGCCCATACGGGCCAGTACACCGATCCGGCCGACTGGGAACATCCACCCATTCCCGAGGACTGGGTCGAAACGGTCAGAGAAACCCGTCCCCCCTTCGATCCGGAGCGGACGCCGACCCGGGGCCTCGGCCGAATCGCCGAGACGTTTCGGACGTATCCAGGAGTCACGCGGAGCGATCATCCCCTGTACTCGGTCGCTGTCCGGGGACCGGCTGCCGAGCGGATCGCCGGCTCCCATCCACTGGATTACGGGCTCGGTCCCGATTCGCCCATGGGAAGGATCTACGATCGCGGGGGCCGGATCCTCCTGCTCGGAGCCGGGCACGGGACGAACACCTCCCTCCACCTGGCCGAGCACCTGGCCGACGTGGAGTCCGCCGAGATGACCAGGCGGGCGCCGATCCGCCGCCAGGGCGAACGGGTCGAGGTCGAGTATCGGGATATCGAACTCGACGTCGACGATTTCGACAGCCTCGGCGCGGATTTCGAGGCCGATGGTGGGGGCGTGTGCGGGTCGGTCGCCGAGGCCGAGACGAAACTCCTCGACCAACGGACGTTGGTGGACTACGCCGTCGAGTGGTTCGAGCAACATCGGTAGTCACGGGAAGGGCGTGTCGACTCGATTGGTCCGGG
>JBDGUI010000048.1:0-16514 GCA_042216015.1 Halodesulfurarchaeum sp. | reverse complement strand
CCATCACCGAAAACCCGATCCCGACAAGTCCAACAGGTATTTTACTTTTCCAAGCTGAGTTGATGACAATGGGGCTTCGGACCCGGACGCTCACGTGGAGTGCGGCTCTGTCCGCACTCCTCTTTGCCATCGTGACGGTGAGTGCCGGGATCGGGCCCGTGCCGATCGCCCCGGTGGCCGTGCTCAAGGTGCTTCTCAATCACCTCGCCGTCCCGACCTCGATCTCCGTTGCCGGGACGACATCGCTTGCCGGCGTGCAAATTCCATGGCCGGGGCTCGGATTCACGAGCCTCTTTCACTTCGATCTTTCCCAGACCACCACGACGATCGTCTGGGCGGTGCGGATGCCGCGGATCGTCCTCGGGGCACTCGTGGGGTTTGCCCTGGCGGTCGCGGGGTCGGTCATGCAGGGGTTCTTTCGAAATCCCATGGCCGACCCGTCGATCATCGGCGTCTCGACCGGCGCGGCGGTCGGTGCGGTCGCGGCCATCGTGCTGCCGATTCCGATCGGACTCCGACCCGCCGCCTTCGTCACCGGCCTGCTCGCGGCCTTCGGGGTCTATCTCATCGCGTCGGAGAACGGTCGAACGCCGGTCGCGACCCTGCTGCTCGCGGGGGTGGCCGTGCAGACCTTCCTCGGTGCGGTCATCTCGTTCATGCTCACGATGGGGGGTCAGAGCCTCGAACAGGCGGTCTACTGGCTGATGGGGCATCTCCACAATGCGACCTGGGACGAGGTCGAATTCGCCATGCTGTTCGTTCCCGCGCTCTTTCTCGTCCTGGCCTGGTACAGCCGCGACCTCAACGTCCTCCTGCTGGGCGAGGAGGACGCCGCGACCCTCGGGATCGAGGTCGAACGGACCAAGCGAATCCTCCTGGGCGTTTCGAGTCTGATCACGGCCGCGGCCGTCGCCGTCTCCGGGGTCATCGGATTCGTCGGGCTGATCGTCCCCCACATGATGCGGCTCGTCGTGGGCCCGGATCACCGGATCCTGCTGCCCACGAGTGCAATTGCCGGAGCGGGTTTCCTCGTCGCCACCGACACCATCGCGCGGACCTGGGCCGGTGAGATCCCGGTCGGCATCGTGACGGCCGCGCTTGGTGCACCCTTCTTCCTCTTCCTGCTCCGCCGACGGGAGGTGCATGCCCTGTGAGTTCCCGATTTGCCGATATCCTCGACGGCATCAGCGGGACGACGGATCGGGTCGAGACGGCGGGCGAGCGTTCGGACCCGATCGTCGACGTCGAGAGCGTCTCGGTGACCCTCGGCGAGGTTCGAGCACTCGAGGATGTCTCCGTCGACGTCGACCGCGGCGAGTTCATGGGAGTGATCGGTCCGAACGGCTCCGGAAAGACGACCCTCCTCCGCACGATCAGCGGAGTTCTCGAACCGACGGCTGGCTCCGTGTCCGTCGACGAGCACGACATCAACACGCTCCCGTCGAAGGCGAGTAGCCGGCTCGTCGCCGTCGTCCCCCAGGAGACCAACCTCGCCTTCGACTTCACCGTCCGGGAGGTCGTGGAGATGGGACGCACCCCCTACAAGCAACGCGTCAGTTTCGATCAGACCGGGGAGGCCTCCATCGTCGACCGGGCGCTCGAGCGGACCCAGGTCGCCGACTTCGCAAAGCGGAACATCGGCGACGTCAGCGGCGGCGAGCGCCAGCGGGTGCTGCTCGCGAGGGCGCTCGCCCAGGACACACCGGTCATGTTGCTCGACGAGCCCACAGCCAGCCTCGACATCAATCACCAGATCCGGACCCTGGAACTGGTCAAGTCCCTCGTCGAGGAGGGAAAGACGGTCATGGCCCCGATTCACGACCTAAATCTCGCGGCCCACTACTGCGATCGACTCCTCCTGCTCTCTGATGGGATCCGAACCGCCCTCGGCCCACCGAGTGAGGTCCTGACCGAGGACAACCTCGAATCCGCCTTCGGGACCGACGCGGTCGTCACGAACAACCCGGTCACCGGGTCGGTCTACGTCATGGCGCTTCCAGAGGGGGCCAGGGATCGGAACGGCCCACACGTTCACGTCATCGGGGGCGGGGGGTCGGCTGCCCGCTTGCTCTACCTCCTCGCTGCCAGCGGCTATCAGGTGACGACCGGCGCGCTCAACGAGGGGGACGCGGACATCGAGACCGCCCGAATGCTGGGCATCGATGCCGAGACCCTCGAGCCCTATGCACCCATCGACGACGCCACCGCCAAGGCGGTGACCGAGCGTGTCGAAGAGGCAGCCGTGACGGTGCTTGCCGACGTGGCGATCGGGCACGGCAATCTGGCGAACCTCCGGGCGGCGGCGAGTGCAAACGAGTTGATCCTGATCGAGGACCGCCCCCTCGAGGAGCGGAATTACGCCGGCGTGCGAGGGGAGGAGCTCTACGAGTCACTCAGGGAGCGGGCGGTGACGGTCCACTCCCGGAACGTCCTCGAGGCGGTCGAAGCCGCCGTCGATGGGGGGATCGAAGACGCCACAGATGATGGAGCCGTCGAAAATCCCGCCGACGATGGAACGCTCGCGGATACCGCAGACGATTGAGTGGTCGAAAATCCCGCCGACGAGCCAAGCGAAGACGCCGTCGAAGGGAGGGACAGACCAAGCACCCAGTCATCGTTCAGGGGTAACTCAGTCCGCTATCTGGGCCACTCAGTTCCTCGCTCAGGGACCACTCAGATATCACTCTTGAGCCACTTTCCCCCACAGAGCTACTCAGTCCTCGCCCTGGGCGGCAAGTTCCGCGGCGACTTCCGAATCGATCGGCGGTCGTTCGTAGGCCTCCAGTAGCTGCTCCACGCGCTCGGTCGCCCGGTCGGCGATCGTCGGTTCGCCCGCTTCGGTCCAGGCCTCCTGGCTCCCGCGGATCCCGATCGTCCCCTCGAAGACCGGCGCGTCCGGGATCGATTCGGGATCGCGGTCATCGAAGAACGGTTCACGGGGGTTGCCGATCCGCATCGAATCGGTGATCGCCCCGGAGTCGAGTCGATCCGTGAGGGCCTGTGCCTCCGATTCCGACCGGCGCAGCAACCTGATCCGTTCGGCGTCGAGGACGGTCTTCTCCGGAGAGACGGCGCCGAAGGTATCGAGGCCCCCGGTGGCGTTCAGGAGCAAATCCGCACCGGAATCCAGTCCCTTCGCGAGGTGGTGCATCGATTCGGCCCCACTCTGCTCGTCGATCGCCTTCGCGTCGGTGGCGGCCCCGTGTCCCCGCGAGGGAAGGCCGTAAAACCCGGCCATCTCGACCATCACCCCCTGGAGCGTCGATCCAGGTATTCCCGCGGAGACGGCGTCTGCCGCCCGGTCGTACATCGTGCTCGCGCGGCCGAAGACCACCGGCGTTCCCGAGTTTACCACCTGGACCAGGGCCACGCCGAAAAGCGATTCGGCAGTGGCCTGGACCGCCGTCTCCGCGAGGGAGTGAGGGGCAGAGGCACCGGGAATCGCCCCCGAGGAGACCACGAGCGGTTGCCCGGCGCGAGCGTACTGGATCATCCCGTCGACGATGGGCTCGTTGAACAGTCTGGGCGAGCGCAGACAGAGGATCGCCAGCACCGACGGTTCGGAGAGGGTCGATTCCTCGAAGGCGATCCGTGCCATCTCCAGGGAGGCGGCGGCTTCGCCACCGCTCCGGGCCGAGCCGACGATGGGCTTGTCCGTACCGGTGAAAAGTGCCTCAAGAAGTTCGTACCCCACCGCCGGCTCCTCTAGCCCGCCCGGATTCCCGGGCAGGGAATATCCTTCGGGGCTGGCCAGATCGTAGCCGACGACGTCGATCGCCGACTCTTCGTGGACCAGTTCGACGAGGGTGTGAAAGTCAGCCATCCTCGCCCGGTGGCGGGGTTCACCGGGCCGTTTGACGTATCGCGGCCCCCGGGTCGGGGCGATCACCGGCTCGTCAGTGCCCACCCGCACGCTCTTTTCGGGATCGCGGGCCCGCCATCGGAACGTCGCCGGCGCGTCGTCGACGGCCTCCTCGAGGAGGTCCGCGGGGACAGTGACCGTCTCGCCCTCGACAGTCGCGCCGGCGGCGGCCAGGTCCTCCCGTGCCGTCTCGTGTTCGACCCGCATGCCGTGGTCGGTCAGCAGGTCGAGTGCGCCCGCGTGAATCGTCTGCCGGGCGTCCGGGGAGAGCAGCGCCATGACCGAACGCAGACGGGGAGGATGTATGGATCTTCGGGCTCTCACTCGGCCCGGTTCTCGACGCGTTCGACGAGCATCCGGCTCTCGCAGTCCGGACAGGACCATCGATCGGTGGGGCCAAACCCCATCTCGCCCCAGGCGACCGTCTCGTAGCCACACCGGGGACAGCGGAGGTCCCATTCGCCGGCTTCCCACCTGGCATCAGGGACGTATTCGAGTCGAATCGAGCGGAGACAGCCGCCATAGGCGCCCTGACACTGCGTGTTGCCAAGTTTCTGTGGCGGGTTCGCCCTGTCGACGTCCCTGACCGGCTGTCGGGTGCCACAGACCGTGCACTCATACACCGGGAGGCTCACTCGAAGAGCACCTCCTGGACGAGCTGTCGGAGCGCGCGGCGAAGCTGTTCGGTCTCCGGCGGGACGGTGACCTGACGGTGGAATTCGCTCTCCCCCGCGGCCTCCTCGGTGGTGAGATTCACGCCCAGTACCGGAACGGTAAAGCGGTTCAGCGCCTCGCGATAGCGGTCCGGCTCGGAGGGCCGGCCGTCGGTCACGACGATCACGAACCGGGTTCCGTCGGTCCGCTTGAGATATTCGCGGGCGATGTGGAGGGTGTCCGTGAGCGGTGTTCCCCCGCCGACCTCGCCGTGGTAGAGGCGACCCGCCGCCCGATCGACGTTCCGGTCGACCGGCTTTGCCAGCCGGACCTCCTTGTCGAGCAGTTCGAGCACGGAGACCTCCACGTCGACCGCCTCGAGGGCAACCGCGAGCATCCCCATCGCCCGCTCGGCAACCCGGACGTGTTGGCGCATGCTGCCCGAGCGGTCGAGCACGAACAGACAGCGGTGCTCGGCCTCATCCGGCCGTTCCCGCCGCTGTTTCACCCGTCGGTCCCCAGTAGCGTGTCGGTGGAGCGCGGCCGGATCGATGCGACCCCGGCGTTCGTTCCGCTGGATCGACCGCTTTCGCTCCTTCTGGAAGCGGTTCTTCAACACCCGGGCGAGGCGAGTTCCGTCTGCCTCCGCGGCCTCCATGGTCGGCCGATGAGGATCCGGATCGTCGGTCGGAATCACGACACCGTCACTCTCGAGTTCGGTCTCGGCCGCCGAAACGGCCGCCTGGAGGTCCTCGAGGGACTCGCGTCGGTCGTCGAGCGAGCGAGCCTGTCGACGTTGGGCCTCGATCTCTGCAGCGAGATCCGTGGAAAGCTGGGTTTCGAGTTCCTCCTCGGTGGAGTCGTCCATCGGGGCATCCACGTCTGCCGGCACTCTCGGCTCGTCAGTTCGTCGGGTGCTTCGATCCGGTTCGGCTTGCCCGCTCCGGCTGGCGGCTGCCGACACCGGGGACCAGTCCACCTCGGTCGGAAGCGGCTCCGGACGATTCGAAACCGGTCCGTGTGCCGCGTCATCGGGCATGCCCCAGTGGTTCCCGCTCCAGGCCGAGACCTGGGCTCTCCCGTCGGCGTCAGCCCGTTCGATTGCCGGTCGGATCGACTCGAAACACTCGATTGCCAGCCGGTTCCGTTCGACCGGATCGCTCACGCCGACCGATTCCCGTGTCGTCTCCTCGATCGCCGGCACCACCGTCGATTCGAAGCGCTCCCGATCAGCTTCGGTGTGAAAGTGATGACCCTCCACCGTTGGATCCAGCAGCGTTCCGAGCGGGCCGGACTCCACGACCGTCCCGTCCATAATCCCGAGAACGGCCGCCTGCACCACCGGATACACCAGTCCGCCATCCGGATCCGAAATCCCCGGCCCCACCCCGGCAATGAGGTTCGCCCGGACCGTCTGTAACCACTCCCCGTAATTCGGCCACCGCTGGCGAATCGTTCCCTCGATGGCGGCGTCCTCGAGCGCGTTCCAGAGCGACGCGGCGACCGGCCGGTGACCCTCGTCGACCGATTCGAGCCGCCCGTGCAGGTCGGCAAAATCGGTGTGTGCGAGATGGGTGAGTTCGTGGAGAACCCGGACCCGCTGGACGAGCAGGTGCCACTCCCGCTCGGGGTACCCCGTGACCGTCTGCCCGACGGGCGCACCGGAGAGCGTCACGATCGGAGTGCCGTCCGCAACGTCGAGAGTCGCCGGCGAAAATCCCGACTCGATCCGGACCTCGAGGTCCCAGCGACCGGTCCTGATCCGGGCGTCGCGCTGGAGTCGGTCGGCTCGGGCCTCACTTTCTCGAAGCGACGCCGTCTCGGCGTCGAGGTGGGCCGACACGGCCTCGGGGTTTGTCGAGCTGTCGATGCGCATGTCAGAGTTCGGCGGTGATGGTGTCCCGGATCGTGGCCCGGTCGAGTTTGAGGGTGGCGTGGCCGACGAGCACGAGTCGAGCGGCCTCGGCAATGGGCATGAACTCCTCCTCCGGACCGGCCATCTCGATGACCTTCAGGAGTTCGCGGTGGCTGATCGGCGTCTCCAGTTCGTCCCGCCGGTGGGCCTCCCGGAGGCGTTCGGCCACGGACGTGAGGCGACCGGCGGTCTCCGGGTCGACGCCCGTCTCCTCGATCAACAGGTCGGCTTCCTCCTCGGGTGGCAGGTACTCGACCGGCAGCACGACGAACCGGGACCGGAAGGCGTCGTTCATCTCGCTCGTTCCGGCATACGAGAGCGGGTTCGCCGTCCCGACGAACCGGAACGCCGGGTGGATGTATCGACCGAGGTGCTTCTCGGGGTCCCATTCGGTCTCCAAGGGAAGGTCGGTCAGCGTCCGTCCGGTTCCCCGCAGCGTGAGTCGACGACGACCGGCCTCCTCACAGATTGCGTGGAGGTGTGAGGTGATGTCCCCCTCGGCCATGTTGATCTCGTCGGCGACGAAGATCCAGCCAAAGAGGGCGGCCTTGGCGAGTTCGCCGAGCACGTAGACGGTGTCCCCGCCCACGAGGTCCTTCTCGCCGATGAGGTCGAAGACGGTCGTATCGGCCCCGAAATTCATCCGGGTGACCGGCCGATTCGTCTCACTCGCGAGGGTCAACATGGCCGTGTTCTTCCCGGTGCCAGCCTCGCCCTCGAGGAGGACGGGCTTGTCGAGTTCGCCCAGTGCGCGGGCGATGATCTCCTCGGAATCCCGACTCCCGGTCATCGCGGAGGGGTGATAGGCCGTTCGCACCGTCGGGACCTGCTGGGGGCCCGGCTCGCGGATCGGGAGTCCGTGGTAGCTCGAATCCGTCGTCGGCCCGACGAGGTGGGAGGCGGGATCGACGGTCACCCTGATCCCGCGCAGGTCGTGGTACTCCGCGGCATCGGATTCGCGATCCTGGTCCGTCCGGCTCCCCCAGTGCTCCCCCGTCATGGATACCGAACGGAACGAGAGACGGACGCTCGCGTACGGTCTTCCGGGTCCGGGTCGGGTCGAGGCAATTCGGCCATCGAAATCACGTATACCGGAACTTGGCGGCCACGAATAGAAAGGCTTCGACCGGACCCGCCCCGGAGAGACGCCGACCACGTGATCGGGTGTCGACCCGTATTCCGACCTACAATCGTTCGTTCCACGCTGTGGTCCGGAACTTCGAATCGGCCAACTCGCGGGCCTCCTCGAGTGTCGCTGTCTCGTAGGACGACTTTCGGGTACTGTAGGCCGACTCGAGTCCGTCGATCAGCGACTCGATCACGTCCCGTCGGGAACCCTCGACGTGGTCGGTGATCCGGGCGACCCGTTTCTCTGCCGATTTGACCGCCTTATCGGAGACCTTCTCCTTCCCGATCCGGAGGGCCTTGAGCATCCCCTCCATGTCGACGCGATAGCTCATCGTCGTGTGGTGCAAGACCGCGTCCCCGGAGCGGAGCTGGGCCGAACCGCCGATCTTGCCCTCGGGGTGGCTGATGTCGTTGAGCGGTTCGTGCTGGGCGTCGAGTCCGGCCGCGGACAGGCCATCGATGACCCACTGGTTGAGCGTCTCGTAGCTCTCCTCGATTCCCTCGGGCACCATCGAGGTCGGCAGGTACATCGAGTAGGTGATGACGTCCCCCGGTTCGGCGAACATCGCCCCGCCCCCCGTAATGCGTCGGACGACGTCGATGTCCTCGCTTTCGACGTAATCGACGGCGACCTCGTCTCTGTATGACTGGAACCGGCCGAGTGGGACGGCCGAACCGGTCCGGTACCAGAACCGGACGGTCGGTTCCAGTTCGCCCGCCTTCAGGCGGTCGAGCATGACCTGATCGAGGGCGTGATGCATCGGCTCGTCGAATTCGCCCTCGTCGATCAGTCGGACCGTCATCGAAGCGCCTCCACGGTCACCCCGGCGAGGTCCGCGGCGTCAAAGCCGATCAGGTCGGCCTCGACCGTTTCGATCTCGCTTCGGAGTTCGGCCTCGGTGACGTCCGTCGAATGGCCCTCGATCGCCGACTCGAGGTCGGAGAGGGCCTCGGGCGGTTCGAGGAAGAAGTCCCCCGTGATCGCGACGTCCTCGATCGTCTCCTCGAAGGTCACCTCGACCCTGATCAGTTTGCCATCGGGTACCTTGACGGACTCGGTCGCCTGCATACCTCGGGCCAGGGGCTGGCAATTCTTGTACCCGCCGATCCCGGAAGGGGGTAGTGTCACCCATGGTCCTTCAGCAATACTACCACATCACACCAATCGCCGCCACCGGAGGATTCTTCCCGGCGAACCCCCGATGACCGACCATGCCGGAATCGGAAGTGACGTTGCCGGACCGTGTCACGAGTGACATCGACCGTTTCGTCGAATCGGGAGAGTTCCTGAACTGGGACCAGGCCGTCGAGGAGTTGCTCACCCTCGGCCTCTCGGCCTACCAGTCCGAAGAGGACGTCGGAACGGAGGAATCGGTGTTCACCGGGACCGTCGATGACCAGCAGGACCCCGCGATCGCTGACGACGATCCGGGTTCGGATCGGATGTACTGATCGGCTCTTCCGGGAGTGACTCGGGTTCAGGCGATCGAGACAGTTTCGTCGGCGTCCTCGATCAGCGCCACGAGTTCGTCCATTTTTGCGCGCGGTCGGAGGTCGTCGGCCTCCATATCCCGGTGGTCGAGACAGCGGTCGCACGCCAGCAGTTCGCCCCCCTCCATCTGGAACTTCCTGATGATTCCGTGTGGATTCACGTCCTCGCCCGCGGGCTGGTCCGGCGCCTCGACGCCGTCCCCCAGGAGATAGGCCGTGACGTCGTGACCGGCCTCGAGGGCCGAGTTGCCGAGATGAAAGCCGTTCCAGACCGGTCCCGGTTCCTTCGTCTCGACGATGAGACAGAGGTGCATGTCCGACCTTCGCCGCGCAGGCTCAAGGGGGAATCGATCGAAGCAATACCGCCGGGGTGACGTCAGAGCCTCACTCCGTCGCCGACTCGATCGCCTGCTCCAGGTCCGCGATGATGTCCGCCGGGTCCTCGATACCCACCGAGAGACGGATCAGATCGGGTTTGACGCCCGCATCCGCGAGTTCGCTATCCGAGAGCTGCTGGTGGGTGGTCGAGGCGGGATGGATGATGAGCGTCTTCGCGTCGCCAACGTTCGCAAGCAGGCTCGCGAGTTCCGTCGACTCGACCACCGTCTGGGCCTGCTCGTAGCCACCCTCGATCCCGAAGGTGAGCATGCCGCCGTAGCCACCCTCGAGGTACTTCTCGGCGTTCTCGGCGGTTTCGTGGCTATCCAGCCCGGGGTAATTGACCCACTCGACGGCCTCGTGGTCCGCGAGGTACTCCGCCACGATGGCGGCGTTCTCGGAGTGACGGGCGATTCGGAGCGGGAAGCTCTCAAGTTTCTGCAGGGTGACCCAGGCGTCGAACGGGGACTGCTGATTCCCCAGATCGCGCAGCCCACGAGCGATCGCCGCGTACGTGAACGCGGCGTCCCCGAACCGGTCGGCGAAGTTGACCCCGTGATAGGCGGGGTTCTCGCCACCGATCTCGGGGTAGGAGTCGGCGTGCTCCTTCCACGGGAAGGTCCCGGCGTCGACGATGACCCCGCCGACGGTCGAGCCGGCCCCGTGGAGCCACTTGGTCGTGGAGTTCCAGACGAGGTCGGCGCCGTACTCGATCGGGTTCGCGAGATAGGGCGTCGCGAAGGTGTTGTCCACGAGCAATGGGGTGTCGTTCTCGTGGGCGATGTCGGCGATCCGCTCGATGTCCGGGGTGATCAGGGCGGGATTGCCGATCGTCTCGATGAGGACGTAGGCAGTGTCCTCGTCAATCGCCTCGCGGTACTGGTCGTACTCGAGGGTGTCGACGAAACGGGTGTCGATCCCGCGTCGGGGCGCGGTGTGGTTC
The DNA here is from genome assembly GCA_042216015.1 of Halodesulfurarchaeum sp. GTDB lineage: Archaea > Halobacteriota > Halobacteria > Halobacteriales > Halobacteriaceae > Halodesulfurarchaeum. The sequence goes on along the minus strand of JBDGUI010000048.1, from coordinate 6,143 downwards.
AGGTAGGTGTGGGTTCCGCCATAGAGCGAGGAGGCAGCGACGATGTTGTCCCCGGACTCCGCGAGCAGGAAGGTCGTCACGTCCAGTGCGGCCATTCCCGAGCCCGTGACCGTCGCGCCGACGCCGCCCTCAAGGGAGGCGAGTCGCTCCTGGAGGGTCTCGACGGTCGGATTCATCAACCGCGAGTAGACGTAGCCGGGTTTCTCGAGGGCGAACTGGGCTGCGGCGTCCTCGGCATCCTCGAACTCGTAAGAGGTCGTCTGGTAGATGGGCGGTGCGCGCGAGCCGGTGGCTGAATCGGACTCCTGGCCCGCGTGGATCGATCGCGTGTGGATACCGTTGTCGGAATCTTCCGTCATCGATTCGAGAAAGTGGAGGTCGATAAATAAACCTGGCGAATAAAGTACGTGATAAATATAATTAATAGTAATATAGAGGGTTCGTTTTTTAAGTCGTATTGAGCCGATTTGATCCATGGCCGAGAGGGGTACATCGGTCAGGAATCATCGTTCGAAACCCCCCCCCCACCTGTTCGTTCGACACTCGAGAACAGACGAGTGAAGCGTGCTTCGCCGTATTTTGGTCCCACTGGACCCCAGTTTGCCAACAAAGAACCCAAGTGAGACGATTCGTGCCGTGAATCAGACGAGTTCGTCCACGATGTCGGGAATGGTCTCAACGGTCAAATCCGGTTCGCCATCGAAGGGTTCCCAGGGAGTACCCTTGCGGTTCATCCAGATGCCCTGCATCCCGGCATGCATGGCGCCCTGGACGTCAAACCACGCAGCGGTCGCGTGGGCGATCTCATCGATGGGGGTTCCGGTCCGGGCTGCGGCATGTCGATAAATTTCAGCGGAGGGCTTGAACGTCTCCACCTCGTCGGCGCTGATGGTCCCATCGAGGAGGTCACCCAGGTTCGCGTGCTCGACCATCGAAGAGAGCATCTCGGGATTTCCGTTGGAGACGACGTAGAGGGCATACCCGGCATCTCGAAGGCGTTCCATCCCAGCCCGCACGTCCTCGAACACGTCGAGTTCGTGGTAGACCGAGAGAATCTCGTTCCGCCTCTCCGGAGCGTATTCCACATCGTGGGCGTCGAGTGCGTATGTCAGCGCGTCGCGGTTCATCTCGTAGAAGGTTTGATAGGCATCGATGTGATTGCTAACCAAGGTATACTCGATTGAGCGCGAGCGCCAGAGGTTCGATACGGCCTCGGGATCGTCGACGACGTCCGATAGAGCCCGCTCTGCAGCATCTACATCGACGAGCGTACTATACGAGTCAAATGTGACCGTCGAGACCACGGTTGGATCGAATGCCATGGGATGAGGACGTATGGGACGTTCATAATGGTCCCGATCACCCGACACCCGTCCCCACAGACAGAAATAATCGCATATAATGTAAGGAATACTGGAACAGAGGGCAGATCATCTCGGCGTTCATACGTCTCATCGGGCCGGAATTATCGGATCTCTGCCTCGTTTCGTCCGACCGTTGGCGACGGCAGAAAATTTATCCAAATGCAATCTATTATGTATTTTTGATATCTTTGCGATCAACTTCTCGTTCTTCCCCGTCGACTGAGAGCGACTCCGACCGCGGTGTTTGCCATGAGACACCTGCCTCGTGCATGAGCCGCCGAACGTGTCGAAGCGAGTAATCCACATCAAACTCCTCTCGCAGATATTTTCGAGCCAGTTTCGGCGTCCAGGCTGAAGCTTCGAGATCGGCGTCCCTCGGCGGATCCTTCAGGGCGGCTTCAAACTTTGTACGCTGCGCTTCGGCGAGCTTGGTCGGACGTCCTGGACGGGGTTTATCGTAAATGGCCTCCATGAGCGGGTTTTCTTCCATCTCCGTGAACCAGCGGTAAATGGTCTCATCGCGCATGTCGAACCAATCACCGATCATCGGGACGGACGGTCCCTGTTTGTACAAAATCGCAAGCATCAACCGTTGTGCTGGCTTTTTCTCCTCGACCTCATCGAGCGCGTCGTGAAGATCTGCAGTGGATATATTCTCTAACTTTGTCATTATTTTATATTTATCTTTAATCTAGAAAGATCTTACGATTATCTCTGTCTTGATAATGGCACGTTTGGAACTGAAAAAGGCCGGTTTCAGCCCCCTTCCAGGTGTCATATTGATATGGGTCGGTCAGATTGGTTCGGCCAAAATGACGACGATTGACGAATGCCCTTGGAATCGGCGACGTGGCACGGTCACGGATCGTCCTCGACCGTGATCGGCCCCGATCACGGGTCGCTCCCGGTAGCGGGATCTGTTCGATCGGACGAGGGGGTTTCCAGTTCCACACAGCTGTCCTCCCACACGCGTTCACTGCAGCGTTTCTTGCACTCCAGTCCGACGTACTCCCTCGCACGTTCGAGCACTGCTCCCGGGAGGGCAAAGCTCGCCTCGTAACTTTCCGTGCCCGGAACGTCGACGTCGAGGGTCGACTCGAAGAAGCGACCGAGGACGCACTGTCGCCACTGGAGGTGCCGCGCCATCGAAGCCCCTTTCCGCGTGAGGGAGATCCCACCGTAGGGCTCGTGATCGACGTACCCCGATTCGGTCAGGTGGGTCGTCATTTCGGTGACGCTGGCCGGGCTGACGCCCAGGCGATCCGCGATCTGACTCGGCCGGACCTCGTCCTCGGGGCCATCGACGGAAAGAAGAATCATCCGAAGATACCGCCCCGCGTTCCGGTTCGGGAGTTCCTGAACCGGTTCGGGATGGTCGGTCAGTCCCATCGAGCGGATCCCCCCGGTTTCAGTTTCAGTCCCCTCACCCGGTCCCGTGGCTCCCGATCGATCGGCGATCCCCGCTGACCGCGTTTTCGGGACATACCAATCCCTACCCGTTCGGCGCAGTTAATCGTACTGGGAGTTCCGACTGGCTGGGAGTTGGCGAGGCCCCAAACCCGAAACGGACCCAATCGCGGCAGTCACTCCTGAGTGTGCAGTTCCCAACCCGCCTCTTCGGCCGTCGGGACGAGACGTTCGAACTCCCACCCGGCCTCCTCGGCGATTGCCCCCTGTCCCTCGAGCCCCACGAGAACCAGCCGATCCGAGTTGAACGCCGATCCCTCCGCAGAGACGCGGGACAGCCGCTCCACGGGCGAGGCCACCCCATTGAAGAAGTCGACATCGACGCTCTCTCGACGGAGGAACGTGTTGATCGTCGGGGCGTCGGCGTCGCCGACCACCCCGACCCAGTCAGACCAGGACCGTGATTCGGCGACCACCCCCGCAGGGTTTTCGAGCTGGGACAGCGCAGCCAGGGTGAACGCGGTCGTAAGCTCGTGGTTCTCGGCCTCCGCCGATGTGTCCATCGCCTCCTCGGTCGGCGCCTCACAGGATTCACCACCCGATTCGACCGCTGGCTTCTCTCCCTTCGGCTCCGGGACGCCGGGCATCTGGCTGCCCGCAGGATCGGTCGTGTCCCCATGCTCCCCCGGATCGGATTCACGGGGGTCCGCCGAGGACTCGTCCTCGCCCGGCACGCCCGGCATCGGCGTTCCTCCGTCAGTTCGGACTGGACGACCGTCGGACCGTCCGTCCCTGCGTGGATCCGCGTTCATGTCACGGCGTACTGGGTAAACGCCTATTACCTTGATGGTCGCAGAGAGGGCCGGCCACCCACCCCGACGACGAACGGTCCCACAACTCACTGCGAGAGGGTTGCCATCCACCCGATTTCCAGTTCCTCGATCGGCGGTCCCTTCGGGGCGTAGGGTTTGAGGTCGAGGATCGGGGTGCCGTCCACCAGATCCAGGTTCGAGACCGACAGCCGCGTTCCCGAGACGTCCTCCAGGCGAAGCACCGAGTGACCGATCGGATTTGGCCGGGGCGGCCCCGACGTCGCGAAGATGCCGACCGGGTCCCCGCCCATCGGTCGAACCTGAAGCCGGACGTCCTCGACCTCGTGGAGATGTGAGAGGACGATCACGTGGGAGAAGTCCTCGAGACCGAGGAGCCCAGCCTCGTGGGCCTTATCGATGGCCAGGGTGCCCGTGGCGGCGACCGGCTCGGTGCCGGGCCGAGGGACGTCATCGGGCGTCTCGAACGGGGACTCGACCACGCCGATCGGTTGGTAGGTAACCGGTTCCATACCGGACGTAGCCCGGCCGGGGAGATAATCCTTCGCCAGGGAGTCGCCCATCAAGTCGACCCCATCCCCGGATCGAAGAGCCCACCGCCCTGGCCGCTGTTTTGTGCACCAGGTTCAAATCAGCACAATGCATATAACGGATTTCGCCATATGAGTTCATGATGGATTCCTTGCCAACAGTCTCGTTTGACCCGTGGGAAGTTGACGTGCAGATCGAACCGGGGGAGACGGTCCTTGCTGCCGGCGAGAAAGGCGGCGTAGGGATCGAAGCACTATGTGGTGGAAACGGCCTCTGTGGAACCTGTGCAGTACAGGTCGAAAGCGACGAGTCGACACTCTCCCCCGTCGACCCGGACGAGGAATCAGTACTCTCTGCGGAGGAACTCGAGGAGGGGTACCGACTCGGGTGTCGGGCGAAAGTAACGGGCGACGTCTCGGTCTTCGTCCCCGCGGCCTCACGGAGCGAGGGGGAAATCGTGATGACGGAGGGTCAGGAGATCGACTTCGAACTCGATCCGGCCATCCGCCGGCACCAGCTCGCGATTCCCGCCCCGACCCTCGAAGACACGCTCCCGGATCGTGAGCGGCTCATCGAGGGGCTACAATCGGAATACGGTCTCGAGATCACCGACGTTGACATGGGGGCACTCACCACCCTTCCCTCGACGATCCGAGAGGGAGAAACAGACGGGGAATTCCGAACCACGGCGACTGTGTACGGCGAAGAAGAGATCCTGGGTATCGATCCGGGTCGACCCGGTCATCCCTATGGCCTGGCGATCGACATCGGGACGACGACGGTCGCCGTCTACCTGCTCGACCTCCAGACGGGCGAACAGGTTGCCGTCGACTCGAAGATCAATCCCCAGAGCACCCACGGCGGAGACATCATCAGCCGAGTCCAGTACAGCATCCAGGAGTCGGAGGGCAAGGCCGAACTCCAATCCGAAATCGTCGGCGCCATCAACGAGAGCATCGAGGAGGTGACAGACCAGGCCGACATCGATCCCGATGGCATCTACGAGGCAGTCTTCGTCGGCAACACCGCCATGCATCACCTCTTCCTGGGCATCGACGCCGGTCCAGTCGCGGCCTCACCATACGTCCCGGGCGCCAGATCCATCCTCCGAACGACCGCGAGGGAACTGGATCTCGAGATGAACCCCTCGGCCTCGGTCTCCTGGCTCCCGATCATCGGAGGCTGGGTCGGTCCTGACTTCGTGGCCGACCTGCTGGCGGCCGGGGTCCTCGATCGAGAGGAGACCGTCCTCGCGATCGACATCGGGACGAACGGCGAGATCGCCGTCTCGGGGCCGGAGAAGACCTACGTCGCCTCCGCCCCCGCCGGACCGGCCCTCGAGGGGGCCGAGATCACCCACGGGGTGCGAGCCAAGCCGGGCGCCATCGAGACGGTCAGCCTCGATCCCGAGACCTGGAAGCCCGAGGTGGGCGTCATCGGGGACGAACCGCCGATGGGCATCTGTGGCTCGGGCATTCTCGACGTCGTGGCCCAGCTGTTCCTGGTGGGGGCGATCAACCGCCGGGGCCGACTGATCGACCCGGAAAACGGGCGTGGCCGCATTCGCGAGACCGAGGACGGTGACCGTGAGTTCGTGCTGGTGAAAACCACCGAATCCGATATCGACGACGATATCGTCGTCTCCCAGGAGGACATCCGGGACATCCAGAACGCGAAGGCCGCGATCCAGACCGGCACCCACGTTCTGCTCGAGGAGGCCGGAATCGAGTCGGTCGACCGACTCGTCATGGCCGGCGGGTTCGGGAACTACATCGACCCGGAGTCGGCGAAGCTCCTCGGGCTCTATCCGGAGGTCGACGTCGACGACGTGGAGTTTCTCGGCAACGCCGCAGGCTATGGTGCGATGTATGCGCTCCTGAACGAGGGGGCAAGAGCGGAAGCCGAGCACATTGTGTCGACGGTCGAGTACGTCGAACTCGCCGCGTGGGAGGGCTTTCACGACCTGTTCATGTCGGCGATGTATCTGCCCCACCGCGAGTTCGATCGGTAT
>JBDGUI010000010.1:0-37195 GCA_042216015.1 Halodesulfurarchaeum sp. | reverse complement strand
ATCAGAGCGGATGTTTGGCGCTGGCCGTTAACTTGACATCGGCCTTCTGGACAAATATATGCCTTTCAACCTGTACCATAGTGGGTCTCTGTACTCGATATTTCATTTTGAAGGGTTGGCATGCCTGGCTGCCACCCCATCAGCGCGATTTAACGGGCCACCGTCGGGGCGGGTATGGTGATAAGCCAGGAAAGCAATCGCGAGAAGAATAGACCGCTAGTCTTCAGAGGGATCGGGAAGTTCTCCGGCGTCGAGATCACCGTCCAGGAAGGCCTCACCTTCCTCCGTGATCGAATAGTTCCCTCCACCGACGTTGAGAAGAAGGCCAGCATTGGCCAGCAGTCGGCACCTGTCCCCGATGTAATTTCCCGTGTAGTCCATGGCTACACCTTTCTCAGATATTTGGTCCCGAATGACGGATGGGAGGCGATTTCCTTCCTCAAAAAGAAACTCCAGAATACGCTCGTCGACTTCGACCATCCAATCCGCGTGCTTTCTCATACACATATATTGGGCCAACCGGGTATAATCGCCATCGGAGAGACACATTTGGGGAGTTACTACAATCTTTTTGGCCATGGTGAAATAATAGTTGTGTGTGTACAAACTACTATCAATTACTATAAGCAAACTATATTTGGCTACAATTTATTGGTGGTGAGTGGAACCACCTACGGGTCGGGACGACCCAAGGCACGCAATGCTATTCGGGGCATTCCGCTCCGAGAAAGTTGCGAGCCGGTGATTGGCCCACCGGCCCGCGGCGGTTCCGCTGGTACAAGCAGCGAAACCATGTCGAACCACGACAGCACGGGACTTGAATCCCGCGAACCGGACGATGCATCGACCGACGAAGACATTCTGATCGCTGGCAACGGCGCAGAGATCCTGACTGACGGCGGCGAGCAGGACGACGACCGGGATGATGAAGCAGACCGACTCGACAACCCGGCCTGGAAGGACCGGTTGGGGACCGACGGTGGAATCGACGAACCGCAGACGCTGACGACGCTCAAGTGCCGGATCCGCGGCCGCTCGATGTTCGGAGGTGTGGACGATGGCGCTGAGTGACCAGGACCTCGAACGGCTGGGTCAGGTCACGGGCGTCGACGGCCCGCGGGTCGAGCCGGTCTCCAACGAGCGCTGTCCCGAGTGCCGGGCGACGATCTCCAGGACGAACTCGTTGGGCGAGATCGGCCATCGGCCGGGGTGCCCGCGTCGCGAAGAGCGATACCACGGCCGTGCCGGCAGGCGCGAACTCGGCGGAGGACGGGTGGTAGTCGATGAGTGAGTCCGCCCTCGAGCCCGATGACGAACGGGAGCAGCCGGAGCGAACGCTCACCCCGGCCAACGTCAAAACCGCCGGTGGCCACTATGCCGCGGATCACGTCGAATCCTACGAGCACGCACTCCGGGCGTACAACTACGACGAGGATGACCCGAATTCGATCGCTGAACTCGTCGATTTCCCCTGGCACCGCGTCCACCGCGTCGAGTACCTGCCAGCCGAGGAAGCCCACGAACACGCTCCGGAGGTTGATCCGCAATGAGCGATATCGACTGGCCGGCCGAGATCGAGCGAACGCCCGAGGACGACCGCGAAAACTACCCTCACGGGTTCGGCGTCTCGCGACGCGAGGCCATCGAACACCTCCTGGAGCAGCTGCGGAAGATGGACGCGACTGATGTCCAGATCGACACGGCCGCCGACCACCAGAGCCGCAATCCGAACCTGCCCTACTCGGAGGCGCAGGCCGAGGACCCCGGAATCGTCGTTCGCTACAAGCTCGACGGCACGCCCCACATCGTCGCGATGGACAAGTGGACCTCGCTGCGGGACAACGCTCGGGCGGTCGGGCTCACGCTCGAATCCAAGCGGGCGCTCACTCGCTACGGGGTCGAGTCCGTCGAGTCGGAGTTCTCGACGCATCGTCTGCCACCTGCAGACGAGGATGCGATCCAAACGGGGCCGCCGCCGCACGAGGTGTTGGAGGTTGCTCCTGAAGCAGATCCTCAGGTTGTGAAGGCGGCTGCGAAGCGTCGGAAGGCCCAGACCCACCCGGATGCGGGTGGGGACGAGCAGGCGTTCAAACGAGTCGTCGAAGCCGAGGAGACGATGCTCGATGAGTAGCGCCCAGTCCCTCGGCCCGCTGGAGCGAACGTTCAACGAGACCAAGCCGGAGCTCGTCCAGCTGGTGGTCGACCAAACTGACGTCGAGCAGGCGACGACCAACCACCTCACGGGCGACACGCTCGCGGCCGTCATGTCCGCGCTCGGGCTTGACGTCGCCCCGACGAAGGCACAGATGCTTCGCACCCTCCGTGATACCCATCCGGACCTCGAACCCGACCGTGGCGCGCTCAAGTTATCCTGGCCGGAACTCAGAGAGATCTACGCGTCGCTGGAACGCGGCGATAACCTCGGAGGTGAACGATGAACGGGTCCTTCGTCGAACTCACCGGCTTCCAGCGGGACGTCCTCGCCGCCACCCGCATCGTCGAGCAGGGCGACTCCCGAGCAATCGGGAAAACAGTACGACACCTCCTCGAGGAACAGGGCTACGAGGAGATCAAGAGCGGGCGATTCTACCCCACGCTGGACACCCTCGTCGAGCGTGGCCTCCTGGAGAAGCGAACTGATCCCGAGGACGAACGAGCCAATCGGTACAGCGTGACCGAGGCCGGCCAAGACGTCGTCGAGGACCAGCGGGCCTTCCTCGATCAACTCGAAGACTCGCCGAAAAACGGGTCGGAGGTGGTCGAGGCGTGAGCACGCAATCTGATACTGCCAAAGAGGAGTCCGACCGTTCGCTCGAAGATCTCTGTCGGTCCATCGAGGAGAACGATGCCTTCAGTGAGGACGTTCGGCTGCTCGCGAGCGGACTCCTCGAAGCAATCGAAAACGGCGATATCGATGTCAGCTGAGGTCGGAGAGGCGGTCGATCGCCTCGGCCCGAGCCTCGGGATCGCTCCGAATCTCCTTCCGGAGGCCCAGGAGTTCGTCAGCCTCCGAGGGATCCGCAGCAGCCATCTCCTCGACGAGCAGGTCGTCGATCGCCTCTGCCCGCTCGGCCGCGCCCGGTTCGAGCGCCTGCCCACACCAGACACAGAGCGGGCGGTCGCGAGGCGTCCGCTCGCCACAGCGCGGGCACTCGATCGGGGCGAGCGGCTCGGGTTCCTCTTCCTCGACGTCTGCGCCGTGAATCTTTGCGAGTTCCCTCGAGGCGTCTTCGGCGAACACCGTGACGTACCTGGCGGCGACGTCGCTCCCCCGGACCCAGCCGTGATGCTCCTCGATGTGGGCCTGGCTCATCCCCCGACTCGCGAGATACGACGCGCTGGACTTCCGGAAGTTCGTGAGCGTCACCGGCTTCGTCACGCCAGCCCGCTTGGCCGGCTCTTTGAACATCTTCGAAATCATCGTGTAGCTCATCGCATCCGGTCGCTCGAGCTTGCTCCAGAGCGGTGCGTCGGGGTCGTCCGGCGCCGGATGATCCGCGAGCCACTTCTGGATGTGCGGGACCGACGGGATCAGCGTGACCGTCCGCTGGCCTTGTTTGCCGTCGACGGTGATCTGGAGCCCATGTTTGTGGTCGGTGATACTTCCGACGGTGAGATCTTTGAACTCGCCGCCGCGGAGACCCGCGTCGAATTGCAGGGCGATGGCGGCCTGATCCCGACTGTTAAGCGTTTCGTCGATCATCGGGAGGACGTCCTCCTCCCAGCCGAGCATCTCTCGAGGATCGGGCTTGGTATCGTAGTTTTTGGACGTGCCCGTCGGTATCCATTCGAGCGAATCCGGGGTTTCATCGCCGTTATCATCGACTACCCGGCGTCCGAAGACCCTGAGCGCGACTCGATAGTCCCGATTCGTCTCCTCGTTTTCGTAATTCGCGTGTATCCATCGAACCAGTTCCTCGGCGGCTTCGCGATCGTCGAGTGCAGCAGCCAGTCCACCCACCTCCTCGGCCATGATCGTCACGTGCCTGAGGAGTTTCAACTTCCGATGATCCGAGTACTCCGCATTCAACAGTTCGAGCGCATCGTAGAAGTCAACCAGTACTTCTCTGTCCGGTTCCGAGATGTCGTCGCTCTCCTGGATCCGCGTCAGGAGGTTGTTGAGTTGATCCCTGGGAGCCATTCATCTCAATCGTTCGAAAGAGGGGGCTTTATAAGTTTGGCTCTCAACCTGAGGTTTAGCGCCCTCCCGCGGCTGTTTTTACTCTCGCCCCGCCCGAATCGCGGGGTCATCGCCGATCGCGTCATCGACGAACCGACAGTCACGCGAGGAGCAATGTGACGAGCGAGAGCAATGGCGAAACCGGACTCGTCGTCTCTGTCACGGGGGTGAGTGGCGTCAACTCGGTGACCACATGAATGAAGTCAGCGGTGGTGTACGCTTATTTCTCGGAAATTGATTTTTCTCTTGAACCTCGAGGGGGCACTTCAACCCGACAGGTTCGAGGTTGTCTCGAGAGACGGTGTTCTCGTGGGTCCGCAATTCACCGTTCGTCCGTGAGGATGACCCCGACCCGGTTCGAGCGAGCGGCGAAGTTCGGGTCGAGGTCGATTTCGCCTGTCGTGTTTGGGGTGGGCCTCGTGTGAGTCCGTCCCTTCTATTTGAAGAATGACGGAATCGGGTTCGGCGCTTCCGGTCACCGAGACGAACAGGTTCGCCTCGGACACCGGGACCCGGTTCCCGTCTTCGATCGAATCCCCGTTGCCGGCCACCTCGATCGCCGCCGCTGGGGCTGCACCCGCAGTCGTCGAGAAGAGCCCCCACCCCAACAGGAACAAAAGCACGAACGTGATGACGCGATCGGGTCGTCCCATCGATGGCTTCTGGTGCCAGTTCGCCGACTGTGGCTTTAACTCCACTGAGGGAGCCCCCGATTCAACCCGGACGACGAAAAGGCGGCCGCTGAGAGACACGTCGAGGGCGGTTTGGGAACGCTTTTCCGCCGGCCTGTTCTTCCCTTCGACGATGAATCTCGACACGAATCGACGCCGATTTTTGCAACTCGCCGGGTCTGGAGGTGCCCTGTCGCTTGCCGGCTGCAGCGCACCCGTCCCAGGTTCCACCCTGGATGAGACCGGCGAGCATGTCGATGGGCGGGCAACGGTAACGGTCGCCCTGGAAATCGACGAGGAGGCCCTGCAGCAGGCCCGCGAGGATCTCGTCGCCCAGATCAGGAATGGAACCATCAATCAGACTGCGGCCCAGGAACGACTGTACGAAACAGAGCGGGAGTTGCTTGCCGAGGCCGCTGCGTCGTTCAGGGATCATCTCGAGGCGACTGCCGCTCTCTCCGAGGAAAACGCCGCCGTGAAGATCGGCGTCTTTTTGATCACGGGAACGCCGACAGCCCTCATCGACTCGATCGGCCGGCCTGAGGTCCGGGGACTCTTCTCGGCTGAGACCTTTCAGCAGGCGCTGGCACAGCAAGCCGGCGAGAGCTGATCACTGGAGAAAGACGTCGAGGGTCACCGTTCGAACATATACCGCCTCGGTTTCGAACGAACAGGTCGCGGTGGAGCCCACGACGGAACAGTTCCCGCCGATTTCAGACTCGAGCCACCGGGTCCACGCCGCGGCCCGATCGCCCGTCACGTTCACCCTGACGGTATAGGGTCCCGAACCCGCGTAGCTGTGGACGGATTGTGTCGCCAGGGTGGTCCTGATCAGCACCCGACCCGATCCGCTAATCCCGGAGGTTCGGCCCCGAGTCTGGACCAACGTCAACAGAGTCCGGGTCCCGAAGCGAAATGGAGGTCCCTCGGTGAGCGTCGAATATCCGCGATCGGACCGGATCGTCGCCCCACCGCTGTAGACGATCCGTCGGTCGGCCGACTGCGTGTACACGATCGGCTCAAGGGTGATACGAGTAAAGCCGTCTCCGGAGACGGAGACGTTGAATCGAACCGGTTCCCCGAATCCGAGGGTCGCCCCGGCGAGCCTGATCTCCGTGGCGCGGCTGGGGACGCCCGTATCGAGGTGATCCTCGACGTTCGCATCGAGGATTTCGAAGACGCGCTGGGCGTTGTCGAATCGCTCTGTGGCCCGCACTGAATCGAGGCTGTTGTATCCCGTTACGGACACCAGGGCAACCGAACCCAGGATCAGCGAGAAGATCAGGACGTACCCAAGCACGTCACTGACGCCTCTATCCATTGCTCACCTCCAGCTGGTCCCCGGTCCCCTCGATGAGTAGATCCCCACCGTCGACGGTCCCCGACCCCACTCTCGTCTCGTTGTCGACTGGAACCCGTCGAATGACCCCGGCGCTCGCGGTCACCAAGCGAAGCATGACCTCGCCATCGTCCGTTTCGATTTCGATACGGTACTCCCTGCCTGCCACCCGCTCTGGAAGTGAAGTGCTGATCGACACTGTCCCCCCGCCGACCCGGAGGAGCCGATCGGCCGTTTCGATGTCTGCAGCCAGACGGTTGCCGAGAACGCTCAGCTCGGACCGGACCGCTCGCTCGCGTTGGTCCGACACCAGCGACGCGCCGCTTACCAACAGGCCGGCTATCAAGATGGTGGCGATCCCGATGTTCAAGACGTATCCGACGACGGTCGAGACGCCGCGATCTACATCCGCCATACGACCACCTCGACGCGGATCACGTTGTAGAGCTGGCCCCCGGAACTGTCCCTGGCGAAGTAGGAGTCGACCTCGGTCAGCGTGCGGTTCGAGACCGTCCCGTTCGCGTACAGAAGCCGGTCGTCGTCGAAGAGAACGACCGTCTCCGTGGCGATCGCTGCGTGATCGGACGGGTCTCCCTGGTAAAGAAGCGTTCGCTCGCGCTGTGTGTGCCCCTCGGTGAGGTACAACAAGTTCACGTTGTAGACGATTCCCCGCTTCCGAAAGGCGGCTTCGAGGGTTGAGCCAAATTCGGTCGGTATCGCGGTTGTATACGTGGCCGACTCGCCCGAGTCGTGAAATCTGACTGCCGACTCGTTCCAGTAACGGACCGTATCCCCGAGCGTGCCGCGTTCGTCGGCAGCGGCAAGCAGGCCGACGGCGGTCCCCGCACTCTGTGTCTGCAGGTGTTGATTCGCCGTACTCGCGGTCAGGGGCGTCACGGCTGTCACCTGCAGCGCGAAGATGACACTCGTCAGAATCAACATCGCCGCCGCGATCCCCTCGAGAACGTGGGCCTGGCCACGTTCACCGGCGCTGGCCGGTCGTTCGTGTCCCCGCATGGCTACCACACCCGCACCGTCAAGTTGGCCGGATTCCCTTGGTAGGACACGACGCGCCACGCGGATATCACCGAGCCCGACGTCGGTGGGCTGGGACCGACGGCACCGAACATCTCGTTTGCGGACCGAAGGGTGACGTTGAGCCGTACTCGGTTCCGGACGGCGAGAGCGGCGGAAAGCTCCGATTCGTTTTGAGCGAACACGAATGAGACCCGGGACTCGGTAAGCACGTACGGTGAATCGGGAGCGGCGAGTTCCTCGGTGGCAAGCGTGGTCACTGCCCTGTCGGCCACGACTGGATGGGACTCCGTTCCGGTCGCGAACGGATCGAGCAGTCCCGGGACGACGGCGACGACGATCACGACGGCGAACAGGAAGATCACCGTCCCGAGGAGAAAGTCAAGGGTTGATTGCCCCCGGTCGTCGAGGCGGAGAGACGAACCGCGTTCGCCCGATCCCGGCGTCGAGTTGGGGCCCGAGGTCATATGAACGCCCAGACGATCAGCGCAATCGTCGGGAGGACGATCGCATACTTCAACCCGGAGAGCAGCCGGGCGTGACTGATGTACCCCGAAATGGTCCCCGCAAGGACCCCCTGGATCGTCACCGCATGGAAGAAGAGCAACTCGAGCAGATCGATGTCCAGGCTCGCGCCGAAGGACGTTCCACCACCGACTCCGGGTGGGCCTCCCGCACTCGCGGCCTGGGTGGACAGCCCCGAAAGCACCTCGAGGAACTGGGTCTGGAGGATCACCATCACTGCGAGCAGGGTGAGATAGGTCATGACAATGATCACCACCTGCATGCGCGCCCGCGAGGTTCGTTCACGTTCGATGTCGTCCTGATTCTCGCTCGCCTGGGCCGCCGTCGAGAGGACCGCCGTGATCTTGCTCGAGGCCTCCTGGGCCTTGGTGACCAGGTTGACCGTCCGGGCCAGTCGGGGCACGTGATACTTGTTGTTGAACTCCACGAGGGCCTGGGAGAGGGTCATTCCGTAGGTGACTTTCGCGTACATCTCGTCGAACTCGTCGGCCAACCGCCCGGAGGAGGTGTCCGCGACCGTCCGTATCGATTCGAGAAGCGTGAGCCCGGTGTCGTTGGCACTCGAGAGCTTCCTGAGGTTCTCCGAGAGCTTGCCGGTGATCCGATGTCGGGTGAACTGGTTCCACTCGTAGAACACCGACAGGGGCACGCCGACGACGTAGAGCGGGACGAAGACGTAGAGGAACGTCGAACCGACTGGATTTCCGACCATGCCGTCGTAGGTCCTCGGGACGATTCCGGAGACTATGGCGTTTCCGACCAGCAAGAGCGTGATTGGAACCGTGATAACCAGCGTGAGCAACGGCCGTTCCCGAAAGTAGTACTGCGGCCGACGAAGGAACTGTCCGATCGCGTGGAGCTTCCCTCGGCGCCTGATGCGGGTGAAGAGGGCACTGTCAGTGGGGGTCTCTCCTTCCCCGTACTTTGATTCCACCCCTCGCTCCACCCCAGAGACGACAGACAGGTCGAGATATCCATCACCCACCTCGTCCTGCTTGACCGTCGAGACCATGACGAGAAAGGCCACGCTAACCAGCGGCAGGAGGGCGTACACGGTCATGAACAGGAGGAACTGCTGGGAGGAACCCAACATGCTCATGACGACCAGCACGATGATCAACAGGAGTGGAAACAGGGAGAGGGTCATGTACATCTCTCCGAAGAGTTCGAGCGTCTGAAGGGTCATCTCCTGCTGCTGTTTGGCCGTTCGCATGTGGGTCTCCTTCTTGTCCTCGAGAAACGCGGCCATGTCGCCGCCGCTATTGATGATCGAGAGCATGTCCGTGAAGAACTGCGAGAGTTCCTCACTCGGGGTTTCCATCGATCGGCGGCGTATTGCGGTCCGATAGTCGACGTCGAAGTACTCCGTCTCCTGGACGATGGTCCTGAATTCGAGGGCCACCTCCCCATAGGTGTCCTCGGCTCGCGCCATCGCCTCGAGGATTTCGAGCTGATTGAGCCCGCCGATCGATAGCGCGTACATGAACGAAACCGCATCGGGGAGTAACATATTGATCTCCCGCTTCCGGGAGGAGGCCCGGGAGTAGGGGAGCAGCACGAGCGCGCCAAACCCCGTCACGAACCCGATCGTCCCGAAGAACACCCCCGTCACGAGGACCAACAGCGGGACCTTGACGGCCTCGAAAAAGGCGGCCATTCCCGGCCCAGTCACCGGCAACCCGATCGAAACCTCAACATCGATGAACCCGCTTCCGAAGAGGAACCACCCGATCGCCGTGCCGACGACCCATAGAATCACCCCGCCGAGAAACCCGAACCCCAGTGCTCGAGCGACGTAGAGTTCGATAGTCTCCTCCATGCGAGCTTCAGCCAGCTTCCGCTCGAGATCCGAGACGAACTCCGAATCCTCTCCAAAGATCCACTCGAAAAGCGGGTAAAACAGGTCGGCGAACCGCTCGGACCGACCGCTCAGCTGCCCGGTTCGGACGCTCATTCGGTGTCCGCTCCCTCCGATTCGGAATCGACCGACCCGGAGTCGCCTTCATCCCTCTCGGAGTGGTCCACGCTTGAATCTGTGAATTCGGTCCCGGACCCCCGTTGGTCGGCGGCCGCGTCAGTGGATGTGGACACGTTTTCCTCGATATTCGGGGCATTTCCGTCGATATCCGCGACGTTTTCGTCGGCATCTTTGGCGTTTTCGTCGATTCCCGTAGCAACGTCAGCACCAGGGGGTTCGGCCCGCCCCGCCTCGATCGGGGACTCGGTGGACGTTCGTTCCGGGAGCAGATCGGCGATGCCGGTCGCATTCGAGCCTCGATATTCGGGGAACAGTTCCTCCTCGGCCTCCTCGAGAATCGCTGCCGTGGTCTCGAGGATGTCCTCGTCCGGGTCCGGCCGGGGAACCATCTCCTCGGTCTCCGGATCGACATCGATCAGCACGCTCTCGATCTCCCGGAGGTCGGCGAGGGCGGCTTCGAGTTCGTCGTTCGCGATCAGGGTCAAGAGCGTCTCGGGATCGTTGATGTAGGCCTGGATCGTCGCGGCCACCTCCGTGTAGGTGTCGAGCCCGTTTTCGATGAGGTACGCGAGGATGACCCGGCGCTGGAACAGTTGCTCCCGGAGTTCCGCCTCGGACCAGCCCCGATCGAATTTGATCTCCTCCAGGGTCGTCGACTCCGCGGTGCTCCGGTAGGTGTCCGTTTCCGGGCGCCACTGGAAGACGTCGTTGACGTTGATCTCGTCGTTTTCGGCGTCGTAGCGCCTGATCTCCGTGATGTTTCGGCTTCGGCGCACCTTCTTCCCACGGACGCGGGTCGAGGCCTGAATCGAGACGAGGTCGAGTGCGGTAAAGAGCGTCTTCGAGACGTTGATCGGGTCGGTCGTGAAGCGCTTGATGACCTCGCTCACGTTGTCCGCGTGGAAGGTGGTGTAGGTGGTATGGCCCGTGGACATGACCTGGAAGAGGGTCCGACCCTCCTCCCCGCGAACCTCGCCCATGATGATGTAGTCCGGACGCTGGCGTAGCGCGGCCTCCAGCAGGTCGAACTCGTCGATGTCGCCGGCTTCGTCCTCTCCGAAGGAGGGGCGGGTAACCGACGCGATCCAGTTGCGCTGGGGCAACTCGACCTCCCGGGTGTCCTCGATGGAGACGATCTTGGCGTTGCTGGGGATGAACAGCGAAACCGCGTTCAGACTGGTCGTCTTCCCGGAGGCCGTGCCGCCGCCGAAGAGGAGTGACTTGTTGCTCTCGATGCAGAGCCAAAGAAACGCCATCTCCTCGAGTGAGAAGGTCTTCCAGTTGATGAGGTCGACCGGAGTGAAGGGGACGTCCTTGAACTGTCGGATCGTGTAGTTCGTCCCGTGGTCCGAGACCTCCGTCCCGAGTGTCAACTGGGCCCGGGAGCCATCGGGGAGCGTGGCGTCGACCTGTGGCTGACGCTTGCTGATCCCCTTTCCGGATCGCTGGGCGAGTTTGACCACGAAATCGTCGAGTTGTTCGGTCCCGTGTCGCACGTTCGTGATGAGTTGCTCGTAGTCGGTGTGATAGACGAACACGGGGCTCTCGTAGCCGTCACAGGAGATGTCCTCGACGTTGATGTCGTGTTTGATGCCATCGATTCGTTCGTAGCCGGTGAAGTCCCGGGTGAGCAGGTAATGCAACTTCTCGACCTGGTACTCGTTCAGTTCCGGATCGTCTTCCGCCAGAATCGCGGACTCCGGCCTGGCCGAAATCCCCTCGAGAGGGCCCGATTCCGCCTGCGCGTCCGTGCCCGTCAGTCCCAGCCCCCGGCCGATCCGGCCGAGCCAGCCATCACGGTCCGAGAGGTCGAGCCACCCGCCAAGCCTCGATTCGAACCCGCTCTCAGGGGAATCGTCGTAGAGATCGTACCGGTTCAACAGTCGGTCGGTCTCGCGCTCGATGACCGCTTTCCGCTCTGCATCCGTCCCGCCGATGGCGACACCGTCCTCGGCGTACTTGATGGCCGTCCGGAGTTTGTCGGTCAGGAAGTCCTTGAGGTCGGACTCGATCTCCGTCCGGGAGGGTTCGATCAGGTAATACTTCTTCTCGTTTTCCTTCCGGGAGTGAAAGATCACGACGAAGGCGTACGGTTTGTTGACCCAGTATCGCTCCTCCTCGCGAAAGTGGGTCTTCTTCTCCACCGGGACGGCCCGCTCGAGATCGTACCGATTCGTGAGCGTGGTTTCCCCCTCACGAGTGGAGAAGAAGGCGTCCTCGTCGAGTTCGGGTTGGACGTCGACAGTTCGTTCCTCGATGAGGGCTGCAAGTTCCGTGGCCTCCGACTCGCCACGACTCAGGATTCCCTCGAGGCGGTCGGGATCGAATCCGAGATGAGCGGCCTCCTCGAAGGGCTCGATCTCTCCCGAGTCTGCACGCGGGGGCGACCCCGTCTCGTCGTAGTAGTATTCCCACTTGAAATGGGTCCACGTGTAGTGGTCTTTCCGAACTGGAGCGGTATCCTCCATCAGATCCCTGACACTCCTGTCCAGGTTCGACGCCGCACGTATCGCCCGACCCACGGATCGTTGAACCCCCTCGTTCGCCACCATCGATTCGTGATCGCCACGTTCGTCGTCCGCGCTCGGATCTGCGGGCGAATCGTCGTCGTGATCGCCACGCTTCCCAGTCTCATCGGACCCGCGTCGGTCCCCTTCGAGTGGGGTTGATTCCACCGGGCCCGTTTCGCCGACGGCGTCCCTGTCAATCGACGGGGTAGTCGTGTCCCCCTCGCCGTCGACCTCGTGGGTTCCCATACTGCTCCCATTTTTCGACCGGCGGGATAAAGTCTTGCGGGAGTTCACCGCGTCGAGGCTCGACGCAGGGATACCAACCTGTCTCTGACACCCTCCTCGAATCGCTCCGGTTCGGATAGGACCAGGAAGCCGACCTCATCGAACCGGCGTCTGGCCAGTTCTGCGGCGACCTCGGTCGTTTGCTCCTCGAGGGACCAGGCGTCGAGTGGACGGTCACCGGATTCGTGCAGGGCGACCACCGAGTCCGCGTCCAGACGATCTTCGAGCCACGGATCGAGGGCCTCGGGACTTCCGGCCGGTCCGGGAGGGGCCCGAGTCACGGATTCGAATTCCGGCCGCAGGATCGCGACGGAGTCCCCACGCTTCTTCCTGAGTTCGATCCCGGCCGCGGTCACCGAACCGAACGCCGCTTCGGGGATGTTCTCCGTTCCGACCTGCAGATCGCGGGCGTGAACCTCCCGCTCCACCGTTGGAATCGGCCAGAGACCGAGTTCCTCGAACGCCCGATCTGCCACGTCGACCGGGAGGAACGATTCGGCGGTGGCGTCCCAGATTTCGAGCCCGAAGAGCGCCGGCATCGCCTCCCATTCGTACTCGATGCCAACCGAGAGCGGCGCGAGCACGTAGAACGTGTACCGGGTTACATCCTCGACTGCCGCACGCAGTCCGTCACGGTCGAATTCGTCCCGTGTCGCCTCGATCGCTCTGCGGTACGGCCAGGGACCCGTCGAGCCGAAGTCCCCGTCCGGTCCGGCCATCGCAAGCAGACCCGATTCCGCCATCCGAACCGCGAACACCCCGCCGGTGACGAACTCCCGGATCCAGAAGTGGCCGCCGTCGAGATACCCTTCCGGCCGGTCCGCGAACGACTCGACGGACTGGTAGTGCCACATCGCCCGAACGCAGGAGCCAAGCGCACAAAGTGCCACCGGTGTCCCGGATTCGCGGTGGGGTATCCTGGATTCGCGGTGTTGGTTTATTGGATTCGCGGTAAGCTTTCCTGGATTCGCGGTGGGGTTTCCCGGATTATCGGTCCAATGTTCGGTTCCTGTGGTGTCCAGACATATCGGTGCGGTTTCCCGGTTCTCCGTGGAAACAATCTCGGCCGAATCGACTCACTGTCCCGCTTCAAAACCGGTGGTAAAATCCACCCCCCGCATTGCAAAGATCGGACACCCGGATCGGTACAATCAGGATTTGATCATCTGATAGGGTTTTAACCGTCCGGGAGCAATCGGTTAGCAGTATCCGCATGTCGAGTCCACTCACCAAGATTCGAACGGGCGACGCGTCTGCCGCGACCGAACCGCGAGTCGTCGCCCTCGACGGGAGTGGCGTGGACGAGGTCTTCGAGGCCCTGGCATCGGAGACCCGACGAGGCATGCTCGAGGAACTCTACGATGAGCCCTCGACCCCGTCCGAACTGGCCTCCCACACCGACACGTCCCTCCAGAACATCCACTACCACCTCGAAAAGCTGGTCGACGTCGACCTGGTCGAGCCGGTGGGCACTCGATACTCCGAGAAGGGAGCGGAGATGTCCGTGTTCGCTCCGACCAGCGATCCCCTCGTGGTCGTCGAGGGCGAGGACGATCGGGACGAAATGGAATCGCGGCTCAAGCGCATGATCGGGGCGATCTCGACGATCGTCATCGGTAGCGTGCTCGCCCAGTTCGCGCTCGGCTCGCGGATTTCCCCCGGCGGATCCGCCGGTGGCGAAGTGGTGTACATGACCACGTCGGCCCAGGAAACAGCCGTCAATACTGGTCCCGGGATCGTCGAAAGCGTTGGAAACCTCCTCGTGGAGCCGGGGGCGATGATTCTCGTCGGTGGCCTCCTCGCGCTCGTCGCGCTGGAGGTGGCATACCGACGACGGGGAACCTGACTCGGGAACGACCCATCGCAAGTCCCGCACACACCGGACAGGTTAAGGGGAACGGAGAACCCAGTCACTGTCGAGAACAGGATGGCCAACAGCACGGAGAAAGCGGACGATCTGCGAAGCGCGAAGGTCACAGAGGGCGTCGATAGAGCTCCACATCGGTCACTTTTCCGGGCCGCGGGACTCGACGACGAGGAGATCCATCAGCCGCTCATCGGGATCGCGAACTCCTGGAACGAAATCGTTCCGGGTCACGTCCATCTCGACGAACTCGCGACACACGTCAAGGCGGGCGTTCGCGAGGCGGGTGGCACGCCACTGGAGTTCAATACGATCGCCGCCGACGACGGAATCGCCATGGGCCACGAGGGAATGCGGTCGAGCCTTCCCTCGCGGGAGACGATCGCCGACTCCGTCGAATTGATGGCAAACGCTCACCAGTTCGACGGACTCGTCGCAATGGCGTCGTGTGATAAGATCGTCCCCGGGATGTTGATGGCGGTCGCACGACTCGACATTCCGGCGATCGTCGTCACCGGCGGACACATGGCCGCCGGCAGCTTTCAGGACGAGCCGGCCGACCTCGTGACGGTCTTCGAGGGTGTCAGCAGGTACCGGGAGGGCGAACTCAGCGAGGACGAACTCTACGAGTTGGAGTGTACCGCCTGCCCGGGGGAGGGGTCCTGTGCGGGAATGTTCACGGCCAACACGATGGCCTGTGTCACCGAGGCGCTCGGCCTCTCCGTTACGGAATGTGCGACCTACGGGGCCACGGACGAGAGAAAGCGTGACATCGCCCACGAGAGCGGAGCCCAGGTGCTCGAACTCGTGAAAAACGACGTTCGGCCGTCGGATCTGCTGACGGAGGAGGCATTCGAGGACGCACTCCGGGTGGATCTCGCACTGGGAGGAAGCACCAATACGATGCTTCACGTCCCCGCCATCGCCTCGGAGGCCGGCCTCGACATCACGCTCGCCGACTTCGACGCTCTCGCCGAGCAGACACCCCACCTCGCCCACATGAGTCCCGCCGGGCCGTGGCGCATGGAACACCTCCGCGACGACGGCGGCGTACCCGCGGTCATGGCCGAACTCGAAGACGAAATGCACGCCGATCGGCCCACGGTCGAGGGCGTTTCGATCGGCGATCGAATCGCCGACGCCGCGCGTGGTGGAACAGTCATACAACCCCGGGACGATCCAGTTCGGGACGGCGACAGTTTGGCCGTCCTGGAGGGAAATCTCGCCCCGGATGGGGCGGTCGTCAAGGCCGGCGCCATGGACGAGTCGATGCACCACTTCGAGGGACGAGCCAGGGTATTCGAGTCCCAGGCCGCCGCACTCGAGGCGCTGGATGGCGAACGAATCGATCCCGGCGACGTCGTGGTGATTCGCCACGAGGGACCGCGCGGCGGTCCGGGGATGCCGGAGATGCTCGAACCGACGTCGAAGGTGAGTGGGTCGCCCAGGCTCGCAGGAAAAGTGGCCCTGATCACCGACGGGCGCTTCTCCGGTGGCACCAGAGGGGCAGCCATCGGGCACGTGAGCCCGGAGGCGGCTGCCGGTGGACCGATCGCCCTCGTAAAAGAGGGGGACACGATCGTCATCGACGTCGACGAACGGCGTCTCGATCTGGCCGTTTCCCGGGAGACACTCGAAGCGCGTGCAGCGGAGTGGGAGCCACCCGAGAACGAGACGTCCGGCGTGCTCTCGAAGTACGCCGCGATGGCCACGAGTGCGGCGACTGGCGCCGTTCTCGAGGCACCGACACGCGAGGACGTGAAGATCACCCTGGACTGATGGAAACGCTGCTGGCGAAAAATTCGACGGGTCGCCCACCTACACCGACTCGATGTCCGAGTCCGACGGCGTCCCCTCGACGGGTTCGGCGCGGGCGAATCGCGGGCCCACGCTGACCACCTCCACGGTGACAACGTCCCCGATGGCCGTGTTGGGAACGAAGACGACGTACCCACCCTCCACGTAGGCGATACCGTCGCCCTCCTCGCCCTTCGAATCGATCTCGACCTCGAGTACGTCACCCTCGTCGACCGGGGGTGTCGAGCGACCCGAGTCGCCGCTCTTGGAGGACCCCGTCGACGTGACGGTGTCCAGAACGCCGAATCTGTAGACTGTATCGGGATCGAGGTCCCCCACGTCGATCTCTCGTTCGGGAATCGAAATCACGTATTCGCCGTCTTTCCGCTCGATCTCGGCGGAAAACACGGCAAGCAGGTCAGTTACAGCCATGACAGGTGAGAGTCCGGGCAAACCCGTATCAACGTTTTGATTCGTGGTCGGGGACCCGGTCTGGAACCGAGAGATACCGCTCTGGGACCGAGAGCATACCCCAGCACAGCCGCCCGTATGAAAACGCTTTAGATTACAAACGGCCAAATTCCGGACAGTGTGATGAGCTCCACGCGTCGATGCCGAAAACTGCGTTCCCCGTCTGACGTCCGCACAGCCACGAAAACGCCGATCCATCGCGGTTTTCGGGGGAGAACACGATGACGAGCGGCGACTTCAGGAAGGCCGTCCTCGATGAGGACGAGTTCGCGGTCACCTGGGAACTCATCCCAGGTCGGGGCGCCACCGAGACCCAGCAGGAGGAAGTATTCGAGAACGCCTCGCTCGCCGCGGATGGAACGATCGTCGACGCCGTCTCCTTGACGGACAATCCAGGCGGCACGCCCGCACTCTCGGCCGATTACCTCGGGATGAAGCTCCACGAGAAGGGAATCGAACCGCTCGTCCACTTCACCACGAAGGACAAGAACCGCAATCAGATCGAGGGACAGCTGCACGCCCTGGAACGCGAGGACATCCACAACCTCCTGATCATGAGCGGCGACCACCAGGGGGAGGCCTACGAGGGACAGGCCAAGGCTGTCTACGACCTCGATCCAGTCCAGGCCCTCGATTTCGTCTCGGAACTCAACGACGGGTACGAGTTCGAGGACGCCTTCGGGCGCCACAACGAGCTTGCCGATGCAGACTTCTTCCCGGGCGCCGTGGTGTCGCCCTTCAAGAACCTCGAGGCCGAGTTGATTCCCCAGTACTGGAAGCTGGAGATGAAGGTCGAGCGAGGCGCAGAGTTCATCATCCCCCAGGTCGGCTTCGACGCGCGAAAGTTCCACGAACTGCTCCAGTACGTCGAGGAGCAGAACCTCGAGGTGCCGGTCATCGGAAACCTCTATGTGCTCGATCCGGGTTCGGCCAGGGCGATGAACGGCAAGAATATCCCGGGAGCGATCGTTTCGGATTCGCTCCGGGAGGAGGTGCTCGCCGAACAGGACGGCGAGGATCCACACGGGGCGATGCTCGAGCGAGCGGCGAAGATGTACGCCTTCATGAAGGGCATGGGCTTTGCCGGCGTTCACATCGGTGGACACAGTCCGGATTACGACGACGTCGAGTACATCGTCGAGCGCGGCGAAGAGCTGGTTTCGGAGTGGGAGGGCCTCGTCGAGGAGTTCCAGTACCCGGGCAACTTCTACTACTATTACGAACAGGACCCGGAAACGGGCCTCAACGCCGACACGCACGCTCCGCGCCCCGAGAACCCGCACCAGGACCTGAAATATCGCGGATTCAAGGTCGCCCACGAGGTCATGTTCGAGCCCGATGGCCCACTGTTCGGACCCATGCGCTACACCGCGAAGAAGGTCGATGACACCTGGATGGAGGGGCCCTACGAGAGTTTCGAGCGGATCGCAAAGACCATCTCGAACGAGTGCCAAGAATGCGGGAACTGCGCGCTCTTTGACTTGGCCTATCTCTGCCCGATGTCACAGTGTCCGAAAAACGAGCGAAACGGCCCCTGTGGCGGAAGTTACGACGGCTACTGCGAGGTCTATCCGGAACAGGACGAGTGCATCTACGTGCGGGCCTACCGCAAGTTGAAGGCCGACGGTGGCATGGAGAAGGCACGCGAGAAACTTCGGGAGACGTACATTCCCCCGCCGGACTGGGATCTCGAGGGGACCTCATCGTGGATCAACTACTATCTCGGCAAGGATTATGCCGGGAAGCGAGTCGGCAACCAACCGGCCGAAAACTGACCGGGGAGTTTCGTTTCCCTCAAACTTCCCGGGGCACGACCAGGACCGGCACGTTGACGGAGCGGATCACCGTCGCCGTGACGCTCCCGAGCACCTGTCGCTTCACATTCGACCGGCCGTGGGACCCCATCACGATGAGATCGATGTCACGGGAGTCCGCGTAGCTCGCGATCACCCCGGAGACGCCGTCGAAGTCGGACGACCGTTCGAGATCGGTGCTGACCTCGATCGACGGGTCGAGGGCGAGAAGGCGTTCTCGACCCGATTCGACGGCGTTTCGGCTCACCTCCTCCTGTCGATTCACGAACTCGGGATCCAGCCCGCCGGCGTCGAAGACACCACCTGACTGCTGGAGGTCGAGTACCGACAGAACGTGAACCCTCGCACCGGTTTCGCCGGCCAGTTCCGCCACTTGCTCGAATGCCCGTTCGGCGTTCTCGCTCCCATCGGTCGGCACGAGTATCGCTGATGGTGGGAGTGTCGGCTCATCGGGTCCGTCCCCTGGTTCGACCAGGACGGGTGCGACGGCAGATCCAAGAACCCTTTCGGTGACTCCGCCGAGGACCCGTCGAGAGATAGAGGACCGGCCCTGCCTCCCGAGGACGATGACCGGATCGGACCGCTCCGTGGCGACGGATTCGATCCGGTCGGCCGGTCGCCCCTCGAGGAGCTTCGACGTGGATTCGATCCCCCGATCCTTGGCCATCGACTCGACCTCCGCGAGGAGTTCGCGGCGTTCTCCGCGGATCTGGTCCCGATCGCCCGAGGAGCGGAGGGCGTCGAGCAGCGATCGTTCGAGCACGTGCACGACCTCGATGGGGACGTCCAGGATCCCCGCGAGTTCGATGCCAGTTCGGGCCGCACGTCTCGATTCATCGCTCGAATCGATCGCCAGGATGACCCGATCGCACATGGTTCATGCTCAACGGGGAGCCCCCTTCATGGTTTGCCCGGTCGGGCATTGCCAATCAGTAACACGGACATTCAAGACCGTGTGCGCTCTACGGAGAACCATGAGCATCGGGGACAATCGAAAGGCCGTCGATTGCATGAACACGAGCTGCAAGTACAACAGTTCCCGGACATGTGGGTACTCGGGCCGGCTGGTGATCGACGCCGACGGCAACTGCGAGATGGAATCGGACAGTTACGGCCGCGACAAGTTCCCCTAGAGGACGCACGTCGAGGGAATCTTTCTGGCGGAGAAGCACGTTCAGAAAGAGGTGATGGTTCCACCGACCCGAAGCACGAGGGGAATGGTTTTTGTGGGATCACCGGCTACCATTTCGTATGCGTCCACAGTACGCCGTCGTGACCCTCGGGACGCTCGGTGCCCTCTTTCCCGAAGCGCTCATCGACTGGACCAAACGGGTGCTGCTCGGACCTGGCTTCGAAAACGCGACGGACCTCGAACCCCGGACCTGGTACGTTGCCGCCGTGCGTATCCAGGCCGTTCTCGTTGCCCTCGCCGGCGTCGCCTGGCTCCTCCTCGAACGTCGACAGCCCCAAATCGATGCACCCGAACGCCCCGATTTGACCCCAGAGGATTGAGACGACCCACCCTTTCGATTACTCCATGTATCCCAGCTGCTGAAGCCGCTTTTCCACGGTCTCCTGTTCGTCACTGCCCGACCGCCCTTCGAGGCGAATTGGATCCCGGTGGGTCACGTCCGAGTCCCCCGCGAGTATCGGAAGGACCGTTCCGTCCATGTCCGTCGGAACGGCGACCCCGTGTGAGGCGAGGATGGTCGGGGCGATATCGAGGATGCTGATCCGGTCGAGTTCTCCACGTTCCTCGAAGGCGGGACCGTTCGCGACGAAGATCCCGTAGGGGGTGTTTTCTGCAGCCCACCGGTCGGGTCCGGACTGCACGACCCCGCCGCCGATTCCGTCGTTGACGTGAACGCCCGGCCGTTGATCGACGACGATCTCGGGCGCCGAATCGACGGACGAACCGCTGTAGACGTCCTCGCCCCGGTGGACGCCCTCGAACAGCGGTCCGTGTTCGTCTGTCACGGTACGAAGGTCCGAAAGCAGTTCCTCCCGGACCGATTCGACGTCGAAGGCTGGATTGAGGTAGATCGGGCCCTGCCCGCTCGCGACGGCCCGGGTTCGATCGAGTTCGATCGCCTCGAGTTTCCGCTGGCGCTTGAGACCGTCTGCCTGGGGGACAAGTCGCTGGAGTCCCTCGGGCACGAGTCGGGCGAGGGTCTCGACGAGACCGAGGCGCTTTGCGACCGCGAGAACTGTCTCCCGATCGAGGCCGAGCGGTCTGAGCACGTCCTCGATGGTCCGGGTTCGGGCCTGGTACCCGTTTTCGGCGAGCCACTCGTTGACGTAGAACTCCGTCTGAGTCGGCGCGCTGCCGTGATCGGACATGAGGACGACGTTCGTGTCCTCGAGGGAATCGAGTTCGCCCAGCCAATCGTCGATCGAGAGCCAGGCCCGCTTGGTCGGTTCCCCATCCCAGAAGAAGTGCTGGAGCACGTTGAGGTAGAAAAGCGTGAGATGGACGAACTCCAGGTCTTCCTCCTCGAAGAGGGCGAGTGCCGTCTCGAAGTGGGTATCGAGCAGGTCCAGAATGGCTTCGACTTCCTTCCCGCGTTCCTCGTTGCTCGAGATGAGTGGGTCGGGATGCACCCGATAGTCGAAGCGGTCCTCGAGTTCGGCTGCCAGCTCCGGGGGTTGGGTGTACCCGCTCTCGATCGAGCGGTACTCGCCCTCGGCGGCGTCGGGGCCGCCACAGACGATCGGGCCGTCGATCTCCCGCGGTGGATACATCGTCGGCATGTTGATGACCCCCGTCCGCCGTCCGGCCTCGTTGAGATAGTCCCAGAGTTCGGCCGTGTCGAAATCGCTCCCGTCGACCACGTCGATCGACCCCCGATCGAGGTCCACGCGCTCGAACCAGTAGACGCCGTACTGTCCGGGATTCTTCCCCGAGGAATAGGACTTCCAGTTGGGGAAGGTCACTGGCGGGAGCGTGCTTCGGGTTCCGGCCCACGAGCCCGACTCACGAAGGGATTCGAGGTTCGGCAGTGCTCCGGCCTCGATCCAGGGGTCGAGCAATCGCCAGCTCGCACCGTCGAGACCGAGAACGAACGTTCGTGTCATTGTCGAATGATCGGGGCGAAGCCTCAATTTCCTTTCGTCCCACGAGCGCGCCGTCGGTCGGTGGAACATAACTTCTAAGTGACGTGATGGCACTCTCTCAAGTAGTGCGGAGACTCGCCGTCATCCCCGCGTACAACGAATCCGACACCATCGGGACCGTCGTCGACGGAACCGGAGAGCACGTTGACCGGGTGGTGGTCGTCGACGATGGCTCGCGGGATGACACCGCCAACATCGCCGGGGAACACGGGGCAACCGTCCTTGAGCATGCGTTCAACACCGGCGTCGGTGGGGCCGTCAGGACGGGGTATCGCTACGCCATCGAGCACGATTTCGACTTCGTCGTCCAGGTCGACGCCGACGGGCAACACGACCCGGCCCACATCCCTCGGCTGCTCACGGCAGCCGAGGATGCCGACATGGTCATCGGGAGTCGCTATCTCAACGAGAGTTTCGAGGAGTACTCGCCGGTTCGGAAGCTCGGGATCCGATTTTTCACCGGCTGGGTCAACGTCCTCGGCGACGTGGAGCTCACGGACGTGACGAGCGGATTTCGGGTCTACCGTGTCGACGCGCTGGATTCGATCCTCCATCACTCCGATGCACACTGGGCGGTCGAACAGACACTCGAAGCCGCAAGAAGAGACCTGACCATCGTCGAGGTGTCGACGAGGATCCCGACCCGTGTCGAGGGCGAGTCACAGTTCACCCTCGAAACGTTCGTCATGTACCCACTCCGGATGACCGACGTCGCCCTCAGGGTGCTCCTCTTTCGCTGACCATGGTCGAATACACCGTCGTCAACCTGATCGCGTTTCTCGTCGGTGTCGGTTTCCTGGTGAACGGGTATCGGATGGTTCGTCGGGGTCGGGAGGACATGACCCTCTTTCTCACCTCGCTCTTCGTCGGTGGGGGGCTGCTATTCGTGGCGCTCTTCCCGGATTTCTTCCAGGTCGTCGCGAACGTGCTGGGCCTCAAACTGAAGGCCCGGGCGATCCTCGTGATGTCGAACCTGACGCTGTTCGTGCTGGCCATCTATCTCCTGCATCGCATCGCCAGGCTCTACGAGCAGGTCTCCCGTCTCAACGAGGAGGTCAGCCTGCTGAAAGCCGACCTCGAGGAGCGGGATGACTGACCGACCGGCGGCCGTTCTCTCCGTCGACTTCGAGCTCTTCTCGCACACCCCGGCCTATCGGAACGCCGAGGGCAGCCTCTCGGATCCGGACGTGGGACTCTCGGGGGCCGAATTTCTCCAGGAAGCCTTCGAATCTGCGGGTGTCAAATCGACCTGGTTCACCGTCGGGGAGGTGGCTGAGGACCATCCAGGGGCACTCGAGGAGCTACCCGAGTCGGGTCACGAGATCGCCTCGCACACGCGGAGCCATCGACTACTGAGCGAACTCGATGGGGCCGAACGGGCAGAAGAGTTCGAACAGTCGAAGGCGATTCTTGAAACAATTACGGGCGCGCGCGTGACGGGATTCCGTGCACCGGCCTTCGATTTCGGTGACGGACACTTCGAGGCACTCGAAAAGTCGGGATACGACTACGATTCGAGCGTAATCGCCAGCCGCTCGATCCCTGGCTGGTACGGTGGTGAGTACGAGCTGACCAGCCCGGCACCCGCGACGGCGGTCCAACCGGATGCCCCCGAGCAGGTGGCCGAACTTCCCGTGAGCGTCATGCCGGGCCTCCGACTTCCACTCACCGGGACGTGGCTCCGCTTTTTCGGCCCCCGGTACACGATCCTTGGGATGAGACGCCTCGCGAACCGGGGGATTGCCCCGATCCTCTACGTCCACCCGTGGGAGTTGGTCGAGTTGCCACGGATCGAGGGGGTCCCGAAACGGGTCTACTGGCACACGGGCAACTGGATGCGACGGGCGATCGAGCGGATTCTGGACACGAACTTCGAGTTCCGTACCGCACGGAGCGTTCTCGAATCGAGTGACATGGCCAACGAACCGCACCGCGGCAACCCACGTGAGCGCCCCGACCGATGACCTCCCGCACCCCCAGACAGCTCGCGTTCACGATCGTCCAGTACTCGATTGCCGTGCTCGCACTGGGCTGGTTACTCAGCCAGGTCGCACTCGTCGAGGCCGCACGTCGGCTCGCCGGGGTGGGCCTCCCGACTGCCCTCGTGATCGTTGGGCTGAGTCTGCTCGGCGCACTCGCGCAGTTCACGACGTGGAAGGCGGTACTCCAACCGATTCGGTCGGTGAGAGTCCGGACCGTCGCGAGCATCTCACTCGCGGTGAACTTCATCAATCAGCTCCTGCCCTCGAGGCTCTCCGGTCGGGTCGCCGCACCCTTCGTGATCCGGGCCAACACCGGTATGGACTACCCGGAGGCGGCCGCCGTCTCGGGCGTTCACACCGGGATCTATGCGGTCCTCTATGGAATCGTTTCGACCGCTGGCGTTCTCGCGATCGCCATCCGGGAGACGCCATCCGCCGGATTGCTCGCCCTGCTGGTCATCTCGACTGCGCTCTACCTGCTTGCCGGGGGTGTCGTGCTCCTCGCGGGGACGAATCTCCGGCTGCTCGAACCGATCGTGTCCGGAATCGCAACGGTCCTGAAGCGAGTTCCACGGGTCGGGCCGAGGGGGGCCGAGTGGGTCAGGAGCCTCACTGACTTCACCGAGGCATCGACGCAGGCCTTCAGGGAACTTTCCGCCAATCGCCGCGTCTGGATCAGGTATGCAGTGAGCTGGGGGGTAGTGCTGCTCGTGGCCCCCGGGGTCCGCGTCTGGCTCATGCTCTCCGCGTTCGGGATCGAGTTCGAGCCGGCCTTCCTGCTGCCGCTTTACCTCCTCGCCGGATACAGTGTGACCCTCCTCCCGATCTCCCCGGGGGGCATTGGAGTCACCGAGGCCACGGCCACGGCCGTGTTCATCACCGTCGGCATTCCCGGATCGGTCATCGTTCCCATCGTCTTCGTCGATCGGATCTTCGGGATCTACCTGCCCGCGCTCCTCGGCTGGATCCCGACCGCGCGACTCGACCTCTCTCGACTCGCCCGCGGGGACTAGAATGGTGGATATCGGGACCGATCGCACTCGCCGGTCAGCTCGAGAATCACCGTGTACTGGTTCTCTGCGAGTTCCTGTTCGTCGGCGTACTGGTCCGAGTGTGGATGGATTCCCAGTTCGAGGAGGTCGACGTAGTTCCCCGATTTGGGCCGATCCGGCACGAAGTTCTTCGGTCTGTGACCGAACTCCGCGACGATCTCGTACCCGAACTCCCCCTCGAGAAGTTTCCGAACGTAATTCGCCCTGACCGGGCCATTGCGGTAGTACGTCCCCTCCTTCAGATAGAGCAGATCTCGGTACCCCAGTTGAATGTAGGTCGGACACGGATCCAACTGCTCGTCGGTTCCATGCGATCCATAGGCGTGAGTGACGTTCATCGAGTGCGGAATGGCGGTATCCTGCAGGCTCCGACGGTAAGTTTCGATGACCGCGTCCTCATCGGCGTTCGTTTCGAGCCACTCGACGGCCCGATCCCGTGGCATGTCGGCGTATCCGGCGACGCCGACACCGGCATAGAGCGCTGAGGTGAACACCACGAGCGCGATGGCCCCACGCCCCAACGCTGGAGCGCGACCGCGGAGGCGACTCAGGGACCAGCCGAGCATGATCGCGACGAGCGGGAACGTCGGAAGCAGGTGATGAACGCGAAAGTCATGCCAGGTCGAGAAGAGGAGGAGGTAGGTGCCGAGCCCAGCGAGCACCAGCAGGGCGATCCGCGCACCAGGTGGCCGTCGCCGCAGGTGCCAGATACTCGCGCCCACCCCCAGAACCGCGGCGACAAAGAGCGGCAAGCCGAGCGCACTGACGTATCCGCGGAGGAACCACCAGAGGATGGGTGCGGTGGGTCCGGTCATATGGGTCGCCCGGGAGATCGATCCGGCGAAGATCCGCTCGACGACGAGGTCGAGCCGGCCCACCAGGGCCGTGGGAAAACTCGCGAAGATGACGAGCAACCCGAGCAGGGCTCCGGAAATCACGAGTCGATAGTCGATCCGTTCGAGAATCGGTCCCGACCCCGCTCGAAGCGTTCGAAGCAGGAAGGCAAGTCCGATCACCACGATCACCGGAACCGCGGTAAGCTTGAACCCGATCGCCAGCCCACCCGCCGCACTCGCCCCGAGAAAGGCCCACCCCCTTCCCCGATTGACGTATTCGACGAGGAGGAGTATCGCAAGCAGGACGAAGAAGGTGGCCGGCATGTCCTCGCCCCCCTCGTGGGCTATCATGAGGAACCCGAAGGTGAGCGTCAGGAGGAGACTCCCCAATCGCCCGGTCGAGCGATTTGCCAGTTCGACCCCGAGCCGGTAGGTGAGATAGACACTGCCGATCGCGAAGGCGACGTTTGCGAGGCGAACGAGGGTGATCGTCCAGGTCCAGACCCACGCTGGCGTGTTATGCCACGGCTTGTAAAAACCGAACTCCCAGGCCGGGTGCGCGAGGGCCGAGAACGCCTCGCCGTGGCCCGTCACCACCGCGCATCCGACGAGCGGGAGGAAGAGCAGTCCGTAAAGCAGCGTCGTCGCTCCGAACGGAGCCCGACCCCAGACGCCGGCGCGGAGACTGTCGAAACTGGGGTCTTCCAGCACACGGGCGTACGGGACGAGCGCGTCGAGAATTCGGCTGAATTCGTCACGCGTCGCGAAGTTGGGAATCCGATGCCAGATTCCGAACAGCGAGAGTCCCACAGCGAGGAGGAGAATATACCGAAGAGATGGATCGATTCGAAGATCGGCAACGAGCTGCTCGTATCCAGCCCGGAGGAGGGAGCGAAACGATGGCGCCATTGTCCGATTTCAGCCGCGAAGCGTCAAAAACGTGGCCCTTCACCCGGGCAGTCGGGCCGACAGAGACCGGAGGCGGCAATCCGATCCGAGACTGACGGTCTTCATCTGGATTTCGACGAGTCGGGTGCTTCCCGTCCACCGGTGGACGCGACATCAGTCGACTCGGTGTCCGCAGTGCCGGAAGTCGATTCGGTCCGGGAATCGGCGGCCTCCTGTGGGGTATCGGCGATCGGCGGAACGGGCGTCGCCATTTTCGTGTCAACCGGTGTCGATGGACCTCCCGAATCGGCCGAGGCGCCCCGGTCATCTCCCGTATCACTCGAATCGACGACGCTCTCGGTCCACGTTCCCCGGAAGAAGTAAAGCGAGGCGGCGAGCATCGAGAGCACGTTCGAGAGCGCGATCGCGTACCACACGCCCGTCTCGCCCATGCCGAACCAGTCGAGGAGCACGAAGGCCGGCGGCAGCCTGAACACCCAGAGTGAGAGAATCGCGAAAATCATCGCCAACCTGGTCGAGCCACTCCCCCTGAAAGCCCCCTGGACGATCTGAAAGACGCCGATGAACAGGAATGTGGGGCCGATGATCCGCAGATAATCGGCGCCGATGGCAATCACGTTCGGTTCCCCGGGGATGAAGGCCGCAGTGATCGGCTCGGCAAAGACGTACGCGAAGACACTGGCCACCGCCAACACGCCCGCGACGATGGCGCTGCTGTAGCCCACGGCCCGCTTGGCGCGGGCGACCTGTTGGGAACCGAGGTTCTGTCCCACGACCGTCTCGGTGCCCCGTGCCAGTCCCAGGGCGGGCAGAAACACGAGCGAGTTCAACCGGTTGCCGATACCGAGTGCGGCAACCGCGTCGTCGCCGGCGAGCGCCACGAGCGCCGTCAACACGGTGATCCCGAGCGCCCGGGTCGACTGTTCGACACTCGAGGGGAGCCCGAGGGAGACGATTCGTCGAACCATCCCGAGTTGGAGCTTGAGATCCGAGCGCGAGAGGTGGATGCCGACCGATCCCGAGAACAGCCAGTACATCCCGAGAAGGGCCCCGACACCCCGCGAGAATACCGTCGCGATGGCCGCTCCCTGGACCCCGAAGCCCGCAAATCCTGTCGCCGCATAGAGGGTCGACTCGAGCCCCTTCAGCCCGAGGGCCGAAAGCAACACGTTCCCCTGGAATCCGAGGATGAGGAACGGATCGAGGAGGACGTTCAACGCGACCCCGAAGGCCATCAGATAAAGCGGCGTTCGGGTGTCACCCCACCCCCGGAGCAGCGCCTGGAAGATGAAGAAGCCGAACAGGAACACGACCCCGAGGAAGATCGTTCGAGTGTACTCCACGGCGAGTTCGTACTCGAGCGAGCCCGGCGTCGCGCCGATCAACCCGACGAGCCAGGGGGTGAGGAGCCATCCGGCAACGGAGAAGACCGCGGCGACGACCATCACGAACGCGATCGTCTGTCCCGCGGCGAAATTGACACGGTCCTCACGACCGGCCCCCTTGTTCTGGGAGACCAGGACGGTCCCGGCGACCGTGAGTCCCCCGGCGATCGAGATCATCAGGAACACGAGCGGCCAGGAATACGAGAGCGCGGAGACGGCCTCCTGCCCGACCCGCCCCACCCAGAACGTGTCGGCGAGATTGTAACCGACCTGCAACATCTGGGAGAGGACGATTGGCAACGAGAGAAATACCAGGGGTTTCAGAAGGGCGCCATCGACGACGTTTACCTCGCGGCTACTCACGTCTCAACCTCGCTACTGGTCTGGTCGAAGTGGATTCGGTTCGATATCGTGGGACGATTCGCGGACTCTGTGTATTGGCCCGTCCATCCCTGGCGGAAATTCCGCGCCAAGGAATCGTCCGAATCGTCGAGTGAACACGCGAAGTAAGTGTCGTCGAGAGAATCACGCATGGTGGTGAATGATCGTTCACCGGCAAAAAGGCCTTCGTACGTGACGGCACACGGGGTGATGGACGTGCGACTGTGAGATTCTGAAGCCCGATTCGATCGCCGGGCTCGTCTCGGACAGACTGAGGAGCGTCGACGCGACCGATCCATCAGCGGTTCAGCATCCACTCTCTGTCCGTGATCGATCCGCAATAGTAACCAGACTGTGCTCTCGGGCTCCGGGGTGGATCGAACGGACACTGGACCCTGACGCGGCTCGATGGCGGACGGGGTGAAGCGGGGTTCGTAAGGGGTAAACGACCCCTCGACCAATCACGGTGCAATGAGTGACTCGTCATCCCGATCGGATGGCACCCCCGTCGTGTACGATCTCGATCCGGAGTGTACTCTCGACGATCTCGAGGAGGGTGAGCTGTATCGCGGAACGGTAAACGGTGTCGTCGACTACGGCGTCTTCGTCGACGTAACCGATTCCGTTTCCGGGCTGATTCACGAATCCAGCCTCGAGACCTCCCCCGAGGTAGGTGAGGAGGTGCTCGTCCGACTGGCCGAAATCAAGCCCGGCGGAGACGTCTCCTTCGAGCCCGTCGAGCCCTCGGAGTACGATCTCGAAACGAGGCGACCGGACTACGAACGGTCGGTCGTCTCGACGCTCGCCGATTCGAACGGCGACCGCATCCACCTCGAGGGGAGTGTGGTCCAGATCAAACAGACCCGTGGCCCGACGGTCTTTCAGGTCCGAGACGAAACCGGGATCGTGCCTTGCACGTCCTACGAGGGCGCAGGGGTCCGCGCGCATCCGGAAATTGCCGTGGGAGATCACGTCCACGTCGCGGGTTCAATCGGCAGCCGAAACGGCTCGGTGCAAGTCGAGGTCGAGACGATGGAACTGCTTGCGGGCGAGGACGCCCGCACCGTCGGCGAACGGCTCGAAGCGGCCACGGCCGTCCAGTCTGATCCGGAAGACGTCGTCCCGATGATCGACTGGAAGCCCCTCGA
Organism: Halodesulfurarchaeum sp.; assembly: GCA_042216015.1. GTDB lineage: Archaea > Halobacteriota > Halobacteria > Halobacteriales > Halobacteriaceae > Halodesulfurarchaeum. The sequence goes on along the minus strand of JBDGUI010000010.1, from coordinate 7,919 downwards.
GAAGATGCACGACGAGCTGCGGGAGGTCGCCAGACACCTCCGAGCGGCCGTCGTGGAGGGCCGACCGATCCGCATCCGACATCACGCTGATGGCGATGGCATGTGTGCCGCCGCCCCGGTGGAACTGGCCCTCGAGCGATTCATTGACGACGTTCACGAGGACCGGGAAGCGCCACGACACCTCCTGAAACGCCTGCCGAGCAAGGCGCCCTATTACGAGATGGAGGATGCGACCCGCGATCTCAATTACGCCCTCGGCGATCAGGAGCGACACGGACAGAAGCTCCCGGTGTTGCTCATGATCGATAACGGAAGCACCGCCGAGGACACCCCGGCCTACCGGACCCTCGACGAATACGACATCCCCATCCTCGTCATCGATCACCACCATCCAGACCCCGAGGCGGTCGATCCCTATCTCACAGCCCACGTCAACCCCTACCTCAGCGGCGAGGACTACCGGGTGACCTCCGGGATGCTCAGCGTGGAGTTGGCCCGCATGATTCACACGTCACTCGATGGCGCACTCGATCACGTGCCAGCCATCGCCGGGCTCGCCGATCGCTCCAAGGCCGACGCGATGGACGACTACCTCGCTCTCGCGGCCGAGGGGGGCTTCGACGAAAGCCACCTCGATGACGTGGTCTCGGCCCTCGATTATGCGGCCTACACCCTGCGATACGACTCGGGTGGCGATTTCGTCACGGACGTCCTCGGCATCGACTCCGACCCGGACCGCCACGACGAACTCGTGGACCTTCTCGCCCGTCGCGCCCGCTCCGATACCGAGGCTCAACTCGAGGCGGGCGAGTCACACGTAGAACACGAGCGACTGGCCAACGGCGCCCACCTCTATCGTCTTGACCTCGAGGAGTTCGCCCACCGGTTCACCTACCCGCCGCCGGGAAAGACGACGGGCGAACTCCACGACCGCAAGGTGCAGGAGACTGGCGAGCCGGCCATCACCGTGGGGTACGGGCCGGACTTTGCCGTGCTCCGGAGCGACGGGGTACGCCTCGACATTCCGGAGATGGTCTCCGAGCTGAACACCTCACTGCCCGGGGCTGGCGTCTCCGGTGGCGGCCATCTCGTCGTCGGCAGCATCAGGTACGTCCCGGGGATGCGGGAGCCAGTCATCGACTCGCTCGTGGAGCGGATGGCAGATGCTGAACTCGACGAGGCCCTCAGCAGCTCCTCGACCGCTTAATCGGCCTCGAAGGTTCCAATCTTCACGATGGCGGGGAGACTCGAGAGGATAGCCACCACGACCCCACCGAGAACGCCCCAGGGGACCCGCCACGCGGCCCCTCGCCAGTCAGCGAGAAAGACCCGACTGAAGTACGCCGCCGTCTCCGGATCGTCGATCCGCAGGATCACCTCGCGATTCTCCTCTCGGGCGTTCTCGTTCCAGTTGAGACTGCCCACGAAAACCGACTCCTCGTCGACGATCACTCCCTTCACGTGAATCTTCTCGTACCGGCTTCGAGGCTCGGCCAGGGAGACCTCAAGCGGGAGGTTTTCCCGATCGGCTCGCTCTCGAAGTCTGGTGGCGAGGGCTCGATTCTCCCGCTCGACGTACCACGCCCGAGAGAGGAGGATGCGAACGTCGACACCCCGGTCGGCGGCCGCGAGGGTCGCGTTCAACAGGGTGCCACGTTCGTCGATCGACACCTGCTGCACTCGAATGGAGGTGGTTGCCGCCTCGAGTGCACGTCTCACCCCCTGACCGGCCGTCTCGGGAGCCGCGAGCACCGTGACCGCGTCGGCCCGCGACCGCGTTGTGGCAAATCGGGTCGGATAGGTCGCCGTGTCGGGTGTCTCGGCCACAGCGGATTCCGGTCGCGTCGATTCCCATGGGAGGGTGTCGACGTAGCCCGTGTCTTCGGCAAAGATCCGGGCCAGATAGTCGGCGACCGCCCGATCCCGGACGATCACCCCCCACCCCCGTGATCCGTGACCGCCGGTTCCCCCCGGTTTCCAGTTCTCGGAAGTGACGAGAGCCCGACTGTCGACGACCGCGTATTTGGCGTGATGGTACCGGTATCTCGCGTGCGCCGTTCCCATGGTGTGAACAGGAATACCCGCCGCCTCAAGCCGATCGAGTTGTGCTACCTGCGGGCGGGAGATACCGCCGACTGGCCCGCCTTCGAGCAACACGCGGACGGTGACGTTGCGACCGTGAGCCGCGATCAGCGCGTCTGTGACGGCCGAATCGGTGAACGTGTATCCGGCGAGGAGGATTCGATCACGGCCGGATTCGATCGTTTCGAGAAGTGGCGCCGATTCGTCCGGCAGAATCACCGGCCTGACGGTGACGTTCCGGCGGGTCAACGGCTCGAAATCGGTCCGGCCCAGGGGGGTGAACAGGCCCTCACGGTACCGTTCGCCCTCGGTCGCGCGGGGATAGGTGACGTTGTCGAGCGTTCGATTGCCCCCCTTCAGCGCCACCCACTCCCCACCATTCGCGAGCGAGAGAAACTCGTCGACCGGGCGAACCGGATAGTCGGTCAGATTCCTCACCGGGCCGGCGTCATCCGTCACCGCGACCGTCTGGCCCGGTGTGAGCTCGTCCAATTCGATTTCGTCTTCGCCGTCCGTGAGGGTGAAATTCGTGACTGACGAGACCTCGGGAACGGACAGGATCACGAACTCGCCCCGGTCCTCGTCGGTTGCGGGATCCGGATAGATGCCATGGATGGCCGGCAACTGTGCCGTGGCCAGCAGGGCAAGGAGGGCGAGGGCTTTGAGCACGGGACCCCCTGGTCCGGTGTTCCCGGAAAAACGTTCGGTTCCTTTATAGTGTCTCGCGGGCCTCGCCACGGTATGGTCCTGGCCACACAGCTTTCCCTCGCCGGATCGGCACTCGGGGTTCTCGGCGCGATGTTGCTCTTCGTCGAGTTCTTCCAGCTCCCGAGTTACGTCACCTTCGACACCGACTTCGAGAGCTACAGCGTGCAGATTTCGCCGAACGACGCCACCGAATACACGGCCTTTGGGCGGATCGGAGCCGTCCTCATCGGAGTCGCCTTCGCCCTCCAGTTGACGGCCACCTTCCTTGGATAGCGACCTATTTCTCGGTCTCGTCTGCGTCCTCGCCGTCGACCTCGTCCTCGGAATCGACATCCGACTCCGAATCGCCCGCTTCGTTCTCCTCGCCCGCTTCGGCCTCCAGACCGAGCGCCTCGGCGGCCCTGGCCGCCTCCTGTTCGACCAGATAGGCGTCGTCCGCGGCATATTCGGCAGCCGTTTCCAGCGCAGCTTCGGTGCCGATTTCGCCCAGGGCCCACGCCGCACTCGCACGGACGGAGGCATCGGCCGACGTCTCCCCGAGCAGGCCGGCGAGGGGGTCGACGGCTCGCGTGTCTCCAATCATGCCCAGTGCCCGGGACGCCGCAATCTGGACGCGCTCGCTGTCCGCGCGGAGCTGATTTGCGACCATTTCGGTCGTAGATTCGGAGCCGATCGCCCCGAGAGCCGTGAGCGAACGGGCCTGCAGTTCGACCGTATTGCCCGATTCAGCGTGTCCCTCGACGGCGTCGATGCCCGCTTCGGCCCCGATCTTGCCGATCGCGTCCACCGCGTTGAGGTTCCGGCGCTTGGCCAGGTTCGACAGCGCCTCGACCCCCGCCTCGTCGCCCATGTACTCGAGGGCCTCGATACAGTGGCGTGTAATGTAGTCGGTATCGCCCATCAGTTCGAGCAGTAGCACGACCATGTCGACGTTGCCGCGCTTTTCCCAGGTCTTCAGGGCCGCCCACTCGGGTGGAAAGTCCTTGTGCTTCGAGCCCTCGATGGGTTCGTAGAAGCCCTCGCGGTCGAGTCGCTCGCGAATCGCGAGGTCCGTCCAGGCGGTCGCCGCGTCGACGGAATCCGAGAGCGCATCGGTTGCTTCGAGGAGGTCGGCAATCGTCTCGCGATCCTCATCGGCATCGAGGGCCGCACGGTCGACGGATTCGGCGACCGTTTCGAGGATCACCCCGAGTTCCTCGGGATCCGGAACGGCCTCCCCGAAGTCGGCATCGAGGATTCCTTCCGTCGTGTCGATGAACTCCTGGGCACCCGGAACGAGTTCGTTTTCGCCCTCCTCGGCCCATCGAGTGTTCGTGATCGTGTCCCGAACGTCCTCGATGGCGTCGATCACGTTTTCCCCGTAGGGACCCCGCTTCTCCTCGACTGCCTCCTCGAGGGAAGATAGTTCGTCCTCGAGGGCGTCTCTCGGGTCCTCGGGCTCCTCGTCCTCCGCTTCCGGTTCGGGCACCGGTATGTCGGCATCCTCGAGGTCCGTGGCGATATCATCGAGTGTCGCCTCGACCTCGTCGAGGTCGGCTTCCGTTTCGGCTGCCTCGACGGCGTCCGATGCCGACTCGAGTCGTGTTTCGAACTCCTCGACGATGGGATCGACCGACGACTCCGCTGGCTCTTCGTCCCCGTCACTCATAATTCGGAGTTCCGGGAGTAATCCTATGAGCGTTTCCCTTCCGGCCCGGGATAGAAGGAGGGTGCCAGGAGAAGATAGGCCATGGCCCATGCGAGCAGGGCACGCGGGAACACCGACCCGAACGGGGCGGGAAACGCGATCGCCGCGGCCTGGATCCCACCCATGACGAATGCATCACGGACACGGAGGTCGGGATAGACCCGCTCCCCCAGCATGAGAGTGGCAAAAATTCCGAGACCGACCACGAGAGCCCACGTCGGGGCCCCCGAAAGGAGGCCCGCGGCCAATATCGTCGCGGCGAGGGTGGTCTGCACCCCCTCGGTCGCGGGTTTCCCGGTGTCATAGGCGGTATAGAGAGCCAATCGCAGCACTGCAGCCCCGACGAACGCCGCCCCGAAGACGATCGTCCCGTAGTCCTGGGCCGTCGAAAGCGGCGTGGTGGCCGCTAGGACCATCGCGGCCGGAGCCACGCCGAAGGAGGCCACATCGGCGAGGGAATCGAGGTATGGGCCAACCTCGGAACCGCCCGTCCGACGGGCGATGATGCCATCGAGGGCATCGGCGATGGCCGCAAGCAAGATCAGTCGCGCAGCGAGTTCGACGTCGATTGGCGCGAGCGCGACCGCGACGAACCCGAGGGCCGCATTCGCCGCCGTCACGTAGTCCGCGGTGTCGAGTGCCAAAAGAACTCGCCGTCCCATTGATTGACGTTCGAACCAGCGAGACCTTACCTGTTTGGTCTCACTCGGTCTCCTCGACTGCGGCCGTCTCCTCCTCCTTGTGGACCTCCTCGGGCGGGGCGTCCATCGTCGTCTTCTCGATCTCGACCCGGCGCAGCGGGTAGATCGTCTTTGCCTCGTTGTAGATCGCACTCGAGAGGTGGCCCTGAACGACGCTGTCGACGAACTCCTCGAAGGTCCGCTCGGCGGCGGCCTCGGTAACGAGTTCGGTCATCTCCTTCCGGATGGCCTCCTTCTGGCTCCGGTCGGCCACTTTCGTCGTGAACGCCACTGGCTGGACGGTGATCCGGTAGTCGTCAGCGGTGCGAAGGGTCAAGACGGCCTTGACCTTCGAGGACCCGCGACGCACGAGACTCCGCTTGTAGTCCCGCGTGAGTTCGTGTTCGGCGAACTCGGTGTAGGCCGTGTCGCTGCCGACGTCGGTGACCTGGAAGGTAAGTTTGACGTTGTTCTCACCACCCTCCATCACGTCGCCGAGGGTCGTCTCGATCGTTCGGTCGATAACCTGTTCCGGTTCTTCGGCGGGAGTCGTGCCCAGTTCGGCCCGGTCGAACTGCTCCGGGGCGAGCACGGTATACCACCGCTTCTCCTGACTTCGCTTGGATACTGATCTGTCGCTCATGTCTGTCTATTGTCTGCGTGTTGATTCGCCGTCCGTGCCACGTCGATCGCGACGGCGAGATTCACGACGTAATCGTCCGTCGTGGAGCGGAGTCCGGCCGTCGAATCCCGTTCGATGGTCGTAATAAGGGTGTCATCCTCGACGGTCGTCCCAATCTCTGGGGTGTTGTCCGGTTCGATCGCCCGGGCGATCTGCTCGGGGCGTTCGACCGTCGAGCGGATCGTGGCGCGTCGAGTCATCGGATCGCCTCGACGGATCTTTCGACGGGATCCAGGTCCGCCGTTCGGACCGTCGCGAGGGTGTCGGTTCCGGCGAGCTGTTCGTCCGGGTAGTGGGATTCGAGCGTCGAGCGAGCGTTAGCCTCCCTCGTAGCTAGCGCAATCGAGTCGGGGCCGGCGACGTAGAGTCGCTCCGCGTTGACCCGGAAATCGCGGCCGAGTCGGGCCACGGCCAGCGGCGGGATGTCAACGGTGGCGAGTTCGACTGTTTCGTTACCGGCAGGAAGCGCGGCCACTGCCTCGTGGACAGCCACGCCGTATTCCCGCCAGGACTCGAGAAGCGCCGTTTCGTCCGTGTCGCCCAGGAGTGCTGTGAGAGCCCCGCCGGCGTCGATCGCGGCCCCCGCAGCGAGGACGTCGGCGTACCCGCCGATCGTCTCGAAGGCCGTCGGCGAGGTCCGGGGCCCCAGCGCGTTTGCGAGTTGGGCGGTCGCGCGGTCGGTTGTCGTGCCCTCGGTCACCCTGAGGGCGACCGCGGAGGCGAGCTTCCGGTGCCCACTCTCGTCGAGTGGCTCCGGGAGGTCGAGACCCGCGAGAAAGTCCGCCGTCTCGGCTTCGTCGCCCGAGAAATCGGCGTGGAGCAGGCCGGAATGGGCCAACCCCGTGGTCACGTCCGCAGTGGGGATCGCGAGCCCGGGTCGCTCGGTGAGCCCCCGGTCTCTTGCCGTCTCGAGGGCTGGGCCCGCAGGTGAAACGCCCGCGCACGTGGCGCCGGCGAGTGCCAGTCCGGGATCGGGGTCGGTCCCGAGTTCCCGGGCGAGTTCGAAGGCACAGTACGCTGCGGAGTCGCCCTGACAGGATCCATCGAAATGCTCGAAACCCAGCGCGACGGCAGTTCCCTCGGCGTCGAGCCGCGGGGCCGCCGCGTCGCGTGAGGGGGATAGCGCGAGGTGTCGCGGGATGCCGATCGCGGTGAGCGCGTTGGCGAGAATCGCGGCGCCAGCGAGGCCGTCGCCGTCGGCGCGGCTCACGACCCGCACGAGGTCGGCCCCGCGCAGGTCGCTGGCGAGATCGGCTGGCTTCCGCGCTCGTGTCGTCCCCGTGGTCGCCATTTCAGTCCAGGAACTCCTTCGCGTTCTCGTGGGTGTACTTGAAGTCCTCGGGAATCTTCTCGCCCCGGTAGTAGTTCGCGAGGCGGCGGATCTTCGACTCCATGTTCTGGAGTGCGTGCTTGTTCTGGTGGTCCTGGCCGTTCTCTTCGACGTGTTCGTAGAGGTTGACGGCCTTCTCGAGGAGGTTCCGGAAGTCCTCGGGGATCTCCGGGTCGGCGTCGTTCTCTGCGAGGATCTCGGTGATCTTCTTCCCGGTCGCGGTCTTGACGTCCGGGACCGGCGTGCCCTGTACGCCCTCGTCCCGGAGCTTGATGCCGATCTGGGAGGGGTCGAGCCCCTGTTCGCTCAGTTCGACGATTCGCTCCTCAATCGCCTCGGTTTCGACGTCGCTCCACTCCGGTGGTTCGTCTGTCGCCGGTTTGTCAGAACCGGACTGACCGCGGCGACGGGTGTGCATTCGTGCCATGATCTGATTGGAACGACACGAGCCGCAGGATAGTTCGACGCAAGTGTCGAGCACTACCGCAATCCCAAGCCGGCAAGCCGGCGAGTCAGACTTGCGGTCGCGCGTTCCCTATGGGTTGGGAGGTGAGCCGGCCCAATAAAGGGTTTCGGTGTTTGGCGAGTTGACTAATTCGAGCGGGTCAGAACCGAGGGCACTCCATCGACCGCCACCTTCGAAAGCCCCGTCCCGCTCGCAACTCAGGGCTCACTTCGGTCGTCTCGCCGCACGCTCGCCGGGATATCCCTCATTCACTTCGTTTATTCGGGATATGGCCCGCCGAGGCG
>JBDGUI010000016.1:0-38428 GCA_042216015.1 Halodesulfurarchaeum sp. | reverse complement strand
CCGGGGAGAAGATGGTGATCCCCCGGTCGTAGGCCTGCTGCTGTTGACCCTGCATATTCGTTCGGACGAACGTTGCCCCGGGGCGGGTAAAGGCCTGCCGGACGCAGTCCGAATCCCCGAATCCGGTGACCTAGAAGTAGTCGATGCTCTCGGGCAGTTCGGTCTTCATGCCCTTGCGCTCGCGGATCTCGGTGATCTTCTCGGGCTGGAGGTTGTCGACGAGCACACGGAAGCCGGCGTTCTCCGTATTCCACGAGGCTCGACCCTCCGTGGCCGACCGGATGTCAGAGGAGAAGCCGATCATCTCCTCGACGGGTGCGATCCCCTCGACGACCATCAGGTCGCCCTCCTGATACATGTCGTCGACGCGACCCCGTCGGCCCTGAATCTCGCCGGAGGCCGCGCCCATGTGTTCGGAGGGGACGTCGATTCGAACGTCCTGAATCGGTTCGAGCAGTCGGATCTCCGCGTCGATCAGGGCGCGATGGACGGCCTCGCGCATCGCCGGGATGACCTGGGCCGGCCCGCGGTGGATGGCGTCCTCGTGGAGCCGGGCGTCGTGTAGGCGAACGAGCGCGCCCTCGACCGGCTCCGCGGCGAGCGGGCCGTCCTCGAGGGCCTCCTCCAGACCCTCGATGATGAGTTCCATCGTCTCGTTCAAGTGCTGAATTCCCTTCGTATCGTCCACGAAGACGTTCGTCCCGATGATGTCCTCGACGTCCTGTGAGGTCTCCTTCTCCATGCCCGCCTCCTGAAGGGCCTCGCGGCGCTCCTGTTCGGGCATGTCCATCGAGGCCTCGCCGAGTTTGATCGTCTCGATGACGTCCTCGCCGAGCGGCTCGACGGTCACGTAGAAGCGGTTGTGTCGGTTCGGCGAGATGCCCTGGACCTCCTCTGACTCCTGGGTCGGGGCCTCGCGGTAGACGACGATCGGTTCCCCGGTTCGAACCGGAATGCCCTGATTGCGCTCGATGCGCTGGGTGATGACCTCGAGGTGGAGTTCACCCTGGCCGGAGATGAGGTGCTCGCCGGTGTCCTCGTTGATCTCGATCTGGATGGTCGGGTCCTCCTTGGCGACCTGCTGGAGCGTCTCGATGAGCTTCGGCAGGTCGTCCATGTTCTGGGCCTCGATGGACTTCGTGATGACCGGCTCGGAGATGTGTTCGATGGACTCGAACGGTGTCATCTCGACGGAGGAGACCGTCGAACCGGCAATTGCGTCCTTCAGGCCGGTGACGGAGGCGACGTTCCCGGCCGGGACTTCGGCGACTTCCTCGCGTTCGCCACCCATGAAGACACCCACCGACTGGAGGCGGTTCTTCCCCGCCGTCCCGGAGACGTAGAGTTCCTGGCCCTCCTGCAGCGTGCCCGAGAAGACCCGACCCGTGGCGATCTCGCCAGCGTGTGGGTCCATCGAGATGTCCGTGACCATGAAGACGACCTCGCCGTCCTTGTTGACCTGCTGCATGTCCTTGGCGAGCTGTGAGTCCGGATCGCCACGCCAGATCGTGGGAATCCGATCCGGCTGCGCGTTGACCGGATTTGGAAAGTGCTCGGCGACCATGTCGAGGACGACGTCCGAGAGCGGGGACTGCTCGTGCAGTTCCACCCGCTGGTCGTTTCGCTCCATCTCGATGACGTCCCCGAAGTCGATGCCCGTGGCCGCCATCGAGGGGGCGCTGATCGCCCAGTTGTACAGGGCCGACCCGAAGGCGACGGTACCGTCCTGGACGCTGACCTTCCAGTTGTCCTCCTCGTAGCGCTCCTCGGCCATCCCCCGGATGAGTTCGTTGACGTCCCGGATGACGTTCTGGAGACGCTCCTGCATCTCCTCGGGGCCCTCCTGGAGTTCGTTGATCAGTCGATCGACCTTGTTGATGAACAGGGCCGGCTTGACGTTCTCCCGCAGGGCCTGCCTGACGACCGTCTCGGTCTGGGGCATGGTCCCCTCGACCGCGTCGACGACGACGAGCGCCCCGTCGACGGCCCGCATCGCCCGCGTGACGTCGCCCCCGAAGTCGACGTGGCCCGGCGTGTCGATGAGGTTGACGAGGTAATCGGTGTCCCTGTACTCGTGGGTCATCGAGACGTTCGCCGCGTCGATGGTGATGCCTCGCTCCTGCTCGTCCTCCTCCGTGTCCATTGCGAGCTGCTCGCCAGCGAGGTCCTCGGAGATCATCCCCGCACCGGCGAGAAGATTGTCGGTCAGGGTGGTCTTGCCGTGGTCGATGTGAGCGGCGATCGCGATGTTCCGGATCTGCTCCGGATGGTCCATGAGCCGCTCACACTGTTCGACGATTTTCTTGCGTCGGCCCATTGTTAACCCGTAGTTCCCTGCGCCGGTTCAAAAGGGTAGTGTTTCCTGCTGAGGCGCCGTCATGCGTACACGCACCACAGATCGACTTTGAAGGGGCCCGATTCCGTTCTGGGCCCCCCTCGTTCCTGATTCTTTCACTCCACGTCTATTCCCTTCCGACTCTTCGGTTCGCCCTCGCCCCCCCCCCATCCCTGCCTTCTCCACTTCCATCACTCCTCTTTCGGGCGGTCCGATTCCTCGAGTGTCTGGAGGTCTTCGGTGAGTTCGTCGAGATCGTGCTCGACCGCTTCGAGATCTCCCTCGAGCGTCTTGCCGACGCCGATGACTTCTTCTGGGAGTCTGTCACGTTCGAAGTAGAGAAGTTCCAGGCCGATGACGATCGCGGCGATAGCCAGGACCATCCAGAAGGTACCCGGATTGCGGTGGTAGAGATTGAAGAACATCACGGGGGCGAACACGAATGTTCCAATTGCACCGATCGCCGGCGGGACTGGATTGATGGCTTCGTGGTCTCTATGCTTGTAGGCAAGCACGCTCACCGATCCAAACACGACGATGAACGCCAGGGACGCAAAGGACGTGATCGCCCGAAGCCTCCCCCAGGCGGTGAACACCGCGGTGATCGTTCCGAGAATGATAATGGTCGTCTCGGGGACCCCATCCGCGTTGGGGCTGCCGAAGTGGTCCGGTCGGGGATCAGCGCGAGCGCATGGAGGGCGCAATGGCGTTCCGGATGGACGTCGAGGACGTCATCGAGGAACCCGTGAGTCCCGCCCAGCCATCCGCGTTCCTCCGCTCGCTCGTGAAACTCACGAAGCGACACGCCGAAGCTGTCTCTGACGCCATTCAGGAGATCGACGACGAGACTCTCAACGATCAGGTGGCCGCGTTCACGGAGAACGTGAAGGGGAACCCGGACGCCGTCCAGAGCAATCTCGAAGGCTCCCAGTTCGGCGAGTTCGACGTGGTGTTCTCCGCGCTGAATTTCAATTACTCCTGGAAGTTGTACGCGGCCCGCCGCATCCGCGCAGAAAACGAGGACATCCTCACCGAGGAGGCCGACCACGCGTTCGACGATCTCATCAACGCACTCGAACTGTTCGGGCCGGCGCGAGAGCACTTCAAGACGCTTTACTTCCAATGGGTGCTCATCGACCTCTCTCGGACGATGCTTTTCGCGTCCATCCCCGCACTCCTCACGGCGGTCGCGGGTATCGTCTATCTCGAACCGGCACTGTTCCCGGGGACCGTCTTCGGCGTGCGTGCCCTCGTCCTGGTGGTGAGCGCGGGCGTGGCGGTCTCCCTGCGGCCGTTCGCGTTCCTGTTATCCTACATTCTTCGCATCGCCACCCTGACGAAGCGCACGCTCTCCATCGGGCCGTTCATCCTCCGGGAGACCGACCGGTCTCGCGACCTCGACTGGGGCGAAACGGAGACGAAGAGCAAAGCGAGTGCAGATACCGGCGACGGAAGTCAGTAAAGCGGAGATCAGTTGTTCGATCGGCCCGGGGACAGCGAAGATACCGCCATCCATTCCTCCATGCGCGATCGACACTCCGGCTGTCAATCCTCGGGACGCTCGAATGACGGGTCGTTAACCTATCGTTACTGTACCACCACGTTTCAGCAGCACTGGGTGGCGCTAGTCGTATGCTTCCTCGTCGCGGTGCTGGTCCGGATTCGCGATCTCGCGCGCCGCTCCGTACTTGTCGTTCTCCAGCTCCTCGTCGTCGCGGATTCCCGGGGGAATCTCGCTTTCATTTGCCCCCGCTCTCCCGCGGCCCTCGAGTTCTTCCGGTTTCGCTGCGCCACGGGGTGTCTCCTCTTTAGCAGTCGCTTCGTCGTCAGTGTCTGAAGAGTCAGTCACAATCGTCTTGTGGCTCTCCGCGCTGAAATGGGTTGGGTTTCCACAGGTTCGCGCTCCCGGGACTGAAACAGTCCGCTGGTGCGAAGCATACCCGCTGTCTCTTGAGCCGATTGCCACCCAAGGGATGGATATGGACTTGTCCGGGGCTTGACAGAACGCGTAAACCGGATCCCCTACGCGAAGGTCCGGGAGGCAATGGACGCGGCAAAAATGAGAGATGCAACCCCGAGTCCACGAACGATCCACGCCCACGTCTCCGGGATCACCGCTTTGCTTCCATACTCGCCTCGCTTCCGCCGGCTCGGGCCGACGACCACGGACAATCGCAATGCCGCTCGCGGCGCAGCCACGAGCACGAGCCCGAGGGCGACGCCGAGGGTGATCGCGAGTAGCTCCCGGATACCGGTCATTTACGATCGGAGCCGCTGGATGCGTTTCTCCATCGGTGGGTGAGTCGAGACGATCCGCTGGAGGAACCCACGATCGGGGCTCGAAATACAGAGCGCACTCACCTGCTGGTCCAGGTTCTCTCCCCGGCCCCGACCACCGCGAGAGCGACCGCGCATGGCAGTTCGGCCCGATTGGTGAGCCTCCTGATTTCCCCGGTGGATCTTCTCCAATGCCTCGGCGAGCGGGTCGCCGGAGCCGATCGTGCGCTTGGCGTCGGCGTCGGCGACGTACTCGCGATATCGCGAGATAGCGAGGACGAAGATCATCACGAGGAACTGCACGAGGTTACCGACGACGATTGCGAGGAAGAAATCTGCGAGATCGCTGTCGCCCGTGAACAGCACGACGTACTGGGCGACGATGGCAACGATGGAGGCGATCCCCTGCCCGAGTTGCATCGTCACGACGTCTCGATTGGCTATATGCGCGATTTCGTGAGCGAGAACGCCCGCAAGTTCGTCGTGGTCTAACAGTTCGATGAGTTCCTCCGAGATGACGATGACGCCCGCGCCCTTCCGACCGACGGCGAACGCGTTCGGCACTCCCATCCGGGCGATTTTCAAATCGGGTTTCGTGATAGCCCTCTCCCGGGAGTGGCTCTCCACTATCTGATGGATCTGTGGGTACTGCTGTTCGGACAGATCTTCGGCACCGACGCTGTGGAGAGCCATCCACTTCCCGACCTTGTACTGGACACCGATGAGGAGTAAACTGCCGGCGATTGCGATGGGGAGGATGCCCTGGCCAAATACGACCATTGCGACGGCGACGGCGACGAGATAGAATCCCGCGAGGATCCCGCCCACGACGGCCATCCGCAGCTTGAGTCCGGGATGTCTCATGTGTTTCACACACGTTCGTATCCGGACACATGAGGCTTTTGTTGGCTTACTTCTCGAACGCGACGAAGTCTTTCTCATCTACGAACCATCAAAAGCTTCATCGATCGTTGGAATCGGGTTGCCAAACTGCATCCTTCCAGAGACATGGCAGACGCCTCCCGTGAAAACCCCACCCGGTTGGCTCATGGGAGGGAAAGAACTCGAATCCCAGCACCAACCTCATGCATCCGAACGACTGGCCTACAGCTATGAAGATGTCCTAATTTGAGGCGTTCTACGCGGGGCCGGAGCACAGGCCGTCGATACTCTTCTGTACAGGTGATCAAACGGATAAATTCCTCGAAGAACCACCAGAGGCGACATCCGACCCGCCGGTGTGTCGCCACGGTGTTTTCACATTTCAACAGGCTAAACCCGCAACTAACGGGCTCCGTGAGGTACTGAAGTTCGGAATGTGCTCCTTCAGTCCGCGGCCATCTCCCGGGGATCCATCATCCCCGACTTCACCCCCCATGAGACGAGCAGGACGTTCACCGGGTAGGCTGCCAGCAGCCCGAGCGACAGCGAGAAAATCAATGCCGTCCAGAACAGGATCTGGCCGATGTGGGCATCACCAGTGAGCCACAGATCCGTTCCGATGGCGACGATCTCCATCACGGTGATCGACGGCGTCTCGCTAATGAATGCGTCAATCACCGCCTCACGGAAGCCGACACCCTCCTGCATGAGTGGGCCCACCGTCATGGCGTAGCCGAAGAAGTAGGCGAATGCGAAGGTGACCACGGCAACCCGGGCTGTTCCCAGCGAGAGAATGCCCAGGGCCACCACGACCCCGGTCACCTCCCCCGCGCCGCAACCGGAGTAGCAGTGACAGACCGACCGGAATCCCCGCCGCCAGATCGTATCCCGCGAGATCTGCTTCCGGCCAGAGTACCAGTAGACCGCCAACCCGAGCGGCCCCGAGTACAGCACGGTGAATCCCCACACGAACCGCATCAAGCTACCTATTGGCTGCTCGCGCAGGTCGCGGATCAGGACGGCCAGTGACGCGACGACCAGGACCGCCCACACGCCGAGCAGCCAGGGATTCGTCAGCGACTGGTGGAGGACTGTTTTCAGGGTCACGGCCCCAATTGAATCGGCTGGCATTTCAATCACAGGACCATCGTCGTTGGTGAGGATGCCAGGTGGGGAGAAGCACCGCTCTTAGCGTCGGCGCCGTTCGTTTGCCGCGTTCCATATCCCGCTCATCTATCGGTGACGTTCCGATGGATCTACCCGCTATATTCGGCAAGCCCATCTGAAGCTACTCAACTGCGAACAATGGTGTCGTGCTGAATGCGAGGCGCGAATGGGTCAACTATAGCTGTACTATGCCGTAATGCAGCCGTTGTTCACTTTGATGGTGTTCGGTTCAATTCTGACATTGACCGCTGGTGACTCACAGGATGCTGGAACGGAATAGTCCCGCGTGACTGTTCGGCCATTCCGTATTGAGACTCGGATTTCCGTTGGGGTGCCGACAAACGATTTCGATTCGTCACCTTTCCCTGGGTCCAACGTGTACGTGTGACTGAAGAATTCGGTCGAACCTCGCATCGCGGTGATGGTAACTCGTACTGACTCTTGGAGACCATTGGTCACGAACACTTCCAATTGAGGTTTGGGGTCCTTGGATTGGTTCTGTTCGACGAGAGACGAACAACCCGCGAGAAGCAGGGTACCTCCAGAGATACCACCGAGAAGAATCTGCCGTCGGTTCATAAGATACTGTTCTCTTTACAACCGGAAATGAATATTGGAGACAAAAAGAACCGTTTGTCCCACTGAACACATGTGCTGTAGATATCGTCTCTATTCGGCACCGATTGTACTAACTGTCAGATTCTGTATCAGTTCGAAAGAACCCGAACCGTTCGAACCTACAATCCGTCCGAGTCGTCGAAAATACCCGCCGCTCCAGACCACCAAAACCGAAGGAAACGAATTCGAACGGCAGTCCCTAGCGAGCCGCCGCAGCCACGCGCTCTTTTTCCTCCTTCTGGTTGACGGCGTAGGTCTGCACGTCGCCTTCGGCCGCCCCGATGAGCTGCTGGGCGAGTGCCTCCTCGACGTCGGTCGGCGACTTGAACGAGGCTCCGTAGGTTCCCTCCGCGAGGAACTTCAACGCCTGGTCGACCCGGCGCTGCGGGGCCGTATCGACGGCCTTCGGGACCGAGATCCCGCCGTACTTCAGGCGGACGGTCTCCTCGCGGGGTGCAGCGTTTTCGATCGCTCGCACGAGGACCTGCACGGGGTTCTCGCCCGTTTGCTCGTGGACGATCTCGAAGGCCTCCCGGACGATGTTGAGAGTCTGTTGTTTCTTGCCCGTGTTCTCCTCGGTCTGCATCAGTCGGTTCGCGAGGCGCTCGACCACGCTAATTTCGGACTTCTTGAATTGCTTAGCCGCGTGGCGGCCCATCGTGTGCGCGACCGGGGTCACGCTGATGTACCGGCGAGTGCTCGGATCCGTGTACTGGATACCCGTGACGTCCCAGCGACCGAACAGCTGGGCGACGGCTTCCTCTTCCTCCTCGACTGACTCGGCATCGTCCTCCGGTTCCTCCACGTCGGCGTCGGGTTCTTCCTCCGCCATGTTATCGCACCGGCTTCTCCGCGTTCCCGCGCACCAGTTCGATCATCGACACGCCGTTGACCTTCTCGACCTTGTAGTTGACACCGGAGAGGTCGCCCATCGCGCGGCCCTTCGCGCCGCCGATGCCGGCGATGGTGACCTCGTCGTGCTCGTCGATGAAGGAGATCGCGCCGTCGCCTGGGGCGAATGCCGTCACCTGCTTGCCGTTCTTGATCAGCTGGACCCGGACACACTTCCGGATCGCGGAGTTGGGCTGTTTGGCCTCGATGCCGACTTTCTCGAGGACGATGCCACGGGCCTGGGGAGCACCTTCCAGCGGATCGGACTGGGTGCGAAGGCCCCGCTCCCGCCGCGCGTACTCCGAGTCGGACCACCGGTGATTCTGGCGGTCTCGTTTGAGTTTGCGGGCGGCGTACTTGCCGTTCGACATACGCTCGGATTACCTACCCACGTACTTAAACACCGTCTTTCACTCCCACCGTTTGCTGCTAGCTGCTCCACAGCCCTTGCAAAAGCTGGACCAAAACGGCGGCTGGATCCGCCTGGTTTTACGCAGTGATCTGACTCCCAGAAGGGGAACCATCAATGTGCGGGAAGAATCCGACAAACTGCCGGTTGCTTTCACGTCAACTGGATGTCGTCGATTTCGAAGTGGCGGGCCGCGAGCCGCTTTGCGGCCTCGATATTTCTGCCGTTCGCCCCGATCGCCGCGCCGTGGTCTGCCCTGTCGACCTCGGCATAGGCGACGAGGTCGTCGTTCTCCGAGAGAGTCACGTTGTACACAGCCGCGGGCGCGAGCGCGTTCGCGACGAACCTCTCTGCAGTCGGAGCGTCCTCGACCAGTTCGACGTCCTCCCCGAGGCGCTCCTCGAGGCGGTTGACCCGCCGCCCGTCCGGGCCAATCGCCTGGCCCATCTCGCCGGCGGTGACGACGAAGAGCACCTGATCGTGGTTCTCGTCGAACACGCAGTCGACGGCCGTCGCCCCCGTCACATCCTCGAACAGGGCGATATACCGGACGGCCTCGTCGGAGAGGGTCACCATCTCAGTCCGAGCGGTGGGCCTGCATCCGCAAGTCCACGTCGCCGGTGCCGAGTTTGACCGGCTTGCCGACGATGACGTTCTCGATGACGCCGTCGAGATCGTCCACCTCGCCGTGGACTGCCGCGTCGAGGAGGTGGTTGACCGTCACCTCGAAAGCCGCCCTGGCGAGCACGCTCTTCTTGCTGCCCGAAATGCCGTGGCGACCGATCGACTGGATCGTGCCGTCGTTGGTCATGATGTCTGCGACGAGCATGAGGTGACGGATGTTCACGTCGCCGAGCCCCTGCTCCTCGAGCGTGTCCCGGGTCTCCTCGATGATGGCCTCGCGAGCGGCCTCGACGCCGAGCACCTCGTAGATCTCGTGGATGTTGTTGCAGGTGGTCTGGGAGGCGTCGACGCCCTCGATATCGAGGACGTCCTTGAACGCCGATCCCTCGGTGTAGAGGACGAACTCCTCGCCGTCCTCGCCGTCCTCCTTCCGGATGACGACCCGGGAAATCTCCTCGATGCCCTTAAAGACGACGTCCCGGAGCTGTTCGACGAGCTGCAGGAGTTCCCGGTAGCTCGGACGCTCGGGACCGAACTCGAGGACGAGGCCCTGCCGGCTGACCTCCACGCCGAGTGACTCGCGAATGGTGTCTGCGATCTCGCCCACGACCTCCTCGGTGCTGGTCGCGGTCGGCCAGCGCTCCCGGAGGGTGTCCTCGTTGAGGTCGATCCGGACGATCATGTCCGCGACGTTCGTCGAGATGTCCCCCAGCGCGAGGATCTTCGTCGCCTCGATCTGCCAGACGACCTCGTGGGCCCGGTCGCGGTCCGTGGCGAACTCCTCTTCGAGATGGACGGTCATCATCGGGGTGTCCGGTTCCTTCCGGGCGTCAACGAGTTCGATGAGCCGTGGCAGGCCCTGGGTGACGTCGATCTCCGCGACGCCGGCGTAGTGGAAGGTGTTCATCGTCATCTGTGTGCCGGGTTCACCGATGGACTGGGCCGAGACCGTCCCGACCGGATCGAGCGGATCGACTCTGGTGTCGAGGTAGCGCGCCTCGACTGCCTCCACGATCTCCGTTACCTCCTCGGTCGTGACCGAGCGGTCCTCGATCGTCCCGTAGACATCGTCCTTGAGACGCCGGGTGAGTTCCGAGTCCTCGACGATGGCCTCGATGTCGCTATCGATGGCCGTCATTGGCTCACCTCCCAGCTCTCACCGTGTTCGGAGAGGTTCGTCACCTCATCGCGCTCGCCGAAGAAGGCGGCCTTCTCGCTTTCGTCCTCGAACTCGGCGTCGATGACCCGATCGGCGATCTCGTCCACGTCGATCTCGTGGTCGACCGAGGAGGAGACCTCGACCGGACTGGTGCCGTCCTCACCGAACTCGAATTGCACGATCGTATCACTCGTGTCCCGCACGGTGCCGTCGTACTGGGATTCGAGTTCCGAGAGCGCGTTGATGAGCCGACGCTGGAGATACCCGGACTTCGAGGTCCGGACCGCCGTGTCGACCAGCCCCTCGCGGCCACCCATCGCGTGGAAGAAGAACTCCTTGGGCGTCAGTCCGCCAGTGTAGGAGTTCTCGACGAAGCCGTGGGCCTCCGCGGAGAGGTCGTTCGGTTTGAAGTGTGAGAGCGTGCGATCCTCGTAGCCCCGGTTGATGCGCTCGCCCCGGACCGCCTGCTGGCCGACCGCGCCGGCCATCTGGGTGAGGTTCAGCATCGAGCCACGCGCCCCCGAGCGGGCCATGATGACCGCCGGGTTCTCATCGTCGAAGTGTTCCTCGGCGATGTCGCCGGCGGAGTCACGCGCCTTGCCCAGGGTCTGCATGATCTTCATCTCGAGGGTCTCGTCGATCGTCCGTCCGGGAAGGGTCTCGAGTTCGCCCCGCTCGTAGGTTTCGATGAGTTCCTGAACCCGCGCCTCGGCGTTCTCGACGGCCTCGTCGATCTGCTCCTGGGCGGCCCCGGGAATCGTTTCGTCATCGATCCCGATCGAGAACCCGAAGTGCATGATCGATCGAACTGCGAGCGCGGAGATCTCGTTGATGAGTTTTCTCGCTCGCGTCTTGCCGAACTCCTTGGCGACCGTGTCGACGACCTCTCCACCGAAGGCGCCGATGGCGTCCTCGTCGATCGTGCCGTCGAGGAGTTGGCCGTCCTCGATCACGACCGTGTCGCCGGCCGAACTCGTGAACTCGAGGTCGAGACCGGCGGGGAGCAGTTCGCTGAAGAGCTGCCGTCCCGTCCAGGCCGGTCGCCCCTCTTCGTCCTCGGTTTCGGGCGCCGGCAACTGGTCGATGCTGGTCTGGCGGAGGAGGTCGAGGGCCTGGGTCTCGTTGAACGTCGGATTCGTGTTGGTGAGCAGGTAGGTCCCGGTGATGTGGTCCTGGATTGAGCCGACGATATTCTCCCCAAATCGCGGACTCAACATCTGCTCCTGCACGCGCATGAGGACACGAGCCTCCGCCCTCGCCTCCTCGTTCTGGAGGGCGTGCATGTTCATCTCGTCGCCGTCGAAGTCGGCGTTGTAGGGCGGACAGACCGTGGTGTTCAATCGGAAGGTCTTGTATGGCATCACCACGACCTCGTGGGCCATGATCGACATCCGGTGGAGGGATGGCTGCCGATTGAAAATCACGATGTCGCCGTCGACGAGGTGACGCTGGACCTCCCAGCCCGGTTCGACGCGCTCGGCGAGTTCCTCAGAGACCTTCTCGGTGACCCTGACCCGGCGTCCGTCCGGTCGTTTGACGTAATTTGCCCCCGGGTGGCTTTCCGGACCGTTCGAGACGTACCGGCGGGCCCGCTCGAGGTTGTTCTCGTTGACGACCATCGTCTGGGTCATTTCGGTGGCGACCCGGTCGGGAACCCCGACCTCGTTGAGCGAGAGGGTGGGATCGGGACTGATGACCGTGCGAGAGGAGAAGTTCACCCGTTTCCCGGAGAGCGAGCCGCGGAATCGGCCCTCCTTGCCCTTGAGGCGCTGTGAGAGGGTCTTGAGCGGCCGCCCCGAGCGGTGACGGGCCGGCGGCGTGCCGCTAATCTCGTTGTCCATGAACGTCGTGACGTGGTACTGCAGGAGTTCCCAGAGGTCCTCGATGATCAGCTGTGGTGCGCCAGCCTCGCGGTTCTCCATGAATCGCTGATTGATCCGGATGATGTCCACGAGCTTGTGGGTCAGGTCGTCCTCGGAGCGCTGCCCGTTGTCCAGGGTGATCGAAGGTCTGGCCGTCACCGGCGGCACCGGCAGGACCGTGAGGATCATCCATTCCGGCCGGGAGTGCTCGGCGTCGATGCCGAGGACATCGAGGTCATCGTCGGGGATGTCCTCGAACCAGTCCCGGATGTCCGAGGGCATCAACTTGTTCATGTCCTCGGTCGTGAGGTCCGTCGAGAGCGCCCGTTCGATGGCCTCCCGGTCTTCCTTCCGGGGCCGGAACTCGCCGGACATGATCTCGTTGATCCGGTCGAGGGCGATGCCCGTCTCGTCGGCCAGTTCATTGGGTGAGACGGGTTCGCTCTCCTCGTCCTCCGGATCCGGCTGCATGGCCATCGCCATCCGCTCGGAGTAGTCCTCGGCCAGGACCTGCTGGACCTCGTAATAGGTCGTCGGCTTCTCATGTTTGATGTCGTACTGCTTTTCCCCGCAGTGGGGGCAAACGTCGGTCTTCCGGGCCTCCCGGATCGCCGACTTGGTCACGTCCGAGACGTCCTGATCGAGGCTTCGGGTGCGCTCGAGTTCGTCCTCGTACTTCTGTTTTGACTCATCATCGAGCAGCAACCGGGAACACTCCCGGCAGGTGCCCCGCAGCAATCGTCGGATGAGCTTCGAGAAGCCGACGTGGATCACCGGGGCCGCAAGTTCGATGTGCCCGAAGTGACCGTTGCAGGAGCCCGAGCGCTGTCCGCAGGTCTTACACTCCAGTCCGGGATCGATCACGCCCAGTCGCGGGTCCATCAGACCCATGTCGATGGGGAACCCGTCGTCGTCGTAGGTGTCGGCCGTGATGACCTTCGTGGCGCTCATGTCGCGGTACTCCTCGGGGTCCATCAGCCCGAAGCTGATCGTGCCGATCGACTTGGGGCTCTGTCCTGTTGACATTTATACGGCGTCCTCCAGTTCGAGGCGGGGGGCGATTCCAAGTGCCTTCATCTCGTCGAGGAGCAGCTTGAAGGCGTAACTCATCTCGATTTCGTGCACGTCGGTCTCCTCCCCGCAGTTCGGGCAGTAGACCCGTCGTTCATTGACGTTCTCCACGGCTGACATGCCACAGTTCCCACAGACGTGGATGTACTCCTTATCGGAGGAGTCGACCAGCCGTTCCTTGAGCACCATCGCCGCGCCGTGGCCGATGACGGTGTCCCGCTCCATCTCCCCGAGTCGGAGGCCCCCTTCACGTGCCCGCCCCTCCGTCGGCTGACGGGTGAGCACCTGCACCGGGCCCTTCGAGCGGGCGTGGATCTTGTTCGACACCATGTGGTAGAGTTTGTGATAGTAGATGGTGCCCACGAAGATCTCGGCCTCGATCTTCTCGCCGGTGATGCCCGAGTACATGACCTCCTTGCCCGAGGACTTGAAGCCGTGTTCCTCGAGTGACTCCCGGAGTTCCGATTCGTCCTCTCCCGTGAACGGCGTGCCGTCGACGCGTCGGCCCTCGAGTGATCCGGCCTTGCCGCCGAGCATCTCGAGGACGTGACCGACCGTCATCCGCGACGGCAGTGCGTGTGGATTCAAAACCAGGTCGGGGACGACGCCCTGTTCGGTGAAGGGCATGTCCTCCTGGGGAGCGAGGTGACCGACGACCCCCTTCTGCCCGTGGCGAGACGCGAACTTGTCCCCGAGCTCGGGAATCCGCTCGTCCCGGACCGAGACCTTCGCGAGTTTCGAGCCGTCCTCGCCCTCCATGAGCGTGACCGTGTCCACCACGCCGTCCTCGCCGGATCGCATGGTAACGGAGGTCTCACGCCGCTTCTGCGGGGAGAGCCCCCCCATGTCGTCAGGCTCCTCGAGGAACCGTGGCGGAGAGGTCTTGCCGAGAAGGACGCTGTTCTCATCGACGACCGTCTCGGGGTTGACGAGGCCGTCCTCGTCGAGATGCGTGTAGGCGTCCTCGCCGCGAGAACCCCGGACGTCGGTGTCTGGAATCTCGAAGCGGTCCTCCTGGCCGCCCGGATAGCGGCGTTCCTCGCCCTCGTAGGTGCGGAAGAAGTGCGATCGGGCGAGGCCCCGTTCGACCGAGCCCTTGTTCATGACGAGGGCGTCCTCGATGTTGAATCCCTCATAGGACATGACCGCAACGACGAAGTTCTGGCCGGCCGGCCTGTCGTCGTAGCCGATCTGCTCGGTCGTCTGGGTCTTGACCATTCCCTTCTGGGGATAGTGCAAAAGGTGGGCCCGGGTGTCGGGGCGAATGCGATAGTTCGCCGCCGGTAGCCCGAGGGACTGTTTCATCATCCCCGCGCCCATCGTGATCCGCGGCGACGCGTTGTGCTCGGGGTATGGGATCATCCCGGCCCCGATCCCGAAGATGAGCTGTGGATCGAGTTCCAGGTGGGTGTGGTCCTCGGTGAGTTCGTCCTCCGAGACGGCGACGAGGATGTCCTCCTCCTCCTCGGCGTCGATGTACTCGACCTTGCCCGCCCGGACCAGATCCTCGAACTCGAGGTCGCCGTTCTCGACGGCCTCGACGTCCTCCTCGGTGACGAGAGACTCGCCGTCCTCGACGACCAGGAGCGGGCGCCGGGCCCGGCCGGCGTCGGCGTTGACGATCACTTCGTCGGTGCGGTCGCTGACGGAGACGTTGACCATCTCACTGACGTCCCCGCGGCGTCGTGCCTCTCGAATCTGTGCTGCGAGCCCCTCGGGGTCCGGATGGGTCCCCACGAGGCTCCCGTTCACGTAGACTTTCGCGTCTCGTCCCTGACTCATGTTAATCGTCCGCCGGTGTGTGGTCGGTGGTGATCTCCGGAATTCCCTCGACGCCCATCGAGGCGAGCTCGGCCTTGAGGTCGCGCTCGTCCTCGACGTGCTGGGAGAGTTCCATCGCCTGCGCAAAGTTCTTCACGAGCCCACAGTTCGGCCCCTCCGGGGTTTCGGAGGGACAGATGCGTCCCCACTGGGTGGCGTGAAGGTCCCGGGCCTCGAAGTGGGGCTGACTGCGGGAGAGCGGGCTCCTGAGCCGGCGGAGGTGGCTGAGGACGCCCATGTAGTCCGTGCGATCGACGAGCTGGGACACGCCGGATCGGCCCCCGACCCAGTTCCCCGTCGCGATCGGGTGCTCGAGGCGCTCGGTGAGCACGTCAGAGCGGACCACGGTCGTGACGGTGAGCTGTCGGTTTCGCATGTTCGCCCGCTCGAGCTGGTATTTCACGTCGCGAGCGAGCTTGTTGAGCGCCGTCCGGAACAAGTCAGTCATGAGGTCGCCCGAGACCTTCAGGCGCTTGTTGGCGTAGTGGTCCTTGTCGTCGGACTGCCGGCGGTGGAGGGCGAGTTCGAAGGCTGCCTCGGCCATCCGACAGAGGTAGTAGGCCTTGTTGATCCGCACGTCCTCCTCCTCGACGTCCTCCTCGTGGAGGTGTGGGAGGAGGTAGCGGTCGATGACGTAGTTCGCCCGTTTGAGCTGGTAGTTCTTGCCCTGGCCGGAGGCGACTCGCTTGCCGAGTTCCTCGATCGCGGCCTCCTGGGTCTGGACCTCGGCCTCCTCGAGGTTTTCGAGCATGAACTTCACGATCTCGGGGTCGTCGCTCACGCGGTGGACGATCTCCTCGTCGGATTCGAGGCCGAGCGCCCGCACGAGCGTGACGAAGTCGATCGAACCGGAGATGCTGGGAAAGGACACCTCGAGCAGGCCCTCGCGATTCCGCTCGACCAGCACGAGGGCGCGGTACCCCCGGCGCTGGGAGAACGTCTTTGCGACCTGAATCTCGTCGCCGTACTTCTCGTCGTACTCCGCGAGAATCTTGTTCGGCGCGAGGTCCTCGCTGGTCATCAGGACACGCTCGGAGCCGTTGATAATGAAGTAGCCACCGGGATCGGCGGGATCCTCGCCGATCTCGATGAGTTCCTCATCGGAAAAGCCGTGGATGTTGCACTTCTGTGAGCCCACCATGATCGGCATCCGGCCGACCTTGGTTTCGGTCGTATCGAGCACCTCGATGGGCTCCTCCTCGCCGCCGCGCTTGATCGTCATCTCCATGAAGACCGGGGCGGCGTAGGTGATGTTGCGGAGGCGGGCCTCCTGGGGGTAGAGGAGTTCCTCGGAACCGTCGGCCTCGCGCACGCGGGGCGTGACGACCCTCACGTCGCCGAGTTCGACCCAGACGGGTTCCTCGTCCTCCTTGTCGCCGATTTCGGTCTCGATGCGACCTTTCTCGGTGACGACCTCCTGCATGCCGCGTTCGAGGAACGCGTTAAAGGAGCGGAAGTGATGATCGGCGAGTCGTTCCTTCGAGAAGTACGATCGGGAGAGTTTGCGCCGTTTTGCCTCTTGCATTATTCGATGACCAGTCGGTAGACGGTTGCCGTATCGGTAGTTCGGGAGTCGCGGGTGATCTGTACGACGTCCCCGACGGTCGCGGCCTCCGGCAGTGCCGGATCCGAGGCCTTGATCTTGGGGAGATCGGTCCGCTTGATCCCGTACTCTTCGAGAACGCCCTCGAGGTCTGTCTCCTCGAGGACCCTATGCTCCGGGACGAGTTCGTGTTTGCTTACATCGACCATGGATGCACCTGGCTGGGGGGAGAACTGCTCACGAGATACTACAGATTGTTACAGGTAGCGAACGGATAAGTCTTGTCAACCGCGTCGGGTGTGCCAGACCCCCGGATGGCAGGCCGACTCACGGGGGTTGCGTTTGGAAAGCCTTATACTCATCACCCAGTTACCGAGGGATGCAGCCCGGATGGTGTAGTGGCCCATCATACGACCCTGTCACGGTCGTGACGCGGGTTCAAATCCCGCTCCGGGCGCTTTCTGTGAAACTCTCACAGCGAGCGACCAGCTCCATTGTGTCCCGAAACGGCTCATTCGGTCGTGGATTTTTGCCCGGAAATCGTCTCGCGAAACGAAGCACAAGGTCCCTGATCCACAAAAATTGACCTCTCAAAGAATTCGGTCCCGGCTCAAGATCCGGTCCCATCCGATCGAACGGGTCGGCCTGTCAACGTGACGATCAACTCGCGGTCATCGGATTCGAGTACGTCAACGCCAATCGCCGGTTCGAGCACCTTCTTCGCCAGATAGATCTCGAGCCCGACGCTCGTCGCGACCGGTTGCATGAGTTCCTCCCGGAGACTCCCCGGGACGGTCACCGGGGCGGCGGTGACCCGTATCTTCCCGTCCGCCCCCTCGATGGAGACGCTCCCCTCCCGCTCGGTGGCCGCCCGAATCCCCTCCGCGAGCAGGACGAGTCCGTCTTCGAACCCCACGTTGCCGACGAGTTCCTGGCCGGTGTCGACCAGATCCACTGACGTCGACTCCGGACAGCGCGATTGAACCGCCTCGGCCAACACGCCTGCAACGTCGGCCGAGGTTTCCTCCTCCCGTGTCCAGCGGGTCTTCGTGAGGAGACTGATGCGTTCGACCACTGCCGTGATCCGATCCGATTCCTGGGCGATCGTCCGGGCGGAATCGCGTTTTTCACCGGCGGTTTGTCGCTCGAGGATGGCGGCGTGACCATCGATGACCGAGATGGCATTGAGGACGTAGTGACGAAGGAGGTCATTCAGGATCGCGAGGCGCTCGCGTTCGGCCTCGAGGATCTCCGCGCGGGCTGCCAGTTCGGTCGCCTCGATCACCCGGGCCTCCAGGGACCCGAAGGCAAATCCCAGCGCGAGACCGAGACTCCCCATCAGGTGGAGCGATTCACGGAGTTCGCTCTGTTTCAGGGCTTCGGATCCCACGAAGAGACTGGCGACACCGATTCCAGCCACCACCACGACACCCCCGGCAATCCAGGCGGTGATGCGACGGTTGCGTTCCCGGGGAAGTGGATTGCGGTAGTGCCAAAGGGCTCCGGTGAGGATGCCTCCCGAGATGAGGATCGTGAGGGCACCGGAAACCAGCTGGTGAACGAGGGGCGAGGATCCCAGTTCGACACCCAGATGGAACAGGCCGAGTAAGAAAACGACGATCCCGAGTATCCCGTAGGCGAGGGCCCACCGTTTGCCTCCCGAGTGATCCGTCATCGTCGGGGCAGACGGCCGATCATGTGTTAGTTTTTCTCCCCTGAATGGTTCTTGGAGGACGGTGAGACCGGTTTCTGCCACTCGAAGGGGTCCATCGAGGTGCCAATCGAGCGAAAAAGAGCGAAAAAAACGTCGATCTTTATACGGTCTCAGTTAGCACATCACAACGAATCGATGCGAAGGTGGTCATCGCCCGGACGACGATACGCCGCCGGGCTCGGGCTGGTGTTCGGTGTGGCCCTCGTTTCCCTCCTGGTACAGGCCTGGCACGTCCTCGGAGAAAAGAGCATGTCCATCAGCCAGATTCTCCTCGGGGTCCTCTTCCCGGCAGTCATTGCCCTCCTCCTGCTGGGTGAGGGGATGTGGTTCCATTATCGGGAATTTGACGCCGAGGAGATGCTCAGGCTGGGCTCCTGGGTCGGGATGGGGTTTCTGGTCTTCGCCTGAGTCGCTGCCGGGGCAATGCTCTACTATCTCATTCAGGACGCCCCGGTGTATGATCCGGTCGTGGTCACCGTGACCATCGGGTCCACGGGCGCTTCTCGCTTTCTCACGCCGTTGAGCGACCAGCTCGTCTGTGTCGCGAAACGCGTGAACGCGGTCGTGAACAACCAGCGGGATTTGAAACAAGCAAACGCGAGCTGTGCGAGCGTTTGCGTCGGGTTCAAATCCCGCGCCGGGCGTAGATTCCTTCGGTTCAGATCCCATAGCATCAGGAGCGGTGCAATCCGGGGTGGTGCTGCGTGAGCACCACCGACCTGGGTTCTCCCGGTGAACTCGTCGACGTTGCTCACACTGAGAGACTCGACCGCGAAGCCCGAACCGAACGGCGCCGATTTGCTCCCGTCGACCGCCGTCAGTTCACGGGATCGGGGATGAACACTTCCCTGTCGACGTAGGACAGGTCGGGGACGTCCTCGTTGTAGGTGAAGATCGCGTTGTTCATCCTGTACAGCCGTTCGGGCGTCACGGGTTGGTTGTCGAGGGAAAAGACGACGTCGGCGCAGTTTTCGTCACAGAGTGGCGCAGACGTCGACTCCTGACACCAGCGCTTCACGGTCACGAAGTTCCACGGGTAGTAAATGGACGTGCTGAACTGGACGTCCTCGTCGTACATGTCGTGGCTCAGGACGTCGAGTTCGATCCGGCCGACGCCCAGGTCCTCGAGGTGATCCCTCGCATACGGGACGTTGACGATCGACTTCTTGAAGTGCTCTCTCACACCGTCGGTCACGACCGCGCCACCGTCCTCCAGCGTGATGTCCGTGTCCCCAGTCAGGTGGGACACCTCGGGCGCGCGTTTCTGGCCGCTCATGGTTCGGCCGGCGACGAGGTCCTCGAAGTCGCCGAATTCGGTGGCCAGCTGGTACACCCCCCAGTCGTTGAACACGAGCTCTAGATCCGACGTGAAG
Source organism: Halodesulfurarchaeum sp. (assembly GCA_042216015.1). Classification (GTDB taxonomy): domain Archaea; phylum Halobacteriota; class Halobacteria; order Halobacteriales; family Halobacteriaceae; genus Halodesulfurarchaeum. Next base: position 18,682 of record JBDGUI010000016.1, on the reverse strand, counting down.
GGTTCGACGGCTTCGAGGATCGACTCGACCGCCGACGTCTTCATCGGCGTCATGATCGGGGAGACCAGCGTCATGTCGAGGCCCTGCTCCGTGCAGTAGTCGTAGGCGTCGGTCACCGCCTCTGGGTCCGGGAGGCGCTTGTCGCAAAACTCGTTGCCGAAATAGACCCGATCGTAGTCCTCCTCGAGGGCCGCAAGCGTCGAGACGTCGTCCGTGAAGACGGCGGTTTCCACGCTCATCGGTCCATCACCGTCGGATAGTAGCAGGCGTCGATCGAACACTCCATCCCGCGGTCGGTGACGGTCTCCTGAAGCATGTCCCTGAATTCGGCTTCGGTATCGGCCTCGCTGGTTTTCCGTCGGGCGTGGTCCAGCACCTCCAGGTCCGCTTTCTTCCGGCTGACGGGGAATCTGCGGCCGACCATCTTGACCCCGGAGAGGCCGATCTGGTCGAACCGGTACAGCGAGCAGACGCCACACGCCTGCTCCGTCCTGTGGGGATCGTTGAACAGCCGTGTCTCGTCCCGGATCGTTCGTTCCTCGCCGCCGTCGGCGAGGCGTTGCGTGTAGGTCTGCATGCAGGGCTCCTTGAACGACTCCTCGTGCTCGATCGGCGCGTTGTGGAGCAGCGTGCAGTGGCCGTCGATGAGCAGACAGTTCGAATTCAGCGCGAACGCATAGAGGTCGAGGCTGTCGGGGGCCGTTCGAGCGATCGTCTCGATCTCGTCGAGTGTGAGATGCCGCGGGAGGTGAATCCCGTCCGCGCCGAGGGACTCCAGAAACGCGGCGGTGTGGCCGTTGAACGTGGTTGCGCCCGTGCTGACGAGGATCTCGTCGTCGCCAACCACGTTGCGCAGTTCCGTCATGAAGTGGACGTCGGCCACGATGTAGCCCGTTATTCCCTCCCAGGTGGAAAGTTCCTCGACCAACTCTCGCAGCAACGTCGCCTGATCGTCCGAGTAGAAGTGATCATTGAGCGTGAGGTACAGCTTTACGTCCGTTTCGTGGCAGAGTGTGGCTATCTCCGCGAGTTCCTCGAGATCCTCGACCTGCGAGTGATCGTTCGGTCTCCGGTTGGGCGTTTTCACGTTCTCGTACCGCTCGGCCCACTCCTCGGGATTCACCCCGCAGTAGAGCTCGTCGGCGCCCAGTTGGATCAGCTCCTCGGCGCCCTCGAGTGATTTGATCGGGGTAAAAATATTCAGCATAGACCCAGGTTCGATTTGGTCAACGATAAAAACGGTTGTGAATTCAAGAACGTGGGAGAGTGTGCGATTCGTTATCAGGTGCCACCAGGCGCGCTGGCGGCCCGGACAAGTGGCTTGTGAGCACGGCACGATCCATTATAAATCCCGAGATATGCTCACCGGGGATAGATGTAATCGGAGTTGCGTAGAGGGCGCCATGGGATCAGATACGAATTTATCGGCCGACATCGCGGAGTCCCTGGACCGGCACCGCGATTCGGACGGGACCGGCTCCGGAACGGTCATGCTCGACGAGGATCGGGGGTACGTCGGCGACACGGTGACGATCCGCGGACGAAACCTCCCCGCTGACACGACCTTCGACGTCAATTGGCACACCGTGGACGGTGACTGGGGTGTCCTCCAATCGAACCGGATCATCGGCCCGCAGTACTCGCCCCGCAACATCGACATCACGTCGGTCACCACGGACGCCGACGGGACCTTCGACGAGCGCTTCGAGATCCCGACCGATTACGGCGGCAGTCACACGATCGCCCTCGAGGACCAGTCCGGCTCCACGGTCGCACAGACCGAGATAGAGATCAGACAGTTCTTCGAGATCGAGGAGACCGAAGCCGAGCTCGGTGACTTCTTCACCGTGCGTGGGTACGGTATCGGCCCGAACCCGGTCATGAACAACTACCAGGTCGCGTGGGACAACGCGGCGGTGGGCTTCATGACCGGCGTGATGAACCGCGGCACGGCGACCGCTCGAGTCCGGGCGGTCGGCCCGCCGGGCAAACACGAACTCCGCATCTGGCGGAGCTACCGTGGCTGGCCGTTCCTCCAGACAGAGACCCAGTCGCCGTATGGCCCGGTGGGCGACGATCGGCAATCGAAGTGGACGGTGGAGGTGACGGAGCCGGAGAATCCGCCCGAAACCGCCTGGTCCGATCCCCTCCTCAACGAGGAGCCGCTCCCGGCCCACTATCCCGACATCGACGAGCAGACCGATGCGACCCTGGAGGTCACCCCGTCGTGTGGCCCGCCGGGCACGAGCGGGTTCATCAAGGGTCGGCACTTCCCGCCGAACGAGACGGTGGACCTGGTGTGGTACACCCACGAGGGCAAGCGCATCGAGGGGTCGGCTATCACGCCCGCCCCGCGGCGGGACGTCCTCCCGACCGTCGAATCCGACGAGAACGGGGAGTTCCAGGTCGAGTTCGAGGCGCCGATCGACCGCGGTGCGACACGGGCGATCACCGCCGAAATCGGCGGGAAGTCCGTCACAGTCAGCGGGTTCATGCTCCAGCCCCAGGCGATCAACATCACTCCCACCCAGGTGGCCCCGGGCGAGGAGTTCGAGGTCGAGATCCACGCCGTCGGGTGGACGCTCTATGAGAACACGATCTTCTTCGTCGTGGACAACAAGGTGCTCGGGTACGTGTGTGGGAACACCTCCGACGACGAGCCTGGCGTGATCAGGACGAAGCTAACGGCCCCGTACGAACCGGGCTGGCACTTCATCGACGTGTACCCCGCGATCTTCGAGCAGGGCGACGACGAACCGGACTTCGAGTGCAAACCCCACCTGTCGTATCTCGACAACCACCCCGTCCGCCCGCTGCCGGCCCATCACTTCGCGTTCGAAGTCGTCGAGTAGGCGGACGCGACCAGTAACAGTCGAGAAACACCTCTTCTCGCGACTTCGCGGTTTTCGACGAGCGCGAAAATTACCTGTAGCCGAGTCGCTCGAGTCGCTTTTGGGCCTCCTCGCTGACCGCCTCTGAGCCGCTCGTCGTCACGTCGGGATCGGCCAGGCCCGCCATGACTTCCTGCACCCGCTTTCGTCCCCCCGACCCGGATCGCCAGGAGGTCTGAGCGTCGACGACGGTTATCTCGGCCTCGTAGTCCTCCCGCCAGGTCATCGATTTCCGGACGGTCTCCCCCAGCTCCTCGTAGACGGCGACGGCGTCGCCGTTGAATCGCCACGTGTCGGTGACGTGGTTTCCGGCGCGCTCCTCCATCGGTTTCTCCAACCCGTGGGAGGAAGCGATGACCGGTCCCTCCGTTCGGAACGCCTCGGCGGGATCCTGTTCGCCGTCCACCGCGTCCCTGACGACGGTCGGGAAATCGGTGAGTGACACGAGGTCGTCGGAGACCGTCCCCGCCGTCTGTCCGGGCCCTTTGACCAGGAGTGGAACGTGGAGGAGGACCTCGTGCAGTCCGGAGAGATGCGCCGGGATCCGCATGTCAGGCCTGATTCTGGACGGCTCGCCGAACCCCTCACCGTGATCGGCGGTCACGACGACGAGCGTGTCCTCGAGTTCCCCACGGTCCTCGAGGGCCGTCAGCAGTCGGTCGACCTCCGCGTCCATGTAATGGATGCCGCCGTCGTAGAGACTCGCGAGGGCCCGTCGTTGCCACCAGGGTCGAGTCCCCCCGTTGAACTCCCAGACCTGATCGTCCATCTCGGACTGCAACTGACGGATCCGGGATCCGCCCCACTGGTCGTGATCGGTCGGCGGCAGGTAGGGGAAGTGAGCGTCGAGGTAGTTGAGACACGCCGCCCACGGCCCGGACTGCTGCTCGCTCCACTCGAGGAACAGGTCCGTGTAGACGGCCCCAGGCGTGTCCGCGGCCCCCCAGGACTCGGGCAGGAGCCACGGATGATCCCAGGCGAGTTTCGTTGCCAGCCCGTTGACGAAGGCCTTCCCGGGATGTGAATCCCCGAGGCTCTCCCGGAGCCACGCCGTGTACCGTTCGAGTCCTGACCGCGACGCGAACCGGTGATACGGCAAGTTCGGGTCCCCGGCTTCCGGAAACGGGAAGTTCTGGGCCCCCTCGACCGTCTCGAAGGGGTCGTTGAGCCCGACGTCCATGCTCGCGAGCCACGTGTTTTCGGTGAACAGCCCCGTCGCGTAGCCGCGGTCCCCCAACTCGTCCCAGATCGTACTCCCAGGTTTCAACCGCTCCCCGAGATCGGTGACGCCGTGTTCGACCACCTCGAGGCCCGAGAAGATACTGGCGTGGCTCGGGAGGCTCCAGATGCCCGGCGACCGGGCCTGCGTGAAGGTGGTGGCCCGCTCCGCGAACCGTTCGAGCGCCGGCGTGGTCTCGTTTTCGTGCCCGTGGAGTGAGGTGTTCCTGGCCCGAACCCCATCGAGGACGATCAGCAGTACGTTCGGGTCCGTCATCGGCAGCTGTCCCCCTGACTGGGTCCACAGCGATCGACTGTCTCCCGAATCCGGTCAGGCAGCCTCACCTGGACGGGCGGGCGTGCCGTGGCAGCGAGCGGGGCAGCGATTGACATTTCGATGGCGGGGATAGGAGCAGCGGGGCCTTAAGCCTGTCAGAGTCCGTCCGACGACCGGGCGGCGAGCGCGTTCCGAACCGAGGTCAGTCGACGTTCGCGCCGATCTGTTCGGCGAAATGATCGGCGAGTCGCCGCCGGACCGCACAGAGGCGGTGTGAGACCGCGGAACGGGAGATCCCGAGCTCCGAGGCGATCTCATCGAGGGACGCCTCCCGTGGGCGGTCGTAGTAGCCCAGACTGACCGCGGTGTCGAAGGCCTCCCGCTGTTTCTCGGTCAGAAGCGGGGTCTCCAGGTCGGTGTCCTTGTGGGAGCGAACGCTGGTCACCGAAACGGTCGCGCCCGTCTCCCGGATGCCGTCGACGATCTCGGCGAGAATCGTCCGATGCGGGATGGTGACCGAGTAATAGAGCTTGCCGTCCGCGATCCGCTCAAGGGAGGGAATGCAGTTACATCGCTCGAGGACGGCCCGCGGACACACACCGTCGGGTTCGGAACGCACGTACGTGGGCGAACTGTCCTGGCTGTTGTCGAGGAGGAGCTTGCACGCCTCCATCCCGTCGGGCCCCATCGAGACGGATTGCTTCACCGACCAGGTCTCCCGATCGACACAGGTACAACCCATCGAGGGGGCGGGTTCCACCGCCAGCCAGACCTCGATGAGGTCCGTTTGCTCCGTCGTGGTTCCCTCGTCCGCTGCTTGCTCCATACACGCTACTATCAGTACACGGGGATAAACGCTTTGAGCGCTACTGCCTTCTGATAATCACCCCTGGCAGCACTGACCCGATGGTCGGTCCCGAATCCGGCGTGTCCGGCCGGTATGGGGCGTGTGTCCGTCACATAGTGGGATATAAAGCGGACCATATGTTCGGATGAAAGGTATGTGGTTTTCGGGCTGCACATGATCCATGGACTCGGCCACCGAAACCGAAGCACGGACCGATCAGTCGGGAGAAAAGTCACGGACCGGCGACCGTCAGGTTGGGCGTGTCGCTTCCCGTCGCGGGTTCCTCGCGCTGGCCGGCGCCGGCGTGACGACGGCGCTTGCCGGGTGTTCCGGCGGCTCCGCCGGTGCGGGAACGACGACCTCGGGGGGGCAGCAGACGAGGATGGAGCCCGCATCCCTGGACTTCCAGATGCAGTGGTACCGAAACGACACGGGCACCTTCGCCCCGCTGACCGCCGCGGAGCAGTGGACCTGGCCGGCGTACAACCTCGACGTGACGGTGAAGGAATCCGAGGGGTCACAGGCTGCAGCGAAGGCAATCTCGGTCAAGGACGCTCCAGTGGGCCAAGCGGAACTGGGCGCAGCGATCCCGCTCATCGAGAAGGGTGCACCCATCAAGATCATCGGCAATTACATGGGCCCGTTCGGCGGTGTCGTGTACCTGAAGGAAACCGGCATCGAGACCTGGTCCGACCTCGAGGGGAAGACGATCGGCCAGTGGCCGTGGGGGAGTTCCGGCCCAGTCGCCAAGGCGGCGATGCGGGAGAAAGGTGTCGACCTCTCCACGATCGAGTTCCAGAACGTCCAGCCGGGCTCCGCGCGGAAGATCCAGCTCGACGGCCAGATCGACGCGATGATCCGATACGTGCCCCAGGAGCTCGCGATGTTCGAACAGAAGGGCATCGAGGCCGGGGCGTTGCGCTCGGTTGCGGTTCTCGGACACATGGGGAACGGACTGCTGGCCCACGAGGAGTTCATCGAGGAGCATCCCGATCAGGTGAGCCGGATCGTGGCGGGATGGCTCGACGGCGTCAAGAAGTGGGCCACCGATTACGAGGAGGTGACGGCCGCGCATCGGGAAATCGTGAAAGCCGAATCCTCCCGGAAGTGGAACGCCGAGTACCACGACGCGCTCACCGGGCCGATGTTCTCCGCCTACACCCCGCCGAAGGCGGTCGGAAACAAGCACGGCAAGGGGTGGATCCCGATGGATCGGATGGATTCGACCATCGAGACGTTCCACCAGGCCGGACTGCTCGAGTCCAAGCCCGACGCCGAGGAAATTTGCACCAACGAGTACATCGAGGGACACCACGAACTCGCGGTGGAAACGGCCTCGGCGCTGTACGATCAGCTCGAACAGTACGACGTCAGTCCCACATACATCTAGCGGATGAGGGATCTCAGGGAGTTCATCGACGGCCTCGAGGCGGAGGATCAACTCGAGCGGGTAACGGGGGCCGACCTCGACCTCGAGGTGGGTGGGATCTCCAAGCTCGCCCGGCGGAGGGGCCTCGGGACGGGCCTCCTCTTCGAAGGGTTCGACAGAGTCGAACCGGGTGCGAAGATCCTGACCAACGCGCTCGACACCCCGCTTCAGGTCCTGCTCGCGCTCGGCGAGGAGCCCGTAAACGACATCGAGACGGCGATCCGCGCCCAGAAGGAGCGGGCGTCGGTCTCGGAGACCCGACCCGTCGACACGGTCGACTCGGGGCCGGTGACGGAGAACGTCGACCGCGACGAGGCCGTCGACATCGCCAGGTTCCCCGCTCCACGCTGGCACGAGCACGACGGCGGTCGATACATCGGGACCGGCGACCTGGTGGTGACCAGACACGCCGACACCGGCGAGATCAACGCCGGGACGTACCGGGTGCAGGTGCACGGGCCGCGCACGGCCACGATCAGCATCGACACGGGCCGTGACGGCAAACGCAATCAACGGTCGTACTTCGAGAACGACGAGCCGTTCCCCGCGGCCGTCTCGGTGGGCCACCAGCCCGACCTGTTCATGGCGGCGAACGAGCGGGTCCCCTCCGGCATCAACGAGCTGGAGTACGTGAGCGCGAAGCGGGACCAGCCCCTGGAGGTCATCGAGGGCGAGGTCACGGACCTCCCGATTCCCGCCCGATCGGAGCTCGTCTTCGAGGGCCAAGTCTACCCGGACCGGGAGCCGGTCGTCGAGGGACCGTTCGCGGAGTGGACCGGCTACTACGGGAAGGGGCCTCGGGAGCTCGCTCCGTTCGTGGTCGAGCGCGTGTATTACCGGGACGAACCGATCGTCCTGGGCTTCAACAACGTCGCGATCGCCGCCGCCGCGATGTCGAACACGCGGGCCTCGGGGCAGCTCTGGAGTCAGCTCGAGCGGGTCGGGGTCACGGGCATCGATCAGGTGAACACGATGCTCCCCGGAGTCTGGTTCCAGGTGATCTCCATGGAACAGCAGTACGCCGGCCACAGCACGCAGGTCGGGATGCAGGCCATCTCGCTCCCCGCCGGCGTCTGGGAGGGTCGCTACACCGTGCTTGTCGACGAGGACATCGACGCCCACGACGTCAACCAGGTGCTGTGGGCGATGGTGAGTCGATCCGAACCGGAGGAGGACATCCAGATCGTCACCGATTGTGTGAGTTCACCGCTCAACCCGACCTTGCACCCCGAGCAGAAGGCAGAGGGTGACCTGACGAACACCAGAGCCGTCATCGACGCCACCAAGCCCTACCACTGGAAGGACGAGTTCCCGGCGGACACGAAGATCGGCGAGGACCTCGAGGCCGAGTTGACCGACCGCTTCGGCGACCTGTTGAATCCGTCGAACTGAGCGGCCGCGACGGACGTTTTGGACAGCGGCCCCGGATTACCCCAGAACCTCACGGACGAACCGGTTCACTCTGTCCTCGAGGTGGTCCCCGTTCGCCCGATCGCGCTTGACGAGCAGCGTGGCCGGGACCGCACAGCCCCGTGATCGGAGCCGGTCCGCGAGCGAGCGCGTGAAGCGTTCCTCGTCGAAGCCGCCATAGGTCACGAAGAGTCCGACGGTCTTCCCCTGTAGGTCGGCGTCCTCGAGATACGCGTTGACCGGCGGACACGAGAGGGTCCACTTCGGGGACCCAAGGAACACCGCGTCGTACGCGGAGAGATCGGCCGAAACCGGGTGAATCGCCACCGTCGAGCCGGGGATCGCCGAGCGGACCAGCCAGGAGAGATACCGACGTTCTCGACGCGGCCGGATTCGAGCGACGTCCGGATCCGGAAGCTGATTGGCGATCTTCTCCGCCACGCTTTCGGTCGTGCCGGTCCGGGAGTAGTACACGACCAACGCCTTCTGGTCCCCGGATTCCGTCGGTCCCGTCCCCTTCGTGTCGGTTCGTGACGCTGAGCGCTCCATCGCTCGATTACTGCCCCTCCCACGCTTCGTACTCCATCTCGAGGCCAGTCTGAGAGAGCGCGCGGGCAACAGTTCGCCGGGTCATCGCGTCGAGGGATCGCCCCTCGGTGTAGTAAGAGAGCAACGGTGGTATGATCACGCCGCCCGCGTCGGTGACGGCGAGCATGTTCTCTAGGCCGATGCGGGAGAACGGCTTCTCCATCGGCATCACCACCAGATTTCGGCGTTCCTTGAGCGTGACAGCCGCCGCCCGGAGGAGCAGGTTGTCCGCCGTCCCGTGAGCAATCTTGGAGAGGGAGTTCATCGAACAGGGGGCCACGAGCATGCCGGTGGCCGGGAACGACCCCGAGGCGATCGCCGCACCGATGTTTCCGTTGTCGTAGACGTGGTCCGCGAGGTCCCTGACTGCGGCGACGGAGCGCTCGTCCTCCTGATCGATGTTTCGGGCCGCTGCATCCGAGAGCACCAAGTGAGTCTCGACGTCGGAGCGCTCCTCGAGGAGTTCCAGCGCCGTAATGCCGAAGACTTGGCCCGTCGCCCCGGTGACCCCGACGAGGATTCGGTGATCCATACCGCCGATTCGACACGGGGCATAATAGGAATTGGCATACGGACGGGAATTCGCCAGGATTCCCCCGGTCGGGTCGCTGCTACACCGATGGCGGCAGCCGGTCACTGTGTGACTGTGAGGGGATCGACCGATCACTCCAGGAAGGGGTTCTGACCGACACCGGAAATGAACAGCTCCTCGACGGGCATCGGCGCCCCGATGATGTCCTGCTCGGCGGCATACCGGATCCCGGTCTCGAGGGTCCGTCGGTTGTACTCCGTCAGCCCGTACTCCCAGGGGTTGCCGTCGAAGGCCTCGAGCTGTGACTCGATGGCCGCCAGGCTCCAGACCAGCGGGGATCGCTTGAACCAGCCCTGTTCCGTGTACTCGGCGACCGTTTGCTCCATCGCTTCGCGGAAGGCGTCGTACAGCTCGTTCGCGATCCAGGGGTGGTCGGCCAGCACGTCGTCCCGGATCGCGATCATGTGCATGATCGGGAAGACGCCGGTCTCTTCGAAGTACGACCGCTCCCGTTCGTAGGGGTTCGAAAAGAGTCGTTCGACCCCGTCGCTTCGGTACTCCGTGGGCGTGATGACGGCGTCGATCGTCCCGTCCTCGATCAGCAGTTGGAGCGTCTTGAGGGCGCCCGTTCCACCGGCTTCGAGCGGGGCGTCGTACCTCATCGACACGTCCGCCACGTCGAAGTCCGCGGAGAGCGAGAGGGGCACGATTTCCCGGCCAGAGGTGACCCATTCGACGGACCGGAGGTCCAGACCGTGATGCTCGGCGAGGATCCCCTTGGCCCAGAGGCCGGCGGCGAACTGCCAGTTCGGCATGCCGACGGTCGCGCCGTTCAGATCGGCCGGCGTCTCGATGTCCGAGTCTGCCTGGACGTAGACGAACCCGGGTCGGAACCGCCGATGTGGGAACACCGGAATCGCCGACACCTGAAAGTCCTCCTCGATCTCCGTCGCGGCGAGATACGAGCCCAGGGACAGTTCCGCGACGTCGATCTCCTCGCTTCTGAGCAACCTGTCGAAGTACACCGGGCTCACGTGGCCCGGAAGGACGGAGAGATCGATGGCTGTCGGGGAGACGTCGCCGTCGATCAGCGGCTCGATCCACGGGTAGGCTTTGCAGCCGAGTGACAGCGAGACGGTCATACCGAACTCACCGACGGAGGTCGCTTGAAAGCTTCGTTCCGTCGAGGAACGGGGATCCCTGACCCGCCGATCTTCGGTCCAACGGCGGGCCGCGAATCGGGGAGACGGGTTTAAAGGATTCACATTTTCACGCGAAACCATAGGGAGCGTGAACCCCTCGAACCGGCCATGAAGGCTGCAGGCCATCCTCACTTTGCCGGCCCCGGATTCTGTTCTTGTCACTCCCTGCGTTCGACGGTGGACCGCCCCTGGAACCCCATCTCGACACCGTCCGGACGATGACGGCAGCGAGGACCGCCCCCGACCGAGGCGAGCCGATCGGACCGACGACACTCCCGAGTCCCATCCGATGAACCGAGCAATCGAGGTGCAGGGCGTCTCGAAGCGGCACCAGAAGAAGGGCGAGCAGCTGTCGGTGTTCGAGGACCTCTCCTTCGCCATCGAGGAGGAGGAGTTCGTGGTCATCGTCGGGCCCTCTGGCTGTGGGAAGACGACGTTGCTCAAGATGATCGCCGGGATCACGGAGCCCTCGACCGGGTTCCTCGAGGTGAACGGCTCCCGCATCACCGGCCCGGACCCCAACATCGCGATGGTGTTCCAGAACTTCCAGTTGCTCCCCTGGAAAACCGTGCTGGAGAACGTAGCCGTCGGGCTGAAAGTCCAGGAGGATATGACGAAAGCAAAACGGCGCGAGATCGCCCTCGAGTGGCTTGACCAGGTGGGGCTCGCGGACTTCGCGGAGAGCTACCCGGCCGAGCTCTCCGGTGGCATGAAACAACGGGTGGGGCTGGCTCGCGCGCTCGCGGTCGATCCCCAAATCCTGCTGATGGACGAACCGTTCGGCTCCCTGGACGCCCAGACCAAAGACGTCCTCCAGTCCGATCTCCTCGAGCTCTGGACCAACCAGAAGAAGACGGTCCTCTTCGTCACCCACGACATCGACGAGGCGATCTACCTCGCCGACCGGGTCCTCGTGATGTCCGAAAAGCCGGCCAGAATCGACGCCGAGGTCGCGATCGACATCGAGCGACCCCGGTGGAACCGGCGGTTGGACGTCGAACGGACCGACACCTTCTCCCAGACCAAGCAGTACCTCCGCGAGCAGTTGGGTCTCTCCTGACCGAGGGACCGTCGACTGACGAATGCGACCACAGTATCGCTCGCAGTGGGACAGCGTCTGCAGCCTCAGGACCCCACTTAAAGAAAGGCATATGTTAAAGATGGGGATAAGCGGATCCCGACAGTACGGGTGAGCAACCAATGAGTCGCCCCAATCGAACGATCCGGACCGGCACCGATTCGGGATTGCTGTCGCTGCCCGATCGGCTCGCGCCCCTCGTCTCGCTGTTGCCGGAGAACGTCGAACCGCGGGACGTCTTGTTGCCGACCGCTGCCTCCGTGGCGATCCTGGTGGCCTGGGAGTTTCTCATTCCCGCGTTCGGCATCGAGAGCTACCTGCTGCCGACCCCCTCCGCGATCTTCCTGGCCTTCCTCGAGGAGTACGTGCACATCTTCTCGGCGATGCGGGTGACCCTGGTGGAGTTCTCGATCGGCTTTTCGGCCACCGTCGTGACCGGCTACCTGCTCGCGCTGTCGATGGCCTACTCCGCCACGATCGAGAAGACCTTCTACCCCTACATCATCGTCATCCGGTCGATCCCCGTCGTCACCCTCCTGCCCGTGTTCCTGATCTGGTTCGGGTTCGGGTTCAACTCCATCGTCGTCATCAGCTTCCTGATCAGTTTCTTCCCGATGGTGGTCAACACGCTCTCGGGGTTCAAATCGACGGACGTCGAACTGGTCGAAATGATGCAGAGTTTCTCCGCCAACCGCCGGGAGGTGTTCCGCCACGTCTACCTCTATGGCTCATTGCCCTCGGTGTTCGCGGCGCTCAAGATCTGCATCATCCTCGCGTTCACCGGGGCGATCGTCGGCGAATTCCTCCTCGGAAAGTCCGGGATCGGCGCCCTCATCCTCCAGTACAACAGCAGCCTCGAAACCCCCGCCATGTTCGCGGGAATTTTCACGGTTTCGGCGACCGAACTGCTGATTTTCGGGGCGGTCCACAAGCTCGAGGAGGTCCTCGTCAACTGGCAGTGAGGAACGGAAATCGAGGAGTCAGTCCCCCTGAACGGCCGCTCGGACGTTGTCGAAGTACGTGTCGACGTCCCGTTCGACGACGGGCTTCAGCAGGGAGTTCGTCAGCGAGGCCGCCCCGCCGGAGTACTCGACCTCCGCGGTGTACACGAGTTCACAGCCCGCGTCGGTTTCGTTGATCTCCATCGCCGCGAGGATCTCGAAGGTGCTCCCGGTCTTGCTCTCGAAGGCGCTGCCCTTCGTGACGATGGAATCGGGGGCGTTCATCTCGACGAATTCCGCCTCCCCAGACAGCGAGAGGGAGAGGTGACTGACGCCGCGGGTGATCTCGAGGGTGTACTTGCGCTCCGAGACGCGCTCGATCGACTCCGCCCCGGGGACACATTCGGTTAGGGTCGCCGGATCAGAAATGGTGTCCCAGAGCTCAGTCTTCGGGGCCGGAATCTCGACGGCGTCCGAGAACTCGAGATGGCGCTTGTTGTCGGCCCCGGATTCGCCGGCGCCGTCTTCATCCACTGGGGTCTCACTGGCCTCGTTCGCCATGTCCGATGAAAGGCGGGGACCCCGGAAAAGGCGTTCGAATTTCCCACCACTTACGGTCCAAACGTGTCCGTTCAGGGCCACGAGCCGGGGATCCGTCCAGTTGCCGGTCGTCGCTGAACGATTTCCGCCACCGGGGCGTGATTGTGTCAGTCACACTTCGCTCGCAGCCGAGGTCGATTCCGCTCGGTGCCGAAGGATCGGATAAAGGGGTCGTATCGTGAGGGCTTCGTTTACGTATGTCACAGATATTCTGACGCCAATTCGTGGCTTCAGGTCACGCAGAGCGTGCCGAGACCCACATTTCTCAGCGGCCGGGAACCGCGGTGAATTTTTAAGGGTGTCCTCCCGTTCTCTTCGGATGAGATGAGTCGGAAAACTCGGCTTGGGGATACAGGCATCGACAGCCACACTGATGACGACGATCAAAGTGGGTCCGTCTCGCGGCGGAACCTGATGGCAGCAGGGGCGGCGGTTTGGGCGACTGCGAGCCTCGCGGGATGTAGCGGGCAGACCGAACCGACCACGACCACTTCGGCTCCGGAGACGACCACGCCGGCGGCCCAGCCGGAGAACCTGGTCGTGACCGACGAGATGGCGGCGACCGGTTCGTTCGGTTCGGGCTTCACCGACGACTGTGCGCCGACCCGGTCGTTCACGACCGAAATGAAGGCGTTGTGGAACATCAAAATTTACGACCCCGCCAGCGGCGAGGTCCTGGGCGCGGACACCCTGGACTCGGTGTCGGTGAACATCGAGGGCGGTCCGACCGTGGACGCCCCGTGGCAGGGCGGGTCCGGTGAACACGCCGCCCCGATCTGGGAGGCCGTCTGGGAGATCCCGGACGACATAAAGATGGGCGAGCACTCCTACACGATCGAAATCACCGGGGGCGACGACGCCAACTTCACGACCGTCGGCGTCAGCACCGGCACGTTCTCCATCGTGGAGGACACGATGCCGGACTTCTACGTCTCGACGGAGACCTACTGGAACGGTCACCCGGCGCCGGAGGGCACGAAGGGATTCGTCGGGACGTGTGCGCCCGAGCGCGAGTTCCTCCCGTCCATGGACGTCACCTTCTACGTCCAGGTCTACGAGACCGAAACCGGGAAGATCGTCGGCGCGCCGGCCCCCGAGGGCACGACGACCTCCGGGACCACGGTGCCCGAAGACGACGCCTCCGCGCAGAAGATTTCCAGCACGACGGTCGAATCGATCACCGTGAAGTTCCCGAATACCGACAAGTTCGACTCCGTGGAGCTTGAGTGGATCTCCGGTATCGGCGATGCTCACACCGCCCCGCACTGGGAGGGCACGCTCACCGAGCCCGAGACCCTGCCCACCGGGACCTACGCGTGGGAGATCGACATCGCCGGTGTGGACGAGGCGGACCGGAAGATCGTCGGCGCTGCCGCCGACCAGTTCACGGTCATCAAACAGTAAGCGAGCCGCGGACTTCCGTTCTTTTTTTTTTTCTTCGATCAGCAGCTGCTGGAGAGTGCTACAGGCCGAATCGTTATCGGCGCCACTCAGTTCGTGACCTCGAAGGTGAAGCCAATCCCCGGGAGCAGTCGACCCGGATGGTTGTCCAGGTACGAGAGGTGGGGCTTGTAGTCGAGATCGAGGTCCGCCGTTTCGGTGTCGTGAATCAGCGGCACCAAGTCGATGAAGTGATACCCCGGTTCGCCCGAGGCCTGAACCGTGAATTCGACGAGGCCCTCGTCGGCGAGGTCGCCGATGACGTAACCGGTCGGTTTGTTGTCATACAGCACGGCGTAGGCGCTTTCGATCTGTTGCCACCCGATGCCGGTCACCGAGACCGTGATTTCCGTGCCGACCGGTCCCGATCGAGGGGTGATGTCGACGGCCTCCGGTTGCAACACGAACCCCGTCGCCGCGACCGATTGGCCGTCGACGAGCGCGTGAATCGGCCGTGTCGCGCCGACGTCCGACGGGACGGTGATATCGACCTGGAAAGTGCCCTCCTCGTCGGTCGTCACGTCCGGGAGCACGTCGGGCCGGGGGGCCGGCCCGACCGGCGCCCCGGCGAACTGCTCCCCGCCCCGGGAGAACCACGTGAGTTCGACCGGCGTCGAGGGAGGGAATCCCCGCCCCGAGACGACGGCATCCGTCCCCGGGCGCCCCGAACTGGGCTCGACGGAGATCGAGCTCCCCGTCGACGCCTCCACATCCGGGATGTGGGCGTCGTTCGGGTCCTCCGGAAACATGGCTTCGGTCTCCATCACCGGCGGGCTGTCATCGGGTTCGGTGACCTGCACCGTCCAATCGGTCGGTCGGCCGGGGGAAATGTCCCCGGCCGGCGTCTGGGTGTAGTTCTGGAGCAACGGGATCCCCGCGTAGTTGCGCCAGACGCCGATCGTGTGGTCCCCGGGCGGGCCGGCCGCCCGGATCTCCGCGGTCGCGGTCCCCCGCTCCATGACGCCGATCATGTACCCCACGTAGGCGCTGTCCCAGGTCACCTGGTACAGCGATGTCCGCTGATCCGACCCGAGTCCGTAGCCGGTGAGTCGGAACGTCTCCCCCACCGGCGCTTCCGTCCGGTCAAGTTCGAAGTGGGGGTGGACGTGAAAGCTCGCGGTGTCGAGTTTCACGTCCCCGGCCCAGAGTTCGAACGCGTGCTCGCCGCCGAAGTTCTCCTCGACGGTCCACTCCCGTTTGAACGAGCGCGACTGGTCCGTCTCGACGGTGAACCGTTCCTCCTCGTTCACCCGAAATTGGGGCCCCATGACCCGGCCGGAGTCACCCATCCGCCAGGTCCCATCGAAGCCCCGCCAGGTGACGGTCAGCGTCTCGTTCGCCGGCAGGTTGATCCCCTTCAACAGCACGGTGTCGTGGACGAAGCCCTCGGACGTGCTGACCTGAAGCGTGCTCGCTTCCCGGATGGTCTCCCCGCGGGGACCGTCCAGTTCGGAGTCGGACTCATCGCTCATGGCCGAATAGGTCACACTTCGGCGGACATCGCTTATCGGTTTCGATACCGGCCCCGCGCCCCTCCCGACAACCCCGATCGGGCATCGGCGCCAGGAGCTAGCGACGGCTCCGCGGGCGAGGAGGTGCCCGAGACTGACGCCGGTGGCTCGGTGATCCGATCGCGGACCCAGTCTTCCTCCGCCCCGGTGATCGCCTCGAGCGTCGATACGAACTGCTCGATACCGACGGGACCGTCTGCCGCATTCAGCCGTCTGATGACCGCGAGGACGGTGTGGGTGCCCCCAGTCTTCGAGCGGATCCGGTCGTCGATGCGGGCGACCAACCTGGCCCCGCGTCGGTAGTCCGTGTGTGAGCGCCGCCAGGCCGCAGGATTGGCCAGCGCCACGGGTTCACCGTCCGGAAGGGACGCCAATCGGCGCCGGACGTCGCGCTCGGTGACCGGTCCGTACTGTTCTTCCAGCATCCGCATGGACAGGTAGACTGCACTGGCCTCCTCGAACCACCGCATCTCCTCGGCGAGTTGGAAGTTCTGTCGCGCGTGGACGTACTCGTGGATCCAGACGCTCGCGGCCTCGCCGTCCCAGAACCCCCGCTGGGTGACGTAACCGGTGTCGTCGGGATACATCCGGCCGACGCCGGGCAGGTCACTCGGGCCGGCATAGATGGTGATCCGTTCGGACGGCCCAGCATCGAGGCGATATGGCCCCACGAACTGGCGGAGAAAGTACGCCTTTCGTGCGGGATCGACCGATCCGTTCGCCGGTGCGACGACGGAGACGTCGTTGCCGCCGATGTTCACGCTTGCGACGGAGAGCCGTCCCACCACCGCCCACGGCCCGACCCTGCCGACACCGGCCCGGTGGTTGCCCACGAGGGGCTCCAACTCGGCCGGAAGCTGCTCACTGGGGACGAACGCGATGTCGGCATCCGGATCGACGACGGCCCCATCACCCCCCTCGATCCGGAGCGTGCGATCCCCGCCGACGGGCCGCGAGACGGTGACGAGGATCGAATCCGTCCCGTCCGCGACACCGACGTCGACCACCTCCATACCGCCCCCAGGCCAGGCGGTGAGAAGCGGGAAAACGGCCGATCCCAGCGTCCCACCCACGACGATGAGCACCACGAGTGCCACCGTGCGGACGGTCTGCGGGGAACGACCACGACCGGAGTGTTGGAGGAGCGCCATTGCCTGGAGTGTCTGCCCGGGACCACAGCCAGCCCCGAAACCGATCGCCGCTGTGTGCAAGACCCCATCGGCGCCTAATAAATAGCCGGTCCATTACTGCGAGCTGGTAATGACGCCGCGCTTAGGTACACTTAAGTAAAAACAACGAACAAATTCAAGTACCAGTATGGAAGAGACATCCAGCGACCCCGAAGCGGCCGGTGGGGGTCCGGCCGAAGGGGAATCGAACGGGAGCGGTCTCACCCGTCGTCGCGTGGCCGCCGGCGTCGCCACCTGGGCCACCGTCAGTCTGGCCGGGTGTAATTACCTCACCGGGCCCGGGGACGACAATGTCGGCGACGGAGACGATGGCGAGGGCACGCCGTCGGACACGACGGTGACCACCGAGACGACGACGACCGAGGATCCCGGAGACGGCGGCGGGGGGTCGAGCACGACGACCTCCTGCAACTCCATGAACCGGTTCACCCCGGGCATGGAGATCGGATTCGTCGTCGGCGTCTACGACAGCGCGACGGGGTCGTTCCTCGGCGAGGACGTGATCGAATCGGTCGAGGTCGTCTTCCCCGAGGCCGACTTCGATCCGATCGAGCTCGCCTGGACGGGGGCCCACGAACAGTTCGCGACCGTCGGCTGGGGCGGCAGCTTACCGACCGACGTGTCGACCGACTCCGGGACCTACGACTACGAGGTCCGTGTCGAACCGAAGGCGTCGATCGACCTCGACCCGTCGGTCGTGGTCGACCAGTTCACCATCGGCTAAGATGAGCGAACAGAAACTCGAAACCCAAATCTTCGGGCGGGACGTATCGTTCGAGTACTCGGACACGTGGATCGGGTATTCGCTTCTGGCCCTCAGGCTGGTGATGGGCTGGGTGTTCTTCTCCGCCGGCATCCAGCAGGTTGCCGATCCCACGTGGACGGCCAAGTCCTTCCTCCTGTACGGGGTCGCCGATTCGAACCCCTTCGTCGGCATCTGGACGGTCATCGCCAACGACTGGTCGTGGCTCGTAACCCCGTTGAATCAGGTCGGACTGACGCTCATCGGACTGGGCCTGCTGTTCGGTACGCTGGTTCGGCTCAGTTCGTTCTTCGGGGGCATCATGTTCACCTTCTACTGGCTCGCCTCGTTCCCCCTGGAGAACGGGTGGCTCATCGACGATCACGTCGTCTACGTCCTGCTCCTGTTCGGCCTGGGCGCGTTCGGGGCCGGACGGATCATCGGCCTGGACGTCTGGCTCGAGAAATTGGACTTCGTCGAGCAGCATCCCCGGCTGAAGCTCCTGTTGGGTTGAGGCGTCGCCGTTTTTCGCGTTCCCGAGGTGCCGACTACCGCTTTTGACCGGCTGTTTGCGGTCCAGCTGTCCTCTCGACCTGCCCCACCAATTGATGGGATCAGTGATGGTCCCGATTCGTCACTCCAGATCCCGGAACGCCGACTCGAAGTCCTCGTCGGTCTGGAGGGCCGCCTCGGCATCGGACTCGAGCTCCTCGATCTCCTCGAGCAATTCCTCGTACTCCTCGCTCGCCTCGAGTTCAGAGGCCGGCTTCGAGGATTCGAGGGCGG
>JBDGUI010000006.1:9204-41719 GCA_042216015.1 Halodesulfurarchaeum sp. | reverse complement strand
AGCCCCTCCGCCACGGCGCACACGATGATCCCGATCGTCCCGGTCACCGTCGCCCCGAGCCCACCGGCCATCGTCCGCACCCGCTGGTCGTCCGAGACGACGCCAACCCACTCGTCCTGTGCCGTCCTGGCGAGCACGAATGCAAGCACCTGCTCGTCCCCCGTCTCGCTCGAGTCGTCCAGCAGATCGGCGGCGTCCTCGGTCCACTCCGCGGGTGGGGCCTCCTCGCAGCCCGATGCAACTACCGATACGTCTCGACGTCGAGCCCGGGAATGGTCTCGAAGTGCCCGTCCCCCGCGAGCAGGGGTTCGTCCCGCTCCAGGGCCGTCGCAGCGATCACCGCATCGCCCTTGCCGATTCCCGGACCCTCGCCCGGGGCAGTTTCGGCCATTCGCTCGCCGAGGAGGCGACCGGCACGGCGCGAGATACTGGGCGTCTGGTCCACGAGCGGATAGGAGCCGAGGACGGCCTCGACTCGCTGGCGCTCCGCTCGACTCGCATCGACTTTTCCGACGCCGATGTAGAGTTCGAGGACCGTCATCGTCGGGATCACCATCGGAACGCTCGCGGCCTCGAGTTCTCGCTCTTTCGCCAACGCGGCCGCTTCGTCATCGATGACGTCGAGGACGAAGCTCGTGTCGACGATCATTCGAACCGGCCCGCGAGGTCCCGGACCTCCTCGCGGTCGTCGTGCTCCGCGGCATCGATGGCCGCTCGCATCTCGTCGACCTGCTCACTGTCGAAGAGTCCCCTGAGATCCCGAAGCGAACGACCGCCGATGAGTCGCTCGACGGCGTCGCTGAACGACTCGTCGTCCCGCTTGGTGGCCTTGATGTGTTCGTACACGTCCTCATCGAGCCGAATCTGGTGTGACATTCCCTTGTTGACAGTGTTGACAGTGCAGGCCAATCAAGGTTGTGGCCAAACGGCACTTAGTGGACATGTGCCAACGAATCGGTTTGAAAACCCAGTCCCAAGTGGTCTCGCGTAAACGCCCACCCAATAGGCCCCCTCAAACCAACAACCCCGGCTCCAGCGTCACGAACAGCACCCCGATCACCACGAGCAGCGCTCCCACCACGATCCCCGGTGTCACCCGCTCGAGGTCTCGCAGGAGGAAGTACGCGAAGACGGTGGTGAAAAGCGGCGCGGTCGAGGCCAGCGATTCGACGATGGCGACCCGACCCGCCGGCATCGCGAGGGCTCCGAACATCGAGAGCAGGGCGACCGAGGTGAGCGCGCCGCTCGAGGCGAAGTAGGCGTAGGAGCGCCGATCGGCCGACCGGAAGCCGACGGTCCCACGGAGAGCAGCGTAGGTCACGAAGACGAGCAGCGCTCCGGCCTCGTTGAGCGCGACGGCCTGCAACACGTCCACACCACCCGTCCCCAGACCGAGCCGCCGGAGGACGTTCCCGAAGGCAAAGAGCGTGCCCGACGCGAACGGGTAGAGCAGATCCCGGGGCTCCCAGCCACCCAGATCCCCGCCCTTCGCGAGGCTGAGGACGACGAGGCCCGCGACGAGCACGACGATGCCGACGGCCGTGTCGAGCGAGACCGGTTCGCCCAGCAGACCGAAGGCAAAGACCGTCGCGAACAGGGGACGGGCGCTCACGACGGCGCTGTTGATGCTCGCGCCGACCCGGTCGACCCCGACGAAGACCGCCAGCCGGCCCAGCGCGGTTCCCGTCATGCCGGCGAACAGAAACAGGCCCGCAACCGCCGGGTCGAGCCCGGCGAGGAGATCGAACCCGCGGGTCAAAAGCAGGGCAGCGGTGAAAAGCGAGAGATCGACGACGACCACGACGAGTGAGGCCTGCAGGGCCGTCCCATCGAGTGACATGCCCCGCTTGTCGAGCACCGGCGTGAATCCCCAGATGACCGCCGGAAGCAGGGCGAGGAGATAGACCGTCGTTTCGGGACCGAGAACCATATCGGCCCTGGGATCGACCCGGACAAGAAGGCTCCTCTTTCTCCCCGATTCAGCTCACGCGGGTGACCGAGATCGGCTGGGACTCGTCCATCGGGGCCTCGATCTGGATGAACTCGTCCGCGTCGTGATCGTAGATGACCATGATGTTCTCGCCGGTGCAGTACATCGCACAGCTCGCACAGGTGTATTTCTTCCCCGTCTCCAGATCCCCGGCGATGTCCCTGAGTTCGTCCTCCTCGATCGGCTGATCCTCGGTCAGACGGTCGATTATCGATTCGAGCCGATCCAGTTTTTATTGCATGGTGTCTTCCTGCATTGTGATTAGTGTGCACACCTGAAAACAGTATCTCCGAAACCGAAAGAGTGGGAATCGGCACAGTCTCGATGGTCGTGGTCGACCGACAGGGCCCTGCCCACGCAAAGTCCTTTAGCCAAAGGCCGAAAACTCGGGGGTATGGAGAGTCTCAATCGGATGGCGATCGAGTTGGCCGACGAGGCCCTCGAGTTCGCCGACGAACTGGGGGTCATCCCCCACCAGCTCGAGAACGGCGCCACCGCGATCGACTTCGGCGTCGACGCAGATGCCGGCATCGAGGCCGGCCTTTTGTTGACAGAACTCCAGACGGCCGGGCTCGCCACCGTCCAGACCCGCATGGACACCGTTTCCGGATCGCCATTCCCCCACGTCGAACTGACGACCGACCAGCCCGGCCTGGCGCTTCTGGGATCCCAGAAGTCGGGCTGGGAGCTGACCCACGAGGGCTTCGAGGGGCTGGGAAGCGGTCCCGCCAGGGCCCTCGTGGCCGAGGAGACCGAGTTCCAGGCCCTGGATTACGCAGACGCCTTCGATCTGGCCGTACTGGCCGTCGAATCCGACGTCCTCCCCACCGCATCGGTCGCGGCCCACGTCGCCGAGCGGAGCGGGGTCGCCCCCGAGACCGTCTATCTGCCCGCCTACCGCACCGCGAGTGTCGCTGGGAGCGTCAGCGGGGCCGGTCGGGTCGCGGAGTTGGCCGTGTTCCGCCTCTTCGAACTGGGGTATGATCCCAGGGACGTGTTGACCGCGAGCGGCTCCGCCCCGATCCCGCCCGTGCCAGGTGACGAGGAGACCGCGATGGGGCGTGTCAACGACAGCGTGGTGTACGGCGGACAGGGCCACCTCACCGTCCGGCGGGACGACGCGGTGCTTGAGGACGTCGCCTCCACCGCGGCCGTGACCTACGGGGAGCCGTTCGTCGACATCTACGAACACGTCGACTGGGAGCTCTCCGCGATCGATCCCGCGGTCTTCGGCCCGGCCCAGGTCACCATCGACGTCGTCGACGGGCCCACCCACACCGCGGGCGAGGTGCACGAATCCGTGCTCGCGGACAGTTTCGGACTCGAGTGACCGACGAGAGGAGACTGGTTCGATGGCCCTGGCTCAGTCGAGCCGCCCGGTCACCGTGCCGACCCCCTTGCTTCGGCCCTCCCGGAACACGAAGCGCTGGCCCGGTTCGACGAGATAGGGGTTGAACTTGAATTCGACCTCGGTCTCACCCGTGTCCCCCGGAAGGAGCTGGCCATCGAGTGGCTCGAATCGGGCGGCCTCGCTCACCGTCTCGAGGTGGACCACCGGTTCGTAGCCCGCGTGGATGCGGGTCGGATGGTTGAGGACCATGACCTCGGCCTCGAAGCGTCGGGTCGGCGTCGGATCGCTCGACCGGGGAACGAGAGCCATCCCCCGTTCGAGGTCGGCCTCCTCGATCCCCGTGAGCGCGATGCCGACGATCCGTCCCGCCTCCGCCCGATCCACGCGATGGTAGTGCATCTCGATCGAGCGGACCTCGACCGGCTCGAAGGACCCATCCGGGAGCGGACCGACGAGCAGGTCATCGCCGGCGGCGACCGTCCCGGATTCGATCGTCCCGGAGGCCACCGGTCCGACGCCCGTGATCCGGTAGGTGCGGTCGATGTACATCCGGAATTCACCCCCTGCAGCGGCCGTCTTCGGCAATTCCTCGAACATCGTGTCCAGCGTCGGAAGCCCCTCCATCGTCACAGCGCTCGTCCGGACGATCGGGACGACGCCGTCGCCGATCTCAGCAAGGGCCGCCCTGACGCCGTGACGGGCGACCGAGAGCGGGCTCCGCCCGGCCTGTCTGAGCAGGCGCTCGATGTCTCGCTGGACCTCCTCGACGGTATCCTCGGAGACGAGATCGGTCTTCGTGATCGCGACGATCGTGGGCAGGTCGGTCGCCAGCAGGACCCCGAGGTGCTCCCGGGTCGTCTCGGTCGGCCCGTCGTCGGCGGCGACGGTCAACAGGCCGTAATCGAGTTTCTGGCCGAGCAGGCCGCGGATCGTCGTCGAGAGCCACGGTTCGTGGCCAACCGTGTCGACGAAGGAGACCACGCGATCGGCCGATTCGACGACCGTGGCCCGGTCGGATTTCCGGTCGGGTTTGTCCACCCGGACGGGGCCTGCCTCGTCGAAGCCGTAGACCCCATAGGAGAGATCCGCGCTCAGGCCGCGTTCGACCTCGTGGGGCTTCACGTCGAGGTACGAGCGCATGCCGCCCTCGCCGTCGTCCGGGCGACCCGTCACGAGACTGCCGACGAGCGTGCTCTTGCCGTGGTCGACGTGGCCGGCGGTGCCGACGATGAGGTGGTCCGAGGCGATCTCGAGGGAGCCGCCATCTCGCACGGTCGCCACGCCGACGATCCCGCCCTCTGCCCCCCAGGTCTCGACGTCGGCGAGGTGGGCACCGGCCTCCTCGGCGATCAGGTTCAGGACCTCCATCGACTCGGAGAACTCCCCCGGTGGAATGCCGGCCACGTGCCCCTCGTCGGTGACCCCGACCACGTAGGTCGCCTCGCCGTCACCGGAGAGGACCCGGTGACGGAGTTGTGCGGCCAGGCTCTCGAAGCGACCCTCCGAGAGGTGGACCTCCCGGGAGAGCCGCTCCTTGAATTCGACCCGGCCGTCCGTTCGTTCGCCCTTCGAGAGGGCCTCGCGAAGCAGGGCCCTGTCACCGGCCATGCTCGCGAGTTGTCAGGCGCGGGAGTTAAGCCTACCCCCGCGAGCGGGCGACGCACCCCTCCACGTTCCGATCCCGCTCAGGCGTCTGTCCGGTGCTCGTTGAGGCGATCCCGGAGCCGCCGGGCGGCCACGCCCGCCGTCCGGGCCCACTCCTCGCCGTCCTCGCCGGCGAAGATGATCCCCCGTGAGGAGTTCACGAGGCCGACGCCGTCTGCGAGACCCGCCGTGGCTGCCGCCTCGACGTCTCCACCCTGGGCACCGACGCCGGGGACGAGGAAGGGAAGTTCGGGGACCTGTTCGCGGAGCGATTCGAGTTCCTCGGGAGCCGTCGCGCCAACGACGAGCCCGACGTTCCCGTGCTCGTTCCAGCCAAGCGCGAGGTCGGCGACCCGCTCGTAGACCCGCCGCCCGGAGGCGAGTTCGCGGTCCTGGAGGTCCCCGCCCCCCGGATTCGAGGTGCGACAGAGCACGAAGACGCCCCGCTCGGCCCGGGAGAGGAACGGCTGGAGCGAGTCGCCGCCGAGATAGGGATTGACCGTGATGGCGTCGACGTCGTCGAGGAGTTCGGCGTACCGCCGGGCCGTATTGCCGATGTCGCCTCGCTTGGCGTCGAGCACGACTGGCACGCCCTTCCCCTCCGCGTAGGCCACCGTCTCCCGGAGGGCCCGCCAGCCGTCCGGATCCTCGTAGTAGGCGGCGTTCGGTTTGTACGCCGCGGCGTACTCGTGAGTCGCGTCGATGATCCGGCGGTTGAACGCCCAGCGCGGAAGATCGGCGTCCCCGACCGAGGCGGGGAGCCGGTCCGGATCGGGATCCAGCCCGACGCTGAGGACGCTGTCGATCCGGTCGATGCGATCCGCGAGAGCCGAGAAGAAGCTCATTGGGAGTCGTGGGTCCCCCGGAGCACATCAATCACGCGCTTTACCGCCGCCGCCCGCTCGACGAAGATCACCGTCGTCGGCGGATGGGTCGCCTTCGGCCTGGCCGGCAATCCGGCCGTCTCCGCAGCGTCGAGAACGGCATCCGGCTGCTGAGAGAACTCGAGGACGAGCCGATCGTCCTGTTTCGTTGCCGTAAAAACCGATTTCCCGCCGAGACGCACGTCGAAGGCGGGGTCGCCGAGATCCGCTGTCTCCGTCCGGTCCGCCACCGCGAGCGATTCGAACGGCGGGCCCGCAAGCCCCTCGAGTTCGGCCCGCAGGAGCGTCGCGATCCGGTCCGAATCGCGGATTTCCTCCTCGACCATCAGGATCGCAACTCCCGTTTCACGTCGGTCTCGGCTTCGGGAACCTCGAGGCCGGCCCGTCTGGCGTGCAGTACGGCGGCTGTGCCGGCGGTGATCGACAGTTCCTGCTGGAGGCCGTTGATCGAGGCGACGGCCTCCCGTCTGTCGGTCCCGGCCTCGACGAGCGCGTCGATGACGACCTCGACCGGCGACCGGCGCTGGAAGAGCGTCTCGTCGGGGGTGAACCCTTCCGGTATCGGCTGCTCGGCCGCGTCGAAGGTCACGAGGAGATCATCGGCCTCGCGCTCGAGGAGCCCCCGGGCCGTCCCGAGTTCGACGAGGCGCTTTGCCTGGTCGGGGGAAACCCAGTTGCGATCCACGGCCAGATCCACCACGAAGGCCTGCTCGGCGAGGCGGTCCCGGCCTGCCCGCTTGAACGGCGCGGCCACGGCGACGCGGAGACTCATCGACGGACGAACGGCCGCCCGGCCCTAAACGGTTGCCATCCGCCACAGCGAACCGAGGGGGCAGGAAACGAGGGGTTTTAGTGCGGGCTGGAGTTCTTTAGAGATATGCAAGATCAGGGTCGCTCCACGCGAACCAAGACCGGTGGTCGCATCCACCCCCACGGGACGAAGAAGAAACAGCAGCTCGGACGAAACCCGACCGAGACCCAGTTCGACGAGCCGGCCTACCGGACCGTCGACGCCCGTGGCAACACGACGAAGATTCGGGCACTCGCGACCGACGTCGCGAACGTCACGGAGGACGGCGAGACCCGGCGGGTCGACATCGAGAACGTCGTCGACAATCCCGCAAACCCCAACTACGCGCGGCGGAACATCATCACCAAGGGCGCCATCATCGAGACCGAACTCGGATACGCCCGCGTGACCTCCCGTCCGGGCCAGACCGGTCAGGTCAACGCGGTCGCGGTCGACTACGAGCCGGAGGAGTGAGTGCTTCGGAGTCAGCGTTCGTTTTCACGCGGTTCGCCGATGAGAGGCCTCGGGTCCGACGACGGACGAGCTCACTGGAATCCGATGTGGCGCTCCTGATCCCTGCTGGCGACGGCCGGGCCGGTCCCGCCGGTGAGGTCCTCCTCGACCCGCTCGTAGTACTCGAGGAGGTCGTCGGTCACCGTCGGGCGCACGTCCTCGATCGCGGCCCGGAAGTGTGACATCTCGACGGTTTCCGCGTCTGGATCCTCCCTGAGGGCCTCGATCGCGGCCTCCCGGGCGACCGTCGCCAGGTCGGAGCCGACGTAGCCCTCGGTGCGCTCGGCGATCTCGCGCAGACTCACGTCCGGCGACAGGGGCGTCTCGTCGGTGTGAATCCGGAGGATCTCCTCTCGCCCCGATTCGTCGGGCTGGCCGACCATCACGAGCCGGTCGAACCGCCCCGAGCGGATGAGCGCGGGGTCGATGATGTCCGGGCGGTTCGTCGCCCCGATCACCATCACGCCCTCCATCTGTTCGAGGCCGTCGAGTTCGGTCAACAGCTGGTTGACCACGCGCTCGGAGACGTTGTTGCCGGCGTCCTGGCCCCGGCCGGGCGCGAGGCTGTCGAGTTCGTCGAAGAAGACGACCGCCGGGCTGACCTGCCGGGCCTTCCGGAAGGTCTGCCTGATCGCCTTCTCGCTCTCCCCGACCCACTTCGAGAGGAGCTGGGGGCCCCGAACGCTGATGAAGTTGGCGTCGGTTTCGTTGGCCACCGCTTTCGCCATCAGCGTCTTCCCCGTTCCCGGCGGCCCGTAGAGGAGGACCCCTGCCGGGGGGTTGACCCCGAGCCGCTCGAAGCCCGCCGCGTCCGAGAGGGGCCACTCGACGCTCTCCTTGATCTGGCTCTTGACGTCTTCGAGACCCCCCACGTCGTCCCAGGAGACCTTCGGTAACTCGACCAGCACCTCGCGCATCGCGCTCGGTTCGACCTCGTTGAGCGCCCCCTCGAAGTCCCCCTGCGTGACGATCATCCGATCGATGAGCGACGGTGGAACGTCCTGCTCGTCGAGGTCGATCTCGGGGAGATACCGCCGCAGCGCGCGCATCGCGGCTTCCTTCGAGAGCGACTCGATGTCAGCGCCCACAAAGCCGTGGGTGTCATCGGCCAGCTCGGAGAGGCTCACCTCGTCGGCCAGGGGCATCCCCCGGGTGTGGATGCGGAGGATCTCCTCCCGACCGGTCTCGTCGGGGACGCCGATCTCGATCTCGCGGTCGAATCGACCCGGCCGCCTGAGCGCGGGATCGACCGCGTCGACGCGGTTCGTGGCCGCGATCACGATGACCTCGCCCCGGCCCTCGAGGCCGTCCATCATCGTCAGCAGCTGGGCGACGACCCGGCGCTCGACCTCACCGGTCACGTCCTCGCGCTTGGGGGCGATGGAGTCGAGTTCGTCGATGAAAACGATCGCCGGGGAGTCGTCCTTGGCGTCCTCGAAGATCTCCCGGAGTTGCTGTTCACTTTCCCCGTAGTACTTCGAGATGATCTCCGGGCCGGCGATGGAGAAGAAGCTCGCGGCGGTCTCGTTTGCCACGGCCTTCGCGAGCAGGGTCTTTCCCGTTCCGGGCGGGCCGTGGAGGAGCACCCCCTGTGGGGGTTCGATCCCGAGTTTCTTGAACACCTGCGGGTGTTTCATCGGGAGTTCGACCATCTCCCTGACGCGCTGGATCTCGTTTTCCAGCCCGCCGATGTCCTCGTAGGTGATGCCGCCGCCGGTGCGCTCGAATCCGGCGATGGGCTCCTCGCGCAACTCGACCTCGGTGTCCTCGTCGACGAGCACCGTTCCCTCCGGCTCGGTCTCGACGGCGATCAGCGGGATCGCCTGCCCGGGCGAGCGCATGAAGGGGTGGTTCGTGCTCGACATCACGGGGACGATGTCGCGGGCGACGACGGGGCGCTTGAGGATCTGGCGCTTGACCATCCCGGCCGCGTCGGAGCCGAACTGGACGCTCGCGTCCTCCGGCGGGGCCAACACCAGCCGCTCGGCGGGTTCGGTCGTGGCCTTGCGGATGGTCACGCGCTCGCCGATGCCGACGTCGGCGTTCTGGCGGGTGAACCCGTCGATGCGGACGGTGTCGCTGTTCCAGTCCTGGCGGTCGGCCCGCCAGACCTTCGCCGCGGTCCATTCGGCCCCCTCGATCTCGATGATGTCGCCGGGGCTGAGTTTCAGGTGCAACAGCGTGTCGGGGTCGAGGCGGGCGATGCCGCGGCCCGAGTCGTTCGGGTAGGCCTTTGCCACCTCGAGTTGGACTTCGTTCATGATCGCGATTGGGTTGTGTTAGGGTGTGATGCCACCACGGAAGAACGTTGCGCCGGCCCGGGCGAAAGACCGGGGGGTTTTCAGGGGATGGCGGAGAAACGGTGGCTGTGACAGCCGAGGTGCCCACTGGCTGTGCGGCACTCGATTCCCTCCTCGGCGGGGGATTCGAGCGGGGAACCGCGACACAGCTCTATGGGCCGCCGGGAGCGGGAAAGACCAACGTCGCCCTGGCAAGCGCCGTGGCCGTCGCTGCCCGCGGCGGGCAGGCCCTCTACATCGACACCGAGGGGCTCTCGATCGATCGCTTCGAGCAGATCCTCGAGGGGCAAACCGCCGATCCGGACGCCGCCGCGGGAAACGTGATCGTGAGCGAGGCAGTGGACTTCGAGGAGCAGGCCGAGGCCGTCCGGGACGCCGCGGAGTTCGGCGACCAGCTCGACCTGATCGTCCTCGACAGCGCGACCGGGTTCTATCGCGTGAAGCGCGCCGCCGACGTGGAGACGGGTGACGCCCTGCGGGCCGTGGCCGACCAGGTCACCCACCTGCTCGGGCTGGCGCGAAAACACGACCTCGCGGTGGTCCTCACGAACCAGGTCTTCAGCGATCCCGAAAGCGACAGCGGACGACCCCGCCCGCTCGGGGGCCACACGCTCTCTCACTGGACCGGCACGATCGTCCGCCTGGACCGCTATCGCGGCGGGAACCGGAAGGCGGTCCTCGAGAAACACCGTTCGAAACCGGAGGGGGAAAGCGTCGACTTCCACATCACCGAGAGCGGCGTCGAATCCGGACAGTCCCGATAGTCGGTCCAGAGCGAATCCGGACCGGATCGGTGGTCGGTCCAGAACGAATCAGGACCGGATCGGTGGTCGGTCCAGAGCGAATCCCAAAAGCACCTTCCCTCCCCGGCGAAACCGCGTTACAGCTCGTTCAGCTTGCGCAGTAACTGACCCTCGTACTCCTCGTCCGCCCGAATGTTCTTGAGTTCGAGGACGTTTCGCTCGAGCTTGTCGATGGCCACGTAGAAGGCGTTGTCGGCGCCGTAGCCCTCGCCAGTGCCGGCGACCTGACCGCGGTTGGTCCGCAGCCGGATCTGGGCCTGCACGAGGGGCGTCCCGCGGAGTTTCTCCTTGTGCTGGTGGAAGCGGACGTGGGCGTGCTGGACCTGCATGTCGCTGTACTTGTCGCTGATGGCGGTGATCTGCTCGCGGATCTCCGCCCTGGAGATGGTATCGAGGAGGGCGATGTTCGTGATCTGGACGTCCATCTGGGACTCCTCGGTGTAGGTGAGTGCCCGCAGCACGTCCGTCTTCGTCAGGACGCCGTCGACCCGGCGCTCGTCCTCGGGATCGACGACGACGAGCCCGCCGAAGTCCCCCTCGAGCATCCGACGGACCCCGTCCTCGACGCTGACCCCCGGCGTGACGGTCTCGACGGGACTCGACATCATGTCGTAAACCGGCAGGTCGAGGACGCGCTCGACCTCGCCGCGGCGGTCCCCGACCGTCGCCTTGGACATGTCCCGGACGACGACGTTGACGACGTCGTGAACGGTTACGACGCCGGAGAGGGCGCCGTCATCGAGAACGGGAAGCCGCGAGACGCCGTTCTCCCGGAGCAGGTTGATAACGCGGCCGACCGTCGCGTCCTGGGAGATGGTGACTGGATTCGTCGTGTAGATGTCCGCCACGTCGAGGGCGTCGAGGTTGTCGAGGACCGCCTCGAGGATCAGATCCTCCGTGACGATGCCCCAGAGCGAGCCGTCCTCGAAGACCGGGGCGACCTTGGTGTTCCCCTCCACGAGCATCCGGGCGGTCTCCCGGATGTCCTCGGTTCGGGAGACCTTCGGGGCGTGATTCGCCAGGGCATCCGCCTTCGCGTCGTCCTCCACGTGGGACTGGAGGAGTGCACGTTCGGTGATGACCCCCCGGTATTCGCCGTCCTCGGTGACGATGATCCCCTTTGGGTGCTCCTTCTCGAAGAGCGAGCGTACCTTTCCCAGCCGTCGGTCGACGGGAACCTCGATGTAATCCGTCGTCGCAATATCGGCAATATCCATTGTGCGTACGGAGCAGTTGGACGGGGAAAGGTTTTAAGATTCCCCGCGAAGGGTCCCGTTTCAGCGAGTATCGGCCCGTCCAAGCGAGGTGGGCAGGGGAGACCACGGGACTGCAGTCGGGTGGTCCCACCCTGTGCCAACGGCGGTCCCTTGGCAGGTCGGGACCACAATCCTATTCCACGGGGCTCGCGGAGTGAGTGGTATGATCGCCATCGTCGGCGGCGGCATCGCCGGACTCGCCGCCGGGTACCGACTCGCGCGTGCGGGCCGCGACGTGCGGATCTACGAGGCGGCCGACCGGGTCGGCGGACTGGCCGCGACCTACGAGACCGCCGGCGACCCGATCGAGCGCTACTACCACCACCTCTCGAGGTCCGAGGAGACGATCGTCGAGTTGATCGAGGAACTCGGCCTCGCCGGCGACCTCGAGTGGCCGATCGGGAAGAACGCCTACTACATGGACGGGACCGTCTATCCGCTCGATACGCCCTGGGAGATCGCCGCCTACCCGTATTTGAGCCTCTATGACACGTTCCGGCTCGGACTGCTCGTGCTCGGCGTGGACGTCCGTGGCGGAATCCCGGATTTCGACGCCTACGGGGAACTCGAGGCCTACGAGGACGTGTCCCTCGAGGCCTTCGTCCGGGAGCACACGACCGACGGCGTCTACGAGAACTTCTTTCTCCCGCTCCTCGAGGCGAAGTTCGGCTCGCGGAAGGACGACGTGAGCGCCGCCTGGCTGCTCGGTCGGGTCCGGTTCCGGGGCGAGCGGGACCTGCTTCGGGGCGAGCCGCTTGGCTACCTCCGGGGTGGCTTCGGTCGGCTCGTGGAGGCACTCCTCGCGGAGATCGGCCCGGAGCGGGTCGTCACCGACACCCGCGTGACCGACATCCGGGTCGGTGCCGACGGCGTGGAATCGATCGCGACCGAGGGCGAGGAGTCAGGCACACGGGCGGTGGACGACGTAGTGATCGCCGCCATGCCGGACGTCCTCGAGGACCTGACTGGCTACGCCTGCGAGATCGACTTCCAGGGAACCGTCTGCTCGGTGATCTCGATGGACGAACCGCTTTCGGACACCTACTGGCTCAACATCGGCGATACGGCGCCGTTTGGCGCACTCATCGAGCACACGAACTTCGTCGAGCCCGACCGCTACGGGGGCGAGCATCTGCTCTACGTGCCGAAGTACGTCCAGAGCGCGTCTGACCCGCTCTTCGAGGCCGACGACGCGGCGATCGAGGAGCGATGGCTCGACGGGATCGAGTCGCTCTTTCCCGACTTCGACCGCGAATCGGTGAACTGGATCGAAACGACCCGGAACCCACGAACGGCACCGGTCTACGAGCGGGGCTACCTCGAGAAAGTCGTCCCGTACGAGCTGAGCGAACCGGTCGGGGACGGTGTCTACTACGCGGGCATGGCCTCGAGGGCGCAGTATCCCGAGCGAAGTCTCGACGGCGGGATCGTCGCCGGGTTCGAGGCCGCCGACCGGATCCTGAACGAGTCCTGATTGGCCCCCCATCACCCCGACCGGGAGTTACCGAACCCGGACGATCGTGTCAGTCGAGCTGAATGGAGTGAAATCGTCCCAAGGGGAGAAGCGACGTGGGGGAAGCCCGACCGAGGGGGAAATCGACGTGGGGGAAGCCCGACCGAGGGGAGAAGGGCCCGATCGGCTCCACCATTAAGTGATCGGCCGACGAACATCGACGCATGCCCCGGGAGATCACACACGACGCACGCGGACCCCACCGCATCGACGAACGCGACGTCAGCGAGGAGAAGGGCGACATCGCCATCTGTATGTGCGGGTTGTCCGCCGACTACCCGTTCTGCGACGGGTCCCACGCCGCCACCCGCGAAGAGGACCCCGACGTCCGCTACAAGTACGAAAACGACGATGACGAGGGCGAACGTCGGGTGATCGCCGAGATCGTCTACGCGGACGGGTGAGAGGAGAACGCCCGGCTCGACGATCGGCCAATACGCGGTCGGCTCGACGATCGGCCAGACGATTCCATCGATGGGACGGTGGTGGGACAGCGATCCGAGAATTGTCAGCAGGAGCCCCAGGTCCCCGGGAGACGATCACACGAGGCACTCCTGGACGGATATAGCAATCCACATTAGGGGCGACAGAGAAGTCCCGTGATATGAGTGCGTCGTACGTAATTATTGGCGATGGCATCGCGGGCAGCACCGCCGCCGAGGAAATTCGAGAACACGACGAGGACGCGGACGTGACGGTCATCACCGACGAGGGGGAACCGCTCTACAACCGGATCCTGATCAAGGAGTTTGCGAAGGGCAAGATGCCCGAGGGGCCGGTCTCGATTCACGACGAGAGCTGGTATTCCGATCGAGACATCGACCTCCAGATGAATACCTACGTCACGCAGGTCGACGAGGACGCCCACGAGGTTTATACCCACGAGGGCGACACCATCGGGTACGACAAACTGCTGGTCGCCACCGGCGGGACCCCATCCCAGCTGCCCGTTCCGGGGAGTCACGCCGACGGCATCCACCACTTCTGGACGTTCGAGGACGCCCGGGACATCAAGGAGGGGATGGAGGAAGCCGAGAACGCCGTGATCGTCGGCGCGGGTCTGCTCGGGATCGACCTGGCCGCCATCGCCGGCGCCCACGACCTCGAGAACGCCTGGTACATCATGCGCGGCAATCGCTGGTGGCGCTACGCGCTGAGCCTCGAGGGCGCAGAGATCATGCACGAGGCCATGCGCGACCTCGGCGTCGAACTCGTTCTCGAATCCGGCGTCGAACAATTCGAGACCGACGAGGAGGGCCACGTTGTGGCCACGGTAGACGCCAACGGCGATCGCTACGAGAGTCGCTTCGTCGGGGCCGCCATCGGGCTCAATTTCAACACCGAGTTGCTGCAGGGGACGACCGTCGAGACCAACGGCGGGATTCACACGGACGAGTACATGCGGACAGACGCCGAGGACATCTACGCTGCCGGCGACATCGTGACCTTCCATGACCCGGTCATCGGCGACGAGGCCCAGAACGGCTCGTGGGGATCCGCAAAGGAGCAGGGCAGTCAGGCCGCCCGGACGATGCTGGCCGATCAGGGGGCTGACGTCGAGACCGAGGAGTTCCGGTGGGTCTCCTCGTACTCGATCACCCACTTCGACTTCCCGTTCCTCTCCTTTGGCTATCCGACCGAGGGCGACGACGAGGCCGAGCGAAAGTACGACGAGACCTCATGGCGGCGACTCACCTTCCAGGACGGCCAACTCATCGGTGGCGTCCTCATCGGCGACCTCGCCGCCCAGTCGAAGTACAAGGACCTCATTCTCAGCGGCGCGAAGGTGGCAGACCAGAAAGACGTCCTCCTGCAGGAGAGCTTCGACCTCGAGGACCTGGACGTCGACGTAGAACTGTAGTCCCGGGACGGACCGAAGCCGTTTTGCGCGAATCGCCCCGAAACCGGTGTATGGACACGCCGGACGCGGGCGGCGAGATGACCCTCGCCTTCGAGCTCTCGGCACTCCAGGCCCTGGCCGAGCCGGGCACGGCCTTCGCCGACGCGCGGCAGTGGACCCGCTATGCGGGCGTGGTGTCGGCCGACGAACCGACCCACGTCCTCACGAACTTCACCCGGAAGCGACGCATTCGGGAGGACTTCTTTTCGGGCCCGAAGGGCGCTCGGGACACCCTCGAGAGCGTTCGCGAGCAGTTCGAATCGGACCGCTACGTCGTGATCGGCACCGACGAGTCGGATCGCGAACGGGCCGAGGCCGCCGGCTGGGAGTACCTGCCAGTCCAGGAGGCAGCCGACGCGGCGGGCTGGACCGTGGGCGAACAGCGCAAACCTGATGGCGAAGTGGAGCGGGAGGACTGGCCATGACGGCCCAACCGGGGGTTCCAACGGGACCGAGCGGCCAGTCGATCGAGTTGCCCTGCGGGGAGACCATCAAAAGCGACGACCTGGACCTGGGCCTCAGGGAAGTCCGGTGTGACTGCGGGGAGACCCACGCCGTCGTACTCGATCCGCACCCGCCCTCCCGATTTCTGCCGGAGTCGGTGACCGAGGTCCTTGCGGACACGCTCGCGGCCGAAGGGACCGAGATGGAGGCGTTCGGCACGGTCCCGCTCATGGGGCTCGTGATGGATGCCCATCCCGAGGAAATCGTCGCCCACGACGCGAGCGAGGACGGTTCCACCGGCTACGCGGCGGCCTGGATCGCGGTCTTCGACGCCCGCGAGTTCCACGAGATAGTCGTTCGAACCGTCCTCGAGGTGATGGCCCAGGCAGTGACGGCGGTCGGAGACGATTCGGCGGCAAAGACCTTCAGCGAGGTGCGGGGGGACTTCGACGTGAGCGAGTTCGTCGAGGAATATCGCGAGGTGCGAGACTTCGAGGACGAGTTCGACGAACCCGCCTAACGGGCAGTTGCTGCCTGTAGTTTTCCATCCAGGTTAACCAACGGCAGCACCGGGTGAGACCCAAAACGTCTTGAATCGGCGCCGACCTTCGAGAACCAATGGCGACGTTCACGGTATCGACGACCCGTTCGACGTTCCTCGAACGGGCCACAGCGGCCCCGGCGGACGCACGCGTGCCGGTCGTCGGGACCATCGACGCGGATCCCTGGACGGCGTACCGACGGGCTCGCGGCGAGCATCCCTCGTTTTTCTTCGAGACCTCGGGCGGCCGACCGGGCTGGGGGTACTTCGGCGTCGATCCCTCGGACTTCCTCACCGTCGACGGGCCCGGCGCACTCGATCGACTCGAAGCCCATCTCGAGGGCGAGAGCCTGGTCGAAACCGACTGCGACGTCCCCTATCCCGGCGGGCTCTTCGGCTGGCTCTCCTATGACGTCGTCCGGGACCTCGAGGACCTCCCCGAGGACGCGGTGGACGATCGCGGGCTTCCGCACCTCCAGTTCGGCGTTTATGACGCCATCGCCGCGTGGCGGATGCCCATCGAGGGGGAGCCGACCCTCCGTCTCGTCGCCTCGCCCCGTGTCGGCGAGGACCCCGAGGCGGCCTACGACCGGGGGATCGAGCAACTGGAGTCGCTCGCCGGCCGGATCCGGGAGGGCGACCCCGAGGTCGGTGACCCGCCGGTCGCCACGAACACCGCCGAGTTCGAGAGTTCGACAGACCGGCTTGCCTACGCCGAACGAGTCGGCACCGTCCAGGACTACATCCGGGACGGTGACACCTTTCAGGTCAACATCTCCCAGCGACTGGAGGCCCCCGCCGCGGTCCACCCCGTCGAGGCCTTCGACGCGCTCCGGACGGTGAACCCGGCCCCCTATTCGGGACTGATCGAGTTCCCCGGGGTCGATCTGGTGAGCGCGAGTCCCGAACTCCTCCTCGAGCGGGAGGGGGACCGCGTCGAGACCGAGCCGATCGCGGGGACCCGACCCAGGGGTGAGACGGAGCCGGCGGACGAGGCCCTCGAGGCCGACCTCACCGGCGACGAGAAGGAACGGGCCGAACACGCCATGCTCGTGGACCTCGAGCGAAACGATCTCGGGAAGGTCTCGGCGTACGGCACCGTCACCGTCGACGAGTACCGCCGCGTCGATCGCTACTCCGAGGTGATGCACCTCGTCTCGCTGGTCTCGGGCCGGCTCCGGCCCGACGCGGGGGTCGTCGACGCCATCCGGGCGATGTTCCCGGGCGGGACGATCACCGGAGCGCCCAAACCCCGCACCATGGAAATCATCGAGGAGGTCGAGTCGACCCGCCGCGGGCCCTACACCGGGAGCATGGCCGCCATCGGCTTTGACGGACGGGCCACGCTCAACATCGTCATCCGGACGCTCGTCCGGCACGGCGAGGAGTACCACCTCCGCGTTGGCGGGGGGATCGTCCACGATTCGGTCCCGGACCGCGAGTACGAGGAGACCCTCGATAAGGCCCGGGCCCTGCTCAACGCGGTCGACGCGGCTCTCGAGGCCGGGGAGATGGAGGTGGGCGAATGACGGGGTCTGCGGGGACTGAAGTGGAGACCGGCGGGACCGGGGACGACTGTGCCCCCCACGTCCTCGTCATCGACAACTACGATTCGTTCGCGTACAACCTCGTCCAGTACGCCGGGGAGTTCGCCGGCCACGTCACCGTCAGGCGCAACGACGAGATCACCCTCGAAGAGATTCGGGAGCTGGATCCCGACGGAATCATCGTCTCGCCCGGCCCGGGAATCCCACAGGACGCGGGGGTGTCGATGCCGGTCTTCGCGGAACTCGACTATCCCACGCTTGGAGTCTGTCTCGGCCATCAGGCCCTTTGTGCGGTTTACGGTGCGCCCGTCGACCACGCGCCGGGGGTCGTCCACGGGAAGTCCTCGGTCGTGACCCACGACGGGGAGGGGATGTACGCGGCACTCCCCCCGGAGTTCGAGGCGGGGCGCTATCACTCCCTGGGCGTCGAGCGCCGGAACCTCCCGGCCTGTCTCGAGGAGACCGCGTGGACCGACGACGAACCCGAACTCGTGATGGGCGTGCGCCACGACGAGAAGCCACACTTCGGCGTCCAGTACCACCCCGAAAGCATCCTGACGCCGAAGGGGAAAGATATCGTACGGGCGTTCGTAGTCGAGGTATGCAGTATCACGTGAACGGCGAGCTGGTGCGAGCCGACGAGGCGACCGTGAGCGTCGCGGATCGC
The DNA here is from genome assembly GCA_042216015.1 of Halodesulfurarchaeum sp. Lineage (GTDB taxonomy): Archaea > Halobacteriota > Halobacteria > Halobacteriales > Halobacteriaceae > Halodesulfurarchaeum. Next base: position 23,576 of record JBDGUI010000006.1, on the reverse strand, counting down.
GGCTTCAAGTACGGCGACGCCGCCTTCGAGACGCTGCGGGCCTACGGCGGCACGCTCTTCGAGTGGGAGGCCCACCTCGACCGGCTCCGGGGGACCTGTGAGACACTCGGCATGCCGGATGCGATTCCAGCGGACCTCCACGAGCGCGTCGAGGCGACCCTCGAGGCGAACGACCTCGGGGACGCGTACGTGCGCGTATCGATCACCCGGGGGATCCAGCCCGGGGCGCTCACCCCCCAGCCCGAAGTCGACCCGACAGTCGTGGTCCTCGTCTCGGAGCTGCCCCGCGCCGGCGTCGAGGGGGAGCCGCAATGGGATGGGCCAGCCGTGCTCCGGACCGTCGAGACCCGACGGAATCACCCGGACGCGATTCCACCCGGGCTGAAGACCCACAACTACCTCAACGGCATCCTCGCCAGACTCGAACTCAGGGACGAGGCGGGGGAAGCCGTGGCCGACGACGCGCTCCTTCTCGATACCGATGGGTACGTCGCGGAGGGAACGACGGCGAACGTGTTCTTCGTCGAGGACGGCGTCCTTCACACACCGTCCCTCGAGGGACCGATCCTGCCGGGGGTGACCCGGGACGTGGTGCTCGACCTCGCCGACGACCTCGGGATTCCGGTCGAGACGGGTCGATATCGTCCGCCACGAATCGAAGCGAGCGACGAACTCTTCCTGACGAACACGACGGGGGAGGTCTGGCCGGTCGGCAACCTAGACGACCACCAATTCGAGGTGGGCCCAGTGACCGAGCGGCTGATGGGAGCCTACGACGAACTGGTCGAGGAGTTCTACTGAGCTGTGGAGTGTGGCCCAGAATCGGGTCGACTGTCTCCCCATCCCCGTGTCACAGCACCTATTCCCAGGCCCCACGATTGCCGACCGATGGAGCCACTGGACGTCGTAAAGGGGTTCTCGATTCACGACCACCGACACGGGTTCAAACTGCTCGCCACGGGCGCCACGACGCTTGCCGAGAATCGCGAGGGCTACGCCTGTCCAGTCTGGGGCGTGTGCTTCGACCGGTTGCTCGCGACCGAACGGGCCGAACACTCCTTTCGAGTTCCCCACCGGGACCAATCTGCGTGGTCCGGGCACCCGAGAAGTTGCTCGTCCTGACCCACCGAACGCGACGAGCAACGGGTCGCATTCGCGTCGGACGAAGCTGCGAATTTCGAAATCGAGTTGCGAAAACTGGAATCTTTCGCCGGACTTATTACGATGTACGGGTTTCCATCGGTAATGCCAGACGACCGGACCGTTTTGCTCATCGGAAGTGGGCCGATCCAGATCGGACAGGCTGCCGAGTTCGATTACTCCGGCGCACAGGCCTGCCGAGCCCTACAGGAGGAAGGCGTCCGGGTCGTCCTCGTGAATTCCAACCCCGCGACGATCATGACCGACCCGGAGATGGCCGACAAGGTGTACCTCGAACCCATCACCACCGAGGCCATCGCCGAGGTGATTCGGAAGGAGGAGCCCGACGGCGTCATCGCCGGGCTCGGCGGCCAGACCGGGTTGAACGTCACCGCCGAACTCGCCGAGCAGGGCGTCCTCGAGGAGTACGACGTGGAGATCATGGGGACCCCGTTGGAGACCATCTACGCCACCGAGGACCGCGAACAGTTCCGCGACCGGATGCAGGCCCTCGATCAGCCCGTGCCCACGTCGGTCACCATCGAGTCGATGGACGAGATCGAGGACGCCCTCGACGCCGTGGGCGGGCTCCCGGTCATCATGCGGACGACCTACACCCTGGGCGGCCAGGGATCGGGGGTCGTCCACGACATGGACGAGCTCCGCGACCGGGTCAAACGCGGGCTCACCCTCTCGCGCAACCACGAGGTGATGATCACCGAGTCCATCGACGGCTGGGTCGAACTCGAGTACGAGGTGATGCGCGACGCCGACGACTCGTGTATCATCATCTGCAACATGGAGAACATCGACCCGATGGGCATCCACACCGGCGAGTCGATCGTCGTGACGCCCAGTCAGGTCATCCCCGACGAGGGCCACCAGGAGATGCGCGACGCGGCCCTCGACGTGATCCGCGATCTGGGCATCCAGGGCGGCTGCAACATCCAGTTCGCGTGGCGTGACGACGGCACGCCGGGCGGGGAATATCGGGTCGTCGAGGTCAACCCCCGGGTCTCCCGCTCCTCTGCGCTCGCCTCGAAGGCCACCGGGTACCCGATTGCCCGGGTGACCGCGAAGGTCGCCCTGGGCAAGAAACTCCACGAGATCGAAAACGAGATCACCGGCGAGACGACCGCCGCCTTCGAGCCGGCGATCGACTACGTCGTCACGAAGATCCCGCGCTGGCCCAAGGACAAGTTCCCCGAGGTCGACTTCGAACTCTCGACGGCGATGAAGTCCACCGGCGAGGCGATGTCCATCGGGCGGACCTTCGAGGAATCCCTGCTCAAGGCACTTCGCTCGACGGAGTACGTTCCCGCGGTGGATTGGGACACCGTCTCCGATGACCAATTGGTGAAAGCCCACCTCGAAACGCCCACGCCGGACCGCCCCTACGCGATCTTCGAGGCCTTCGAACGCGGCCTCACGACCGAGGAGATCGTCGAGGCGACCGGCATCGAGGGGTGGTACATCGAGCGCTTCGGCAACGTGGCTCGGGCCGCCGAGGCCGCCGCCGAGGGCGATTTTGAACCGGCCATCGAAACCGGCTACACGAATAGCGAGGCCGCCGCCATGGCGACGACCGGTACCGTTGACACCACCTCGACCGGCGGCGGACTTGGCCCCACGGAGGTCGACCTGCCCGGGACCGACCCGGATCCGGCAGTACCCGTGGAGACGGTGGAATCCTCGGGCCAGACCCGCACCTTCAAGCAGGTCGACACCTGTGCCGGGGAGTTCGCCGCCTCGACACCCTACTATTACTCCTCGCGGTCGCCGGGCGAACGGACCCACCAGGAGGTCCAGACCGACCCTGACATCGAGAGCGTGGTCATCGTCGGGGCGGGACCGATCCGGATTGGCCAGGGAGTCGAGTTCGACTACGTGACCGTCCACGCGGTCCGTGCGCTGCGGGAGGCCGGCATCGAGACCCACATCGTCAACAACAACCCGGAGACCGTCTCGACGGATTATGACACCTCCGATGGCCTCTTCTTCGAGCCGATCACCGCGGAGGAGGTCGCAGACGTCATCGAGGCGACGGGCGCCGACGGCGTGATGGTCCAGTTCGGCGGTCAGACCTCGGTGAACATCGGCGACCCGCTCGCGGCGGAGATCGAACGGCGGGGGCTTTCCTGCAAACTGCTGGGAACGAGCGTCGAGGCGATGGACCTGGCGGAGGACCGGGACCGCTTCAATGCACTCATGGACGAGATGGGGGTCGACCAGCCGGCGGGCGGCACGGCGACGAACGAGACCGAGGCGCTCGAACTGGCCCACCAGATCGGCTATCCGGTCCTCGTTCGTCCGAGTTACGTGCTCGGCGGCCGGGCGATGGAGGTCGTCTACGACGACGAGGAATTGAAGGGCTACATCGAGGAGGCCGTGCGGGTCTCCCCCGAGAAGCCGATCCTCGTGGACGACTACCTCGAGGGCGCGATCGAACTCGACGTCGACGCCGTGGCCGACGGGGAAAGCGTGCTCATCGGCGGCGTGATGGAGCACATCGAGAGCGCGGGCGTTCACTCCGGGGACTCCGCGGTGATGATCCCGCCACAGAACCTCGACGCGGAGACGATGGGCCGGGTGCGCGACGTCGTCGAGGACATCGCCACGGCCCTCGAGACCGTCGGCCTGCTCAACGTTCAACTGGCCATCCAGGACGGGACGGTGTACGTCCTCGAGGCCAATCCCCGCTCCTCCCGGACGGTCCCGTTCATCTCGAAGGCGACCGGCGTCCCGATCGCGAAGCTCGCCGCGAAGGTGATGGCCGGGACGAGCCTCGAGGAACTCGACGTCGAGGAGCGGATCCCCGAGCAGATCTCCATCAAGGAGGTCGTCCTGCCCTTCGACCGCCTGCCCGGTTCGGATCCCACCCTCGGCCCGGAGATGAAATCCACCGGGGAGGTCATGGGCACGGCCGACTCCTTCGGGAAGGCCTACCAGAAGTCCCAGATGGCCATCGACAAGCCGATACCGACGGAGGGCACGGCGCTGATCGACCTCGACAACGAGGAGTTCCCCGAACCGGACTCCCCGGCGGGTCGGGAGTTGATCGAGGGCTTCGCCCGGCACTTCGCCATCGCGGACTTCGAGGACGAGCGCGACTTCGAGGAGGCCATCGAGGAGGGCGAGATCGATCTCATCATCTCGCGGAACCGCGAACCGCTCCAGGTGGCCGTCGAGCAGGAGGTCACGTACTTCTCGACGTACCCCTCCGCCCGGGCGACCCTCGCCGCCCTCGAGGCACAGAACGAGCCACTCGACATCGAGGCCATCTCCGAGCGCCCGAAGCGGACCGCGAAGTGGGGCCGGGAGTAAGGGGTTCGGACCTCAGGCCACGGGAAAAAACAGCGACGGCCAGGGAGATTACCCCCCTCTTGCGGGCTGGACCCTCGACTCAGTGGTGTTGCGGGCTGTGCGGTTCGCCTGGGTAGTCCTTCTCGCCGGCCTCGATCCGCACGTCGAGCCAGTTCTCGGTGGGAATGAGCGGACACTCGTAGCCCTCGTTGTACGCACACGTCGGGTTGTAGGCCTCGTTGAAGTCGAGAATCCAGACGCCATCGTGAAAGTGGTGGTCCCGTTCGAGATCGAGGTACCGGCCGGCGCCGTAGGTCTCCTCGCCGCTCGTCTTATCCCGGAAGGGGACCCAGAGGCGCTCCTCGTTCGGGTCGCCCTTGTAGGCCTGGATCGTGACCGGCTCGCCGTCGATCTCGAGGGTGAACTCGCCCCACTGGAGGTACTCCTGCTCGTTTCCCGCCGTGGTCTCGACCGTCAGCCGATCGGGGTCCTCGTGTTCGTGTAGTTCGACCTCGAAGCGCATCGATTCGTCCACCGGAAAGTGTTCCAGCCCCGGGAACTCCTCCCGGGCCGCTTTCGGGATTGGCGATCTGGGACTCTCGGCGAAGTAAGCCTCCTTCTGATCGCGCTGCTCCCGAATGGACTCGGCGTAGTCTTGTCCCATGTCCGGGATATTGTCCCGGAGAAATAAAGCCCTCCGGGTTTTCGCGGTCGACTGACCCGATCACCGGTGGGAGAGTGGCCCTCAGTGGGTCGCCGCCGGATGGGCGCCCGCCTCCGCCATCGCCAGCACGTCGTCGAAGAAGTCGAGGGTGTCGTGTGGGCCGGGGTGGGCCTCGGGGTGGTACTGGCGGGTGATGACGTCGAGGTCGACGGACTCGGCTCCCTCGGGCGTGTCGTCGTTGACGTTGATCTGGGTCACCTCGAGGTCGCCAGCGTCCGCAACCATGTAGCCGTGATTCTGCGTGGTCATGACGACCCGGCCGCTCTCGTGGTCGAGGACCGGCTGGTTGACCCCGCGATGCCCGAACTCCATCTTTGTCGTCTCGCCGTCGACGGCGTTGGCGACGATCTGCATCCCCAGACAGATGCCGGCGATCGGCACCTCCCCGAGGAAGTGCTCCACGAGGGCCTCGGTCGCACGGTAGTTCGCCGGATCGCCGGGACCGTTCGAGATGAAGACCAGGTCGGGGTCGATGGCCTCGACGTCGACCGGGTCGGCGTCGTGAGGGAAGACGTGAACGTCCGAGCCGCGCTCGAGCAGCGAGTCGATGATGCTACCCTTGGTCCCACAGTGAATGAGCGCCGTCTTCGGACCCTCCCCCTCCGCTCGATGGACCTCGACGCTATCGACGCTGACCATGTCACCGATGTTCTCGATCTCGCTCATGTGCGGACAGACCTCGAGCTGTTCACGGGCCCGCTCGGGCGAGGCGTCGGGGCCGGCCGAGATCCCGCACTTCATCGCGCCGCCGTCACGGATGTCGAGCACCAGGTCCCGGGTGTCGACGGAATCGACGGCGGGAACGCCCTCCTCGGTGAGCCACTCGGCGACATCGTCGGTGAGTTCGCGGGCGACGACCGCACTCGGGTGGACGCGGTCGGATTCGAATCGCTCGGTTCGGACGCCATAATTCCCGATGAGCGGGTAGGCAAAGGTCAACACCTGGGCCTCGTAGGACGGATCGGTCAGGCTCTCCTCGTATCCGGTATACGGCGTGGTGAAGACGAGTTCGCCGTTTTCCTCACCGGGAGACCGGGCGCGACCCTCGATGACCTCGCCGGTCTCCAGGGCGATGTAGGCGTCCGACATTACGAGATTCAAACGCAGCGTGAAATATAAGGCTTGCTTTCGTAGTTGAGTTACGAAATTCGAAACAGTTTTCGTCGGGGCGACACACGGAGTGACATGGACGATCTCGACCGGGAGATCCTCGCGCTGCTCAGGGAGGACTCCCGCACCCCCTACACCGAGATCGCCGACGCGCTCGGGGTCTCGGAGGGGACGGTTCGAAACCGCGTCGACCGGCTTCTCGAGGAGGGGACCATCGAGCGGTTCACCATCGCGACCCGGACGGGGAACGTCAAGTCGATGGTCGAGGTGTCAGTCGGCGTGGACGTGAACACCCAGGAGCTCGCCACGCGGATGGCCGAGTGGCCCGAGGTGGACTTCGTCTGGCAGGTCTCAGGCGAGGAGGACGTGGTGCTCGTGGTCGACGCGATGGACACCGAGCGGGTCAACGAACTCATCACTCGCACCCGCGAGCAGGAGGAGGTCCGCTCGACGAAGACCCGGCTGATTCTCGAGGAAACCCGTGGGTAGGAGTGGTTGCCTGGGTCCCCCGGCCGCCCCCGATCCGGGCGGGCACGAAGCGGCCGGGCCAGTCGAAGCACGAGGAACTTCGGTTCAGTCGGGCCACGGGGCAGACCGGTGGGTACAAAACGGTCCTCGTCGTTGCCATTCCCATGAATCGTTCAGACGACGCGGGCGACAGTGCGCCCACGGAGCGCTCCGGCGGTGAGGCGGTGATCGCCGTCGACGGCGAGGACAACCCACAGGGGACCGTCGACCGCCTCGATGCCCACACGGGCGACGGCATTCGCCACCGCGCCTTCACCTGCATGCTCTTCGACGAGGACGGTCGGGTTCTGCTCGCCCAGCGGGCCCGAGACAAGCGCCTCTGGGACACCCACTGGGACGGCACCGTCGCCTCCCACCCAGCCGAGGGGCAGACCCAGATCGAGGCCACGGAGGATCGCCTCGAGGAGGAACTGGGCATCACCCCCGACCAGTACGGGAACCTCCAAATCACCGACCGCTTCGAGTACAGGCGCCACTACCTCGCGGAGGGCGTCGAGTGGGAGGTCTGTGCGGTCCTCAAAGCAACGCTTTCGGACACCGACCTCGACACCGACCCAAAGGAGGTCGGCGGGACCCTCTGGGTCGACTACGAGGACCTCTGGGAGCACCCGCGGAATTACCGACAGCTCCGGACCTGCCCCTGGTTCGACATCGCGATGCGTCGGGACCTGGGCGAGGACTGGAGCGAATCGGTGTGAACGGGGGCAACCCGGGATCGAGGTTCCCACCTGCCAGCCTGCATGAAACTCGCCGAATCGGTCCGGGCCTCGATTTTCGACCACGCCCGCGAGAGCGCCCCGAGAGAGGCCTGTGGCCTGCTCGGCGGGCGGGATGGCGACCCACCGGTCGTTCTCGACTCGATACGAACGTCGAACGTCGCCGCCGACCCGGAGTGCCGCTTCGAGATCGACCCCGAAGAGCTGCTCGAGGGCCAGGAGTCCTTCGACGCGACTGAGTTCACGCTTCTTGGCTTCTACCACTCCCATCCGGAAGGTCCCTCCTCCCCGAGCGAGACCGACCGCACCGGGGCCGCCTGGCCGAAAACGTACGCGTTGATCGTCTCACTCGCCGGACCCGAGCCGGAACTCGGGGGCTGGTGGCATACGGGCGAGACGTTTCGCTCGGTCTCCATCGAAACGGTCGATTTCCCCCACTTTCGCCGATAGCACTTAGGGAACAGGGGGGCAACGTTCGGCCATGGTCGACTTTCAGCGTCGGGACACGTCCCGGAACGGGCGAGAGGACACGAGGGAGTCAGAACCGGAGGAGGGGGAACCGGAGCCAGAACACGACCATCACGCCGGGGACCTCGAGTCGGTCGGGGCCGCCGTCCTGACGGTCTCGACGTCGCGATCGCTCGACGAGGACCCCAGTGGCGACGCCATCAGGGACGCCTTCGAGGCGGACGGTCACCGGGTCGTGACCCGCGAACTGATCGGGGACGACCTCGACCTAATCCAGGGCACCGCGAACCAGCTGGTCGACCGTCGCGATGTCGACGTGGTCGTCTCGACCGGCGGAACCGGAGTCACCCCCGACGACGTGACCGTCGAGGCGATCGACCCGCTCTTCGAGAAGGACCTGCCGGGCTTTGGCGAGTTCTTCAGGCGGAAGTCCGCCGACGAGATCGGAACGAAGGCGATCGCCTCGCGGGCGACGGCGGGGATCGCGAACGGCGTGCCAGTCTTCGTGCTGCCCGGCAACGTCGACGCGGTCTCCCTCGCGATGGACTCGCTGATCCTCCCGGAGATCGGGCACCTGGCTGGCCTCGCCCGACGCGAATCCGATCGGTAATCCGGGCCGACTCGCCGGCGACCTCACTCCGCGGGGACCCGCACCCGGACACCGATGCCGTCCGGATCCGCCACCCGAATTCCGTCCGAGACCGATTCGACGGGAACGCCCGCGCCCTCGAATCGCTCGCGTGCCGCCCCGATCGCCGCGTCATCGGGGACGAGTAATTCGATCCAGTCCACCCCCTGTCCCGTCGCCGGATCGGTTCGGCCGAGGTAGTTCGTCAGCCCGAGATGGTGGTGGGCGTCGCCGGTGGTGAAGAACCGGGCCATGTCACCGATTCTGCGGGAGACTGGCAGCCCCAGCCGGTCCCGATAGAACGCCGTCGAGCGCTCGAGGTCGGTGACCTCGAGGTGAAAGTGCCCGATTCGGGTGGCTGCCGGGGCCGCCATCTCGGCGTCGCCCTCGTCCCGGAGGGCGTCTACATCGAGCGGGTCGGTCTCCATGACCACCGCGCCAGCCTCGTTCCGGGGCCACTCCGTTCGGGGCGTCTCCATGAAGAGTTCGACCCCGTTGCCGGCGGGATCGGTGAGATACAGCGAGTGAGTCACGCCGTGATCCGTCGCCCCGTCGAGTTCGTAGAAGCTCTCGATCCGCTGGAGCGCGGAGCCGAGTGCGGTTCGGGATGGGTAACAGAAAGCGACGTGATAGAGCCCCGCCTGCGCGTCGGTTCGGGGTCCACGATCACTGCCGTCGAGGAGTTCGACCAGGGGCGTTCCGTCGACGCCGAGCGTCCCGCCCCACTCCGTGTACTCGAACAGATCGAGACCCACGACGTCCTCGTAGAAGGAACTCGTGCCGTACAGGTCTTCCACGGCGATGGCCACGCGTCCCGGGCGAGTCGCTTTCGGGAGCTCGGCCGCGTTTTCGCGCATGGGAACCAGTTGGACTCCCCGGCCTATTGTCCCTCCGGAATGGGAAGCGATCGACGGAGCCCAGGTGGCTCCCCTCCGACTCCCTCATTTCCACCCACGTTGCGTGCACGTCGTTCCACGTCGCGTTCACTTCGTCCACATCGCCTGCACGCGGGGAATGACCTTTCGATCGCCACAGCAGGACATCAACCCCCATGGTAAGACATCGGTTTCCACAGCGGGGCATCGATCGATACGGTGGAACAGCCAACCTAAAAAGGGTCGTTCCGTAGTGAGAGCAATGACAGCCGTTCGGTATCGGAATCAATCCACAGACGGAGGCAAAACACCATGAACCGGCGAATGACCGACGTGCTCGTCGCCGGGATAGCTTCCCTCGTGCTTTTGCTCGGTGCAGTCTGGAGTTTCCAGGCCGCCCAGCAACCGACGATGATGAACGGCTCGATGGGGTCGATGATGGACGGGTCGATGGGAACCTACGGCACCGACCCGCTGCTCTCCCTTCTCGCCGGGGTGGTCCTGGCCGTCGTGATCGCCGGCGGATACCTGATCTTCCGGGAGCAGATGGCAGAGCCCGCGGGCGCCGTCCCCCAAACGACGGCTAGTGAGGGGACGCCCGTCGGCGCGGCAGCAGAACAGGGCGATCCAGGGTCGGAATCGGAGCAAATCGATGCGGGGAAAGCAAACGACCGAGAAGCGGATGAGAAACCGAATCCGTCCACCGAGCGGGAACTCCTCCGCTATCTCCCGGAGGACGAGCGTCGCGTCCTCGAACCGGTCATCGATTCTCCTGGCGTCACGCAGATTGAAATCCGCGACCGGGCTGACTTCTCGAAGAGCAAGGTCAGCCAGACCCTCTCCGAACTGGAAAAACGGGGACTGGTGTACAAGGAGAAGCAAGGACGCACCTTCCGGGTCTATCCGGGCGAGGAATTGGACGACGTCGAATCGGCGTAGACCCGATCAAGGGCGACGCTGTGGCGATCAGGCACCGAGCGCCAAGAGCTGTTCTTCGATCAAGATCTCGGGGTCGACCAGGGAGGGGTCCACGCCCAGATCGAGCTGGCGGGTGACGAACTCCGGGACCGAATCCGGGGCGTACCAGACGATGCGGAGCCCGGGCTGGCGCCGCTTCGCGACGGGTATCGCCGTCGCCTCTCCCGGGTCGGTGACGAAGAGCAGGGCCGCATCCGCGAGTCCGCCCTCCTCCAGGTCAGCCTCGGTGACGGGGGTTGGGATCCGTGTCGTTTTCACGTCGTGTGCCGTGAGGATCGCGTCGAGCCCGCGGTCGGGGCCGACGATGAGTGCGCGTGTCATTGTGTTTCGTATTCAGTCGATTTCATTCGTATTCGATCGTCGCCGGTGGTTTGTGCGTGATGTCGTAGACGACCCGGGAGACAGAATCGAGCTGGCCGGTGATCCGGCTCTGGATCCGCTGGAGTGTGTCCCAGTCGAGTGGCTGGGCCCGGGCGGTCATTCCGTCTCTGCTCTCGACGGACCGGACCGCGACGATCCAGCCATGGACACGGTTGTCGCCCTTGACGCCGGTGGCCTTCCCCAGCACGGCCGCGAAGGCCTGCCACGGGTCGTATTCCTCGAGTTCCTCCTCGACGACCGCGGTCGCCTCGCGGGCGACCCGGAGCTTCTCCTCGGTGACCTCCCCGAGCACCCGGACCGCGAGGCCCGGACCGGGGAAGGGCATGCGCTCGGAGACGACCTCCTCGAGGTCGAGTGCGCGGGCCACCTCACGGACCTCGTCCTTGTAGAGGTCCCGCATGGGTTCGACGATCCCGTCGAAATCGACGACCTCCGGCAGCCCGCCGACGTTGTGGTGGGACTTGATGGTCCCCTCGCTCTCGATTCGATCCGGGTAGATCGTGCCCTGAACGAGCATGGAGGCGTCGACCTCGCGGGCGACGGTCTCGAACTCCCGGATGAACTGCTCACCGATCGCGTGGCGCTTCTCCTCGGGGTCGGTGACCCCCGCCAGGGCATCGAGGAAGCGGTCCTGGGCCTCGACGATCCGCAGGGAGTCCATGTGGGAGAAGGTCTCCCGGATCCCCGCGGTCTCCGCTTTTCTCATGAGGCCGGTGTCGACGTAGACCGGCACGAGTTGCTCGCCGACTGCCTCGTAGGCGAGTGCGGCCGCCGTCGAGGAGTCCACGCCGCCGGAGAGGGCGATGATGGCCGTTTCGTCGCCGATTTCGGCCGCGATCTCGGCCGTTTTTTCCTCGATGAAGGACTCGACGTCGACCATCTCAGGCCACCTCCTGGGCCGGGGCCTGGAGTTCCAGAATCGCTTCGAGGAACCCAACGAACGGTGGGCTCGCCCGGGTCGGGCGGGAGCGGAACTCGGGATGGAACTGGGTCCCCAGGAAGAACGGGTGCTCGTCGAGTTCGAGGATCTCCATCCGGTTGCCCGCCTCACCCGAGAACCGCAGGTCCCGCTCGGTCAACGTCTCGATGTACTCGGGGTTGACCTCGTAGCGATGACGGTGGCGTTCGGTGCAGGTGTCTGCCCCGTAGATATCGTGGGCGAGTGTTTCCGGCTCGAGCTGGGTCTCCCGAGCGCCCAGCCGCATCGTCCCACCGAGGTCCTCGAGGTCGTACTGATCGGGCAGCAGGTCGATGACCGGGTGGGGCGTCGACTCGTCGATCTCCGTCGAATGGGCGCCCTCGAGCCCGAGGACGTTGCGGGCGTACTCGATGACCGCGAGCTGGAAGCCAAAGCAGAGGCCGAGGTACGGCACGTCGTTTTTCCGGGCGTACGAGATGGCCTGCATCTTCCCCTCCACCCCGCGGCTCCCGAAGCCACCCGGGACGACGATTCCATCCGCCCCGGCCAGGCGGGTTTCGTCGCCGTCGTCCATCCGGTCTGCCTCGACCCACTCGACGTTCACGTCCACACCCTGATCGAGTCCGGCGTGTTTCAGCGCCTCCCTCACGGACATGTAGGCGTCCCGCAGGTCGTACTTCCCGACGAGGGCGATGTCGAGTTCGGCGTCGGTCTCCTGGGTCACCAGGTCGCGCCACTCGGTGCTGCGGTGGGCCCGGGGGATCGCCCGGTCGGCGAGGTCCAGTTTGTCCATCACGTACTCGTCCATCCCCTCCTCGTCGAGGAGGAGTGGTACCTCATAGACGTCCGGGACGTCGTAGTTCGAGAAGACCGCGCGGGTCGGAACGTCCCCGAACAGGGCGATCTTCTCCCGGACCTCCTCCTCCAGTGGCTCGTCGCTCCGCCCGACGATGATGTCCGGCCGGAGCCCGATCGAGCGGAGTTCCTTGACGCTGTGCTGGGTCGGCTTGGTCTTCTGCTCGCCGTTCGGGGCGTATGGAACGAGCGTGACGTGGATCAGGAGGGCGTTTTCCGCCGCTTCCTCGTCGACGAATTGCCGGAGCGCCTCGAGAAAGGGCATCCCCTCGATGTCCCCGACCGTGCCACCGACCTCGACGAGGCAGACGTCGTGGCCCTCGGCGGCTTCGCGGATCCGGCGCTTGATGTCGTCGGTGATGTGCGGGATGATCTGAACGGTCTTTCCCAGGTAGTCCCCCGCGCGCTCCCGGTCGATGACGTGCTCGTAGACCTTCCCCGTCGTGACGTTGTGGTCGAAGGTCATGTCGATGTCCAGGAATCGCTCGTAGTTCCCCAGGTCGAGGTCGACCTCGCCCCCGTCCTTGAGGACGTAGACCTCCCCGTGCTGATAGGGGTTCATCGTGCCCGCGTCGACGTTGAGGTATGGGTCGATCTTGACGGCAGTCACGTCGAAGCCGGCGTTCTCCAGCAGGCGACCCAGACTCGCCGCCGTGATCCCCTTGCCGAGGCCCGACATCACCCCGCCAGTCACGAAAATGAACTTGTTCCCCAGAGAGGGGTCATATCCAGTCTCTGTCGGCATACTGACCGTGCGGCGCCGGCGGCAAAAACCATTTCGGACGTGGCACAGTCCCGGCACTGAGAGCGACCCATTCACCACCGACCGGTCGAATCGGAGCGGACCCTCATCGGAGAGAGACGTTTTAACGGTGGAGGCGCAAACGGGTTCCATGGGACTGCTCTCACGCCTGTCCTTCCTGCTCCGGTCGAAGCTCAACGCGCTCATCGGCCGGGCCGAGGACCCAAAAGAGACGCTGGATTACTCCTACCAGCAGATGCGGGACGAACTCACCGACGTCGAGAAGGGCATCGCGGACATCACCGCCCAGAGAAAGCGCCTGGAGGTCCAGCGGGATCGTCTGGAGGAGAACATCGAGAAGCACAACGAACAGGCCCGGGAGGCGATGGCCCAGAACCGCGAGGACCTGGCAAAGCGGGCCCTCGAGAAGAAACAGGCCAAGCAGTCACAGGTCGAGGACCTCTCGGCCCAGATCAACGAACTCGAATCGACCCAGTCCTCCCTCGAGCAGAAGAAGACGGACCTCAAGCGCCAGATCGACGAGTTCAAGACCAAAAAGGAGACCGTGAAGGCCCGCTACGAGGCCGCCGAGGCCCAGACCCGTGTTTCGGAGGCCATCACCGGGGTCGGCGACGAGATGGAGGATGTCAATCGGTCGATCGAGCAGGCCACCGAGAAGACCGAGGAGATGGAGGCCCGGGCCTCGGCACTCGACGAACTCGAGGAGCGAGGAGTCCTCGACAGCGCGATCTCCGATCAGGACGAGATCGACCGCGAACTCGAGGCCGGCCGGGAGGAGCGGGAACTCGAGGCCGAACTCGAGACGCTCCGCGAGGCCGAGGGGGAAGGCGAACGTGAAGCGGAGTCGACGACGCCGGAAGACGCGGAGGCCGAGGAGGTCAAAAAAGAACTCGAGGCCCAGGTCGACGAGTCGGAGGTCGAGGCCGAACTCGAGGAGTTGCGAGAAGAGGAGTCCACGTAAGTGAGACAGAAGGGGAGTCCACG
>JBDGUI010000006.1:0-9104 GCA_042216015.1 Halodesulfurarchaeum sp. | reverse complement strand
GGAGTCCACGTAAGTGAGACAGAAGGGGAGTCCACGGAGGCGGGATTTATCCCGGAATCGGGCAAAAGGGGAACGGTGGCAGCCGAATAGTTCTATTGTAGCAACATGGCCGCCGTATTCATCGTCTGTCCTGTATGCAACGAGCGGCGGACCGAACGGTACAGCCACCCCTCGATTCGCACCGCGAAAATCGGATGGCCGGGACCGAAACCCCAAAGCGGGGGTGTCCCAGAAGTGGCGTATGGTTCGACTGGGGATTCTTGACGTGATTGCGCTCGCCGCCACGCTCGCGTTCGCGGTGCCGATTGGGCTGTTTGGTCTCAGATTGCTCTCCGGAGGACGAGTGCTCCTCGGCGTCACGGGCCTCACCGTGGCGGTCGGGTTGATCGCTCTCGAGCAGTTCCTCTGGACTCCCGGAGACGTGCCCCAGAACGCCCTATCCGCCGCCATCCGGCGATTGCTGCCCTGAGGTCCATCCCGCGGCTCGCCCGATAGCGGCCGAAAGACGCCGTACAGCAGACCCTTCGGACGAAGTCCTCCCCTACTCCGCCAGGAAGTCCGGTTCGATCCGCTTTTCCTCCCGTTCGGATTCGAGATGTTCGAGGAACGCGTCGAGGTCGATCTCCTTTCGTTCGCGTTCCTCCCGGTCCCTGACCGAGATATTCCCGGCGTCCTCCTCGTCGTCCCCGAGAACCAGCATGTAGGGCACGCGGTCCTCGTGGGTCTGCTGGATCTTCTTGCCGACCGTCCAGTCACGATCTTCGACCTGGGCCCGGAAGTCCGCCTCTTCGAGATCCGCAGCGACCGAGCGGGCGTACTCGAGGTTGTCGTCCGAAACGGGGAGGATGCGGACCTGTTCGGGGGCGAGCCAGAGCGGGAACTTGCCGTCGAAGTGCTCGATGAGCACCATGAAGAAGCGCTCGTAGCTGCCGTAGAGTGCCCGGTGGATCATCACCGGCCGGTGGTCCTCGTTGTCCGCGCCCGTGTAGGTCAGATCGAAGCGTTCTGGCATGTTGAAATCGAGCTGGACCGTCGGGCCGTCCCACGTCCGGCCCAGGGCATCCTCGAAGGCGAAGTCGACCTTCGGCCCGTAGAAGGCGCCGTCGCCCTCCTCGAGGTCGTACTCGAGGCCAAGATCCTCGAGCACGTCTCTGAGCTGGCTCTCGGCGGTCTCCCAGATCTCGTCGCTGCCCACGGACTTCTCCGGACGGGTCGCCAGGGCGACCTCCGCGTCGAGGTCGAAGGTCTCGAGCACCTCGAAGATCATGTCCACGATGGTCGCGACCTCCGCCTCGATCTGGTCGGGGCGGACGAAGAGATGGCCGTCGTCGATGGTGAACGCCCAGACACGGGAGAGCCCGGAGAGTTCCCCGCGCTGCTCCTTGCGATAGACCTTGCCGTCCTCGGCGTACCGCTGGGGAAGATCGCGGTAGCTCCAGGTCGTCTGATCGAAGATCGTCGCGTGGCCCGGGCAGTTCATCGGCTTGAGGCCGTACTCCTCGCTATTCACGTCGAGAAGAAACATGTCGTCGACGTAGTTGTCGTAGTGCCCGGATTGCTTCCAGAGCTCCGTCCGGAAGAGGTGTGGGGTCTCGACGTAGTCGTAGTCCTCCCCGAGGTTCATTTCGGTCACGAAGGACTCGAGTTCCCGCAGGACGGTCTTGCCGTTCGGGTGATAGAGCGGGAGTCCCGGACCCGTGACGTCGGGGATCGAGAAGAGTTCGAGTTCGGTGCCGAGCCGGCGGTGATCCCGCTCCTTTGCCTGTTCCCGTTTCTCGAGATAGTCCTCGAGTTCCTCCTCGGTGGGGAAGGCGGTTCCGTAGACCCGCGTGAGGGTCTCGCGGTTCTCGTCCCCGCGCCAGTACGCGGCGGAGACGTTGAGGAGTGCGATTGCCCCGACCTCGCCGGTGGACTCCACGTGTGGGCCCTTGCAGAGGTCCTGCCAGTCGTCCTGCCGATAGAAGGATATCGGTCCCTCACCCGCAGCCTCGTCCTCGAGGATTTCCCGTTTGTAGGGGTTGTCCTCGTAGAACTCGAGGGCCTCCTCCCGGTCGAGTTCGACGCGTTCGACGTCGTAATCGGCCTCGATTATCGCGTCCATCTCTGCCTGGATCGCCTCGAGGTCGTCCTGGTCGAGGTCGACCCCGTCGATGTCGTAGTAGAAGCCCTCGTCGGTCGACGGACCGATGGCGAGTTTCGCCCCGGGATACAGGCGCTGGAGGGCCTGGGCGAAGACGTGAGAGGCCGTGTGACGCAGGACGTCGAGGTACTCCTCGCTCCCCTCGGTCACGATCTCCACGTCGACGTCCTTCTCGATCGGCGTCTCCTTTGCAACCAACTCGCCGTCCACCTTCCCCGCGACTGTGTCACTTCCGAGACCCGGACCGATCTCGTATGCGACGTCCTCGAGCGTGGCACCGGACTCGACCTCGAGTTCGGAGCCGTCGGGAAGGGTTACCGTGACCGTGCTCATGGGGCGTGGTAGGAGGTGTTTCCCCCATAAGTGTATTGAGGCAGACCAGCAAACTGTCAGGATTCCACCGGACCGAAGGGAGCTACAGCCGATAGAGGGTCGTCCGCCAGAATCGGTCCCGAGCGTCTTCGAGGGCCTCCCGGGGCGATCCCGTAGCGTCGACCGGCTTCGTCACCGTCGCCTCTGCCTCGAACTCGGGCAGGAGTGTCGACTCGCCGACGACGTAAAGCGTCTCCGCAGCGCCAGAGAGTGCCTCGCGAACTCGATCCAGGTGGTCCTCGATCTGCTGGTCGCGTCGGCGCTCGAAGCGGGCCTGGGAGAAGCCGCCCTTCGAGTGATCGCCCTTGACGTCGCTCTCGAAGCCCTCGTACTCGACCCGGTGTGATCCCTCGTAGGTGCCCATCGCGAACAGATCCGAGCGAACGAGAGCGAGGGTGTATCGGCCGATCGGCTGGAACCACCCACGCTCGGTCCGGAATCCTGGGCCGAACTCGACGAACGGTTCCGGCGGGGCTGGCGGCCTGAGCGCGACGGTGACCAGCTCCGCGTCGTCGGCCAGCACGAGAGCCGGTGCCGCCCGCGAGACGAGGGCGGTTCGGTCACCGAGCAGGTCCCGGACGGGGTCCGGAACGGCCCCCGCGATCATCGCGGTCATGGCCCCTTCCTGGTCGGTCCGAAGCGTCTCCAGCCGGGACAGGACCGTCTCGAGGCGCTCGCCCCGAAGCGTGGTCTCACCCCGGAACTCGACGTCCCGGCTCCCCGATTCGGCCCGCTCGACGCGGTCCTCGAGTTCGGCGATGCGGTCCTCGAGGCGGTTCACCTCCCGCTCGGCCTCCTGTCGATCTCTGACCGCCGCCTTTCGGTTCTCCTGAGCGGACTCGAGCTGTGCCTCGAGGGACGCCTTCTCCTCCTCGAGGGTCTCGATTCGCTCCTTGAGGGCGGCCCGGCCCAGCACCCGATCCAACATGGGCGAAGGGCAGAGCCGCGGCAGGTTAAAGGCTCGTGTGGCGAAACGTCGGATCGTCGCTCAGACCAGGGCGTTCGTGCGCACGAAGTAATAAATGACGACCAGTCCCGCAAGAATCCACTGTCCGAGGCGCACGTCACGCAGCTCGCCCTGGGCGGCCTTGGCGATCGGGTAGCTCAACAGACCGGCGGCGATGCCCGTCGCGATCGAACTCGTCAGGGGCATCAACGCGATGGTGAGCGTGGCCGGAATCGCGTGGGCCGGATCCTCCCACTGGATGTCGGTCACGTTCCGGACCATGAAGACCGCGACGATGACCAGCGCAACGTACGGGGCAAAGGAGGGGATCGCACTCACCAGCGGCACGAATACCAGCGCCAGGAGGAAGAGGATCGCGACCACGAGTGCGGTGAGACCGGTTCTCCCACCCTCCTCGATGCCGGTCGCGGACTCGATGAACGTCGTGACAGTCGAGGTTCCGAGCATCGCCCCGACGGTGGTCCCGACGGCGTCGGCCAACAGCGGTTTGTTCATCTCGGGGAAGTCGCCCTCTTCGTCGAGAAAACCGGCCTCCTGCCCGAGTCCCGTCAGGGTGCCAGCCGTGTCGAAGAAGTCCACGAAGAAGAACGTGAACACGACGAAAACAAAGGTGACTGCCTCGACGTCCTGGAAGCCCTCGACGAACGCGCCCACGAGCGGGGTGATGTCATAGGCGGACAGCCCGTAGGTGATCTGGTCCACGCCTGGGGCGAGTGTCACCGGTTTTGCCAAAATCTGGCCCTCCTTCGGGAGTGCGCCTGCGTATGGCTGCAGTCCGAGCGCGCCAGCCAGATAGCCCATGATGCCGGTGAGGATGATACCGAGCACGATCGACCCCCGCACGCCCCGGACGTACAGGTAGAACGTGAGCAGGATGCCCAGAACCGAGATGATCGCGACCGGGTCCTGTGCCAGGACCGGGCTCAGGGTGACCATGTCGTCGGGGTCGATCGCGATGATCCGCATGAACTGGAGGCCGATCGCGGCGAGGAACAGCCCGATCCCCGCTCCGACGCCGAGTTTGACCGGCTCTGGAAAGAGGTTGATCACGTACTCGCGTGCGCCGACGAGTGTGAGGCCGATAAAGACGATCCCCTCGACGAACACCGCCGCGAGCGCGGTCTGCCACGTGACGTTCAATGTCGGGGAGAGCACGACCGCGACGAAGAAGGCGTTCAATCCCATCCCCGGGGCGAGCCCGAATGGAAGGTCGGCGTAGAGGGCCATCACCAACATGGCGGCCACCGAGGCCAGGATGGTCACGACGGCCAACATCTGGAACACCCGCGGATCGGAGACCCCCTCGGGGGAGATGACGATGCTCAAGAGCGCCGGATTGACGACGATGATGTAACTCATCGTCAGGAACGTCGTCAGCCCGGCGAGTGCCTCGGTGCGGAGATTCGTATCCCGCTCCGTGAGGTCGAAGTATCGGGAGAGTGTTTCTGTGACGCCCATATCCACGTTCGAGCATATTTTTCGGGGTTACTTACCAATTATTATCCACGAACGAGGGGCACCAGATCCAAAGAGGTCGATCCCGGCACCCAGTGGTCACCGACCGGTGCGACCCTCAGGAGTTCGCTCGGCTCAGGAGAGTTCGACGAGCGTTTCGACCGGGGCGTCCGTGTGGGCTCGGGCGCGCTCGACCCCGTCATCGCCGACCGCGATGAGCGTGAAGACCCCGACCGTGCGCGCACCAGCGGTCTCGACCACGTCGAGAAGGAGTTCCTGGGTCTCGCCGGAGCGGATGAGATCGTCGACCACGAGGACGGTGTCCCCACGGTCTATCGCCGACGCCGGAAGGTAATAGGTGATCTCGATGCCGGACTCGAGCCGGTTTCGTGCCTCGATGAAGTCCTCGACTGCCGTCTCTTTTGCCTTCTTCGCATACGCACACCGGGCGCCGTAGTGACTGGCCAGCGAGGCCGCAAGCGTGATGCCGTCGGTTGCGGCGGTCAGGACCACGTCGGGGCGCTCGAAGTCGAAGGACTCGGCCACGATCGGGCCGATCAGGTCGAGCAGCGGCTGATCGAAGACGATCCGGGAGTTGTCGACGTAGCCGTCCGCGTCGCGGTCGACGCGGTCGGCGAGTTCGGCTTCGACGGCCTCGCGACCGAAGTCCGCGACGATCTTGCGGGCCCGCGTGACCCCGGGAAGGACGTGGCCGTTGACGTACCGGTTGAGATCCCCCGCGGGGAGACCGGTCTCCTCGGCGAGTTCGTCGTAGGTTCGGGTCTCCTTGAGCGAGCGTAGGACGGAGAGGGCCCGCAACTGCAGTCTGGCTTTCTCGGCTCGGTTCATGGTGATGTATCCATGGTTCCACAAGTATGAATAGCTCGGGGAGGGTTCTCACCTCGAGATGGCACGACCGGTCACGTCCGATCCTCGAGCAGGTCGGTCGCCGTGACGAGGGATTCGAGGGTCACACCGCTCTCTTTCAGCAACTCCGCCGCCCCCTCCTCGCGGTCAACGACCACGAGGACGCGATCGACCTCCACGCCGGCCTCCCTGAGCGCCTCGACCGCCGACAGCGCGCTCTTGCCGGTTGTCGCGACATCCTCGAGTACGACGACCGGTTCGTCCTTCGGGAGGGTCCCCTCGATTCGGTTGCCCGTGCCATACCCCTTGGTCTGTTTGCGCACGATCACGTACGGGTTGCCCGTCGCGAGTGCGGTCGCGGTCACGAGTGGAACCGCCCCCAGCGCGACCCCGGCGAGGGTCGCCTCGCCCACACGCTCCTTGAACGCCTCGGCGACGGTTTCGAGGGCCTGCGGGTCGGTTTCGAAGCGATACTTATCGACGTAGTAGGAACTCGTGCCGCCGTGTGAGAGCTCGAACTCGCCGTATCGTACGGCGTCGGCGTTCCGAAGGGCTGCGACGATCTGCTCGGTCATGATTCAGGGTGGGTGGGGGACCCGAATAAGCGGTTCGTCCTTCCCCCGCCCCAGCGTCGACACGGTTTCCGTTCTGTCCACACGGGTTCTATTCCGCACCAACACTGTTCCATTCCGCGTCCACGCAGTTTCCCTTCCCAGTCAACTGCGGCCCTGCTCACCATGGCTCGGCCTTCACTCCGAGCCAGTAGGCAATTCCGTTGGTCACGACGTGCAACACCGGTGTCACCACCAGTACGATCGCGATCACGGGGACAGAAAAGACGCGCCCGAACCAGGCCGGATCGAGGAGAAGGGAGAGCACGAGTGCCCCCACCACGAAATCCAGCTGATCGACCCCCGGCAACGGCCTCCCGCGGGTCCGGCCCGTCCGACGTTTGAGAAAGGAGGCACCGATGTCCCCGACCATCGCCCCCGTCGGCAGCGCCACGAGTGCACCCGCCGAAAACGCCGGAAGGGGAACCCCCAAAAGGGCGCTCACGGGTTCCCGGAGGATCCCGAGGAGGAGTCCGACCGCGATCCCGGTGCCGATCCCGAAGGCGGTTCCACGCCAGGTTTTCCCGTCCCCGAGAAGCCGCGAGCGACGCCAGACCCGCCCCCCGTCAATCGGGCGACCGCCGCCCCCGAGCACCGCCGCGTTGTTCGGGACGTAGGCCGGCAACATCGCCCAGAACGCCGTCGCGACCAGTGCCACCAGGTTCATATCCACCGATGGGCGGGGACCGACAAAAACCCGTTCGAATCCAGTTCGGCGGGAAAGAGCGCAAATCGGCCCTGCCACAATAACGATCCGGCCGAAAACACAGTTCTCTTGGTGGGTCCACCCGAAGTTCGGGCATGGCGACCTGGAAGCGGGACTTCGCGAGTGGACTGGTGGTCCTCCTCCCCATTCTCGTGACGCTTTATGTGGTCTACTGGCTGTTGTCTCAGTTGGCTGGCATCACGCCGGTCACGGAACCGCTGGGACCGATGGCAAGTGCCCTGTTGACACTCCTCGTGTTTTCCCTGCTGGTCATGGCCGTGGGGTACCTGATGCGAACCGCCCTCGGTTCGATCGTCGAGGGATACATCGACCAGCTGTTCAATCGGCTCCCGGGGCTCCGGATCATCTACAACGCTTCGAAGATGGGCGTCGAAACGGCCCTGACCGGGACCGGCGATCTTCAGGCCCCGGTCCGAGTCGAAGCCTGGGAAGGGTTGCGTATGACGGCGTTCAAGACGGGCAAGCAGACCGAGGACGGTCGAGACATTCTCTTTTTGCCGACCTCGCCGAACATCACGACCGGCTACGTCGTCGAGGTGAAACCCGGGGACTACGAGGAGATCGACGAAACCGTCGAGGAGGCCCTCACCCGGGTCCTCTCGGCCGGGTTCGGCGAGAACGAAAAGAAGGACCTCGCGGCCTCCTTTCTCGACGGAGACGGGTCCTCGACCGGGGAGGGCGAGAGATCCGATGACGGGGCTGAGGAATCGTCAGCCGGCTAACCTGACGAACGCGAGCCACCCGAACATCCAGTTCAGGGCCGATTTCACCGTCCTCAAACGAAGGTGAACCACTCCTCGTGGTCCGCAACCGCCCGTTCGGTCAGATCGAAGTAGGCCTGCTGGAGTTTTTCGGTCACCGGTCCCCGTGATCCCGACCCGATCTCGACGTTGTCCACCTGGCGAATCGGGGTGACCTCCGCCGCAGATCCCGTGAAGAAGAGTTCGTCGGCCGTGTAGAGTTCCCCACGACTGATCGAGGTCTCCTCCCGCACCGTATAGCCACGCTCCTCTGCCAGCGTGATGACCGTGTCCCGCGTGATTCCCTCGAGGATGCTCTCGGACAGCCCCGGCGTGAAGATCTCGCCATCGCGGACGAGGAAGATGTTCTCACCCGGGCCCTCCGCAACGTTCCCCTCCTTGTTGAGCAGGATCGCCTCGGTCGCCCCCTGTTTTCGGGCCTCCTCGCCGGCGAGCATGCTATTGACGTAGAGGCCGGTCGTCTTGACGTTGGTCGGCACCTGGCTCGAGGCGTGCTTTCGCCACGACGAAACCACGACCTCGACGCCCTCCCGGAGGGCCTCTTCACCGAGATACGCGCCCCACGGCCACGTCGCGATCATCGTCTTCGTCGGACAGTCAGCGGGGCTCACCCCGAGGCTGTGGTAGCCATAGAAGACCAGCGGGCGGATGTAGGCCGATTCGAGTTCGTTCCGGCGGAGGAGTTCGAGCGTCGCCTCGGTCAGTTCCTCCCGGGAGAAGGGGATGTCGAGTTCGTAGGGCTTTGCGGAATCGAAGAGACGGTCGAGATGGGCATCCCAGCGGAAGATCGCGGTCCCTTCCCGGGTATCGTAGGCCCGTGCACCCTCGAAGATGCCGGTTCCGTAGTGCAAGGCGTGGGTGAGAACGTGCACGGTGGCGTCCTCCCAGTCCACGTAGTCGCCATCCATCCAGATCGTTTCGACGTCCATCTCGTCGAATCCAGGCATACCGAGTGCTATCGCAGCAATCACCTTAAAACCGTTACCACGTGGCCCTAGCAGATCAGACCAGGTCCGCGCTCCGACCGATGCTGAACAGCAGGTACCCCGCGGGAAGGTAGAGTAAGACCAGCCCGCCCGTGATGAAGTCCCCGCTGAGGAAGGCCAGAAGCGAGACGGTGACTGCAGCCACGAGCAGTATCGCGCCGATGGTCTGCACGCCGGATCCCGGAAGCGTTCCCCCTTCGGAGACGGTTTCGCTCATA
>JBDGUI010000043.1:0-42722 GCA_042216015.1 Halodesulfurarchaeum sp. | reverse complement strand
CAGGCAGCTCATCGAGCATCTTCAGGCTTCGTTGACAGTGATGATCTCAAGGTCTCTATTCAGCAAGGGACCGTTGCCACTATCAGATTATTATCAAAAGCAAACGGTTTGCAACGTTTCCTGCGAATATTCCTACGAGAATGGACCACGAGCGAAATAATCGCTCTGAAACTGTCCTGATCCGTCGATCCGCGAGTCAATTCGAGCAGAGCCGATTGCAGACAGCCCACCAGCGCCTTACTCTCCCTCCACCGGCAGCGGGAACTGCTCGCACTCCACCGGCGAGGACAGGACCACGCTCGTATTGGACTCCTTGATATCCCGCTCTGCGAGCAGTTCCTTGATGATGTCGTCCATCGAATCCGTGTCCTCGAACTTCCCGACCGCGATGATGTCGAACTCGCCGGTCACCTCATAGACGGTCATCATCCGATCCATCGACTTCATGCGGTCGGTGATCTCCGGCAACGCCTCCCCCTCGACCTTGAGTTGCAGGATTGCGGTGACGTCGTAGCCGAGCGTGTCGTAATCGATGACCGGCACGAACCCCTTGATCGTCCCCGCCGTTTCGAGGTCCCGCAGGTGATTCGAGACGGTCGTCACCGAGACGCCCAGCGATTCGCCGACGCTACGCAGGCTCGCACGTCCGTCCTCGAGGAGTTCGTTGATGAGTTCGGCGTCGAGGTTCTCGTAGGCCATGGGTGAAAACGCGGGGGCCGGGGTTTAGAAGTTTACGATTGTTCAATTACTCCCGAAATAACCCCGATTGAGTCAACCGTTAGGGCTTTAAAACATCCCGTATTGGAGTTGCATGTCGAACAAAATGACAACCGGAGTTTCCCACCCCGACGGCGGGCTCACCGCCGAGGAACGGACAGTTCTCGATCGGATCGACGAGGAGGACATCGAATTCCTGCGCTTGCAGTTCACGGACATCCTCGGGACGGTCAAGCACGTCTCGATCCCCGCGAGCCAGGCAGAGAAGGCCCTGACAGAGGGGATCTACTTCGACGGCTCGTCCATCGAGGGATTCGTGCGCATTCAGGAGTCCGACATGCGCCTCGAGCCCGACCCCGAAACGTTCGCGGTGATCCCCTGGCGGGACGAGAAGAGCGGGGAGGCCGCCCGGCTCATCTGTGACGTCATCGACACGAAGACTGGCGAGCCCTTCGAGGGCGACCCGCGGACGGTCCTCAAGCGCGCCATCGCCCGCGCCGAGGACATGGGCTATACGCTCAACGTGGGACCCGAACCCGAGTTCTTCGTCTTCGAGAAGAACGGCGACGGCCGGGCGACGACCACGACCCACGACGCGGGCGGGTACTTCGACCTCGGGCCGAAGGACCTCGCCTCCGACCTCCGCCGGGAGATCATCTTCAACCTCGAGGCGATGGGCTTCGAGACCGAGGCCAGCCACCACGAGGTCGCCGCCGGCCAGCACGAGATCGACTTCAAGTACGACGACGCCCTGACGACCGCGGACAACATCGCGACGTTCCGCTCGGTGGTGCGGGCGACCGCCGAACTCCACGACCTCCACGCGACGTTCATGCCCAAGCCGATCGCACGGGTCAACGGGAGCGGGATGCACACCCACCTCTCGCTGTTCACCGAGGACGGCGAGAACGTCTTCCACGACGCCGATGACGAGTTCGGACTCTCGAAACTCGCCAAGCACTTCCTCGGCGGGATCCTGGAGCACGCGCCGGCGATCACGGCCATCGCCAACCCCACCGTGAACTCCTACAAGCGCCTCGTTCCGGGCTACGAGGCACCCGTGTACATCGCGTGGAGTGGCGTCAATCGCACCGCGCTGGTCCGGATTCCGGCGGCCCGGCACCCGGCCGCCTCCCGGATCGAACTCCGCTCGCCCGATCCCTCCTCGAACCCCTACCTCGCGATCGCGGTCATGCTCCACGCCGGGCTCGACGGCATCGAAAACGAGACCGAGGCCCCCGACCCGGTGCGGGAGAACATCTACAAGTTCGACGAGGAGACCCGCGAGGAGTACGGGATCGAGACCCTTCCCGCGAACCTCTCGGCCGCGGTCGACGCCCTCGAGGAGGACGAGGTCGTCCAGTCCGCCCTCGGGGAGCACGTGACGGAGAAGTTCATCGAGGCAAAGCGCCAGGAGGCCGCCGAGTACAACCTCGAGGTCACGGAGTGGGAACTCGACCGCTACCTCGAAAAGTTCTGAAATCCGGGCCGCATATCGGACAGCGACCGATTTTGACCGAAACACCTGCCTCGCTCCATCGTAATAGCTCACGCATGGGCGATTCCGAACCGGGAGAGCTCTCACCGGATCGGCGAAGCGAACTCCTCGATCGCATCGGTCGCCGAACGGCCACCATCGGCCAACAGATCCCGGAGACGATACAGATCGACGGGGAATCCTTCGAGCTCCGGACGTTCGTCGTGGAGACCAAATCCCGCGGCACGATTCCACCCGAGAAACGAGAATCGGTCCGGGAGGTCCGAAAGACGCTCAAAGGGGAGCGCGAGCGACGCCGCGAACGGCTGGCATCCGCCTCGCTCACCGAAAGCGAGGCCGAGGAACTCGCCCGGACGATCATGGGGTTGGACAGAGCGCTCACGGCGCTCGGAAATCTCGCGGAGACCGACCTCGCGGACCGCAGTCGGGAGGAGTACGTGGAAGGAACACGGCGCTGGGTCGAGTTCGTCGATCAACTAACGGACTGAATATTGCCGGTTCGCGAGTGGCGAACACCCTACAGAAACGCCCAGACCGAGAGGGACACGGCGACGGCCACGATCGCGACAGCGGACGTCGCCCGGGGTCTGACCCGATCGGCGCGCAACCCGAGAGTCGCGACGAACACCCCCAGGGCCATTCCTGCGAGGACGTCAGGCAGGTAGTGAACCCCGAGAAGCACCCGTGTCGCGGCGATGGTCACCACGTACCCGCCGGCCAGAATCGCCGGCCAGGGTCCCTCGTGGCGTGAGACGCCCACCAGGGCGGTCGACAGCCCCGCCGCAGCCGTCGCATGCCCGCTCGGGAACCCGTAGCCATCCTCCGGGATCGCCATCAGCGACTCAGGTGGCCTGGGCATCCCGAGGCCGTACTTGAGGAGGATCGAGGCAGAGAGCACCAGAGCCACCGCCACGAGAAAGCGCCTGGCCCGGGTCCAGTCGACCACTCCGGACCGGACGCCGAGAACCGAGCCGGCGGTGGAAACGACGGCGACGAATTTCGGGCCCCCGAAGGCCGTCAGCACGACGAGGAGCCCGATCGCCGGCTCCGGGACCTGTGGAGCGAGCGCCTGCGTGACGCCAAGATCCCTCATGAACGGAACTTCCGAACGACATCGATCAGTCTGCCGGGGACCGAGGCCACCTGGAGACCCAGACCGAAAATGACGAGCTGGACGTAGAGCCCGAGGGTCGAGAGCCAGACGACGACCATCGCCAGGATGGCCCAGCCTCCCTCGAGCCAGTAAAACGCGCCGAGGGTCATGACCGTCCCGTAGAGCAGGACGAGATAGGGGCCCCACCCGGTCGCCTTTCCGGCCCGCTGTCGCTTCCGGACGTAGGCTTTCAACTCCGATTCCAGGTCCGACCGGCTCACGGTCTTTGTGTCCAACTCCTCGCGGAGCCGGTCGACCTCACGGCCGAGCTCCCCGATGTCGGGGGCCGGCTCGCGGCGGTCGCTCCCGGACCCGTCGCCACTCCCACCGTCCGCTCGCACGTCGTTTGGGCTTCCGGCCAACACGGTGTTGAGTACTGCGCCCAGCATGATAATAATCCCCCCGAGATAGAGCCAGGTCACGAGCAGCAAGGCCCCTCCCAGGATGCCGTAGACCTGAAAGTCGGTGACGTAGGTCGTGTAGATCGAGAAAGTCGTCGCGAGCAGGGTCCACCCGGTTCCAGCCACGAGAGTCCCGGGAATCGCCTCTCGGGGGCTCACCTCGACGGCTGGAAAGCGGTAGTACATCGGGAAGAAGACGACGGTCAAAACAGCGAGGAGGGCCAGCTGGCCCAGGATCACAGAGAGCGGAAGCCAGTCAAGAGGCGGCAGGAGTACGCCCAGCGCAGCCCACGCCACCAGCGCCGCCGGAATCCCGAGCGTGACGATGGCCACGTCGAGGAGTTTCGCCGACAGGGATTCGGTTCCGCGCTCCCCGTAGACCTGCGAGAAAGCCACGTCCAGTCCGCGAAAGACCTTGCTCGCAGACCAGGCGAGAAACCCGATCCCGACGACCGTCGCCCCGCCCCGGGCCGTACTATCGGCCAGGGACTGGTCGATGATCTCGATGACCCCCGGGGTCAGAAACTGATCGGCCCCGGAAAGTACTGGCGTGAGACGACCGGCCCCGAGAAGCTGGCTGACGGCGAGACCGAGGAAGGCAAGAGGGATGATCGAGACGAAGGCGTAGTACGCGATCGCCGCGGCGAGAAAGGTGATCCGCGTCTCTCGCACGGTCGCGTAGACGGCCCGAAGCACGGTTCGGGGATCACGCTCTCGGGACACAGCGTCGTATTCGACGGGACGGACCAAATAGTCCGTGTCTCCGTGCCCGCTGGCCGTCTCGAGACCGGTCCGACCGTTCCCGGATCGCCCCATCGTGAGACGGGACCGGCCGGAACTCACTCGAAACCCATCGCCTCCCCGATCTCCGCCCGGCTGGCGTCGGTCTTGAACGTGGTTCCCCCGTAATGGGTCCGCGAAGCCTCGTGACCCGCCTCCCGGAGGGACTCCAGGAATTCCTCCATGCCGATCGCGGGTTCGCCCCACTGGCGATAGAGGACGTGCTGGTCGAAGTGCGTGGGAAGGTCCAGTTCTTCACGGAGCCGGTCGAGCAGGCGTTCGGCACGGGTTTTCGTGCCCATGGAGTCATCGAGCGAGTCGATTGTTGCCGAGAGGAAGTCGGGCTCGTGGGTCGAACCGAGCCAGAGCGGGCCGGCGGTCACCACGGACTCGCGCCCGCAGTTCGGGCAGGTTTCGGGTGGGTGGGGAACGAGCCCGGATTCTGCCTCCCGGTGGAGACAGTTGCGGCAGTGATGGATCGAGCCCAGTTCGTCTATGGCGGCGTTCGCGTCACTCGCCCGGTGGTCGAGCTCGAGGGAGGTGCGGACGTAGTGATCCGAAACGTGGCTCAACAGGGGGGTCACCCCGACGTCGTACCTGGCCGCCGTCCGGGCGAGCGAGCCGAGCAGGACGCGCAACCCCATCTCGGCGTGGTAGTCGGTGTTCCGCGGAACGGCGCTGTAGCGACGGACGCCGCTCTCGAAGTGCGCGCCACAGAGCGGCGCCGTATCGGTGGCCGTCACCGCGACGAGGTTCCTGGTGTTGGCGAAGGCGGCGTCGGCAAACGGGATCGGCGAGCCGAAGGGGTCCAGATCGACGACGTCGAACAGGGTGTCACGATCGTGGAGCAGGGCGTTTGCATCCCGGTTTCTGACGGTTCCGTCGAGGTGGTTTCGCTCGAGGTTCTCCCGTGCCAGTTCGACCGCCGACCGATCGACGTCCGCGAGTGTCACGTCCCAGCCATCCGCCGCCGCTCGAACGCCGCGGATCCCGCTTGCGGCCATCGCGTCGAGGTAGGTTTCCGCCCGGGGTTCCCGCTCCCGGTAGGCTCGAAGTGCCGCGATCGTGAGGTCCCGGTTGAGTTCCTGGTCGGGGTTGAAAAAGACCGCCTCGGACCGCCCCGTCTCGGCCTGCTCCGGGGCCGCGACGGTGAGGTCACCCTCCGTGTGCTTCATATCGCCACTGGGAGCGCGGGAGAGAAAAGCCACCCGGGCCGATCCCACAGGCTTTCACTCCCGGGAACGAAGGTGGCGTGTGGACCCCGACCACTGGCAACGCCGGCTCGAGTCGGCCGGCGAACTCACCCCAGCGATCGTCGATGAGATCCTGGCGATTCACGGGGATCGTGGAAAGCGAGCCATCGAGGCGGTCACGGAGTCGCGAGTGAAGGAGTACCGGGACTTCACGGTCGTGGTCGGCCACGGGGACGAGTACATCGTCGAGGACGACGGCTGCACCTGTGAAGATGCCACCTACAACCTCGACGACGAGGATCCGACCGCCCTCTGCTGGCACGCGATCGCCGTGGCCATCGCAGAGCGGATCGACGCCGTCGACCATCACGACATGTGGTATGCGGACGTGCGGGACTTCCTGTAAATGGCGTCTGCGGAGGGCGGGCTCAGTCGGTGATGAAGGAGACGAAGTTCCGCAGCAGCAACAGGCCGGTTTCCCCGCTTTTCTCCGGGTGGAACTGCGTGCCGAGGACGTTGCCGGCCTCGTTCGCGATCACCGCCGGGAAGGTGGTACCGTACTCGCTCGTTGCCAGGACCGCGTCTGCCGAGTCGGGTTCGGCGTAGTAGGAGTGAACGAAGTAAGCATACTCGCCGTCGATTCCCTCGACGACGGGGTGCTCGCGCTCGACGCTGAGCTGATTCCAGCCCATGTGGGGAATCTTCAGGTCCCCCCGGAACTTCACGTTCCGACCGTGAACGAGGTCGAGACCCTGCACGTCGCCCTGGCCGGCGCGATCGGCCTCCTCGCTCGAGGTCAAGAGCATCTGCATCCCCAGACAGATGCCAAGAATCGGGCGACCTGCCTCGGCGGCCTCCACGAGGTCCTCGCGAAACGGCCCCGCGTTCTCCATCCCGTCCCCGAAGGCCCCGACACCCGGCAGGATGACGCCATCGGCCGCCCAGATCGCGTCGGGGTCATCCTCGATGGTGACCGCCGCGCCGGCTCGCTCGAGGCCGCGGGTCACGCTGCGCAGGTTCCCCAGCCCGTAATCGAGCACCACGACGTCGGCCGCCGGTGACCGGTCCCCCGCGGACGTGTTCATACCCGGTGTATCGGGGCCCTGTGAAAAGACCCTTCGTTTTTCCGGGATCGGGGCTCGACCTCAAACGGCGTCACTGAACCGTTGCGGCCGCCGCCGCGATGACCGCCTCGAAGGACTCCCGGGTACTCGGGTCATAGAGTGTCGCGGCCGGATGTAAGCCGATTAGCACCCGGTAGGTCGAATCCCCCACGGCCACCTGTCCGGTGGTCCCCGCCTCCGTCGTCACCGCCACCGAACGGTCCAGCAGGTGCTCCGTGGGGACCTTCCCGAGCGTGACGATCACGGTCGGGTCGACGCCCCGGATCTCGCGTTCGAGATGCGATCGACAGTTAGCCAGTTCGGTTCGCGTCGGGTCGCGATTCGCCGGCGGGCGGCACTTGACGCTATTCGTGATCCGGACCGCCTCCCGGTCGAGTCCGTGTTCGGCGAGGATCTCGGAGAGCAATTCGCCACTCCGTCCCACAAAGGGCTCCCCCTCGCGGTCCTCCTGCTCGCCGGGCGCCTCGCCGACGAACAGCAGGTCGGCGTCCGCGGGGCCGACGCCGTTGACGATCCGGCTTCGGGACTGGAGGAGGGCCGGACACCGCTCGCACTCCTCGACGTCGATGGCTGCCGACTCGTTCATGGTCGATGGTGAAGGGGGACCACAATCAACGTCCGGATTCGCTCTCGCCCCCAGCGGAATCGATCCCCCGCCTTCCAACCAGCCGGTCGACGCCACGGGCCGCGAGGCGCGCCACCCGGAGGGGTTCCGGGCGGCCGCCGACGGGCGTGAAGGCGGAAACGACCCGCTCGACCGGCTCGGCGAGCCCGACGCTCCTGACGTAGCGGGTCTCGCCGTTCACGGTGACCGGTTCCCGGTCGGGCTGTGCCGCATAGCGCTCGAGGCGGCGCTCGAGTTCGGCCCCGGAGAAAGCCTCCCGGAGCGGCTCCTCGAGTCCGGGGCTCTCCTCGAAGGAGACCGAGAGGACCGGCAGCCCGGTCGACTCGTGAAGCGCCTCGAGGTCGAGCACGTTGAACCACGCCGGGGCGATGCCGGCGACGAAGCAGTACTGGACGTCCTCGCGATCGAGGGTCTCGAAAAGGCTCTGGATCGCGGCCGTCGCGTCCAGCCCACCGACGGTGCAGGTCTCGAACTCGAAGCCGGAAACGACGCGGTTCGCGGCGACGACTGCCCCCGCAAGAACAGACTCGTCCTCCCGATACGATTCGGCAACGCCCAGCGCCCGGACGCCGTCTTTCACGGCTCAGTCCTTGATGTCCTCGAGTTTGTCGAGCAGTTCGTCGTTCGAGGCCCCGATCTCGAAGTCCACCTCACCCTGATGATCGTTCTCGGACGTGGCGACGCCATCGTCCCCGTCGAGGTCCTCGGAGCCGATGTCGTTTTTCCCCTGTTCCGATTCGTCGTAACTGCCAAATCCCATTGTGCGTCGATATACTGGATCCCGACACAAAAAGGGCCCGCCCTGTCAAACCGACCGATCCTCAGGCTCATGGCCGCTCGGGACGTCCGGCCAGGTATGCACGTGACCTGTCTCACCGACGACGCCGAGACGTTCACCGCAAACGTCTATCTCGCCCGGGAGTCGGGGCGAGCGGTCGAACCGGGAGCCACCCTCGTCGACGTCGGGGCGATGCCGGGGATCGTCGAGGTCGTCGCCGACCGGGTGTCGACCCTGGATTCGGTGGGGCTCACCCACCGCCATGCAGACCACGTCGAGCAACTCGATGCGATTCGGGAGGCCTTCGATCCGACCGTCTATGCGGCAGAGCCGGGGGACGGCGCCACCGCACTCGAGGACGGCGACGAGGTACTGATCGGGGGTGAGCCCTTCGAGACCGTCGAGACCCCCGGGCACGCGCCCGACCACCTCGCCTTCGTCGGCGAACGCGCGGTCTTCACCGGCGACGTCGTCGTCTATTGCGACGGGGCCTTCGAGGACGGAAGCTTCGGCCGCACCGACCTCCCCGGGGCCGACCGAGAGACCCTCCTCGCGAGTCTCGACAGCCTGCTCGACCGGCTCCCCACGACAGTCGAGACGATGTACCCCGGGCACGGCCCGAGCTTCGAGGGTGACGTCCGGGCCGTGATCGAGCGGGCCCGGAGCCGTGCCGCCCGCAGGGAACCCAAGTATTCCGAGAGCGGAACTCCCTGAACCGAGGGGCATCGGACTCTCCCCACAAGGTATTTGGGCCACCGCTCCGCGTTCAGTCCATGACCGGTGCCGTATTTCTTTCAGGGGAGGACGTCGATCTCCGGACGATCGAGCGGGACGACCTCGAGTTTCTCCAGCGGGCCATCAACGATCCCGCGGTCAGGGAGAACCTGACTATCCGTCACCCGATCAACCTGGAACAGGAAGAAGCGTGGTTCGAGGAACAGGTCACAAGCGAGGAGCAGGTCAACCTGCTCGTCGTCGGCGAGGACGGCCCGGCAGGGACCATCGGCCTGGGCCCGGTCGACGACGCGAATGGAGTCGCCGAACTCGGAATCTGGCTCCGGAAAACCGACTGGGGGAAGGGCTATGGCACCGAGGCGAGCGAGTTGCTGGTTACCCACGCCTTCGAGCAGCTTCGACTCCACCGTGTCGAGGCCCGGGTCTTCGAGGGGAACGAGGCCTCGTGCAACCTCTGGGAGTCACTCGGCTTCGACCACGAGGCCGTCCACCGCGAGGCGGCCTACCTGAACGGCGAGTACCGCGACGTCCACCGCTACGCGGTGCTCGCCGGGGACTGGAATCGGTGATCGATCGGGAGAAGGGGAGAAAATCGACGGGCCTGCCGAAAGAACCGATCAGGTCGCGCGACGCTCCTTGGCCTTCGGTCGAAGTTTTCCGTAGCCACACTTTCGGCAGCGGTCGGCCCGCTCCGGGTTGCGGGCGTTACAGCGCATGCAGACCTGGGTGCCAAGGAGCCGGTCCTCGATGGAGAGGTGCTGTGTCATACCCCTTCCTTGCCCGAGGAGGGCTAAAAGGTGTTCGACTCGGATTTGACCCGTGAGAACCTCGAATCGCGATATGACCGGGTGGCCCCCGGCCCCATTCAGCGGTCGAGGTACTCGTTCTGGACGGCGACGACCGCGCTCGAGTCCTCGCACTTTGCGTACCGTTCGAGTGGCTCCTCGTTGAGGTCGAGGAAGGTCTGGCCCCACCGGAACTTCGAGAGGAGAAACTCGGCCTGTTCGCGCTCGCCGAGGATCACGAGTGCCCCCGCAAAGGCCTCGACGGTCGTCAGCTGGTACGGATTCCCGTAGTTGACGGGATTGCCCGCGAGCATGAACGGCAGGGCGCGATGGATGCCGTCGATCGCGAACTGCTCCTGGGACGCCGACTCCCAGGAGCTGTCCATCCCGACGAGGGTGTCCGTCCGCTCGCGGTCGGCCGGAGAGAGTGCCTTCTCCGCGAAGGGATCGAGGACCAGGCCGTAGGGGACCGCCCGGTCGGTGGCGTGCAGTGTGGCGAGGTCGAAGCGCTCTAACTTCTTCGCCGTGCACTTCCGGGGGTCGTCGTCGCCCTCGTAGCGAACGTGCAGGTCCACACGTCGGATAGACGGCGCGGTGTCAAAAACGTCCCGACCAGCGGGGTGAGATCGATCTCGTCCCATTTCCTCCACCACCTCTCTACACGGGCGGCCGACTTTTGGTCGTGGCACCCCGATGGCTGCCATGGTCGAATCCGCCGACGCAACTGCCGGCGATGGGCCGGCCCTCGCCCGGGAGTACTACCGGGCGGTAGACGCCGGAGACTGGGAATGCCTCCGCGGGATCCTCGACCCCGCATTCGTCCAGGAGCGGGGAGATCGAACCTTCGACGACCGGGATGCATTCCTCACCTTCATGGCCGAAAACCGACCGGAGACGGACACCGAGCACGTCGTGGAGGGGGTCTACTCCGGCCCCGACGGCGTCGCGGTTCAGGGCCGTCTCCTCCGGGCCGACGACTCGCTCTTCTTCGAGTTCGTGGACGTGTTTCGGGTCGATGGCCGGTTGACCCACCTGCGCACGTATTCGAAGGGATAAACGCCGGTTGCAATCTCGCAACCGCCTGCAGTCTCGCACCCGCTTGAAACGAGCGCTTACTCCCGGTTTCCGGCACCCAGCGCGCTCTCGCCGACCGGTTCGTGACCCTCGATGACCTCCTGGCCGTCCAGGTAAGGCCGCAGGGCCGCAGGAATGGTGACCGTGCCGTCCCCGTTCTGATAGTACTCGAGGATGGCGACCACGACCCGCGGGAGGGCGACCCCCGACCCGTTGAGCGTGTGCACGTACTCCGCGGACTCGTGGCGCGCTGGGCGGTAGCGGATCCCCGCCCGTCGGGCCTGGAAGTCCTTGAAGTTCGAGACCGAGGAGACCTCGAGCCACCGACCACCTTCTTCGGGCCCGTCGGCCATGTCATCGGCTGGGGCCCAGACCTCGATGTCGTACTTCTTGGCCTGGGTGAAGCCCATGTCGCCGGTGCACATCTCGAGCACCCGGTAAGGAAGGCCGAGTTTCTGGAGGACCTCCTCGGCCTCCCCGAGGAGGCCGTGCAGGCGCTCCTCGCTCTTCTCGGGCTCGACGAAGTTCACCAGTTCGACCTTGTTGAACTGGTGGACCCGGACGATGCCCCGGGTCTCGGTCCCGTGTTCGCCGGCCTCGCGACGGAAGTTCGGCGTGTAGGCCTGGTGCTTGAGCGGCAGGTCCTCGGCGAGGAGGATGTCGTCGGCGTACATGTTCGTGACCGGGACCTCCGCGGTGGGGAGCAGCCAGAGGTCGTCATCGTCGTAGTCCTCGTCGTTGGAACCGCCGATGCGGTAGGCGTCCTCGACGAACTTGGGGAACTGACCGGTGCCCCGCATCGAGGCGGAGTTGACCGGGATCGGCGGAAACACCTCGCGATAGCCCTGTTCGCGGTGGAGGTCCCGCATGAACTGGATCAGCGCGTGTTCCAGTCGTGCGCCGTCGCCCTTGAGGAAGTAGAAGCCGCCACCGGAGACCTTCGCCCCTCGCTCGAAGTCGAGGATGTCGAGGGCCTCACCGAGGTCGTAGTGGGGTTCGACCGGAGCGGGGAGCGCACGCATGTCATCGAATCCCTCCCGCCGGGCCTCGACGTTGTCCGACTCGTCCTCGCCGATCGGAACGTCCTCGTCGGGGATCATCGGCACCTCGAGGAGTCGTTTCTCGAGTTCTGACTCGAGTTCCTCGGCCCGCTGTTCGACCCGCTCGAGTTCCTCCTTCAACTCCGTGGAGCGCTGGATGGCTTCCCCCGCTGCCTCCTCGTCCCCGGCCTGCTTGAGTTCGGCGACCCGATCGCTGACCTCGTTTCGCTCGTGGCGCAACTCGTCCCCGCGGGCCTTGAGTTCCCGCCACTCCGAATCGACCTCGAGAAGGCGATCCAGATCGACATCCGTCACGCCCTTGTGCTCGATCGCCTCCCGGACGACGTCCGGATGCTCCCGGACGAACTGCCTGCTCAACATGGGAGACCGTATTTCCGGCGCCCGGTTAACACTATTGGGTGAGCCTCCCGAGGAGTGCCCGCTCGGCTACGGGCCAACCCTCTTGACAGATGACACCGTAGCCTTCCCCATGACTGTGGCCAGGGATCGATGGGTTCGGGGTGGAGACCGCGTTTCCACCGTCGGCGGTGACCGCTTCGGATCGGGTCTCGACGGGGTGTGCTGATGGAGGAGATGCTCTTCGGGCTCCCGACCGGACCGGTGCTCGAAACCGCCTACGTTCTCGCGTTCGCCGTGGCGACCCTCCTCCCCGTCGCCAGCCTCACCCGAATCGACCGCGTCCAGGACCCCGACACGAGACGGGGGCTGTTCTGGCTGCTTGCCGGGAGCGGAGCGTGGGCGGCGAGCATCGTGGGCTATCTCCTCGCCCCGGGAGTGGCGCCCTCCATCGCCTTTCACACGATCGGACTCGTCGTGGGCCTGGGAACGGTCGGGGCGTGGCTCTACTTCACCTCCGCCTACACTGGGCGGTCGCTCCACCGCAACCGGACGGTTCGGCGGGTCGCACTCGCCGCCTTTCTTCTCGTCATCGCGGTGAAAGTGACGAACCCGATCCACGGCCTCTATTACTCCGTCGAGGTCGTCTCGGTGCCCTTCGAACACGTCGCCATCCAGCACGGGGTGCTCCACTGGTCGGTCATGGGGGCCTCCTACACGCTCTCGGGCATCGGCTACTTCATGCTCTTCGAGCGATTCGGGACCGTGAGCCTCGACACGAAGCCCCTCGTGGCCCTCGTCGGGCTCACCGGCCTCCCCGTCCTCTTCGACATCTCGGGCTTTTCCAGTTCCGCGTTGATCGACATCACCTACGAGCCACTCGGGGTCGCCGTGTTCGCGAGCGGCGTCTGTTTCGTCTTCCTCGAGCGGTTCGAGGCGGTTCGGATCGCCGGCGAGCGGACCGAACCGGTCATCGCCCTCGACACCGGCGGCCGGGTTCACCAGTACAATCGGGCCGCCGGCCAGCTGTTTGCGGACCGGCTCCGTCCCGGGATCATCGACGAGCCGATCACCGAGGTCTTCCCGGAGCTATCCAATCCGGGGGCCGATCAGGTCATCTTCCCGGTCGAGGACGGCGAAACTCGCTACTACCGCATGACGTCGACCCCGTTCACCAGCGGCGAGACCTCCCTCGGCCGGTTGCTCGTGTTCACCGACGTGACCGAGGAGGAGCGAGCCAAGCGGGAGCTGAAGCGACAGAACGAGCGACTCGAGCGCTTCACCAGCACGGTCTCACACGACCTCCGAAATCCCCTCACCGTGGCCACCGGGCGACTCGAGATCGCCGTCGAGGAGACCGACTCCGAGCACGTCGAGACCGCACTTGACGCCCTCGAGCGGATGGAAACCATGATCGAGGACCTGCTCGACTTCGCGAGACAGGGCCAGCCGATCGACGAGACCGAGACGATCTCACTCGAGACCGAGGCCCGGGAGGCCTGGAAGATGGTCGAGACCGGAGACGCCACGCTCGAGGTCGAGGGTGATCGCGACCTCGAGGCCGATCCGGATCGGCTGGCGAGCCTCCTCGAGAACCTGTTCCGGAACGCCGTCGAGCACGCCGGGCCGGCGGTGACCGTGACGGTCGAGCCGACCGCGAGGGGGTTTGCAGTCGGTGACGACGGCCCGGGCATCCCACCCGAGGACCGAGAGCAGATATTCGAGTCCGGCTACACCACCGACGAGGACGGGACGGGCATCGGCCTGGCGATCGTCAGCGAGGTCGCAGACGCCCACGACTGGTCCGTCGAGGTCACAGAGAGCGAGTCCGGTGGGGCGAAATTCGTCTTCGAGGTTCGGTAATTCGACGGCGGGGAAATTTCGGCCCGACTCGATGGGACGCCGAACCGATTCGTGGTGACCGACCGATCGCGGGCGGGAGTCCTCACCGAGGCTGTGCCCAGCTCGGTTTTTGTGGCCTCACGGGGACTGCTTTTTCCGCGACATCACTGGGCCTGTTCCCGGATTCTCGCGAGTAGCTCAACTGGTTCCGCATCCACGGGGGTCCGATAGGTCACGAGATCCTCCGTCTCCCGGACCGGGCTGATCACGAGTGTGCCGTCCTCGTACTCTGCCCTCTCGAGATTGGAAGAGGGGAAGTGGATCACCTGCTCCGGGTCGGTTCCGATGCCCGCCTTGAGGAACATGAGATCGAGGGTCGTCTCGTAGATATAGACGCCCGTCCCGTCCACGCCGACGAGGGTCGCATCGACCTGTTCGGGGGCCTCGACGAAGGGCTGGGTGTCCTCGGGGGTCTTCGTGAGGGTGAACACGTCGGCGCCCTCGTCCATCCCGGCGGCCTCGAGAACGGTCGGGCCGTACTTCTCGACGTCCGTCAGGTACCCGTCGCGGATCGATTCCCAGTGTCGGTTGATGTACCGCATGCCCTGATACCAGATCGGACCGCCGAGCACCAGCCCGACCAGCGCGAACTGGTAGCTGGCCCGGAGGTAATAGCCCACCCCACCGAGTAGAAAGACCACCATCGCCCAGCCGACGACCGGGTGCCAGCCGAAGAGCCAGCGAAGCGTGGAGCGTTCGGCTTTCGCCGCTCGGAAGGCCGATTTCGATTCGCTCATGTCGGCTCGAACACCGGCGTTCCGGTCGCATGTGTGCTCAGTGTCGAGCCGTCGAACGGACGGCCGAAGAAACGGAGAGGTCCCGACATCTACCGGACCTGGGACGGCAAGCGAAAAATACGTTCCGCAACGGTGGGGAGAGTCGGCGCCAGTCCCCGCAAAAGCCGCGGTGTCGTCCTCACTCGAGGCCGAGGTCAGCGAGCGAGTGGGTGTGTTGCCACGCGCCAGTGACCTCGTCGATGTCGAACTTGACCACGCCGTCGGTCAGTTCGAGTCGAACCATCTCCTCGCCGATTTCCGTGTCGTGAAGGTGAAGTTCGAGGGGCATGTCGAACTCGCTCACGGCGACCATCAGCTCGCCGTTCTTCTCGAGCATCGCTTGCAGGTCTTCTGCGTTCATGTCCGTGTGTCAGTACGATTACCGCCCCGAAAAAGATTGCGTCCCCGGCCCAAAACGCGATCCGTTCGATCGGTTCTCGTCGGTTGGCGCGGTCGACAGCACGCGGATCGGGGGACACACAGTCACCCGCCCCCCTCGGTAAACCCCAGTCGTCTGACAAAGGTCTCCAGTCGGCAATGGACGGTCCACTCCTCCCGGAGGGGGCACTGTCGCTCAACGTCGTCCGAACCGGTCGCCGAGCCGATGGCGTGGAACCTTTATACCGGTCGGGGCAACCGGGGGACATGGACGGCAACGGGTCCCGGCTGAGGCGGCTCTCCTTTCAGCTGGTCGGGATCACCGTTCTCTCCCTCGTGATCCGACTGCTCGGGCTCGGCGCGAGGGTGGCCCATCAGGACGAGGCGCGGGTGGCGAGCTGGACCCTCCACTACATGGCCGTCGGCGCCTGGGAGTACCGGCCGATCATCCACGGCCCGTTTCTCCCCCACGTCAACAGCGTCGTCTTCACCGTACTCGGCCCGTCTGACTTCTCGATGCGGCTGATCGTCGCCCTCGTCGGGGGGCTCCTGCCGCTCTCGGCGTGGCTGCTCCGGGATCGATTGAGACATCGGGAAGTCCTGTTTCTCGGGGGCATCCTCGCGGTCAACCCGATCCTGGTCTACTACTCGCGGTTCATGCGAAACGACGTCCTGCTCGCGGCCTTCGCCTTTCTCGCCTTCGCGCTCGTGATCCGCTCCATCG
The DNA here is from genome assembly GCA_042216015.1 of Halodesulfurarchaeum sp. Taxonomy (GTDB): domain Archaea; phylum Halobacteriota; class Halobacteria; order Halobacteriales; family Halobacteriaceae; genus Halodesulfurarchaeum. The sequence goes on along the minus strand of JBDGUI010000043.1, from coordinate 26,682 downwards.
ACACCGGGCAGAGACGCTACCTGCTCGGCGCCGGACTCGCCTTCGGCCTCGCGATGACGACCAAGGAAAACGCGCTCCTGTACCCGGTGACCTGGGCCGGCGGGCTCGTGCTCCTGCTCGACCAGCGGCTCTTCCTCGCCCGGTACCGGGAGCGTGACCGGTATCGCCTCCTGAAGGAAACGCTGAGAAGAGCCTTCGGGGCCGTCTGGCGGGCAAAATACGCCGTTCTCGGCGGATCGCTCCTCCTCGCAGCCGTCGTCGTCTCGTTCTATGCGCCAAAGCCGGATCTCTATCACGCACTGGGAAACCCCGCCCGGCTCCCCGGCGTCCTCGAGGAGGCGACGATTGGAACCTGGGATAAGATCACCGACCTCTGGGGGGATACCGGGATGCAGAAACACTCCTACGTGAACTTCCTGGGACACCTCCTGAAGGTCGTCGCCGTCGGCGGGCTAACCACGATGGTCTTCGGGACCATCGGCTTTCTCGCCGATCGGTATCGAAGCGGTGACCCACGGGACGTCGTCGCGCTGGCGTTTTACTGGGGACTGGCGAGTCTCCTCGGGTACCCGATCGTCTCTGACATCCAGGCCGGCTGGACGGCCGTGCACGTGCTCGTTCCACTCGCGATTCCGGCGGCGGTGGGACTGGCCCTGGTCCTCCGTCGGGCCGAGCGGGCCCTCCGCCGGAACGATCGCCGCACCGCGGCGGTCGCCCTCGTCCTGCTACTCGGTGCGGGCCTCGTGACGGCGGGTGCTGGGATCGGCATCAACGTGGTCTACCCGGCCGACGATCGAAACCCGGTCGTCCAGTACGCCCAGCCGGCCGGCGACATGAAGCCCACGCTCGAAGCGATCGAGGAGATCGCCGCCGAACACGAGGGCATCGACGTCATGTTCTACGGGGAGGAATTCTACACGGCGGACGAACTCGGGGAACCGGCAACCCTCGACATCGACGACGGGGGATATGCCGGCTGGTTCGACCGATTGCCGCTTCCCTGGTATCTCGAACAGTACGATGCCCGGGTCGGAAGTACGAAAGACCCGTCGGTGATCGAGCGGTACGACCCGCCGGTCGTCATTGTCCTCGAGGAGAGCGCCTCGGAGGTCCGCTCCCGACTCGAAGGGTATCGGGAGGTCACCCATCAGGGGTACCTCCACAGCCGACCGATCGTCTTCTTCATCCGCGAGTAGCACCGACGGGAGCACGGAAACGGCGAATCCGCGGTCGACGGTCTTTTCAATCGGGGCCGGGTAGTTCTGTAAGATGGAACACCGGCAACTGGACGTCGTCGAGGTGCTGCTCACCGGGATCTGTTACGATCGAAACCCGGAACTCGACGAGAACGACCTGCCCCCCGCCATCCGGACCGCTCTCTGGTCCGGTGACGGGGTGGGCCGTCCCCCGAAACCCGACGAGGACGACATCGCGGCAGCCACGGACATCGAGGACCCGTGGGCCGAGATCTCGGGGCTGATGTTCACCGACCGCGATAGCTTCTCCGGAACGATCTCGGTGACCGACGAGGACATGCTCGAGGAGTGGTTCCTCGAGCGGGCCGAGCCCGAGCGCCTCCAGGCAAATCCCGCCCTGGCCTACGAATACCGGGACCGCGAGGGCTGGGACCTCGATTACGAGGCCGCCCGCGAGGCGAACCGACCCGTCCACGCGGACCCGCAGTACATCCAGTCCCAGCTCGACTCGTACTTCGACGAGGACGACGAGGAGATGCTCGACCTCGTGGAGGTGCGGGCCCCGGCCGAGATCGAGATCACTCTCGACGATCTCGTGCTCACGAAGGACCAGTCGACGGAGGTCAGGAAGGTCGCAAAGGCCATCGAGCACCGGGATTACCTCGCCGAGATCGGCCTCCGCGAGATCGGCAAACTCCTCTTCGTCGGCCCGCCGGGGACCGGCAAGACCTCCGTCGCGCGGGGGTTGGCCCACCAGCTGGATCTTCCCTTCGTCGAGGTCAAGCTCTCGATGATCACGAGCCAGTACCTCGGGGAGACGGCGAAGAACGTCGAGAAGGTCTTCGAGGTGGCAAAGCGGCTCTCGCCCTGTATCCTCTTCATCGACGAGTTCGACTTCGTGGCGAAGACCCGCACGAGCGACGAACACGCCGCCATCAAGCGGGCCGTGAACACCCTGCTCAAGTCGATCGACGAGGTGAGCCTGATCCGGGACGACGTCCTGCTCATCGGGGCCACGAATCACCCGGACGAACTCGACGCCGCGGCGTGGCGGCGCTTCGACGAGATCCTTCACTTCCCCCGGCCGGACGAGTCGATGCGGCGGGGGATCCTCGACCTCGTCACGGCGGACATCGAGATCGAGGGCTTCGACGCCGCGGAGATCGCCGCCGAGACGGAGGGGCTCACCGGCAGCGACCTGCGACTGGTGCTCCGCGAAGCCGTGCTCTCCGCGCTCGTCTCCGATCGCACCACCCTCACCCAGCAGGACCTGCTCGACGCCGTCGAGGAATTCGAGGAGCGGGACCACATGCGGAACCTCGAGACCATCGAGGAGGCCCTCGACGTCGAGGGCGAGCACGACCACGATCACGACCACGCGCCGATGCCATAGATGCGCGTCACGCTCCTGGGAACCGGGGACACCGCCGGAACCCCGGTGCCGCGGTGTGAGTGTCCGACCTGCACGAGAGCCCGGGAGACCGGCCAGGAGCGATCGCGGTTCTCCGTCCACGTCCGGAGCGAGCGAACGGGCGAGAGCCTGCTGATCGACGCGAGCCCTGACTTCCGCTCGCAGTTCCTCGGGACCGAGGTGCCACTCCCCGATGCGGCCATCATCACCCACGTCCACTTCGACCACCTCGACGGGCTCGGGAACGTCTACCGCCTGCTTTCCGAACTGGACGTCCACGCCGCAAGCGAGACAGACCCCGAAACGGGCGAGTCCGTCGCCGAAACCGTCTCCCGGCGATACTCGTACCTCGACCAGGTGACCGTTCACCCACAGACGCCATTCCAGCCCTTCGAGGCCGCGGGCTTTTCGGTCACGCTCGTCCCGGTCGAGCACCCGCCCCTGTCGAGCTACGGCCTCCGAATCGAGGGGGAGTACGCCACTCTCGCACTCACCGGCGATACGAGTTACGCCATCCCCGATTCCTCCCGAGAGGTCCTCCGGAACGCCGATCTCCTGCTCGCGGACGGGATCGTGCCCGCCTCGATGTGCGAGAAACATCCACTGGGCGGGCGTCATCCGGACGAAAACGGCGTGCCCCGCTCCTTCGGGACCAAGCACATGACCCGTGAGGGGGCTCGTTCCCTGGTCGAGGAACTCGACGCCGCGGACTACAGGCTGGTTCACCTTTCTCACCGATACCCGGTCGAAGAGGCCTTCGACCCGGAACTCGGGGTGGACGGGGAACAGATCGAGCTGTAGATTCCGGGCCGGCACTCGATCACCGCTCCCTGAACCGGTCGAGAAACGCCTGCTTGCGGGCCCGTCCGGGGGGATCCGGCTCCCAGGGCGTCCGCCGGGCACGTTCGGAGATGGGGTCAACGTCTACTGCCTGACCCGCCTCGAAACCCGGACAGTCCGGTCCACACTCCGCGGCGGGCTCGACCAGTCGGCCGGCCCACGAACAGCCGGGCAACCCACCGGCTCCCGCGACCCGCTCCAGGCTGAAGTTCGAACATCCGGGCACAGCAGCGGGGCGCCAGCCCTTGCCGTAGGCCCGTTCGGCGATCCGGCGGCGCTGTCGGGCCTTCGCCGCTCCGGGGACGAAGGACACGTCGAACTGCCCGGGCTGTTCGGCCCGAATTTCGAAACTCGGTTCGGCCGGGGAGAGGGGCTCCGGCTCCCGGATCACCTCCACGCGTGGTTCGTCCGGATCGACCCGCCAGATCCCCACCGGATCCGGGAGCCGGTGCCGGTGTGCCCCCGTGACGTGTGAGGCCGTCGCGAGCACGACGTGATCGAGGACCCGGAGGCTCACGTCCCGGCGGAGCTGGGCGGCGAGGTCGCCGGGCCTGCCCAGATCGGGCTTGTTCTCGATGCCGACCAGGGTGGAAAACCAGTCGGGATAGCGGGCGACCTGCCTGGCGACCGGCCGGCCGTCCCGCCGTGCGAGTTCGAAAAAGCCGACCTCGGCCGCCCGCTCGGCCACCCGCTGGGCGACCGCCGGTGGTGCGTCAATGGCCGTCCTCACGGGCCGGAAGTTGCCCACCGAAACCGAACTCTCGAGGGCGAGTGGGGGGATCGTCTCCTCGGTGAGCGCGACGCGTTCGTCGAAGGCGGGTCCCGGCTCGACGGCGACCAGATCCAGGATTCGCGACCCGGAGCCAACCACGCTGGTCCCGAGCTGACGGGCGAGAATCCCCGGCTCGTCGGCCTCGAGGCGCCCCGGGAGGCCGTCACGCTCGAGAAGCGCGGCCAGCCGCAGTTCGAAGTCGTACTCGCGCACGATTCACTGTAACCCATAGACGGCCAAAAGGCGTTCCCCGCCAGCGTTCGGGCCGGGTCTGTCGGTTCGACGCCGATCGGGGCTACCGCTTCGTGCTGATTCCCAGGGGCCGGTATATGAGACACTGCTGGGTGTATCCCGTCACGAGCAACACGAGTCCCACGACGAGCGCCACGATGCCAATCGGCAGGCCGAGACCCTGCCCGACTATCGAAACTGCCCCGAGGATCGTCAGGAGCATCCCGAGCGCGACGCGGATGGTCTGGTCAGTGCCGCCGACGTTCTGTTCCATACCAGCCATAACGGGCGGACCGACTTACCAGTTTGGGCCGGTGAAGCGGTGAGCTGGCCCGCAGATCTCACCGGAACGCCCGGGAGCCAGGACGGTCGGAACAGCAGGTTTATCAGTCGTTCCTCGCCAAAATCGGACAAGATTACTTCGTGACCATGGAAGCCGACAACCCACAACCGGAGGTGAACATCGGACTCGTCGGGCACGTGGACCACGGGAAGACCACCCTGGTCCGGGCCCTCTCGGGCGAGTGGACCGACCAGCACTCGGAGGAGCTCAAGCGCGGCATCTCGATCAGGCTCGGTTACGCCGATACGACCCTGCGCCGCTGTCCCGAGTGTGACACGCCGGAGGCCTACACGGTCGAGGAAACCTGCCCGGAACACGACGTCGAAACCGAGGCCCTCCGCACGGTCTCCTTCGTCGACGCTCCCGGCCACGAGACCCTGATGGCGACGATGCTCTCCGGTGCAGCGCTCATGGACGGGGCCGTGCTCGTCGTCTCGGCGACCGAGTCGGTTCCCCAGCCCCAGACCGAGGAGCACCTGATGGCCCTGGACAGCATCGGCATCCAGAACATCGTCATCGCCCAGAACAAGGTCGACCTCGTGGACGGCGAGACCGCCCGTGAGAACTACGAGCAGATCACCGAGTTCGTGGAGGGGACCGTCGCCGAGGGCGCGCCGATCGTCCCGATCAGCGCCGAGCAGGAGATCAACATCGACCTGATCATCGAGGCCCTCCAGGAGACCATTCCCACCCCCGAGCGCGATCCGGACACGGACGCGAGGATGTACGTCGCCCGCAGTTTCGACATCAACCGTCCCGGAACCGAGTGGAGCGACCTCAGCGGCGGGGTCATCGGCGGCAGTCTGGTCCAGGGCATCCTCGAGACCGATACGGAACTCGAAATCCGACCCGGTCGGGAAATCGAGGAGGGCGGCCAGACCCACTGGGAACCCGTCACTTCCACCGTTCGGTCGATCCAGTCCGGGGAAGAACTGGTCGACTCCGCCTCGCCCGGCGGCCTCCTCGGGGTCGGTACCGGACTCGACCCGAGTCTGACCAAGGGGGACGCACTCGCGGGCCAGGTCGCCGGCGAGCCGGGTACGCTCCCGCCGGTCTGGGAGCAGTTCGAGATGGACATCGACCTCCTCGACCGGCTCGTCGGCGCGGAGGAAGAGGGATCAGTCGAGCCGATCAGCACGGGCGAACCGCTCATGCTGACCATCGGGACGGCCACCACCGTCGGCGCGGTCACGAGCGCTCGCGACGAGGAGGCAGAGGTGAACCTCAAGCGGCCGGTCTGTGCTCCAGAGGGGGCGACGATCGCGATCAACCGCCGGGTCGGCACCCGGTGGCGACTGATCGGCATCGGCACGCTGCGGGGATGAAAGTCGCCATGGACGCGAACGCTCTGATGATGCCGGTCGAGGCCGATCTGCGGGTCTTTGAGGAACTGGATCGGCTCCTCGGAGAGTACACGCCGGTCGTCCCGGGCACGGTCCGACGGGAACTCGAGTCGCTCGCGGATTCGGACGGGCAGGCCGGTCGGGCGGCACGGGTCGGGCTCGACCTCGCCGGGCGCTGTGAACCGGTCGATACAGAAGAATCGTACGCCGACGACGCGTTGGTTGCCCTCGGCTCGGACGGACAGGTCGACGCCGTCGTCACGAACGACGCCCCCCTCCGCGAGCGCCTCCTCGAGGCGGGCGTTCAGGTAATCCATTTAAGGGGGCGGAATCAATTAACCCGTACTCAACCATAGATGTACAAGCGAGTTAGACTCACAGATACGGTCGAAGTGCCCCCCGAGGCGCTCGACGACGTCACCCCGGATCTCATCAAGCGGCTCCTGCAGGACAAACTGGAGGGGCGGATGGACGAGGACGTCGGCTCCATCGTCACGGTCACGGAGGTTCACGACGTCGGCGAGGGCGCGGTCATCCCGAACAGGCCCGGCGTCTACTACGAGACGGAGTTCGACGCCCTGACGTTCGATCCGGAGATGCAGGAGGTCGTCGACGGCGAGATCGTCGAGGTCGTCTCCTTCGGCGCCTTCGTCGGGATCGGTCCCGTCGACGGCCTGCTCCACGTCTCCCAGATATCGGATGAGTACCTGGCCTTCGACGAGGAGAACCAGATGCTCGCCTCCCGGGAGTCGAACAACAGCCTGGGCGTCGGCGACGCCGTCCGGGGCCGCATCGTCACCAAATCGATCGACGAGCGCAACCCCCGCGAGTCCAAGATCGGACTCACCGCGAAACAACCCGGGTTGGGCAAGCACGGCTGGCTTCGCGAGGCCCGACAGGAAGAGACGGCGACGGCGGAGGGCGAGTAGATGGCCACAAAGCGCCTGTCGTGCCGGGAGTGCCACCACATCGTCGAGGCCGACCAGAACGCCTGCCCGTACTGTGGTTCCTCGAGCCTCACCGAGGACTGGGCGGGCTACGTGGTCATCACCCACCCCGATAAGAGTGAGATCGCCGAGAAGATGGAGGTCACCGAAGGCGGGGAGTACGCGCTGAAGGTCCGCTAACCGTGCCGACCGTCGTGGCCCGGCTCCCGGCCGCGGAACGCGAGGCGTTCACGGACCCGCTGGGAGAGATATACGAATCCGCAGAGCAGGTCCTCTCGGAACGTGGGGAGCCGATCGTCACGGTTGGCGACGTCGTGCTCGCCCATATCGGCCGCGCGGGGGTCACCCCAACCCTCTCGGTCGTCGACGGCCGGACCGAGCGCGGACCGGTTGGGGAGGACGTGCTTTCGGATCGGCCCGCCGCGGCGACCGAGCACGCGGTCGAAAACCCTGCCGGGACCATCACGGCCGAGCTGGTCGAGGCGATCGAGTCCGGCTTCGAGGAATCCGAACCCGCTCGGATCGTCGTGGCCGGCGAGGAGGATCTGGCGGTCCTGCCGACGATCCTGTTGGCCCCCACGGGCGCGACAGTCGTGTACGGCCAACCGGGCGAGGGGATGGTCGCAACCAGGGTAAACGACGATCTGCGGGCAACGGTCCGGTCGTTGCTGTCCCGAATGGAGCGCGATTCGGAGTTCTGGGAGTCCCTCGCGTAGAGCCCGGCCCGCCCTTCGAAATCCTTTTACAGATTTCGGGCTGATCTATGGGTAACTGACCATGGACATCGAGATACTCGACGAGGAGGAAAACTCCCTTCTCCACCGGACTGACGTGACCTTCGAGGTCGTTCACGAGGACGCATCGCCATCCAGACTCTCCGTGCGGGACAGTCTCGCCGCCACGCTCGACCGGGACGCAGACCAGGTCGTCGTCCACAAGCTCGACACCAAGTTCGGCATGCGCAAGACCATCGGCTACGCGAAGGTCTACGAATCGGCCGACGACGCCGCCGAGATCGAGTCCGAGTACATGCTCGACCGCAACAAGATCGGCGAGGAGGCCGAGGAAGAGGTGGCGGAGTGATGGCCCGCGGCGACTTCTACGAGGACGGCGAACTCAGCAAGGATCGGTGCCCGCGGTGTGAAGACGCCTTCCTCGCCGACCACAGCGACCGCCAGCACTGTGGGCGCTGTGGCTACACCGAGTGGAAGTGACGCGGGTCCTCGCCATCGAGGGGACGGCGTGGGCCGCGAGCGCTGCCGTCTACGAGTCGAGTTCGGACGAACTCTTCATCGAGACCGACGCGTACCAGCCCGACAGCGGCGGGATTCATCCGCGCGAGGCGGCCGAGCACATGCGGGTGGCGATTCCGGACGTGGTGGAGACCGCACTCGATGCGGCGGCCGGGCCGATCGACGCGGTCGCGTTCTCCTGCGGCCCGGGGCTGGGCCCGTGCCTGCGGATCGTCGGCACGGCCGCCCGCACGCTCGCGGGCACGCTTGGGGTGGAACTCGTCGGGGTCAACCACATGATTGCCCACCTCGAGATCGGGCGCCAGCGCTCGGGGTTCGACTCGCCGATCTGCCTGAACGCCTCCGGCGCGAACGCCCACGTGCTGGGCTTCCGAAACGGCCGGTACCGGGTGCTCGGCGAGACCATGGACACCGGCGTGGGGAACGCCCTCGATAAGTTCACCCGCCACGTCGGCTGGTCCCATCCGGGCGGGCCGAAGGTCGAGCGGGCCGCCCGGGACGGCGAGTACGTCGAGCTGCCCTACGTCGTGAAGGGGATGGACTTCTCCTTCTCGGGGATCATGAGCGCCGCGAAGGATCTCCTCGACGAGGGAACTCCGGTCGAGGACGTGAGCTTCGCCCTCCAGGAGAACATCTTCGCGATGCTCACCGAGGTCACGGAGCGGGCGCTCTCGCTCACCGGCCGGGACGAACTCGTGCTCGGCGGCGGCGTCGGCCAAAACGCCAGACTCCAAGCGATGCTCCGGGAGATGACCGACCAGCGCGGGGCCGAGTTCTTCGCCCCCGAGCCCGAACTCCTCCGCGACAATGCGGGAATGATCGCCGTGCTCGGCGCCACGATGGCCGAGGCCGGGGAGACGATTCCAATCGAGAATTCGGGAATCGATTCGGACTTCCGCCCGGATCAGGTGGTGGTGACCTGGCGCGACGACACCGTACCGGAGCCGCGGGGCTGGGCTGCAGAGTTCGCCGGCGCGGAAGCAGTCGTCGAATTCGAGGACGGTGTCGTCCGGAAGGTTCGACAGCCCAAATCCTACCGGCATCCGGAACTCGACGGCCGGCTGCGGCGGGAGCGAACCGTTCAGGAGGCACGACTGACCCGGGACGCTCGCACGCTGGGCGTCCCGACCCCCATCATCCGGGACGTCGACCTGCGGGAGACGACGATCGAATTCGAGCGCGTGGGCAAGCGAGACCTCCGGGACGCCTTGACGGCCTCTCGTGTGGGCGAGGTCGGGGAGCATCTGGCAACCATCCACGGCGCCGGGTTCGTCCACGGCGATCCGACCGTCCGGAACGTCCGGGTGTGCGATGACGGGCCGGGGCCGGAGACGGTGTTGATCGACTTCGGCCTCGGCTACTCGACCGACGACGTCGAGGACCATGCGATGGACCTCCACGTCTTCGAGCAGTCCCTGAATGGCACCGCGCCGAATCCCGACGAGCTGGCCGCGGCGGCTGAGGAACGCTACGCCGAGGTGGGCGAGCCGACCGTCATCGATCGGCTGCGGGTGATCGAGGGACGGGGTCGCTATCAGTAGCTGGTAGGGAAACGGTCGATGCTTGCCCCCGGGGGCGAACAGGGGAGCACGTCCGGGCCGAAATCTCCCACTCACTGCGGGGCCCACAGTGGTGACTGCAGTACAGTCCGGGTGCCGGCCCGGTGACTGGTTACATGGGTCGGGTTGGTCCGGCCCTCCCAGATAAACGTGGGGGTGGTCGTTCGGCAGGTGGAGGGGCGGTTAGCGGTCGGGGTGACGGTGCTTTCCCCCGCCCCGCCCACAACGGTTTAGGCTCCTGCAGTCCTACAGCGAATCATGAGCCAAGACGCATCGGGGACGATCTTCGGGATCCCCTACAACTTCGAGCGGCCGAGTTTCAAGCGACTGCTCTCCTCGTACTGGCAGCCGGGCAAGGGGATGATCGTCGAGACGCCCTTCGGGATCGGCTACTCGCTCAACCTCGCGAACTGGCGGTCCTGGCTCGTTCTCGGACTCGCCGGCCTGCTCGTCTACCAGGAGCAGACGAGCGAGGGGGAGACGGAGGAGGACGAACCGGTCGACGTGGTCATCGAGGAGTAGCGGTCGAAAGCGGAACCCCTTTTTCGGCGGTCGGCGAGAGGCAGGTATGCTCCGGTTCGTGACGACGAACGCCGAGAAGGCCGCGGAGGCGGAAGCACACCTGGGCGACACCGCGGTGACACAGGTCGACTACGACTACGACGAGGTCCAGGCCGACGACGTCGCTGAAATCGCCGCCCGAGGTGCCCAGGAGGCCTACGAGGCACTCGAGGGGACAGACCCCGTCGTCGTCGACGACACCGGCTTCTATATCCACGCCCTCGACGGCTTTCCGGGCCCTTACGCGGCGTACGTCGACGACACGCTCGGCATCGAGCGGGTGTGGAATCTCGCAAGCGACCTGGCGGAGAAGAGCGCCTCGTTCCGCTGTGCAATCGGGTATGCCGATGACGAGCGGGTGAAGACCTTCGAGGGGCGCGTCGACGGCTCCCTCGTCGCTCCGCGGGGCGAGGGGGGATTCGGCTACGACCCGATCTTCGAGTACGAGGGCCGGACCTTCGCCGAACTCGCGATGGGCGAGAAAAACGAGATCTCACATCGTGCGAGGGCGCTGACGAAACTCGCCGAGTGGCTCGAATAGGGTCGGTCGAGTGGCTCGAATTGGGTCGGTGGCCCCGCCTGACTCGAAAGGTCGATCAGGAGACGTTTCTCATCAGCCCGAGGAGTTCCTCGCGGTAGGCCGCGGGGGTCAACCCCAGGTCCACGTCGATCGTGACCGAGATCGCCTCACTCAGGTCGGTCTCGGTCACACGAGCGAAGTTCTCGGCCGGATAGGCGCCACCGGTCACGAGGTAGTTCCCGTTTGCCGCCCAGACGGCCAATAGCGCCTCGATCGAGAGGTCAGTGCCCTGAATCGTGATCGTGGTGTCCTCCCGGACCGGGAACTCGATGTCGGGGACCCGATAGACCCCCGAGAGTTCGGTCAGTTCGGCCGACACACCGCTGGCCACGTCGAGTGAGGCGGTCTCGGTCCGCTCGATATCGGCGATTCCGGCCGCCTGCATCCGGCCTTTCAGTTCCGCGATGGCCTGCTGCTGGATGCGGTCCTCGACCTCGGCCTGAACCGGGCCGAGTTCGTCCACTGACGGGGCCATGTCGATGCGGGTGGCAGAGAAGAGGGCCAGATCCGTGTCGATGGCGCCGAGCGTGTCCTGTCGGACCTCCTTCCGAAGGGCGGCGTCCGCATAGAGCACGGAGGAGGCGACCGCCTCGACGGTGATGAAGCTATACTCCTTCTTGAAGACCGTCTCGTTTTTCGTCCTGTTGCGGAGTTCCCACCCTCCCTCCTTCAGGCGCGACTCCGGTACGTCCGGCAGCGCGACGGCCCCGACAGCGGTTTGACACCCGGCCAGGGAACCAAGCGCCCCCGCGCCGAGTGCCGCGAGGAATGAGCGACGGTGCATGATCGGATCAAAGGGAGACACCGATTTATAGAACACGACGCTTGGGTCGAATTCAATCGGATTTGGCAGGTTTTCGCGAGCAGGTTCACGTGAATCGGTCCCGTCGAGGTCCGTGGACGGGAGTGATGTCGTCAATTGAAAGGGAGGTGTGGGTGGGAGTGAGAGTGGAGCGGGGGTGGGATGGATCGGTCGTCGCGACGTTTTCGGCCAGGCCGCCCGGTGTACGGAATCCGGCCCCCTGATCCGGGTTGCCCATGCCTATACGTCTCTATATAGACCACATAGCAGACTCTTTAGTTGCCCACCGTCTCCGTTCGGGTGATGGCACGAGATGACGGCCGATCCGGGCTGACCAGACGCCAACTGCTCGCCGGAACCGGGGCGACCGGAGCCGCGATCCTTGCTGGCTGTACCAGCACGAACGATGGGGGAACCGATACCGGCCTCTCCGGGGATATCTCGGTTTCGGGTTCCTCGACGGTATTTCCGCTCGCGGAGGCCGTCGCCGAGAAGTTCGGCAAAAAGCATCCACAGGTCAACGTCGCCGTCAAATCCACCGGGACGGGCGGAGGATTCAAGAACAACTTCTGTCCGGGCAATTCGGAGTTCAACAACGCGAGTCGACAGATCACGCAGACCGAACTGCAACAGTGCAGCGAAAACGGCGTCGAACCGCTCGAACTCAAGGTGGCGACTGACGCCCTGACGGTGGTCGTGAACAACGACGCCGAGTGGATCGACTGTGTGACCCTCGACGAGCTGGCCCAGTTGTGGAGCGAGGAGGGTCCGAACACGTGGGCAGGAATCAACAGCGAGTGGCCCGAAAAGGAGATCAAGCGCTTCGGGCCGGCGTCGACCTCTGGCACCTTCGATTACTTCCGGGAAGTCGTCCTCAGCGAGGAGCAAAACCACACGAGCGATTACCAGCCGACCGAACACGACAACCTGATCGTCCAGGGGGTCCAGGGCAGCAAGTACGGCATCGGATACTTCGGCTTCGCCTATTACTACAACAATCCGGGTAGCGTGAAGGCCCTCGCCATCGACAGCGGATCGGGCTGTGTGAAGCCCTCCATCGAAACGGCAAAGAGCGGGGAGTACGAGCCGCTCTCCCGGCCGCTTTTCACCTACGCCGCGAAAGACGCCCTCGCCAAGCGACACGTGGCCGAGTTCGCCCGCTTCTACGTCGAACAGAGCGGGAACCAGCAACTCGTCGCGGATCGGGTCGGATACGTCCCCAACAGCGAGACCACCGTCCAGAATCAGCTCGAGAAACTCGAGACGGCGATTCAAAACGCCGGCTGAACGGAATCACTAGGATTTTCTTTTCCCCCCAATAATCCACGCCAATGACCGAGTACTCGGAGGACCCGGACCTCGCAAGAGATCGGGGCTTCCAGTCGATCAGGGAGGGGTTCTACAGGGCCGTGTTCTTCGCGTTCGCGGCGGCGACGGTGCTCACGACGATCGCGATCATCCTGACGCTTTTGGCCGACGCCGTGGACTTCTTCGTGTCGTACTCGCCGGTCGCCTTCCTGACCGGCACGCACTGGAGCCCCAATCTCAGACCGGTTTCCTTCGGCGTTCTCCCGCTGGTCTTCGGAACGCTTGTGGTCACCGCCATCGCCGCGTTCATCGCCATTCCGATCGGAACCCTCACGGCGATCTACCTCAGCGAGTACGCCACGTCGCGGACGCGATCCATCCTGAAGCCGCTTCTTGAGATCCTGGCCGGGGTCCCGACGGTGATCTACGGCTTTTTCGCGCTGGTGTACGTCACGCCCGCCTTGGAGCTGTTCTTCGACGGGGTTTCGACCTTCAACGTGCTTTCGGCGTCGCTCATGGTCGGAATCATGACCGTCCCCATGGTCTCCTCGATCTCAGAGGACGCGATGTCGGCGGTCCCCGATACGCTGCGGGAGGCCGGATACGGAATGGGAGCGACGAAGTACGAGGTCACGACGGACATCATCGTCCCCGCGGCCACCTCGGGAATCATCTCCTCCTACATTCTCGCCATCTCCCGGGCGATCGGCGAGACCATGATCGTCACGGTGGCGATGGGAATGGATCCGGCGCTTCCCAACGTCAGGCACGTGGAGTTGTTGGGAGTCGGGATTCCCTTCGTCCACCCGGGCGAGGTGCTCCTCGGCTCTGGGCAGACGATGACGGCAGCGATGGTTCAGATCGCAAACAGCGACATCTCGGGTGGGACACTCGCGTACAAGAGCCTCTTTGCGATCGGCCTCACGCTCTTTGCGATCACCCTCCTGATGAACATCGTGAGCAACGTGATCTCCGAGCGCTACCGGGAGGAATACTGAAATGGCGGGCAATTCCTCCGAAACAGGCTTCTCCGGGGTCAATCGGACTCGGGGGAAAATCTTCGCCGGGCTCGCGAGGGGGGCCTCCTGGTTCGGGATCGTCGTGCTCGCGTGGCTGCTCTTCATGGTCGTGGTCGACGCGTTCGGGCTGCAAGCGGCGAGTCTCGGCTGGTATCTGGGAGCGATACTCGGGTTCGGGATCCCGATTCTCACCTACGCGGGACTGCTCTCCCGTCGCCGACCTGACCTGCGGTGGATCGCGATCCGGGCGACGGTCATCCCCCCGGCCGGACTCATACTGAGCGGGGGGCTGTTCGTCCTCTTTCTCGTCTTTTCACCCTTCCTCCTCTTCGTGTACTACACCGTGAGCGTGATCCCGGCGGTGGCGGTCTACGCCCACTACGCCAGTCGAGACGACTCGCGGGCCCCGCTCGTGGCGGGTGTCGTTGGACTGCTGGGGCTCGGGCTCGGGTTCTTTCTCGAGCCGATCGTCCCCGTCAGACCGACGAAGTGGATCATGCTCCTCTGGGTGCTCGTGGTTCCGGCCGGAGCCCTCATCGCGTACAGGCAGGTGCCGGGCGAGCGACGACGACAGACCACGATCCTCGGGGCGACCGTCGCCGGTGGGATCCTCGCCAGTTTCGTCGGCCCCGCCGTCATCGGCGTCACGCCCGACACCGCCCTGATCCTCTATGCGGCCCTCGGGCTGCCGGTGGTATGGTACGGCGGGTCGGTCCTGGCACGGGATCGGCGGAACTGGCCGGGGCTGCTCGCGCCGGTCGTGGCCCTCGTGGCGATCGTGGCCGGGATCGGCCTGGGGAACGCCATCGGCAGGCACGGGCCGGAACCGTATCTCGACTGGCAGTTCCTGACGAGTGCGCCCTCGACGATCCCGGCCGAATCGGGGCTGTTCCCCGCGATCGTCGGGTCGGTGTTCATCATCGCGATCGTCGCGATCGTCTCCTTCGTCGTGGGTGTCGGGGCCGCGATCTACCTCGAGGAATACGCCCCCCAGACCGGGCTCGGGGGCACGATCACCCGGGTGATTCGGGTGAACATCGCGAACCTCGCCGGGGTGCCATCGGTGGTGTACGGCCTCCTCGGGCTGGGCCTCTTCGTCAACCTCCTCGGGATGGGACTGGGGATCGTGCTCGTGGCGGGGCTCACGCTCTCGCTTCTGATCCTCCCGATCGTGATCATCTCCGCCCAGGAGGCCATTCGATCGGTTCCCGAGGAGGTCCGGCAGGCCTCCTACGGGATGGGCGCGACCCGCTGGCAGACCATCCGGGAGGTCGTGCTGCCCCGGGCAGTTCCGGGCATCCTCACGGGGACGATCCTGGCCCTCAGCCGGGCGATCGGGGAGACGGCGCCCCTCCTGATGATCGGGGCGGCGACGACGGTCTTCAGTCCGCCGACCGGCTTCACGAGCCAGGTCTCCGCGATGCCCCTACAGGTCTTCTACTGGTCGTTCAGCATCAAGTCGGCGTTCCGGGAACTCGTCGCGCCGGCCGGGGTCGTCACGCTGCTGGTGGTAATGCTTTCGATGAACGTGCTCGCGATCTACCTCCGCAACAGATATGAAACCCAGGCCTAAACACGAGGCGAGGAAGCGATGAGCGGGAAGTGGGACGAGACCGGACTCGGCGAATCGGCGGGCGCCGACCGTGACGTCGAGCAGGTTCCCGAGACGGACACGATCATCGAGGCGGAGGACCTCGACGTCTACTACGGCGAGGAGCGAGCGCTCAACGACGTCTCCATGTCCATTCCCGAAAAGAAGGTCACGGCCATCATCGGTCCGTCGGGCTGTGGGAAGTCGACGTTCCTCCGCTCGATCAACCGGATGAACGACCTCATCGACATCGCTCGGGTCACGGGGGAACTCCGATTCAAGGGCAAGAACGTCTACGACGAGGACGTCGACGCGGTCGCGCTCAGGCGACGGGTCGGCATGGTCTTCCAGGCCCCCAATCCCTTCCCCAAGAGCATCTACGACAACGTCGCCTACGGGCCGCGCATCCAGAACGACACCGAGAACCTCGACGAACGGGTCGAGCGAGCGCTCAAGCAGGCCGCCCTCTGGGACGAGGTCAAAGACCGGCTCGACGAGCGTGGGACCGATCTCTCGGGCGGCCAGCAGCAGCGACTCTGCATCGCCCGCGCCATCGCGGTCGACCCCGAAGTCGTCCTGATGGACGAACCCGCGAGTGCCCTCGACCCCGTCGCGACGTCCAAGATCGAGGACCTCATCGAGGAGCTCGCGGAGGACTACACCGTCGTCATCGTCACGCACAACATGCAGCAGGCCGCCCGAATCTCGGATAAGACGGCGGTCTTCCTCACCGGGGGACACCTCGTCGAGTACGGCGAGACCGAACGCATCTTCCAGAACCCGCACAACGAGCGGGTCGAGGACTACATCTCCGGGAAGTTCGGGTGAGCCGCCACAGCCTTCCCCAGCCCACAGGGTTATTCGCCGCCCTGACCTATCGTCTGTATGACTCTCGCCACACCTGGAATCCACCACGTGACGGCCATCGGGGCCGACCCGGCTCGGAACCTGGAATTTTACACCCAGACGCTGGGTCTCCGACTCGTGAAAAAGAGCGTCAATCAGGACGACGTCTCGGTCTATCACCTCTTCTATGGCGACCGGGAGGGAAGCCCCGGAACGAGCATGACGTTTTTCCCGTATCCCGGAGCCAATTCGGGCCGGGTCGGGGCCGGGCAGGCGACGACGGTACAGTTCGCGATCCCGGCTGCGGGTCTCGAGTACTGGACAGACCGGCTCGCGGCAGCGGGCATCGGCCGTGACGAGCCCATCGAGCGCTTCGGCGAGACGGTCATCCCGTTCCGCGATCCCGACGGACTCCCGCTCGAACTCGTGGCAACCGACGCGCCTGACGGAGCGCCACCCGAGGGACCCCTCCCGGCGGAACACGCAATCCGTGGGTTCCACGGCGTGACTCTCACCGTCGGGGCCGACCGGGGAATGAGGGAACTCCTCGAGGCGATGGGCTTCGAGAAGACCGGAGCGTCCGGGGCCCGAACCCGATACGAGTCCCGTGGGGCCATCGGATCCGTCCTCGACCTCCGGCTCGATCCCGAGGCCGAGCGCGGCCGGCCAGGTGCCGGGACGGTCCACCACGTCGCCTTCCGGGTGGCCGCGGCCGAGCAGTCGGCATGGCGAGAGATGCTGATCGAGTGGGGATTGAGCCCGACCGAGATCATCGACCGGAAGTGGTTCGAGTCGGTGTACGCGAGGACCCCGGCCGGGATCCTCTTCGAGTTCGCCACCGAAACGCCGGGCTATTCGGTCGACGAGGACCTCGAGGCGCTCGGAAGCGAGCTCGTGCTGCCCGACTGGCTCGAAGATCGCCGGGCGGAGATCGAGGCGGGGCTGCCGGACCTCTCGCTGCCGGCGGGGTCGCGATGAGCGACGCGAACGCGGGGCCGCATCAGGACCAGCCCCTGATCGAGGCGGGCACCTCCCTCGAGTCGGCGGAGGCGGCCCTCGTGCTGGTTCACGGTCGCGGAGCGAGCGCCCGGAGCATCACGCAGTTGGGCCGGCAGGTCCACGACGAGGGGGTCGCCCTCCTGGCCCCACAGGCCGCCGGCAGCGAGTGGTATCCGAACTCCTTTCTCGCCCCGGTCGAGTCGAACGAGCCGGGGCGGACCTCCGGTCTCCAGGCGATCGAAGACGCCATCGAGAAGGCACGAAATGCAGGCATCCCGAACGAACGGATCATGCTCGCCGGGTTCTCCCAGGGCGCCTGTCTCGCGAGCGAGTTTCTGGCGCGAAATTCCACCCGCTACGGCGGTCTCGCCGCCCTCAGTGGTGGCCTGCTGGGCGAGACGGTCGACCCGGCGGACTACGAGGGAGACCTTGCCGGAACTCCCGTCTTCATCGGGTGTAGCGACGTGGATCCCCACATCCCGGCGGAGCGGGTCCGAGAGACCGCCGCGGTCTTCGAGACGCTTTCCGCCGACGTGGATATGCGTCTCTACGAGGGGATGGCCCACACGGTCAACCGCGAGGAACAGGAGCGAGTGGCGGAACTGGTCGCCGAGCTGGTGAACTGAACGTCGCAGTCACCCACCCCTGTCGACCCTCGATCCGCCAAAGCCCACCATCTCGCAAGAGACCCCGGAGTCCTCGGCGGATCGAACACATTCCTTTTCCGTCGGTGCGAAAACCAACAGATATGGAAACCGACTCGATCGGCTGGGATCCGAGCGATAACGGTGTCGAAAAATAATGTACCGAACCGGACATTATGGCGCGGCGCTCCTGGTCTACGCGCCAGTCGCCTTTCTCCTCCTTTCGGCCGGGTTGGAGGGGCTGGCCGCCCTCGGGGGCGCAATCGTGCTCGGGGGTGCGATGCTCCCCGACGTGGATCAGCGGCTCCCGTTCGTCTCCCATCGTGGCTTCACCCACACAATCTGGTTCGCGCTCATCGTGGGTCTCGGCCTCGGTGCTGTCGGGTGGATCGGGGGGTTCGAGTTCGGCTCCGTCCGTCGGGTTGGGCTCGCCGCGTTCGGGTTCGTCGTCGGGACCCTGACGGTCGGTTCTCACCTTTTCGCCGACGCGTTGACGCCCATGGGAATTCGCCCGTTCGCGCCGTTCGGGACTGATTCCTGCTCCCTGGGGGTGACCAGGGCCGGCAGCCCCATCGGAAACACCCTCCTGCTGGTCCTCGGGGTACTTCTCGCCGGTCTGACGGTGCTCGCCGGCCAGCAGTTCACGCTTGGATGACCCGATCGCTTTCGAGAGCGACTCAATTCGTCGGCCGCTTCCACCGCCGGGTCACGTTCTCGGCCGCCTTCGATCCCGAATCGCCGACAGTTTCGACGTCGCCGAACGCCTCCAGCTTCCGAAACGTCTCGGGTCGACCGATCACGAAGAGTTCGTCGCCGGCCCCGATCGTCCGGGACCGGTTCGGAACCGTCTCGATCTCCGCGCCCGGTTTGCGGATCCCGAGAACCGTGACGGCCAGCGCCGCGACGGAGATGCCGACGAGCGGGCTGTCCGACCCAACGGTAAGGGCCCGCATGGTCTCCTCGGCCCGGCGAAGCATGGCGGCGAACTCCCGGTCCGGATGCGAATCCGCGGCCAGAGTCAGGAGCCGATAGGAGGTTTCCGGGTCGATCGCTCGTGCCACGTCGCGGTCGGTGATGACGGTGGCGACCTGGCCGACTCTCGCTCTGAGTTCGGCGGTGCCGAGCTGGCTCGGCCCGGTCTCACCGATCTCCCAGAGCTGGATGACATCCCCTGCCGTCGCACTGAACGGTGGATCGGCACGAATCGCGACGGCCGCTGCGTTGGGTGGCAACGTCGGCCCGATACCCGCCGGGCGCGTCGCGACGCCGAGATACGTGACCCTCCCGTCCTCGGTCAGTTCCACGTCGACGTAGCCGACGTCGTACTTCTCCTTGAGCCTGGCGAGAAGCTGGGCCTCGAGTTCGGCGACGGTCAACCCACGCGGGAAGTCGAGCGTTCGCTCCGCGAGGGCCGCCTTCGTCTCCGGATCGACCGGCTCATATCCCTCGATGTCGTCGATCTCCTCGGGCAACGTCACGGCGATGTGGCGACCGGCAGCCCGGACGATGGGGCTGAAATCGCCCGCGAGAGTCCCCCAGGTGAGTCGGTCTGACTGCGCGAATCGGTCCCCGATTGACCGTCCGCCGTACGAAGCCACAGCGGCCCCCAGAAAGACGATCACGTTGATGGTCGCCTCGCCGATCGTGGGGGCGAGGGCCCCTTCCTGAACGAATCCCACCAAGAGCGAGCGCGTGTTGAGGGTGAGCGCGACCACGCCGAGACCGAGAATCAGGCTCGCCCCCTCGGGGAGTTGGTGTCGGACTCGCACTCGATACAGGAACGACGCCGCTGCCGTCGTTCCGCTTGCGAGCAGCACCAGACCCGCGACGTACAGGAGCGACGAGAGGAGTCGCGGAACGATCGCAATTGCCAGCACCGTCATTGAGTCACCTCCGCGAAGGACCTGAGCTGGTTGTGGCCCCCCACCACGATCAGCGAATCGCCTGCCTGAAGCTCCGTGGTACCCCCAGGCGCGATGATTCGTTCTGTTCCCCGCCGGACCGTCAGGATCGCGACACCGTACCGGTCCCGAACGTGGGCCCCACCAATCGTCTTTCCCACCAGTTCGCTCCCCGTCTCGAGCGTGAACCGCCTGAATCGATTGCCGTCGTTCCTGAGCAGGCCGATCGCCTCGTATTCGCGTTTCGTCCCCCGGGAGTGAACGATCATCGGAGCGAAATCCGTTCGAAGGACCCGCTTTGCATCCTCGGGCGGGAGGACGATCGTCACCTGCCCCTCACCCCCAGTGGTCGTCGAGACAGGAGGGGCGGTGGGTTCTGTCGACTCGTCTCCGGTTGCTGACGGCACGGACCCTTCGGACTCCCGTTCGCCCACGGCTGCCGTCCTGGCGCTCTCGACCGGACCCGAAACCGTCCCGTCCGGGAGGTCGAGGGAGACGACGTCGCCCCTGGCGACACCGGTCGGCAACACCGTTTGCACGGTCACGGCCCGCTTGCCCGATGGAACCCGCCGGGAGAGGCCGGCCGCAGTCGGAGCAGCCGCGATTTCGTCCCGGCCCCGCTCGTCGATCGAGACCGTCACCTCCGCGAGCTCGAAGTCGGCGAGGAGCCGCTCCTCGAGCCGGGACTCGAGGTCCGCGAGCGGAAGATCGGCGGGAAACCGCCATGAGCCGGCCCGGACCCGTTCGCGGAGGTCCTCGGGGAGGGGCGGGTAGCCCTCGATGTCCTGTACCTCCCCGATCGGCTGGAGGTGAACCTGACCGAACGAGTCGATCCGCTCGACGAGATCCACGGAGAGGCGACTCTCCCGCAGCGATTTGAGCGTCAGCCCCCGGGGGGTCTCGACGGCCAGTTTGTCGCCCTGGCTGTGGGCCCACAGACTCGCCATGAGGATGACGGCGGTGGCGATGATTCCCGTCGAGCTGTCCGCGAGCTGGGGATCCATAAACCCCATGAGACCACCCGAGACGCCGGCGAGTGCCCCACTCAGAACGACGACCCCCAGCGCAGGCACGGTCACGTTCGTGAAATACTTGAACACGAACCCGATCGCAAAGGCGATGACGCGGGAAACAGGGAGGCAAGCAGGCCGAGGTACACCCCAAGGAGAATCTGGGAGAGTTGAACCGTCACCATGCCTCAGCAAAGCCGGCCGTGGGCTAAATAGCTGGGGTCATCCCGGATTCCAGTGCCCGGATCGCCCTCAATTCTGCTCCCCGCCGAAGCTCGCCTCGACGAGCATTCGGGCCCCGAGTGCGGTCGGACTGATCACCGAGTCTGCCCCGGCCCGCTCGAGCTTGCGGACGTTCTCCCGATTCGTCGCCGCGGCCACGATCCGAACCTCGGGGTTCAACTCGCGGGCGGTGAGGACGGCGAGCGCGTCGTCCCCGTCGTCGTCAGTCGCCACCAGGACCGTTCTGGCGTGTTCGATCCCCGCCCGGTGAAGGGGCTCCTCGTCGCTCGGATTCCCGGACAGGACATCGACGTCCCGGTCGACGAGTCGAGCGACGTGGTCCTGGTCATCGGTGACCAGGACGAACGTGGCCCCCGGCTCGATTTCCTCGATGATCGCCTCGGTGAGTTCGCCCCATCCGAGGACGATGACGTGGTCCTGGAGGAGGTCGTAGTTTCGGTCACTCATGCGTCCCAGTGCCCGTGCAAACCGTGCTTCGAGGAGCGGGCCCAAGAGTGTACCGAGCGCGAGCGCGAAACTCGCCGTGCCGAAGACGACGACGGTCATTCCGAAGAGCCGGGCACCCTGTGTGGTCGGAATCGCATCGCCGTACCCGACCGTCGAGGCCGTGACGAGCGTGTAATAAAAGGCATCGACGAGGGTCTCCACGGCCACGAACTCGTCTCTGAGGGCGTAGGTTCCGACGGTTCCGTAAACCTGTACGCCGATGACCACGGTCAGCGCGGCCAGCTGGGAGGTCGTCAAGGAGAGTTCCCGGGTGAATCGCGACCGATTCAGGAGGACACTCGGGAGGGCGAGCACCGAGAGGATCACGAGCGGCGCCGAGAGCGGACTCGACTGGAGCAGGCCCTGGAGTGCCGTGAGCGGCAGAAGCACGAGTGTCGAGTGCCATGCCACCCGGAGCCCCCGCCGGAGACCGAGCGCACTGGAGATCATCAGGAAGCCGGTGAGCACACCGGTGAATCCGGCCGTTCGCTGGATCGCCGGCGGGATAAACTCGGCCAGCGGCCCGACCACGCTCTGGGCACTGATGTTCGCGACGCCCGTGACGATGGAGAGAATCGCGACCGCGAGGGTCAGAAGGACCGCCACCCGCGGGGCCAGCGTGTCGGGGTCAGGGGAGAGGACGTCGCGGAGTCGGATGTTCGGGCGCATGCTGAGGGGGTGGGCCGACCGGCTGTGGTGGACTCGGGTTCCCCGTTCGAGTCCTCCGTGTGCCTTCATCGGCTGGCGCCGAAATAAGCCATTCCCCGCGGTGCGAGGGTGTCACCGAGGGTTCGCGGACATCCGTGGGACCGAGATTCCGCCCAGAACTCCCGGATTTCCGATCAGCGCCGCCGAGGGTACCGAAGTCGACAGGGTTGAAGCCGTTTCGTCACCAGCGCTCCCGGCGGGAGTGCGAAGTTTCGGAATCCACATTTTTATCCGTTCGATCAGTACCGACAAACATGGCAATCCCACCGCTGATCGCTGCCGGGGGGATGTTCGCTGTCGGAGTCGTTCTTATCGTGGGAAGCGTCGAGGAACTCGTCGAGAACATCGCCAAGGCGGCCGTCGTGACGGGCCTCTCCACGTTCGTCCTCGCCGTTCTGTTCGCGGGGATGGACTTCGAGAACTGGGCGTTCGGCGTCGCCGCGATGCTCGAAGGACTCCCGGGGATCGGGATCGGGTCCGCCCTCGGATCCGGGCTGTTCCTCGTCGGGGTGGCCGTGTCCCTCGCCGGACTCCTGACCCCCTTCGAGACGGAAATCGACCGCGATTACCTGGGCATCCTGCTTGCCTCGCCGGTTTTCCTGCTCGTCTTCATGCTCGATGGAACGCTGACGCGCTTCGATGGGGCGATCCTCCTTTTTGGCTTCGCGCTGATACTCGCGCACATCTATCGGGAAGAGAGCAAGGGCAGGGAGACCTTCAGAGACGAGGAGGCTGCGGAGGCGCGCGAGGCGGTCGAAGCGGAGGGGGATGGAGCGTGGTACTACCTCGGCCTGTCTGCCCTCTTCGTCATCGGAATCGTGATCGGTTCGGAGCTGGCCGTTCGGGGGGCTCGTGGAATCGTGGCCTCGCTCGGACTCAATCAGACGGTTTTCGGCATGACCTTCGTCGGGCTAGCGATGGCGCTCGAGGAGGTGACGCTGGTCTCGATACCCGTTCGCGAGGGGCGATCCAGCATCGCCGTCGGAAACATCGTGGGGAGTCTCCTCTTCTTCGCCACCGGAAACGTCGGTCTGCTCGCCGTCACGCGAGGGTTCGCCCTCGATCCCTCGGTTCTCACGTTTTACTGGCCGTTCTTCTTCGTGGCGACGGCGCTCATCGGCCTCTTCCTCTCTCGGGGCAGGATCAGGCGAGCAGAGGCTGCATTGCTCGGTCTTCTCTACGTTTTGTTCTGGGTCGGAAGCTATCTTCTTGTCTGAGGGCGTTCTATTGGCTCTCGCTCGGTTCAGGGGGTCGGGGCATTCTCCCCGGGGAGCACTCGAACCGTCCGTATTCGCGGAACTGCTGTGAGGCGGTCTGCATCGGTACCGGTGATTTTTTCAGTGACTGGGATAGCTTCTGGGCCTTCTCCCCGGAGTATTCGTTCCAGACGCTACCGTTCTCGAACTCGACGGAGAAGACGTAGTAGGTCGTATTCTCTTTTTTCGAGTTCCCGCATCGTGTCCCTTAACGCGTAGAAGTAGACCTCATCGAGGTGTGGGTTCTGTTCGATGAGTGTGTCGAACGCTCCGCTCTTTTTTCCCTCCATCCGTTCGGGATCCTGCTGGAGGGACTTCTTCGGGTACTCCACGCAGAACCGACTCGTGGCGAACGCCGCATCCACCGATACCTCCAGCATGCCTTCGCCCCACCCCACAGAGACTTCGTTACCCGAATCTTCGTTCCCGTCTTCGTCGACAGTGTAGTCATACGAAGTGTGTCGGGCCAGATCCGAGACGACGGTACGGGCTAACTGGTTCAACTCGCCATGGCCGGAGGGGAGACACATCCGGCAAGTGCGAAAGCCGAGCCGCTCGCCAGGCCTGCGAGGTAGTCTCGCCTGGAGAGGGGTACGTCGATCATCGTTCGATTGTTCGGCTCTCAAGGATACGAAGATCGAGTTGGGTCGTAATCGCCCCCGGTCGACGATCACGTGAAAACACCGTTATCGGTCGGAGGTACATGATTTGGGTTGCATGCCTGGCGGTTGCAAAAAATGGGTGCAACTCGAGGGGACAAGCCTAGGCCGGGATTTGAACCCGGGCTCTCGTCCTTACCAAGGACGCGCTTTACCGCTAAGCTACCCAGGCAGGCAGTCGATGAGAGGAACCCGTCCCCTGTTTAGGGTTTCGATCGGTGGCGATCAGGGGTCGGTCGCGGAGGGGGTTCGAACCGGCTCCTCGCCGGTCGCCGGACTGCCGACTCGCGCCATCGCCTCCTCGATCCCGTCGGGGAGTCCCTCCGGCGCGGGCGGGAGTGGGGGGTCGCCATGTGAGCGTGCCAGCCCGACGACGTACTGGCGCAGCGAGAGGGGGGTCTCGCTTCCCGTTGCGGTCGCACCCGCGATGACCGCAAGTTCGAAGACGTTGGCCTCGAGAGAGCGGGCAGTCGTGCCACCCGTCCGGAGTTCGGTCTGCTCCGTGCCGAACTCCCGGACGGTCTCGACGGCCTTGTCGGCCGCTTCGGTGTGTGAAAGGAGATGAAAGCCCCGAGCAACGAGCACGTCCGCGGCCAGGACGTCGAGGTCGTCCTCGATCGTCCCCTCGGCGTCCTCCCAGGGTTCCGCGCGAACCAGCGCACGGGTGAGCCGAAGTCCATCGTAGATGAGCTGGACGCCGGCGGCCCGGTTCGTGACGTTGCGCTCCTCGGTATCCCCACTCACGACCGAGGCACTCAGGAGTGCAAGCACACCGGGGATCATCGACGCTCTGAGGAGATGGGCGTTCATCGCTTGCCTGAGCCGATCGGGGGTGATGCCCCTGATCGCCTCCCGCACCGCGGAGCGCGCCTGTGCGACCTCGTCCATCGTACCCGGGTTATGGTGGGGAGCGGCAAAGACCTTTGGAAAGACCCAGGCCTCACCCCGGATTCCGTGGGTTTCACGAGGACAAGAGCGGATTGATCGACCGACCCTCCCTAAAAAAGCGGCTCGGGCTGTGCCGGGGGTCGGCGCTTGTGTTCGCTCCGGTCGACCATCCGGGCCACCCGCTCGATCACTTCGCGATCGACCCCCAGCAACCGGGCCGTTGCTCCCGGCGAGAGTTCGCCATCGACGTGGAGCGCGAGGATCCCATCGAGGGTGTCGTAGTCGATACCCAGTTCTTCCTCGTCAGTCTGACCGGCCCAGAGCTCCGCAGTCGGGGTTTTTTCCACCAGTTCCTCGGTCACGCCGAGGTGTCGAGCGACCTGGCGCACCTGCTGTTTGTACAGCCGGCCGATCGGGTGGCAGTCGACCGCTCCGTCGCCGTACTTGGTGAAGTAACCAACCAGTGCCTCGGTGCGGTTCCCGGTCCCGATCACGATGCCGTTCTCGTGGTTCGCGAAGAGGTACGCCAGGACGGCCCGCACCCGCGCCCGAGTGTTGCCCACCGCGAGCTGGTCGGATTCGGCCTCCGGCACGGCCTCGACCAGCTGGTCGACGAACGGCTGGATCTCGATGACGTCGTACTCGATCGCCAAATCGAGGGCGACCCGTTCGGCATCGGTCATGTTCTCCTCATCACTCACCAGGCCCGGCAGGACGAGGCCGTGGACCGCCTCCCTGCCCAGGGCCTCGACGGCCAGGTGAGCGGTGGTGGTGCTGTCGATCCCCCCGGAAAGCCCGAGGATCGCCCGATCCGCACCGGCGTCGGCGACGGTGTCGGCGATGAAGTCGGTGATCGAGTCGACGACGCGGTCGAGTTCGTCGGGGGCAAAGCGGAGGTCGAGGGGTTCGATGGCGTCCGGCGCGGTCATATTGGTGCGTTCGGCTGGCAGGGTGAAAAGCCATTCCCGGGTGCAAGCGCTACGTTTTTGTGCGTTCCTTGGAAAGGGAAATCGAGCGCCGGTGGTCTAGTGGTAGGACATGAGCTTCCCAAGCTCATAGCCCGGGTTCAATTCCCGGCCGGCGCACTTCTCATACGCGTAATCCGCCGAGCGACCAGCTTGCTGTGTCGCGAGGCGATTGCCGGCGGTGAAGTCGTCCGCCGGGAATTGAAGTACGGAAGAGGCAGTCTCGCGAACGCAGTGAGCGAGGAAGCGTCTTCAGGTGGTTCAATTCCCGGCCGGCGCACTTCCACTTTTTACTCCCTCGGGTTCGCTTCGCGAACCACT
>JBDGUI010000033.1:14880-42788 GCA_042216015.1 Halodesulfurarchaeum sp. | reverse complement strand
ATGCGAGGGATGGGATTCGAACCCATGGACTCCTTCGAGAGCGGGTCTTAAGCCCACCGCCGTTGGCCGCTTGGCTACCCTCGCGCAGTCGCCGATTGGATGACGATCCGGTAAGCCTTTTCGCCTCGAACGGACCGGCGGTCCGTAACTGGCTCAGTCCTCGATCGTGACCGACTCGAGGAGCACGTCCGTCTCGGGCCTGTCCTGCCGGTCGGTCTTCACGCCGCCGATCTTCTCGACGACGTCCATCCCGTCGGTCACTTCCCCGAAGATCGCGTGCTTGCCGTCGAGGTGGGGCTGGGCGTCGAGGGTGATGAAAAACTGCGAGCCGTTCGTGTTCGGGCCACGATTTGCCATCGAGACGACGCCGGCGGAATCGTGAGAGAAGTCGTCGTGGAACTCGTCGTCGAAGGTGTACCCCGGGCCGCCGCGGCCGGTCCCGGTCGGGTCGCCGGTCTGGATCATGAAGTCCCCGATGACCCGGTGGAAGGGGACGTCGTCGTAGAGCGGCTCGCCCTCGACTGTCTCTTCGGTTTCGGGATCGGTCCAGGGCTTCTCGCCGGTCGCGAGACCGACGAAGTTCTCGACCGTGCGGGGCTTTCGCTCGTCGTAGAGTTCGATCTCGATGTCGCCCCTGTTCGTGTGCAGCACCGCAGTCAGGTCTCCCATGGGCGGAAAAGTCACGCCCCGGGGAAAACTGTGCTGTTCGCCGCCGATGGAACCGCTACTCGAGGAGGTCCAGGATCGCGTCCTCCTCGTAGGCCAGGCTGAGTGACCGCGAGCGGCCCCGTCCCTCGAAACTCTCGTATTCGGCCTCGATGAGCCCTAGATCGTCGAGTTTGTTGACGATCTCGGTGTAGCGGGTGTAGCCGAGGTCGGTCTCCTCGTGGAAGGTCTCATAGACCGCTCCGGCCCGTTCGGCGTCGGTCTCCGCGATCACCGCCAGGAGGGTCTGTTCGGGGTCAGCGAGGCCCTGCAGGTGACGCTCGAGATGGACGTGCCGGGCCGAATCGTAGGCCTTCGAGACGTCCTCGAGTTCGATCGTTCGGGAGGCCCGGCTCTCGGCGTTGAGCCCGGCCCGCCGGAGCAGATCGATGCCCACCCGCAGATCTCCGGTTTCGGCGGTCAACTCGGCGACACGGTCCAGCACCTCCGGGGGCACCACGTCCGGTCGGAAGCCGACCTCGATCCGGTGCTGGAGGATGTCGACGATCTCTCCCGTGTCGTAGACCGGGAAGTACGCCTCCTCGGGCCGGAAGACGCTCTGGACGCGGCTGTCCAGCCCCTCGATGAGGTCCAGGTCGAGGTCCGACGAGACGAGGATGACCCCGATCTTCGTGCCCGGGTGGGCCTCGTGCGCGCGAAGCAGCGAGTAGAGGGTCTCTGAGACCTCGTTCTCGTAGTAGAGGTAGTTCACGTCGTCGAGGGCGACCACGAGGACCGTCTCCTCCTCGGTGAGCTTCTCGGCGATCTGTCCGAAGAGCTTCTTGAACGAGATGCCCGAGGCCGGCGGTTCGTACTCGAAGAGGGCCTTGAAGATCCGCGAGAAGACCGCATACCGGGTCGAATCGACCTGGCAGTTCACCCGCACTGCTCGTACCCCCGGCTGGGAATCGAGTTCGCTGAAGACCTTCTGAATCGCCGTCGTCTTTCCCGTTCCGGGCGGTCCGGTCGCCATGAGATTGACCGGGCGGGCACCCCGGGTGGCCGGTCGCAACGCGTGGGTGAGCGTCTCGAGCTGCGTGTCCCGGTGCTCGAAGACCTCCGGGACGTAATCGATCTCGAAGACGTGCTCGTCCCGGAAGATCGACTCGTCCCAGGAGAGCATGTCCTCCTCCGCCATGATGAGAACCGAGCCACCACGAACACTTAACCCTTCCCGCCAATAACCACGTGAACTCACCGATCACAAAAAACCGCTCCGGGCGCTGGATCAGTTGGCCGTCGATTCCTCCCCGATCAACTCGAGTGATTCGATCTGCTTCTGATTCCAGTCGTAGAACGTCTCCTCGTTCTCCCGGAGGATCTTGACGCACTCGTCGTGGCGCTCGATCGCCTCCTCTCGGTACGGGTCCTCAGGATTGTTCTCGATCCACTCTCGAAGCTCCCGAAGCGCGGTCGGGGAGTAGGTGTCAATCGTGCCGTGACGATTGATGAGTTCGAGTTTCCGGTCCTCGTCTCTCAGTGTCCGGTACATGCCCCAGCTGGCGACGCCCCACAGGATGGCGATGGAGACGAGCATCATGACCCACGTGATTGCTGTGAGTGCCATGGTCAGTCACCCCTCGAGACCACGGGCTTTTCGTCCTCGGTTCGCAAGTCGAAGATCTGGGCGAGGCCCAGGCTCGTGGCCACGATGACGACCATGAGCGCGATGCCGCCGAACATGAGCACCTCGTTTTTCGTGCCCAGGCTGGTCACCGCCGCGTAGCCCATGATGAACAGCATCACGGCCGGGATGGCATACTTGACGATCGGGTTCCACCAGGGGCCAATGTAGATGTCGGAGTTCCGGTTCAAGTCCAGGACCCGTCCTCGCTCGGCTCGGAACTTCCAGGCGACCATCGTGATGATCGAGAGCGTCGCGATCGGGAGCCCCCAGTTTCCGAACATGAAGTCCATCGTTCCGAGGAAGTCCTGGGAGATCGCACTCGGGATTCCCAGAAGCCAGATGACAGAGACCACGCCGACGACGGTCTGCAGTCGACTGAAGCCCAACTCCTCATCGAGGGTGGTCACGATGGGCTCGGTGAGCGCGAACGCGGACGTGAACGCCGCAAAGAAGAATCCCAGGAAGAACACGATTGCCCAGAGTCCACCACCGGGCATCTGCGGGAAGACCTTCACCAGCGAGATGAAGGTGAGCTTCGTACCCGCGGTCGGCTCCAGCCCGAAGGCAAAGACCACCGGGAAGACCGCGAAGATTGCCAGCAGACCGATGCTGGTGTTCCCCACGGCCGTGAATAACGCGCCACCGAGTGGCACATCGTCGTGCTTGCGAAGGTAGCTCCCGAAGGTCAGGGCAACCCCCCATCCCAGTCCGGTGGAGAACAGCGCCTGTCCCAGCGCGGCGATCCAGGTCTCGCTTTTGAGGATGTACTTC
Organism: Halodesulfurarchaeum sp.; assembly: GCA_042216015.1. Taxonomy (GTDB): domain Archaea; phylum Halobacteriota; class Halobacteria; order Halobacteriales; family Halobacteriaceae; genus Halodesulfurarchaeum. Next base: position 39,685 of record JBDGUI010000033.1, on the reverse strand, counting down.
CAGTCGGGGTTGAACGCGAAGGCCAGCCCCTCAACACCCCCCGAGAGCGTGACGCCTCGGATGGCGACCGCGACGAGCGCAATCACCATCAGCGGAATCATGTACTTGGCCATTCGCTCGATCCCTCGCTTGATTCCCAGGGCCAGGACCGCGGCGACCGCGATGGCCGTCGCGGTGTGTGCGCCCACCGTCAGGACGGGCGAATTGATGAAACTGTCCCAGAAGGCGGCGGCCTGGAATCCCGGATCCATGAAGGTGAAGAGTACCGAATGGACCGTGTAGTAGAGGATCTCTCCCACGATCGGGAGGTAGTAGGTCATCAGCGCGACGTTGACGATGACCACCACGAATCCCAGCCCGCGCAACGTCTTGTTGTCGAATATCTCTTTGAACGTCCCGATGACCCCCTTCTGCGTGTACCGGCCGATCATCGTCTCGGCCATGAGGCCTGGAACGGCGATGACGTAGAGCAGGATGAAATAGGCGAGGAGGAAGGCTCCACCTCCGTTCATCCCCGTCGTATAGGGCATTCGCCAGATGTTCCCTGATCCCACCATCGCCCCGATCATGGCCATCATGAACCCGAAGCGCGTTCCCCACTCTTCCCGCGCCGTACTAGCTTCTTCTGTCATGTGGCATCGTGCCTCGCGTTAATTCACAACAAACTTAGTTATTTCGTTTAGTCGAAGTCATTCATTTACTGGGTATTTTTATTTGAATTTCAGGTAAAAATATTCCAGAATAAAAATATTGATAGGATTACCATCTTTTCGCGAAATGGAGGAATTCCAGGGTGCGGCAGGAATCACCCACTTTTTGACGAGATGCGTTTCGCTAAAACTTCTCCAGCAGTTGTCGGTAAAACGACTGCTCGTCGCTTTCGGACTGCGCCTCGCCGGCGAGTTTCTCGACGATGAGTTCGGGGGTCGATCTGGCCAGGTGGTCCTTCACCGGGGAGCGCTCCACGCGCAACTCGCCGTCCTCGAGGCCGAGCGCCCGGATCCCGTCGATGGTGACGTCGGTCGAACAGGCCTGGCGGATTCCGTCTGCGAGATGGGAGACGATCACCGCCGTCGCGCCGGCCTCCTGGAGGGCTTCGACGATCCCCGCGATGATCTTCGCAGAGGCCCCGGGTTCGGTGATGCTCTCGAGTTCGTCCACGAGGACGAGCTTCGTCGCGCTTCCGGCGGCCAGAGAGGCGAAGTCACGGACCGTCGTTTCGAGTGCGCCCGCATCGAGGGTCCCGCTCGATTTTGCGTGGTAGTGCACCTCCTCCACTGTCGGCACCCGCGCCGATTCGGCCGGGACCGGGAGCCCCATGTGGGCGAGGATCGTGATCGAGGCGACCATGTCGAGGGTGGTGGTCTTTCCGCCGCTGTTCACACCGGAGAGGAGGGCCACCCCGTCGACGGCGTAATCGACCGGTTCGACGGCCTCGGGGGGCTCCTCGAGCAGGGGCGACCGGCCACCCTCGATGTCGAACCCCCGCCCCTCACGCTCGGCCATGACGCAGTCGAAATCGGCCGTGAACCGGGCGATGGCCCCCTCGACGTCGAGTTCGAGCGTCCGATGAACCAGCTCGGTGACCGATTCGCGATGGTCGGCGAGTTCCCCGGCGACCTCCTGTTTGACCTGCCTGGCCCGGCGGTCCCGGGCGGTCGAGAGTTCCTCCTCGAGGCGCGAGCGTGCCGCGTCGTTCCGTTCGATCGGGAACGTCGGCTCCGCCGGGAAGAGCCGGTCGACGATGGCCCGTTCGTCCTCGGCGAGAGCGAGGCGCTCCTCGAGGTGGTCCCTCGCCGCCTCGACGGCGGCATCGTATTCGGTTTCCAGCTCCCGGGCGAGGATCGAATCGACGCCGGCGCCCTGCTCTGCTAGCGAGAGGAGATCGCTCCCGTCGACGGTGACGTCCATCTCGGAGATTGCCTCGGTGAGCCGATCGTTGGCAAGGGATTCGGCGGCCGTAACTGTGTCTTCGAGGTTCGCGACGGCCTCGGAGAGTCGGGTGAGCTCCTCGTCGCTCGTGACCGTTCCCTCCCCGTCGATCCGGTCGAGGGCGGCCAGGAGCGCCTCGAGGCCGAGTTCGGTCTCGAGGCCCGCTCGTCGGTGAACCTCGGCCGCGGCGCGAATCGAGTCCCGATTTCGTCCGTAGAAGGCGAGCACCCGCTCAGGAACCACGTCGATCGGGTTCTCGAGCGCCCTCGGTTCGACTCGGACCTCGCCCTCCACGTCGATTCCGGCGAACTCCTCGTCCAGCGCGATGACGGTCGCGTATCCGCGGGCGAGATCGGCCAGCCCCCGGGCGTCCTCGACGAGTTCGACGCTCACCTCGGGGATGGCGTCCCTCGCTCGACTGTACGTCTCGGCGTCGGCGGTCGCCAGACACCGGTCTCGCACCCGGAGGTCGCCCGGGTCGGAAAGCGGTTCGACGCCCTCGAGTGTGTCGAGTACGGCCTCGTCGAGATCCCGGTCCATCGCCCGCGTGGCGACGGCACGGGTCTCCTCGATCCGCTCCTCGACGCGACTCGGATAGAAGGTCTCGACCCGGTGACGGCCGTAATCGGTGACGGTTCGGGCCGCGAGTTCGGCGAGCAACCCCTCGTAGACCGCTTCGGCCCGGTCGGTCGCCAGAAAGCCCCCGGGGTCGTCGTGGCGGTGTCGAATCGCGTTCCGGACGATCCGGACGGCTCGCCCCTGCGAGATTCCCCGTGCGGACGCGATCGTGGCGACGTCCCCCCGTTCGAGCGCGTCGACCGGGTCCTCGAGGGTCGCCAGTGCCTCGCGGGTCTTCGGGCCGACGCCGGGGATCGCGTCGATATCCATCGCTTCGACCCTTCACCCCGAGGGGCTAAACGATTGGGGCATCACCGCGCTCCGCGACCCGTCCATCGCAACAGGAGCAGTGTCCCCTCGTAGAGCCCGATCATCGTCAGGGCAATGAGGAACGGGGCCATCCCGGTCGGATCCGGACTGAACAGGAAGGCGATCCCCGCGAAGACCCCCCACATGATCAGCCGCTTCTCCTCGAGCCAGGTGCGGGTCGTCAGCCCCATCATGATCGCGAGCATGATGAACAGCGGAATCTGGAAGACGACCGCGAGAAAGCCCAGAAGCACGAGCATGAGCGTGAACGTGTCCCCGAGGGCGAAGGCGATATCGACGACGTTCCGGGAGTACTGCATGAAATAGCTCATCACCACCGGCAGGACGAGAAAGTAGCCAAAGAGCAACCCGACGAAGGCGAGCACGAGGCTCGTCGGGACCGCCGCGAGGTAGTAGCGCCGCTCGTGTGGATAGAGCCCGGGTCGCATGAACGCGTAGGTCTCATAGACCAGGACCGGCAGGGCGAGAACCACCCCGAGCAGGCTTGCCGCCTGCAGCTGGGTGACGATGAGCTCGAGCGGGTGGTACACGTGGGGTTTCGAGATGTCGCTCGGCAGCACGGAGTACCAGAGGAAGTTGATGAACTCCTCGCCGTACGGGAACGCGAGCAGGCTGACGAGTCCGGCGATCACGAGGACCACGGCAACCCGCTTGACCATCTCCTCGATGTGCTCGGTCAGCGGCTGCTCCTGATCCTCAGGCGGGCCCGTCTTGCGCTCGATAGGAGTGATGGCTGGCCCTGTTTCCTCGCTTCCGTCGTCTGCACTCGCCACCTCCTCGTCGCTTTCTCCTTTGCCTTCCCCGTCGTCGTCCGACTCCTCTTTGCCCCTGTTGCTCCCTTCAGGCTCTTCGTCTCCGCCATCGACTTCCTCGCCATCGTCGCCTTCGGCGGGTTCCGTGACATCTACCGACCCGGTTACCTCTGCCGACCCGTCATCCCCGTCCGCACGTTCCGTGTCGGCCTCCTCGACCGTCTCGTCCTGGCCACCCTCGAGCCGGTGAATCCTCGGCTCGCTGTCGGCTTCGGCCACGCCCTCCGCCGAATCCTCCGGTTGCGAGTTCGGTTCCGGCGACGGCTCTGCAGGCTGGTCGTCCGACTCTCCGTCCTCGTCCGGGCCCTCGCCCGGCTCCCGCGACATAGCCGGGGATAGGCAACGGGGTCGTTATGGGCCTTTTCGTTTGCTCGCCGACCGAGAGAAGAAGATTGATAGTCGGGACTCGGATAGCCCCTACACGATGAGTGCCCCGGGGCCGATAGACGAGGATACCGCTCGCCAGATCGAGAGCGGGCGTCAGACAATCGGCGTCGTTCTCAAGACGACCCAGCAGCGTCTCAAGGTCGTCTTCGTCGCCTTCGTCCTGGGGCTTTTCGCCGGGGTGATCGCCATGCGGGTGTGGATCTGGCCCACGCTCAAGGCCGACCTCCTCGCCCGCGGGGCCAGCGTCATCGCCCAGACGCCCTTCGATGTCATTCTGCTCCAGGTGAAAATCGGCCTCGCCACCGGGATCATCGCGGCGCTCCCTGTCCTTTTTTACTACGCAAAACGGCCCCTCGCCGACCGCGATCTCGTTCCCGACGTCTCCGTGTCGCGCTGGAAGGTGGTGACACTCGCTTTGCTCGCCATCGTCCTCTCGACTGTCGGGGTCGGCTACGCCTACTTCCTCTTCTTCCCGATCATGTTCACGTTCCTCGCGAAGAACGCCCTGGGGGCGGGGTTGGCCCCCCTCTATTCGATCGTTCACTGGACCGAGTTCATCCTGATGCTCGCCTTCTCCTTCGCGCTCGCTGCCCAGCTCCCGCTCATGATGACGGCCCTCTCGTATGCCGGAATCGTTCCATACGAAACCTTCCGGGACAAGTGGAAATACGCCGTCGTTGCGATCTTCACCTTTGGCGCGTTTTTCTCGCCGCCCGATCCGTTCACCCAGCTGATGTGGGCGATCCCGCTCCTGATACTCTACGGGTTCAGCCTCTATCTCTCGAAGATCGTCACTGCCGGAAAGCGCGGCCGTGAGCGATTGGACCTCTTCACGGCCATCCGCCGTCGTCTCAACCGCATCGCCGGGTCGACGGCGATCGGTGCAGCACTCGCCTACTGGCTCTACGGGGCCGGCGGGCGACACCTCCTCAACGAGTCGATCCGCCCGAACCTGCCGGCGGCGATACGACCCGCACCCCTCCCCCCAATCCAGGAGGTGGTGGGACTGTCGCCTCCATTTCCGATCGCGGTGGCGATGCTCGGTGCGGCGCTCGTCTTTGGGATCCTCGGCACGCTGGTCGTGCTCTATCGGGCGACGATGAAGGCACAACCGGAAGGGGTGAGTGGCGCCGAAGGGGGGCTGTCGCCTGAAGAGACGGCCGCCGTTGACGCCTCTTCCGAGGAGACACCCGCGCAGGAACAGACGAAGGAATCCAGATCGGAAGCCGAGATGGCCCACGAGACGCTGAAGAATGCACCGTCCATCGAATCGGTCCACGGGGCATCGGGCGTCCATGCCATGCCGGAGGAGGTCTTTGCCGTCATGGACGAGGAGGACGCACTCGAGGCCGCCCAGCAGGCCATGGACGAGGACGATCCCGAAAAGGCAGAGGCGATCTTCGAGCGGTTCGACGACGCCCCTGACGGCCTCCCCGGACGGACAGGATCTGGGGTCGGCGAAGCCATCTCCGACGCCGGGGTGGGGATCTTCAACGCCTTCAGCGAGGAGGAGACCACGGAGGAGGACATCGGGGGCTACTACCACGACATCGCCTTCATCCTCGACAGCCTCCGCTCCCGGGCGTTTCACCTCGTCGCCATCTTCATGGTCGTCATGGCGGGGCTCTTCATGTTCCTCTACCGGGGGGGCATCGGGACGATCCGCGCGGACTTCATCTCGCGGATTCCACCGGAGGTACGTCCGGACCCCCAGCAGATCCAGTGGCCGATCACGCTTCACCCGGTCGAGGCGCTGGTCTTCGAGGCGAAGATCTCGATGCTCATCGCCGGCGTGGTGACACTGCCGGTGCTCCTCTACTATGCCTGGCCGGCGCTGGAGCAGCGCGGACTGATCACCGGCAACCGCCGGGCGATCACCGTCTGGGTACTCTCGATCATCCTCGGGGTGGTCGCCGGGAGCATCGTGGGATATCTTTACGTCGCCCCCCCGATCATCTCCTACCTCGTCGGGGACGCCCTCAAGGCCGGGATGGTCGTCGCCTATCGGTTGAACAACTTCTTCTGGATGGTCTTTTTCACGACCGCCGGGGTGGGTCTGCTCGCCGACATCCCCATCACGATGTGGCTGTTCCATCGAGGCGGAATCGTGAGTTACGAGCGCATGCGAAAGAGCTGGCGGGGCGTGATCCTCGTGATCTTCGTGCTCTCGACGTTCCTCTCCTCGCAGAGCATCTGGACGATGTTCCTGCTCGCAATCCCGACCTCGCTTGCCTATCTCCTCGGTCTGGGCGTGCTCTGGATCGTGACGCTGGGCGGCAGACGGGGAAAGACGCCGAGCGCGGTCGACGTGGGCTAATCGGTTCGCTAGCAGCGGCCGGCGGCTCTCACGGCCCCTTTCTCGCTCGCTTTTTGACACGTCGGAACACGGCTACCCGTCCACCCGGTCTCGGGTCGCCGAATCCTCGAAGGCTATCACAATCGGCACCGTTTAGTTTCGTGACGGTGACCATCGGACGATGCTCGACGCCCTCGTTGACGTGGGGATTGAGGGATTCGAGACGGCGGTGACCGTCGCGTCGGGGTGGAGCGGACTGGGGTTGATCTTCGTCTATTCGTTCCTGATCGCCTTCGTCCTCCCGTTGCCGAACGAAGTGGTGCTCTGCCCGGTCGGCTTCGTCTGTGCGGGAAACACGCTGGCGCTCGCGCCCCTCCCTTACGGGGTGCAGGTCGGGCTGGTCATTCTCGTGAGCGCGGTGGGCAAGGCATTTGGAAGCGTGATCGCGCTGGCGGTGGGCCAGAACGCGACCCATTCGGGGCCGGTGATCCGGACGCTCAGGCACCTGGGATTCAACCCGATGGAGTGGTCACAGCGGACCCTGGTCCGGATCTCGCGGCGCTGGGGGCACCTGGGCATGGCCGTGGGCCTCAGCATTCCTTTCTTTCCCGACACCGCCTCGATCTATGCCTTCTCGGTCATCGGTAGCGGGTATCGGAGGTTCGCCGCGGCGGCCTTCGCCGGGAGCGTCGGTCGGCTGCTGATCACGATCGGACTGATGGAGGGAGCGCTGCTGGTGGTCTGAGACTCACTCGACGAGGGGGCGTTCGAACCGCTTGCTGGCGCTGGACGCCGATTTGATTCCCTGGAGCGATGCCCTTTTCTCTCGCCAGGCGATATTCTTCGGAGAATACCATGCGAGTACAGAGGGACGACAGACGCCGAAGGACGCCCGAACGGGTGGGTCTTCATGCCGGAGAACGGGTGGGTCTCGATGCCCAAGATTAGCGTCGAGATCCCGGACGAACTCCTCGCTGACCTCGACGAGCACGTCGGCGAGGACGGCAAGTTCGTCACCCGGAGTGACGCCATTCGAACCTCGATCCGGAAGACGCTCGACCTGCTCGACGAGATCGACGCCCGTCACGATCGCCTGGACGCAGCGACGACGGGGACGGAGGATCGATGACCGATCGAGAGACGCCCATTGCACAGGTCGCCGTGATCGGGCTGTTCGTCACCGCGCTGGTGACCGCCCAGCTCACCGCTTCGAAGGTACTCGCCTTCGAGCTCCCGTTCGCGATCCCGGTCGCCGGGAAGTCACTCCTGCTTCCCGGGGCCGCGTTGGCCTACGCGCTGACGTTCTTCGCCTCTGACATCTATGCCGAAATCTACGGCCGACGGGCGGCCCAGGTGCTGGTGAACGTGGCCTTCGCTCTCAATTTCGTCCTCCTGGCCCTGGTGTGGAGCACCATTCTGGCCCCCGCTGCGCCCACCTCGCCGGTCGCGCCGGACACGTTCGCGAGCGTTCTCGGGGCGAGTACGAACGTCGTCGTGGCGAGCCTGGCAGCCTACCTGGTGAGCCAGAACTGGGACGTGATCGTGTTTCACCGCCTCAGGGACGTGACGGGCGGGCCCCACCTCTGGCTCCGCAACATCGGCTCGACGGCGACCAGCCAGCTTCTGGACACCGTCATCTTCGTCGTTCTCGGCTTCCATCTCGTGCCGCTGGCACTCGGAACCGGCGATCCACTCCCGCTCGGAGTCATCGCGTCCCTGATCGTCGGCCAATACGTGTTCAAACTCGCGATCGCCCTGCTCGATACCCCGTTCGTCTATCTCTTCGTGGGCCTCATTCGCGGCCGGGAAAACGCCCGACCGACGCCCACGGCCGACTGATCCACGTTTCGTTACTCGCCCCTGTTGAGCGCTCACTCCACTCGCTCGGCGAAGCCAAACCGCGGTTTTACGTCCGTGATCTCGACGGTCACCCTCTCGCCGACGTTCGCTTCCGGGACGAAGAGCGTGTAGCCCTCGACGTACGCGATCCCGTCGCCGTCTTCGCCTGTGGCCTCGATGGTCACATCGCAGGTCTCGCCCTCCGTAACTGGGGCGGTGAGCCGGCCCAGGCCAACGACGAAGACCTCCGAGGAGGAGTCCCGGGAGGCGTCCGGTCGGACGATGCTGACCATGTCGAACTCCCCCTCGACGTCCGCCACGAAATCGTCGAGATCGCGGCCCTCGAAGACCTTGGCAACGAAATTGCCCCCGGAGTCCAGGAACTGCTCGGCGATCTCGAGGGCGGTTCGGGCGAGGTGCACCGACCTGGCGTGGTCCAGATCGTACTCGCCGGTCATGTTGGGGGCCATGTCCGAGACGACCACGTCGACGGTGTCGGGGGCGAGTTCGGCCATTCGCTCCTGCGTTCGCTCCTCGGTCATATCGCCCCTGATCGTCTCCACGTCGCCCGTCTCGACGGGGTCGATGCGCTGGAAGTCGACCCCGATGACCCGCCCGGCCTCACCCACCCGCTCGGCGGCGACCTGGAGCCAGCCGCCGGGGGCGGCGCCCAGGTCGAGGACGGTATCGCCCGGGTCGAGCAGACCGACCTGCTCGTCGATCTGTGAGAGCTTGTAGGCGGATCGGGACCGGTAGCCCTCCTGTTTGGCCCTGTTGTAGTACTCGTCCTTTCCACTCATTGGCCGTCCTTTGAGAGCCGGCGAGAAGTGGCTGACGGTGGGCGCTGGGGCCATGGAGGCCCAACCGGCAGCCCCGGTGCGAACGGGTGGCTTTTTATGGGATTGCGCCCAATCCCGGACCAAGATGTTTACGGCCATCGTCAGCGCCGAGACGCTCCGGACCACCCTCGACTCCGTGAGCGTGTTGGTGGACGAATGCAAGATCCACCTCACCGAAGCGGGCCTCGAGATTCGAGCGGTCGACCCGGCGAACGTGGGGATGGTAGACCTGGACCTCGAGGCCGCGGCCTTCGAGTCATACGAGGCGGACGGCGGGGTCATCGGCGTGGACCTCTCCCGGCTCGAGGACATCGCCGGGATGGCCGATTCCGGCCAGCTCATCCAGCTCGAACTCGACGAGGAGACCCGGAAACTCCACATCCACATCGACGGGCTGGAGTACACCCTCGCGCTCATCGACCCCGACTCGATCCGCCAGGAACCGGACCTCCCCGATCTGGACCTCCCGGCCCGCATCGTCATCGAGGGCCGGGACATCGACCGGGCGGTCCGGGCGGCGGACATGGTCTCGGATCACATCGCGCTCGGCGTCGACACCGAGAAGGAGCACTTCTACGTCGACGCACAGGGCGACACCGACGACGTTCACCTCGAACTCGAGGCCGGGGACCTCATCCAGCTCGAACTCGGGGACGCCCACTCGCTTTTCTCCCTCGATTACCTCAAGGACATGGACAAGGCCATCCCCGCGGACGGCGAGGTCGTCGTGGAACTCGGCGAGGAGTTCCCCGTCAAACTCCACTTCGAGATCGCGGAGGGCCTGGGCAACGTCACCTACATGCTCGCGCCGCGGATCCAGAGCGAGTAACCGCGAACCCGTCGAGGTTTTTACCAACCCGTTCCTTTCCCGAGACGAATGTCCGCCAACCGCAAGGGCGACCGCCGGGAACGGGAACTGGTCAACGCCCTGGACGAGAACGGTTTCGCCGTCATGCGCGCCCCGGCCAGCGGGAGCGCCACCGAGCGGGAACTCCCGGACGTCCTCGCGGGCAACGGCACCGTCTTCTACGCCATCGAGGCCAAGGCGAGCGCCGGCGACCCGATCTATCTCACGAGCGAAGAGGTCGAGGCCCTGCGCTACTTCGCCGACTCCTTCGGCGCGAAGCCCCGGATCGCCGCCCGCTTCGACCGGGAGGAGTGGTACTTCTTCCACCCTGCCGATATCATCACCGAAAACGGCGCCTACCGGGTGAAAAAGGAACTGGCTCTCGAGGCCGGCGAACCGATGGACGAGCTGTGGGTAGAAGCGCCGGATACCGATGCACAACGGGAGGAGGTCAGGGGGATTCTCAATGCACTCGATCAGGGCGTGATGTCCGTCGAGGAGGCTGTGGAGTCGCTCCTGTAGGGCCAGTCTGAGCCTCGCCAGCGGGGTCACCGAGCGGCCCGTGACCGCCCCTCGAATTCCGGTCTCTCGCCGTGGTCTGGAAACGAATCCCCCATCGTCGCCCCGAAAACAACCTTTTTCCCCGCCGATGGAAAACGGGCTTGCAATTCATGACGACGTGTCGTGATCCGATGGCCCAGGTTGGTGGTCGTGTCTCCTCCGGGTCCGAGGGGTGGTGGTGATGTTCGGGACTGGGATCCCCCCTGGCGGACTGGTGATGCTCGTCCTGCTCGGATTCGTCATCGCGACCACGGTCAACACCTTCGCGATGGAGGCGGCGGTGCTGTTCGTGCCGGCGTTCCTGTTCGTGTTTCCGGTCCTCGTTCCCGGCTTTCCCCCGCTCGCCACGAACGCGGCCATCGGCCTCGCACTCTTCGTCGAACTGTTCGGGTACTCCTCCTCGGTCCTGGCCTACTGGTATCGCCACCAGATCGACTTCAATATCGCGGCGAAACTGCTGGTGCTCACCGTTCCGACCGCCATGCTCGCCCGGGCCGGGTCGTACTACGTTCCCTCCGACGTATTGATGATCGGTTTCGGGATCCTGCTCGTGATGCTCTCGATCGTCCTCTATGAATCCCACGGCCACGGTCCGTCGGTGGTGGATACGGTGGCCGAGAAACCGGAACTGTCGCTCCTGGCGGTCCTCAGGGAGGAGTACGAGCCCCGGACGCGGGTCATGACCGATACTCACGACGCCGCGGAGACGCCACCGAGCACCACGATGGGCGGTCCCGCCGCGTCCACGGACGAACGGGCCAACGGCATCGCGTTGATCGGTGACGGGAGCGATGGAACCGTCTTTCACCTCGAGACGGCCGACGTTCTGATATCGGCCCTCGGCGGCGTCCTTGCCGGGCTGGTGGGTATCGCCATCGGCGAACTCTCACAGACGATGCTCGCGCTGCGTCGGCGGGTCCCCCTGAAACTCTCGACGGGAACGAGCGCGCTCGTCCTGCACGTCACCATCGTGGCCGCGTTGCTCGCGAATCTCGCACTGCTGGCGTTCGCCCCGGCGGTGACCGGTGATGGCTTCACCGTCCCGTTTCTCATCGGCTCGTTCGTCGCCACCGGCTGCCTGTTCGGGGGGCAGGCCGGGGCATTTCTCAACAATCGCCTCTCCGAGACGACGGTGATGTGGCTTCTCATCGCCGTCTATCTGCTCGTCGGGCTGTTCGTCGTGGTCCAGACGGTGTTTCTCGGCGGGGTTCATTGAGAGGATCGGCACGTCTCCCCTGCTCTCTGAAATGGCGCGGCCTCACGGTGCCGTCGACGGCCCTCCTCCGAACGTTCAAATACGAACGCCGGACCAGTCCACCCCGAACCGGATCGGACCCGTCCGATCCCCTTCCACACGAGTTCACGACCTCGTTGCACGCCCATCCCCCGAGACCACGACGTGAGTCGGCCCGAGATCAGGTCACGAGTCCACAACCCGAGGCGTGATTACGCTGGGGCCAGTAGCCGGCCAGTATGACGATCGACCCCGTCCACTACGACGGGATCGCCTCCCTCGCCAGTCGCATCCGCCACGACGCCGATCCAGAGGCCCACCGGGACCTCGCCGAAACCGTCTGGGCTAACCATCTCGACCCGCTCCGGACAGACGGGAAGGCGGTCCTCGAACCGGTCGAGTCGGTGACCCGCCGAGCCGCGCCGATCGACGATCTGGCCCTTCAGGACTCGCCCTTCGAGACGGCCCACGGCCTCGATTCGGGCACGATCAATCCCACGACCTTCAAGAACGGGCTCCTGCTCGACCTCGCGCAGGCGGCGATGGCCGCCGTCCCCTCCGATCTGAACCTCCACCGTGCCCGGACCTACATCATGCCGGTCCACTCGAACGACGTCAGCGTGAATCACGGCACCGACGGCTGGGACCCGTTCGATGCGGGCCACGGCAGGGGCCGAATCGTCCACACCGAGCCGATGGCTCGCGACGAGGAGCGGATCGTCCACGGTCTCGCGCTCTACCTCGCGGAGAGTCACCACGCCCGCGAACACGCGGACCAGGTCGAGGACGTGCTCTTCCTCGACGGGCCGCTGTATCCGAAGGGGCTGTTCCACTGGCGGGGCCGACACGGCTCGATCGGTGACCTTGCGGGGGAGAACGACCTCGTCCGGGAGGTGCTCGAGAACTACGTCGCCCTCGTCGAGGACTTCCTCGACCGCGGGGTCCCCCTCGTGGGATTCGTCAAGAGCCCCCAGTCCCGCGGGCTCATCCGGGCGCTCGCCGAAACCGGTCGCCCGAGCCCCTGGGCCAGCGACGCGGCCCTCTTCACCCAAATTCTGGAGCAGCGCGAGCGTGGCGGCCGCCCGGACGAGCGGGTGACGGACGAACTCACCTGGACCGGGTGGTTCCGGTCCCGGCTGGGCGCCGATGGGGTCTTCGCCGGCCCCGAGGCGGAACTGGGAGTCGAGCGGGATCGTCCGGCCACGGACTACGAGGTGGCCTTCTTCGTGGTCTATGATCCGCGCACGGACCTGCTCTTCAAGATCGAACTCCCCGCCGGATTCGCCGAGGACCCGGCGATTCGGTCGACGGTCGAGCAGGCCGTGCTCCGGGGCGTCGCGGCCGAGCGCGGTCCGCCGCTGCCGATCGCGAAGGCCGACGAACTGGCCAGGATCGGGAGCGAGGAGAAGACCGAAATCGTCCGGCGCCTGGAGGTCGCCTTCGACACGCGGGAGGACCGGAATTACAACGCCGAGCGGTGGGGCCGGGAGTTCTGAATGTGGTGGGGGTAGATGGATCCGAGGCGGGGGAAAGGGGTTAGTTGCTCCCGACCGGACTCGGGCCATGAACGATCTTGGATCGTTTTCGGACTTCCAGGGGGACGGATCGGAGCCCGAGGACGAGAAGAATTCGGGGGATTCAGCCCGGGGGAGCGGCCCCGAAGACCGGGAGTTCGACCGCCCCGAGGTCACCGCCAGGGGAAGTGACACCGGCGTCGGGGCCCTCGCCGTCTCGGAGGGCCTCCGCGTCGCCGAGGAACGCGAGGAGAACCGCCTCAGAGCCTACGTGACCGCGGGGAACCGAACGGAGGTCAGGCTCGGCACGTACCTCCTCGCGCCGTATCCCGACGGGGAGACGCTGTTCTGCCGGGTGACCGGCCTCGAGTACGCCCAGGCATACCGGAGCGACGACGCCACCGAGATCCACGCCCGACGCGCGATGCGCTCTTCGGGGATCGACGAGCGGGACTACAAACTCATGGCCGACCTCGAGCCGCTCGCGGTCCTGTACCCCGAGGGCGAGGACCTCCTGCGTCGGGCTCCCGATCGGGTGCCAAAACCGGAGACGGTGGTCCGGCACGCAAGCGACCACGAGAAGATCCGAACCGGTCTGGATCTGCCCGACTCGGGTGTCTTCCTCGGTCACCTCGCCGTGGGCGGCGAGAAGATCGAGACCCAGGCGAGTCCGCCGACGGTCGATTACCGACTGGAGGACGGCGAGACCGGCGCCGATCCGCTGATCTTCCGCCACGTCCTCGTCGCCGGCGGGACCGGCTCGGGGAAGACCCACACCGCGAAAAACGTCCTCCGCCAGTACCTCACCGAGGACCGCCGCTACGCGATCGACCCCGGGAGCGGTCGGACTCCCCGGGCGGCCGTCGTCCAGTTCGATCCCCAGGACGAGTACGCCCAGATGCACGACGACAATCCGGATTTGGACGAGGCTGCGAAGCGCGACCTCGACGCCCAGGGAATCGCGTACGGAGGCCACGACGACACGGTCGCCTTCGTGCCGAAAGTGGGGGACGCCCGCTATGCCGCCGGGCACCACCGGGCCGAACAGCAGCACTTCACGATCCCGTTCTCGATGGTCAAGTCGAACCCGTGGCTTTTGGCCGGGAGCACCCTCAACGACAACCAGTTCAACGGCCTCGATCTCTTGCTCGATCGCTTCTTCGACGAACGGAGCGGCGAGGCCACCTACACATCCTTTCTTTCCTTCCTCGACGACCCGGCACTCCGACAGGAACTCGACGAAACCGGCGCAGTCCACGAGAAGACCTACGACGCCGTCATGCGCCGTGTCAATGCCGTTCCAGGCGGCGTCTTCGACCAGGACGCCCGCCCCATCACCGACCTGGTCCACGAGTTCGTCCGGCCGGGTCGGCTCTCGGTCGTCCCGACCTACCATCTCTCCTCCACCCGGGCGGCCGAGATGGTGGTGCTCGCGCTCTCGAGCCTGCTCATCGACCAGAAGCTCTCGAGTGATCCACGGTTCGATCGCCTCAAGGAGACACCCTTGATCGTCGGGATGGACGAGGCCCACAACTTCCTCGCCGATGCCGAGACCGTCCAGGCCCGACGGGTCATCGGCAAGTTCACCGAGGCGGCAAAGCAGGGGCGCAAGGAGCGACTCGGGCTCTTTCTCATCACGCAGGACCCACAGGACATCGCCGATCCGGTGTTCAAGCAGGTCAACACCCGGATCGCGCTCACGCTGGGAGACGAGGACGCCGTCTCCAGCCTGAACCTTCCCACGTCCCTCGAGTCTCGAGTCACTGACATGCGGCGCGGGAGCATGGCGGTGTACTCCCCGGACAACTCCAAACCGGTCGAGGTGATGGGGCTGCCGTTCTGTCTCACCCGCC
This sequence comes from Halodesulfurarchaeum sp., assembly GCA_042216015.1. Lineage (GTDB taxonomy): Archaea > Halobacteriota > Halobacteria > Halobacteriales > Halobacteriaceae > Halodesulfurarchaeum. Next base: position 24,623 of record JBDGUI010000033.1, on the reverse strand, counting down.
ACGGCCGGGACTGAGCAGCCCTTTCCCCGGCAACGCCGAAAATCGGCCCGTAACTATATGCCTGCTCATGCCGAATTTTCTCCCATGAACGTCCTGGTGCCGATCGACGGGTCTGCGCAGTCCAAGCGGGCGATCGAGTACACCGCCGAGACGCTCGAACCGGACGCCGTCACGCTGCTCCACGTCATCGATCCCGTCGAGGCCGGTTACAGCGCGGCTGCGACCATGCCTGGCTACTCCGAGGAGTGGTACGAGAACCGGAAGGAGGAGGCAGCGTCGCTCTTCGAGGACGCCGAGGCCCCGCTTGCGGAATACGAGGTCGAGACGGCGATCGAGGTCGGCCGACCCTCCCGAACCATCGTCTCCTACGTCGAGGACAACGACGTCGACCACGTCGTCATGGGCAGCCACGGCCGCTCTGGCGTGACCCGAATTCTCCTCGGGAGCGTCGCCGAGTCCGTCGTGCGCCGCTCTCCGATCCCGGTGACCATCGTCCGGTAACGAATATCAGTTCCCCGGCGTCCCGCTTTCGGCCGTCTCCATGGCCCGATTTCGGATCCGCTTCACCCGCTCGTCGTAGTCGTACCCGGGGATGATCCCCTCGACCCAGGTGCTCTCGACGAAGTCGGCCGCGTGACGGACGGCCTCGGCGACGGGTTTCCCGCCATCCTCGAGTTCCATCTCGACGCGGATCGTCCCGTCTCGCCGTTTCACCGACGGCCCGGAAACCGGGTCGACGACGCCGGTCACGTCCATGACGCGTCGTTCGAGGGTCTCCTCCCATCCGTCCTCGACGACGGGGGCGACGGTCTCGCCGACCACGGTCGCATCGAGGGTGGGGAGCTCCTGGACGAGGGTCACCGTCCCCTTCCCGACGGTCACCCGTGCCTCGAACTCGAGTGCCTCGACGCCGAAGATGTCCGACTTCTCCGCGTGGAAGCCGGGTCGGTCCCGGAATGCGGCCGCGAGCCCCTCGCTCATCCGTCCATGCTGATGTAGGTCTCGGTGTCGAGGATCCCGTCGAGACCGGCGATCTCGCCGGTGATGACCTCGGAAACGGCACCCGGATCCTCGACCTCGATTCGGGCGATCAGGTCCACGTCGCCGGCCACGACGTGGACGGCCTCGGCGGACTCGATCTCGGCGACGGTCGCTCGCAGGTCTTCGATCGCTCCCGTTTCCGCCTCGAGGAGTGCGTAGGCAACGACCATACTCGTGGCTGGGCCGCGAACGCTTATGAGGTTTCGGTCGATCATCCACAGGGCCGCCGATCGGTCACCGCCTCGACCGGGAGTTTTTGCCGGCCCGCCACGAAGGGCGGGTATGGTTCACGCGTTCGTCATGGTCAGGACCGAAGCGGGCGCCCCACAGGGCGTCAGGGACGCCCTCACCGAGCGGGACGACGTCTCGGAGGCTCACGTGGTCGCGGGCGAATACGATCTCATCGCCGAGGTCGACGCGGAGTCGGTCTATGACGTCCTCGACGTGGCGACCGACGGCATCCAATCCCTGCAGGGTGTGCTCGAGACGAAGACCTACGTCTCGATGTCCGAGTAGGCTACGCCGATCCGCCGGTCTCTCGTTGCAGGATCGCCTCGACCGCCTCGAGCACCGCCTCGAGCGGCCGTTCGGCGTTCACGCGGACGAAGCGCTCTGGCTCGGCCTCGATTAGCCACTCGTAGTTCTCCCGGACGGCCTCGAGGAAGGCGAGCTGTTCGAGCTTGTTCGTCGCTCCGCTCCGCTCGACGGCCGTCTCCGGGTCGACCTCGAAGTAGATGGTGCGATCCGGCGGCCGGGTAAACGGGCGGTGGACGGACTGGATGTACGCGACCGGATCGGGAACGCTCCCCTCGATGGCGGCCCCCTGGTAGGCGTAGCGGGAGTCCGTGTAGCGATCGGAGACGACGACGTCCCCGCGCTCGAGGGCCGGCTCGACGACCCGCTCGAGGTGGTCTGCGTGGTCGGCGGTGAAGAGGAAGAGTTCCGAGAGCGAGTTGGCGCCGTCCGCGTCGATCGATCGCCTGACGCAATCGCCGTACCACGAGTCCGTGGGCTCGCTGGTGAAGGTGTACCCGTCCCCGTGAGACGCCGAGAGTCGCTCCCAGACTGTCGTCTTCCCGCTTCCGTCCAACCCCTCGAGCGTCACGAGCATGTCACGCCCTTGGCTCACCGGTCACATACCGTTTGTGACCTGAGCCGGCCTCCAATGCCGGAAGAGACGGACCCACTTCGCGGCAATCGACCGGCGTTGCGCCAAACGTTATCCGGGCTGCCAGCCTAGCTCTCCCATGGACGTACTCGTCACCGGCGGCACCGGCTTCGTCGGGTCTCACCTCTGTCGCGAACTCGACTCGCGGGGCCACGGCGTCACGGCCCTCTCGCGCTCGGCCGATGGCGGGGACCTTCCGGAGGGCGTCGAGGTGGCAGTCGGCGACGTGACCGAGCCAGAGACGCTCGAGGAACCGATGATAGACGTGGACGTGGTCGTCAATCTGGTCGCGCTCGCGCCGCTCTTCCAGCCGAAGGGCGGTGACGCGATGCACGAACGTGTCCACCTCGGTGGCACCCGGAACGTCCTCAGGGTCGCGGAGGCCGCCGGGGTCCCGGCCATCGTGCAGATGAGCGCGTTGGGGGCCGACCCCGACGGCGAGACGGCGTACATCCGGGCGAAGGGGCAAGCCGAGACGGTGGTGCGTGAGTCCGACCTCGAGTGGACGATCCTTCGTCCGTCGGTGATCTTCGGGGACGGCGGGGAGTTCGTCCGGTTCACGAAGGCCCTCACGACGCCCTATCTGACCGCCCTCCCGGGCGGGGGCCGGACCCGGTTCCAGCCGATCTGGATCGGCGACCTGGCCCCGATGCTCGCCGAGGCGGTCGAGGACGACAGCCACCGGGGGAGGACCTACGACATCGGCGGGCCGGAGGCACTCTCTCTCGCGGCGGTGGCCCGGATGGCCTACCGGGCCGAGGGAAAATCGCTCCGGATCGTGCCGATTCCGATGGCCCTGACCGCGATCGGCATGCGGCTCGTCGATCCGCTTCCCTTCGTCCCGTTCGGGGCCGACCAGGCCCGCTCGCTCCGCTTCGACAACACGGTGGAAGACAACGCGATCGGCGCGTTCGGGGTGACCGAATCCGAGTTGCTCACGCTCGAGGAGTACCTCGGTTCGAACTGACATTTTGGCGGATCGACGCGCTCGATCGAGAACCGCGAAACCGCGAATACGTGGGGTCTGCCGCGTGTCACACGCGGTTTCCAACAAAAGCCTTATGGCCACGCTGATGCGTTTTTAATAACAGAGTACACCGCAGCATGAAACTCGCAATGATCGGGGTTGGCCAGGCGGGGGGCAAGATACTGGACAAGTTCCTCGAGTACGACAAGCGGACGGGCTCGGGGATCGTGCGATCCGCCATCGCGGTCAACACCGCGAAGGCCGACCTCATGGGCCTCACGAACGTCCCGGAGGACAACCGGGTACTGATCGGACAGTCCCGGGTCAAGGGACACGGCGTCGGAGCGGACAACGAACTCGGCGCGGAAATCGCCGAGGAGGACATCGACGAGATTCAGGGCGCGATCGACAACATTCCGGTCCACGAGGTCGATGCGTTCCTGCTCATCGCCGCGCTCGGCGGGGGGACCGGCAGTGGCGGGGCGCCGGTGCTCGCAAAGCACCTCAAGCGCATCTACACCGAACCGGTCTACGGGATCGGCGTCCTGCCGGGGAAGGACGAGGGCGGCATCTACACGCTGAACGCCGCCCGCTCCTTCCAGACGTTCGTCAACGAGGTCGACAACCTCCTCGTCTTCGACAACGACGCCTGGCGCAAGTCCGGCGAGTCGATCCAGGGTGGGTATGACGAGATCAACGAGGAGATCGTCACCCGATTCGGCATCCTCTTCGGCGCCGGCGAGGTCGACAGCAGCGCCGACGTGGGGGAAAGTGTCGTCGACTCGAGTGAGATCATCAACACGCTCGCCGGTGGCGGCGTCTCCACGGTGGGATACGCCTCAGAGACCGTCGAGACCAAGAGCTCGGGCGGGTTGCTCTCGAAGCTGCGGGGGAAGAGTGATTCATCGACCGAGGACACCGCCAACACCACCAACCGCATCACCAGCCTGGTCCGCAAGGCGGCGCTTGGCCGACTCACGCTCCCCTGCGAGATCGAGGGGACCGAACGGGCCCTGCTGGTCGTTGCCGGCCCGACGAGCTACCTGAATCGGAAGGGCATCGAACGCGGGCGCAAGTGGCTCGAGGAGCAGACCGGTTCGATGGAGGTCCGGGGTGGGGACTATCCCGTCGACGAATCGGCCCAGGTTGCGGCGGTCACGCTTCTCTCGGGCGTGACGAACGTCCCGCGAATCAAGGAACTCCAGGGCAAGGCCGTCGAGGCCCAGGAGAACATCGACGACATCCGCGCCGAAAGCGAAGCGGCCTTACAGGACTTGGTCGAAGACGAGGACGATGAACTCGAGCCACTTTTCTAAGCTCGCCATCGTCGCCGTGCTCCTCGCGGTCGTGGCGGTCGGCCCGGCTGCCGCGATCGACGTCAGCGCCAGCGATGTCCCGGCCACGGCGGAGGTGAATTCGACCGTCGACGTGACCTACACGTTCGAGGAACTCTACACTAACTACGACCAGTGGCGTCTCACGGGGGAGACCCAGCTCCAGTCGGTCACCTGGACGGTCACGACTTACGACGTCGGGGAGACCCAGTTGAATCAGAAACAGTACAACGCCCAGACCTTCAGCCACCAGATCGCAAAGCGCGACGACGTGGCCATGGTGACGGTTCGCCTCCAGGGCACCGTTCCCGAGTGGTCCGAGTGGTCCTATGACCCACCGCAAACGCTGACCCTCGCGACGTTCAGCGAAACCCAGCCGGGCGGGGCGAAAAACGTTCTGCAAACGTCCAACCTGCGTCCGTACACCGCGGACAGCCAGGCGGCACGAACCGCGATCGATCGGGCCCAGGCGGCCATCGACGACGCCGAATCCGCTGGCGTGAACGTTCAGGAGGCGAAGTCGTTCCTCGAGAACGCCATCTCGGCCTTCGACAATGGGAACTTCGCGAACGCGAAGGACCTCGCCGCTGATGCGAGGAAAACCGCCGAGTCGGCCATGCAGTCGAACCAGCGCAAGAGCACCCTGCTCATGATCGGCGGCGGGGTACTCGCGTTGGCGATCCTCGCGGGACTCGTCTACTGGTATCTTTCGAACCGCGAGACCTACGACAAACTCGGGTAGGTCCATGCGGGCCGTCATTCCGTTCGACGCAACGACTCCCAAGCGACGTCTGTCGCCCGTTCTCGCTGCCGAGGAGCGGTCCGCGTTCGCACACGCGATGCTCCGGGACGTGCTCGAGGCCGTGAACCGGAGCGCGTTCGACCCGATCGTGGTTTCGACCGCCCCGGTTGCGGAGGCGGTTTCGACCCCCGTCCACGTCGACGACCGGATCGCGGCCCCCGTGGTGGTCGACGACCGACCACTCGACGGGGTCGTGACGGCTCGGATCGCCGAGCACGCCCCTCTCGCGGTCGTCATGGCGGATCTCCCGCTTCTCACGCCCGGGACGCTCGACCGACTGCGCGAGCGGGAGGGTGACGTCGTCCTTGCGCCGGGTCGTGGCGGGGGCACGAACGCGATGGTGATCAGGGACGATCGATTCGAGACTGACTACCACGGCGCCTCGATCCGCGATCACCGACAGATGGCTCTCGATCGGGGGCTCACCGTCGGCGAGGTCGACTCGTTCCGTCTCGGGACTGACGTCGACGAGCCCGCCGACCTCCTCGAGGTACTCCTCCACGGCGACGGGGAAAGCGCGGCGTGGGTCGAATCCGCCGGGTTCCGGATCGAAACCGGATCCGGCCGGCCCGAGGCGGTTCGACGGGATTCGGGGACGGACGGATAGCCACGATACGCGCGGCCGACAGCGATTAATCCCGGGCGCCTGTACCCGACTGTCGTGTTCCGGGATTGGGGTGGGCCACCGCCCTCGATCGACGAGACGGCCGTCGAGGACCTGCTGGCAGTCGAGCCGGCGGACGTGTCCTCGCCCGCCGAGATCACGTTCGCCCGGAACGTCTTTCTCCCGCTTACGACCGCCTGTCGGTACACCTGCGGGTACTGCACGTTCTCCGACCCGCCCGGGACGGCCGAGTTGATGGAACGGGAGGCTGTCGAGTCGGTACTTGCCCGGGGCAGGGACGCCGACTGCTCGGAGGCGCTTTTCACCCTTGGCGACGACCCGGACGCCAGCTACGACGCGGTTCACGACGAACTCGAGAGCATGGGCCACGCCTCGATCCACGGCTACCTCCACGAGGCCGCAGAACGGGCGCTCGAGGCGGGACTGTTGCCCCACGGGAACCCGGGGGATCAGACCCGCGAGCAACTGGCGGCGGTGGCCGACGTGATGGCGAGCATGGGTGTCATGCTGGAGACGACCGCCACCGTGCCCGCACATAGCGGCTCCCGGGCGAAGTCTCCGGCAGAGCGCCTCGAAACGATCCGTCTGGCGGGCGAACACCGGATTCCGTTCACGACCGGGCTCCTCGTTGGCATCGGCGAGGACTGGCGGGACCGGGCCGAAAGCCTGCTCGCCATCGCCGCGCTGCAGGAGCGATACGGTCACGTCCAGGAGGTCATCGTCCAACCCGTCTCGCCGAACGAGCGCTGGGGCGGCGAGCGCCCGGCGACGAGCACCCTCCGGCGGGTCGTCGCGATGGCCCGCCACGCGCTGCCGCCGACGGTTTCGATTCAGGTGCCGCCCAATCTGGCCGAGATCGGACCGCTCCTCGACGCCGGGGCGGACGACCTCGGGGGCATCTCGCCGGTGACGACCGACCACGTCAACCCGGACTACGCGTGGCCGAAGCTCGAGGATCTACGGGAGACCGTCACCGGCACGGGACGGACGCTCCGGGAGCGCCTCCCGGTCCACGGGCAGTTCCTTCCCGAGACGGGCCTCGAAAACGAGTGGATCGGCGAGCCCGTGGGACGAGTCATCTACGGGGACACGCCCGAGGGGCGGCGGTACCGAAAGATCGTCGGAGACGATGGGGGCCCGCGGGTTTGAGTCGTGATCCCCCGATTCGTCCCCGGGAGTCAGCCATCCGGCAGCTCGAACGTCTCGCCCGGCTCGAGGAGCGGCGTCCCGTCGGCCATCGGGCCGAGGACCGGACCCCGAACGTCGGCCCCCGGATCGTGTCGGTACCGGCGCTCGTAGTCGGTCGATCGCTCGACCGGGACCCGGCCGATTCCGTCGATCATCGCGAGGTACTCCCCGACCGAGCGGAACTCGCCGTGGGTGCCGCCGGCCCGCTTCGTGATCGACTCAGCGAGGATCGTCCCCATGAAGTCGTCGGCCCCGCCCTCGAGCAGTTCCAGTGCGAGGTCGTCGCCGTACTTGACCCACGAGGCCTGGATGTGGGGAATGTTGTCCAGGAAGAGCCGGGAGACGGCCACCACGAGCCTGTGTTCGGCCCGGGTCGCCCCGCCCTCGACCAGCCCTCGCGCCGCGAGCGGGGTATCCCGGTGGGCGAAGGCGAGCGGGACGAACTCGGTGATTGCGCCGGTCCGGTCCTGCAGGGTCCGGATCCGTTCGAGGTGTCTCGCCCGGTGGGCCTCGTTCTCGACGTGGCCGTAGAGCATCGTGGCCGTCGTGGGGAGCCCGACCGCTGCTGCCGCCTCCATCGCCTCGATCCAGGTCGCCGAGTCGATCTTGCCGGGGCAGATCACCTCCCTGACCTCCTCAGCGAGGATCTCCGCGGCGGTTCCGGGGACCGAATCGAGGCCGGCCTCGCGGAGCCGGCCATAGACCGACTCGAAGTCCCAGTCGGTCCCGCGTCGGGCGTGGTCGGCCTCCTCCGGCGTCATCGAGTGGACGTGGACCCCCGCCACGGACATGGCCCGGAGCTGATCGACGTAGGTGCCGGGATCGGTGCGGTAGTCCTCGGGCGGGCGATAGCGACGGGCCGGCCCGCCGGCCAGCACCTCCCGGTGTTCGGCGTCCAGGGCCAGGGCGGGGTGCAAGCCGCTCACCGAGGTCACCTCGGAGATGCCGCGCTCGACGGCCGCGCTCACGATTCGCCGGGAGTCCGCCGGCGTTCTCGTGAACCCCCGATGGGAACCATCTCTGTCGGTCTCGAAGCCCGCGGCGCCGTCGCGGTAGTTGCAGAAGAGACAGCCCGTCCCGCAGGCGGTGGTGACGTTGTTGTTGAGGTTCGCGACGAAGGTGACCTCCTCGCCGACCGTCTCGTGACGCCGCCGGTCGGCGAGGGCCACGATCCGGTCCAGGCGGTCGGGATCGATTCCCGGCCGCCCGCTTCCGGTCGTGAGCAACTCGATCGCGTCCGCGACCGAGAGCCGCGTCCGGTTCCGGGCCCGGACGAGGGCGTTCTCGAAGGACTGGTCGGTCTCGGGGAGGGTCTCGAAGGCGAAGCGGTCCCGGGGCACGCCGGTCTCGCGGGTGGGCCGGGATCCCATCGTCACGCCGTAGCCCACACGACGACATAAGCGGTCGGGGTCCCTGGCTGGCAGTCGGTGAGAAACGCTTTGATGCCGGGGGTCCCAGGGTGGCACATGGGAAGCGTCAAGGACGTCCGGGTCGGGACCGAGCCCGCGGACGGAACGCTGGGGCGGGGCGCCTTCGTCTTCAGGGACGACTACTCGGTCTTCGACTGGGGGACGATGCCGGATACGATCCCGAACAAGGGCGCAAGCCTCTGTGCCATGGGGGCGTACAACTTCGAACGGCTCGCGGAGGCGGGCGTCGAGACCCACTACCGGGGGGTCATCGAGGACGGCGAGACGATCCCGCTCGCGGCCGTCTCCGAGCCGCCAACCGAGATGGCCATCGACATCGCCCGGGTCCCGGAACTCCCCCACGGACCGGAGGGATACGACTACGAGGCCTACCACGCGACCGGCGGGGATGCCGCCGTCGTTCCGCTCGAGATCGTCTTCCGGAACGTCGTGCCCCCGGGCTCGAGCCTGCGAAATCGGGCCGAACCGGCCGACTTCGACCTCGAGTATGACACGTGGCCCGACGGGGCCGTCACCCTCACCGAGCCGATCGTGGAGTTCTCGACGAAGTACGAGAAGCAGGACCGCTATCTCGATCGAGAGGCGGCCGACCGGATCGCCGGGAAGGCCGACATCGAGGCCCTCGAGGCGTGTGCTCGCGAGGTCAATCGGGTCATCACCGAACGGGCCGAGGAGGCCACGTTGACCCACCAGGACGGCAAGATCGAGTGCATCTATCACGACGGGAGGGTCGTGGTGGCCGACGTCGTGGGGACCTTCGACGAGAACCGGTTCAGCCGGGGCGGCGTCCAGTTATCAAAGGAGGTCATTCGCCAGTACTACCGCGACACGGATCCCGAGTGGGTCGAGGCCGTCAAGACGGCGAAATCGGAGGCCCTGGCGAGCGAGAGCCCGGACTGGCGCGAGGACGTTGACATCCAGCCGAAGCCGCTGCCCGAGCACGTCCTCAGGCACGTCTCGAACATGTATGCGGCCGGGGCGAACACCTACCTCGGCCGCGAACTCTTTGAGGCCCCCGACCTTCACGAGGTCATTTCGCACCTCGAACGGCTGTGATCGGCGGGTCGCCGTCGGCGAGCACGCCGACCCGACCGAGTGTATCGGAACTTGGCCCATCGGCCGACCCGACCGATTGTATCGGAACTTGGCCCATCGGCCGACCCGACCGATTGTATCGGAACTTGGCCC
>JBDGUI010000033.1:3570-14780 GCA_042216015.1 Halodesulfurarchaeum sp. | reverse complement strand
TGTATCGGAACTTGGCCCATCGGCCGACCCGACCGATTGTATCGGAACTTGGCCCATCGGCCGACCCGACCGGATGTTCAGGGACGTGGAATAGATCAGCCCTTCCAAAAGAGTTTTTGAGCACAATCGCGCAGGTACTCCCGATGAGCGCCTACACCGCCACGGTGACTGTCCGCCTGAAACAGGGCGTACTCGATCCGGAGGCGACGACGACCCAGCGCGCCCTCGAGCGGCTGGGCTTCGAACTCGATGACCTCCGCTCGGCCGACCACTTCGAGATCGATCTGGAGGCCACGGACGCCGAGGCGGCCGAAGAGCGGGCGACCGAGATGGCCGAACGGCTCCTCGCCAACCCGACGATTCACGACTACACCGTCTCGGTCACGGAGCGATGACCGTCGCGATCGTCCGCTTCGGCGGCTCGAACTGCGACCGGGACGCCGCCCGCGCCCTGGATTCACTCGGCATCGAGAACGAGATCGTCTGGCACGAGGATGGCCTCCCCGCGGACACCACCGGCGTGATGCTCCCCGGCGGCTTCTCCTACGGCGATTACCTGCGGGCTGGCGCGATGGCCGCCCGGGCGCCGATCATGGCCGACGTGAAGGAACTGGCCGAGGAGGGCCTGCCGGTGCTTGGCATCTGTAACGGGGCACAGATGGGCTGTGAGGCGAGTTTGACCCCGGGTGCCTTCACCACGAACGAGAGCGCTCGCTTCCAGTGCGAGCACGTCCACGTCAGGGTCGAAAATAGCGAGACCCGCTGGACGGCGGCCTACGAGGAGGGACAGGTGCTCGAACTCCCGATCGCTCACGGCGAGGGGCGCTTCGAGATCACCGAGGAGAAACTGGCCGAACTGCGGGCCGCAGACCGGGTGCTCTTCCGCTACGCGACCCCGGAGGGCGAGATCACCGAGGACGCAAATCCCAACGGCTCGACGGACAACGTGGCCGGGATTCTGGGGGAGGCAGAGAACGTGGCCGTGTTGATGCCCCATCCGGAGCGGGTCGCACTCGCGGACATCGGGCCGACGGACGGCCGGGGCATCCTCTCGGGATTCGCCCGGGCGACCGTCGCCCCCTAACCGCTGTTCTCTCGAACCGAGTCGAACCACCCGATCCTCCCGAGAAGACGCCCGGTACGGCTCACGCCACGAGCGGCATGTTGTAACTCCGCTCGCGATCGCGCACCGTCTTCCAGGTCAGTTCGCATTCACAGGAGACCTCCCCGAAGACCGTGGGATCCTGTCGGCGGTTGAAGTCCCCGATCGCCCGTTCGACGGTCTCATCGCACTCGCCACAGTTGTGCGGGCCGCGGTCGCTGCCCGCCCCGACCGGATCGGAGACGACGATTGCGTCCGCGTCGGCGGTTCGCTCCAGCACCTCGGCGACCGACCAGAGCCACGGCGGTCGGTACCCGTCGTCGTAATAGAGTTCCTCGACGAGCGTGTCCTCCATGACGGTCGTGGGATTGACCGAGATCGTATGGGCCAGCGGTGCCAGCCGCTCGACCGAGTTCACGGCGTCCTCGATCGCCTCCGACTCGGTCAGGAACGGAGGCTTGAGCAGGAGATAGCCCTTCACGCCGGCCCCGGCTTCGTGGGCGATATCGGCGGCCTCCCTTACCGCGTCGAAGTCGAAGTACTTGTTGACCGCGTCCCGTCGCACCCGGTCCGTGGCCGTCTCGACGCCGATGGCCACGTCGGTCGCGAGTCCGGCTTCGACGAACGGCTCGAGGCGGTCCTCCGTCACGAAGTCCGGCAGGCTCTCGATGACGATCCGCTCCCGGTCAGCGAATCGCTCGGCGATCCCATCCCGGCTCGCCCGCCCGACCTCCCGATCGTCGAGGATCGAGCCCGAGGAGTAGAGTTTCACCATCGGTGCGGGCGATTCGGCGTGTTCGGCCTCGTGCTCGATGGCACCCTCGACCTGGCTCATGAGCGCCTCGTGGCTCACGCCCTCTGCGTTCTCCGATTCCGAGACGTACCCACACATCGTACAGCCTCCCGCCCGGGCCCAGCGACACCCGCCGGTGTCGAGGATGATCGTGAGCGAGGAGCGGATGCCCTCGGGGGTCAGATCCTCGTCGAGCCAGGTGCGGGTCGGTTCGGTCGGATCGCCGCCCTCGTGGCGGGACCGGAGGCGGCCGGTCGCCCGGTTCAGCGCGTCCATCCCGCCCCCGTAGTCGTAGGTGTCGGGCGTCGAATCGGCCATGTATCGGATCGAGGGGAGCGGGGCGTAAATCGGCGTCGCTCCGCGAACGTAACTGATAATGGTTACGTAACGACGCCAAAAACTACCCCCTCTCCGCCCCTACACAAACGATGGAGGTTACTTATGACAGAACTCGGCGGATTTAATGACTGTGTCGCCCGCGTCGACCTGAGCGCGGGCGAGACCGAGTACGAGCCAATCCCGGACGAGGACGCCAAGAAGTACATCGGGGCGCGGGGCCTGGGTGTCAAATACGTCTTCGACAACGGGCCCGACGTGGACCCGACGGGACCGGAGAACATCCTCACGTTCATGACCGGTCCACTGACGGGCTCGCGGGCGGTCATGTCCGGTCGAATCGCCGTCGTCACGAAGTCCCCGCTCACCGGGACCGTTACCGATTCCCACCACGGGGGCTGGAGTGGCGCCCGGCTGAAGTGGTCGGGGCTGGACGGCCTGGTCTTCGAGGGCGAGGCCGACGAACCGGTCTATGCCGTCGTGGAGGACGGCGAGGTCGAACTCCGGGATGCCTCCCACCTCTGGGGCATGACGACCCACGAGGCCCGCGAGGCCCTCGAGGAGGAAGTCGAGGGACAGTACGGCAAGAACCTGAGCTACATGGGCATCGGCCCAGGTGGGGAGAACGGCGTGAAGTACGCCTGCATCATGAACGAGGACGACCGCGCGAGCGGGCGCGGCGGGACCGGCTGCGTGATGGGCGCGAAGAACCTCAAGGCCGTGATGGTGAAGGCCACGACGGACATGCCCGAGCCCGCGAACCCCGAGCAGTTCGGTGAGGGGACCTCCGAGGCGATGTCGGTGGTCCGGGAGTCAGACGTCACCGCGCCGAACGAGGGCGGGCTCTCGGTGTACGGGACGAACGTCCTGATGAACCTCACCGAGGAGATCGACGCCCTGCCGACCCGCAACGGCAAGTACACCTCGACCCGGGCCGAGCGGGAGACCGAACCCGAGGAGCCGAACATCGACGCCGAGAACGTCTCCGGGGAGTACGTCCGCGAGAACATCCTGGTGGACGAGCCGACCTGTCACTCCTGTCCGGTCGCCTGCAAGAAGGAGGTCGAGGTCAGCACCACCGTCGACGGCGAGCAGGTCGACGTCCGGATGGAGTCCCTGGAGTACGAGCCCGCGTTCACCTTCGGGCCGAACTCCATGAACGACGACGTGGAGAAGCTGGCCATCATGATCGACCGGTGCAACAAGATGGGCATCGACGCCATCGAGACCGGGAACATCATCGCGATGGCCATGGAGATGGACGAGAAGGGCTACATCGAGGATGGTATCGACTGGGGCGACGCCGACCAGATGATCGGCCTCATCGAGCGCATCGGGCGCCGCGAGGACGACCTGAGCGAGGCACTCGGCGAGGGCGCGGCCGGCGCTGCTGAGACGTTCGACGCCGAGGACACCCGGCTCGACGTCAAGAACCAGACGATTCCGGCCTACGACCCGCGGGGCATGAAGGGCATGGCGATCGGCTATGCCACCTCGAACCGCGGTGCGTGTCACCTGCGCGGGTACACCCCGGCCGCCGAGGTGCTCGGCATCCCGGAGAAGGTCGACCCGACGGAGTGGGAGGGCAAGGGCGAGCTGCTCGCGGTGTTCCAGGACCTCCATGCGGTCTCTGACTCCTTTGACATCTGCAAGTTCAGCGCCTTCGCCGAGGGCATCGAGGAGTACACCGCCCAGTACAACGGCATGACCGGGCGGGACGTCACGGAGGACGAACTCACGGAGGCCGGCGAGCGCATCTACACGCTCGAGCGGTACTTCAACAACCTCAACGGCTTCGACGGCGAGGACGACACGCTCCCGGACCGCTTCCTCGAGGAGGGCGAGGAGGGAATCCCCGGCCAGGGCGCCGCCGAGGGCGAACTGGTCGAGATGGACCTCCTCAAGGAGGAGTACTACGACGTTCGCGGCTGGGAGGACGGCGTGGTTCCCGACGAAAAGCTCGACGAACTGGGCATCGACGTGGGCCCGGGCACCGGCGTGAGTGGCGCAGTCTCCGCAGACGACTGAGGACCGGTTGGGGCACCTGGTCCCAGTCCCGCCGGCAGACACACCACGACCCGTGTCACCGCCACCGAATTTCGCACCAAAACGACTTCGACACCGATCGCGAGCCGAGCCGCTGGCAGGTTTCGACGGATGCAGGGCTCTTATTGGGTCGGGCTAATTGATGGGTAGTATGCCAACCGTCGCCGACATTCGCGCGCACGACGACGCGGATCGACCGCTGACCTTTCTGACCGCCTACGACGCCCCCACGGCCGCAGCCGTCGACGAGGCCGGCATCGACATGATTCTCGTCGGCGACAGCGTCGGCAACACGATGCTCGGGTACGACTCGACCCTCCCGGTCACCGTCGAGGAGATCCTGAGTCACACCGGGGCGGTCACCCGCGCCACGGAGGACGCCCTGGTGATCGCCGATATGCCCTTCATGAGCTACGGGGCAGACCAGGACGAGGCGATCGAGACGGCCGGACGCATGCTCAAGGAGGCCGGCGCCCAGGCGATCAAACACGAGAGCGGCCACAACACGATCGAGTTGACCGAGCGACTGGTCCAGAACGGCATCCCGGTGATGGCCCACCTCGGGTTGAGCCCGCAGAAGGTGAACGAGACCGGGGATCTCACCCGCCGCGCGACCGAGGCCGAGGAGGCGGAGGAGATCATGGAACTCGCGAGGGCGCACGAGGAGGCCGGCGCTTTCTCGCTCCTCCTCGAGCACATTCCGGCGAACGTCGCCCGGCGAGTCACCGAGGAACTCGACATCCCGACGATCGGTATCGGGGCCGGCCCGGACGTGAGCGGCCAGGGCCTGATCATCACGGACGTGCTCGGGGTCGGGGACTGGGTACCGCCCTTCGCCAAGCAGTACGCGGACGTACAGCGCGAGATGGAGCGGGGAATCGAGTCGTATCGTGAGGAGGTCGAGTCGGGGAGCTTCCCCGCCGAGGATCACTACGTCGAGGAGCCGATCGACGGATGGGAGTAGGCGACCGGATCAGTCCTCCGGAACGTTCGGGTCGATCGCCGTCAGCGTTGCCAGGCCTCCCTCCCCCTCGACTGTCTCGATCACCGTTTCGATCGTCGCTTTGAGCGACCGCGCCTCAGAAACCGAGAGCCCGCCGAGGAAGACGTCGGCCGAGCCGTCGGCTGACCGGATTCCGAGGTTGATCCGGTCCGGTGAAACGTTCATGACGACCTCGGGCCTGAGTCCGTCGGCGACGAACCGGGAGAACTCGTCCTCGAAGAGGACGTCGAGTTGCGGATGGCTCCTACACTCCCTTGACACTCCTTCCGGGAATCGATAGCGGTTGTTGTCGCCTACCCGCCGGCGCGGATGGCTTTGTTGGCGAACGCGGGAACGATCTCCTCGAGCACGTCCCCCTCGCCCTTGAAGACGACGGTGACCTCGGTGAGTTCGAGCGAGGGACCGATCGCGACTTTCTCCGCAGAGAGATCGGCCCGCCACCCGTCGCCCTCGGCGAAGTCCTCGCCGACGGTCTCCGCGCCGACCGACTCCATGTACTTCAGGGCGAGACGAAGGGAGATGCCACGAAACGAGCGCTCCACGCGCATCTATCCACCCGCGACGGGCGGGAACAGCGAGAGCCGATCCCCCGTGGCGAGCCCTTCGTCCAGCCCGTCGAGGTGAAGCACCTCCTTCCCGTTTTTCAGCACGTTGAGCTGGGGCTGGATCTCCTCCCCGTCGAGGAGCTGATCCTCCAGCCCCTCGAATTCCTCCTCGAGGGCCGAAAGCACTTCGCCCACCGTCACCGATTCGGGGAACTCGCGGGTGATCGTCTTCTGGCCAACCGCCTCCCTGAAGGTGGCAAACAGCCTGAGTTCGAGTTCGATCGTCCCGTCAGTCGTCATCGCCCTTGCCTGATTCCGTCCTCGACGAGCCGGGCGTTTCGCTCCCGGTCGATCGTCTCGGCGATCCCCTCGTGGTCGTAGACCTGGGCGATGAGGTCGCCGTAGAGGTTCCGCCACGCGATCGCATAGATGGGCGACTGCCCCCAGGCCCGGAGTTCCACGACGAAGTCGTCGTACCTGTCGCGTCGGTCCTCGAGGCGGTCGATGCCGTCGACGATGCCGCTTGCGGCCTCCTGGTCGGTCGGCGCCTCCTCGATGATCGCGTTGAGCCGGTCCTCCCAGGCTGCGACGGCCGTCTGCATGTCCGTGGCCGCGTCCTCGCCGTCTTCGGGAAGCGACTCGAGTATCTGGCGCGGGACGCCCAGCGAAAGTTCCTCCATGCCCTCGAGTCCACACCGCAGGCACAAAAACGCCCCGTCGGCGGCGAGTCACTCCCAGTCGGATCGACGGCTCTCCCGGCTTCGACAGACGGGAACGAGCCGATTCCCGGGCCACTCGGTTTACTTGACCTTGGAGGGCCGGAGCGGGTAGGTGTAAAGCCCCATCTTGACCCGGTCCCACAGCCCCTCGGCCGATTCCTCCTCAAGGGTTTCCCGATCCTCGCGCTCCTTGCCCGACGGGCCGCGGCTCAAGAGTTGCTGGGTGGTCTCCCGCACACCGAAATCGAACTCGACGTACCTGACCGGGTAGTGCCACGGTCTGACTCTCATCACGAGCCAGAGGCTCGCGAGGAGCACCACCCAACCGATGGCGGCGAAGCCCAGGTATCCGAGGTTGATCGCCATACGAACGGATCGGTGGCCGAGGACCGAAAAGGTATCGTCATCGTCCCGGCGGTATGGAAATCTGGTCCCATGTTACCGCGGATCGGTGACGTGTCGGACGTCGACGGCCTCGCCGCGGGTGCTCTCGACCATCGCCGTGCCGTGCATCTCCGCCCGCCCGATGCCGAACGCCTCGGGTCCCTCGATGACGACCTCCTCCCCGACCCCGATCGACTCGTCGGCGTCGACGATGCCCGGGGCCAGAACGGTTCCGTGGGGCCGGAAGGCGTCGATCCCCACCCGCTTCGTGGGCAGGTCGCTCTCGGCCCACCGTCTGGCACCCGCGATGGAGAGCGCGAGCGTGCCGTATTGCGGGACGAGTGCGGCCAGCTGGTCACCGTCCTTCCGGAGCGCCTGGAGCCGGGGATACCGACCCTGCAGGTCGAATCCGTCCAAAAGCGTGTCCCCGGCCCCGGCGCCGAACTGATGGTCCGCGACGGCCCGCAGGGTCGCTCGCTCCTTCTCTTCGACCCGGATCGTCCGCTCGCCCTCGAGTGCCTCCCCGAGGGCCGCCAGCGAATCGCCCCCCGTTGGGTGCTCCCCGACCGTGTACTCGACGGGGAGGTCCCGCCCTGAGAGTGCTCGCTCGACGATCCGACGCTCGCCGCCCGGTGAGACGTGTGCCACCACCCGGGAGTAGTCCGTGGCCTCGAGCAGCGCCTCCAGCCGATCGGCGATGACGTCGATCTCGGTCTCACTCCAGTCGTGGGTCACCGCGGCGTCGTAGTGCTGGGCTGGATAGGTCAACTCCAGCTCCTGTGGAACGACCCCGAGGGGCGCCGTGATCGAGACCTTGTGGCCGCGATAGCGTGCTGCCTCCTGGAACCGACGGTGGCTCTTCGAATCGCTGTACGGCTTTCTCGCCGAGCACGGAACGAGCAACAGCGGGACGTCCTCGAAGCGATTCCGGTAGCGCTCGGCCAGCCGGTCGGCAAAGCGGGTCACCTCCGGCCGGAAGAGGGCATCCTCCGTCGTCGCGAGCAACTCAGCCCGCCTGAAGAGCGGCGTCCGCTCGCGCACGTATCCGTCCTCCTGGTCGAACCGCCGCAGGGCGGCGGTCATCCACGGGGCGTGTCTGGCCTGTCCCTCCAGGTACTCCCGCAGCCGCCCCCGCCGGATGCGTTCGCGGACCCGCGCAAGCTCGGCCTCGAGGGCCGCCACGTTGTGATCGACGCAGTCCCTCCTGTCGAATTTCCCGATGGATTGCCGGCAGGCCTGACAGGCACAGGACAGCTCCGACCGCTCCTCGAGGCGCGTCTCCTCGGTCCCCTCGAGATATCGGCCCTGGGTCCCCGCGACGACCGCCCGGTCTGCATCGACCAGATCGACCCCCGCGTAGGCCAGCAGGCCGACGTTCATCGGCAGGGCGACGCCCGAGAGCAGCAGCGCCGTGTCGTCCGGAATGTGGCGTCGAACCGTGATCATCGTCTGGACGAACTTTCGGGCGTGGCCGATTAGCGGTCCAGTGCCGGACAGCACGTACGCGTCAGTCCCCCGATTCCCCGCGGTCTCCAGCGAGATGACGGCTGCACTCGGCCCGTCGACGGCCGGCGCATTCACATCGAGTTCCGCCTGAACCTCCCGCGGCGTTCCCGGCGGGAACGCTCGGTGGGGCAGAACAGTGAGCTCGTCCTCGCTACCCGCCGGAACCTCTCGTTCCGCGGCCCAGAGACTCCCGGCGTCCTCCAGAGCCCCATCGATCAGCGCGGGTGTCTGCAGGGGCTCGGCGAGGCCGAGTTCCCCGACGCGGGCGGCCCCGTCCCGGTCGAGCACCTCGAAATACTCGGTCATGCCTCCCACTGCGTGGTCGCCGGGGAATTATTTTCCCATCCCGGCATCGTCCCGGTCGGGCCCCAGCCGCTCGATGCCCACCCCGTCGGGGAGTTCTGCGAGCGCCCGCTCCGGCCAGTCCCACACCGCGACCGTGATGGACGCCTCCGGATTTGCCTCGACCAGTCTGGCGATCCCCTTCGCGGCGGCGGTATATCCCGAGTCGTCCATCTTCTCCGGGACCTCGGCCGTCAGCGGATAGGTCGTCGAGAGCCCGGGCGGGACCGGGCCGAAGGGTGGCTTGAGCCGCCAGGTCGCGTCGAACCGGTCGTCGTCGCTCCCCTCGGTGAGCAGGAGCGATCCCTCGACGTCGAGCCGGTCGAGCCGTGCGTGATGACGAATGACCTCCGGTCGGCGGGCGCTGTCTTCCGAGAGGTAGAAGAACGTCGACTTGCTCGCCCGATCGCCTGATTCGAGTTGCTCGGCGTGGTCGACGAGCGTCCGATATCCGTCGAGCAGGCTGGGGTGGGCGTGGGCCCGCGCCTCGACCAGTTCGAGCAGCGACCCCTCCCGAATGGCCTCCCGGATCCGGCGGATCTCGGCGAGGGAGACGTGGAGGTTGTGCTCGGCGAGCAGGCGCGTACGGCGTGGCTCCTCCATCTCCCGGAGGTCGTCGGGTTCGTGCTCGACACAGACCGCACAGGAACAGGGAAACTCGGTCAGGTCCTCGAGGTGCCTGGTTCCGCGAACGGTCAGATACCGCCCCTCCCGGGCGAACAGCGCGTAGGCGGCCGAATCGAAGAGATCCGCCCCAATGGCGGCCGCGAGCGCGAACGTCATGGGATGGCCGGCACCGAAGAGGTGGACCGGCGCGGCCGGGCCCAGCCCTCGCTTTGCGGCCATCATCAGGTCGACGACCTCGGCGTAGCGGTAGTTGTTCAGGAGCGGCACGACGGCCCCGATCGGAAACACATCGAGATCCGTCGCGGCCGCGTTTCTCCCGGCCGCCTCACGCAGGTCGGCGAACGTTCCGCCCTGGACCGGGGCCGTCACGAGCATGTCACCGGTCTCTGCGGATTCGGCAACAGCGAGGCGCCGCTCGGTCTCCGCGAGGTCCGCCTCGACGGTCTCGCGGTCGGCATCGGGGTGGGTCGGGATGTCCACCGGCGTGCCGATGTCCGATCCGATCGCGTGCTGGAACGCCAGGATCTCCTCGGTCGTGACCGAGATGTCACCGTACTCGGCGAGTTGAAAGGAGCCCGAGTCGGTCATGATCGGCCCCTCGAACCCGACCACTGCGTGGAGCCCCTCCCGCTCGGCCCGTTCTCGGAGTTCCCCGTCCTGATAGATGATGTAGGCGTTCGTGATGAGCATCGACACGCCGAAGTCGGCCAGTCGGGCCGGGTCGATGGTCCGGTAGTGCGGGTTGACGACCGGGAGGAGCACCGGGGTCTCGACGGTCGTGTCGGCCCGCGGGACCGAGAGCTTCCCGATCCGGCCGGCGGCGTCCTGGGATCGAATCTCGAAGCGGCCCGCCATTGCCGGGTATTACCTGGGAAGGGCCATACCCGTTGTGTTTGGCTCCCGAGTGGCTCGATCCTCAGTCCCCGTCCGGCGGGTTCACAGTCATCTCTCCCATTTCGCTCATCGCGAACCGAAGCAACCCCAGGGCGGTTCGCCCGTCGCGTATGTCGCCCGTGTGAATTCGCTCCATGAGCGCGTCGAGGGTCGTCTCCTCGACCCGAATCGTCTCGTCCTCGTCCAGGCTCTGCGTCGCGGTCGGTCGACAGCCCGTCGCGACGAAGTAATGAAAGACCGCGTCGGTGATTCCCGTCGCCGGCTCGAAGGAATCGAGGTGGGACACCTCGGCGGCCTTGTAGCCCGTTTCCTCGGCCAGTTCCCGCTTAGCAGCCGCGGATAAGTCCTCCTCCGACTCGACGCCACCGGCCGGGAAGCCGTGGACGACTCGCTTTGGGGCCTGGCGCCACTCATCGATGACCACGACCGATCCATCGGGCGTGAACGGGATGACGACGACACTCGGAACGTCGTGGAGGTAATCGAAGTCGGTTTCAGTGCCGTCCGGGAGTGTCACCGATTCGTGGACGATCGAAAAGCCGGGACACCGGTAGGCGATCTCGCTGTCGTCGGTGCGCCAGTCGAGCGACCGGGACGTTTCCCTGCCCGATTCGGGCCCCTCCGGCCCAGTGGCCTCGCTCCGATCGCCCTCGGGATCCTCGTTGTCGGCGTCGTCCATGGTGCCTCTCTACGCAGTGGCGTGCAAAAACGTCCCGACTGGGCACTGTCTCACCGTTGATCCCCATCGGCTGTGACCGGTGCCCACATCTCCCGAATCGCGCGATTCCCGAATGGGGGGGTGGGAGGGGACAGGATTGGGAGAAATCCGGGATCGGGGGATGGGGCCCCAACGATGGATGAATGGGGCAGGAATCGGGACCGCAGACCGGACAACACGTCAATTGCAGACCGG
>JBDGUI010000033.1:0-3470 GCA_042216015.1 Halodesulfurarchaeum sp. | reverse complement strand
CAACACGTCAATTGCAGACCGGACAACACGTCAATTGCAGACCGGACAGCAACCACCATCAGAAAGGACAGAACCACCAACCCCAGGACGGACACCGTGCCAAACGCAGGCCTGATGCCACAAATTTCAGGCCGGACAGACCCGCCAGGTCGTCGCGCTCGTGTAGGACCACTTCTCGATCTCGAGGTCCGAGGCGCTGTCCTTGAGCTTGACCATGAGCGCGCCGATCTCCTTTGGCGAGAGCCCGACCTCGTCGGCGATGAACTTGCTCTTGAAGTACATCTCGCCCTCTGCTGCCTTCTCGCGCAGATACGAACGGAGCCGTGCTTCCTTCGGTTGGGCTTCGGCGGTGGTGGAGGGACTCATCGATAGGCCCTATCGGCCCCGCCATCTTATAGCGGGGTGAACGTTCGGCCAATTTCGACAACTTTCACGATCCGTGGGACGTTTTACGACGTTTCACAAACCCACCAAAAATGCCGAGACATTTCATAACCAATTCTAATGCCGTTTCGGTGATTTTCAACTCAACTCTTGCCAATCATCTATCACGTCGAACTCGACGCGAGCACCGGGTCCTGGATCCCTTTCGGAACCATCGAAAGCCCTCGGATCGGCAGCGCGCAACCCCCCCGTCCGGACGGATCCGAGACCGAGGATATGATCTCGGGCGATTATCTCGTTCCGGGCTCTCGCTCGTGGCGCCAGAACTCCTCCTCGGTGGTGGTCTCCTTCTTGAAGATGGGGACCTCGTCCTTGAGCCGGTTGATGCCGGCCTCGACGGCCTCGAAGGCCTGTTCGCGGTGGCCGGCGAGCACCACCACGAACACGATATTCTCGCCGCGTTCGATCCGGCCGACGCGGTGATGCATCGCGACCTCGTGGACCCCCTCCCAGTCGGTCAACTCCCGCTCGATCTCGGCCATGCGCTCTGCGGCCAGCCCCTCGTACTTCTCGAAGGTCAGCGACTCCGTCGGGTCGTCCCCGGGTCCCTCCTTTTCCCTGACCTGGCCGGTGAAGGTCGCGATCGCCCCCGAGAACTCGCTCCTCGGCGAGGCCTTCACCTCGGCGACGAGGCTTTCGAGGGTCTCGATGGGCTCTCCGGAGTCGACCGCCTCGAGGATGGTTTCGAGATCCAGCGAATCGGGATCCGAAACGGCGAGGATCGGCTCCTCTATCGCGGTTTCCCCGACGGCAACCTGGGGGACGTCGGCCCCTGGAACGCCCACGAGCACCCCGTAGTCGTGGGTTTCCGCGAGTTCGAAGAGTGCTGTGTCGACGTCGAGCCCGGTCCCTCGGGCGGTCCACCCAGTCGCTCCGACCTCGTACAGCGTCCGCTCGGGATTCGACTCCCCTCGCCTGACGATCCCGACAGACCCGCGTTTTTCGAGTCGCTCCACGATCGGGTCAATGACGCGATCGGTCTCGACGGCCGGACCCGTGACGATTCCAAGCGCCTGCATGTCCCCACGCATGGGCGCGTGCGCTTTGTAGGTGTCGTCGGCAGCGAAGGTGGGATGGCAGGTGTCCTGGACAGCGAGGATGGAATGGCAGGTGTCGTCGGTGAGGATGATGCAGTGGGGTGAAGCCGTGGACAGCGAGGAGGGGCGAGGTGCCATTCGGTGGGGGAGTGGACTGTCTCGGTTTCGAAGACCTGCTGGCTCCGGACGGATCCGGGGATACCAATCCTTAAGAGCGCTACAGGGCAACCCTGCGGCAATGAGGGTCGTGATTTCTCTCGGTGGCAGCGTGTTCGCGCCGGACCTCGAGGCGGCGTCGATCCGGGCACACGCCGAAGCCATCGACGAACTGGTCGTGGAGGGGGTGGAACTCGCGCTGGTCGTCGGTGGGGGTTCGGTCGCCCGGGAGTACATCGAGACCGCAAGGGAGCTCGGGGCGAACGAGATCGCCCTCGACGACATCGGCATCTCGGTCACCCGGCTCAACGCCCGGCTGCTCATCGCGGCACTCGACGGGATCGCCGCGCCGACGCCGGTCGAGCGCTACGAGGAGGGCCTGGAGGCGATGCGTCGCGGTGACGTCCCCGTTCTCGGCGGCGTCGCACCTGGCCAGACGACCGATGCCGTCTCCGCCGCGCTCGCCGAGTACGTCGAGGCGGATCTCCTGGTGTATGCGACGAGCGTGCCGGGCGTGTTCACCGCCGATCCGGACGTGGACGACTCCGCCGAGCACATCCGGTCGATGACGCCCGCCGAACTCATCGACGTGATCGTCGACACCGAACTGTTCGCCGGGAGTTCGGCCCCGGTCGACCTGCTCGCGGCGAAGCTCATCGAGCGCTCCGGGATGCGGACCATCGTCCTCGACGGGACCGAACCCGATCGCGTGATCGATGCGATCCTGCGGGGCGAACACGCGGGCACCGACGTGACTCCCGACGGCACGGAAACGACGATCCCCGGGTGGGAGTGAACAGGCGTGTCCGGTACCGAAAACGGGGATGATTCCCTGGATCCCTACGTGCTCGACGGCGGGAGACGGGTCTTCTGGGCCGACGCCGTCGCCGATTTGATCCTCGAGCGCGACCCCGAGGAGCCGATCGTCATCAAGGGTGGCATCTCGCCCTCCGGCGTCCCGCACTTCGGGAACATGAACGAGATCGTCCGGGGGTACTTCGTCGCGGAGGTGCTGCGGGAACGCGGTTACGAGGTTCGACAGGTCTTCACGAGTGACGACCGGGATCCGCTCAGGAAGCTTCCCCGGAAACTGGCCTCCCTCGACGGCGAACTCGTGGACCTGGGCGACGTCGATGCGGGGGCGCTTGGCCGAAATCTGGGCACGCCCTACACCGACGTTCCCGATCCGTTCGGGTGCTGTGACTCGTATGGCGCCCACTTCGCGGCCCTCGTGGAGCGATCTGCGGAGTTGCTCGACATCCCAGTCGAGATGATCTCGAACACCGAGCGCTACGAGGACGGCTCCTTCGAACCGGTCACGAGAACCGTCCTCGAGCGCCGCGATCGGGCCCGCGAGGTCCTCTCGGCCTACCAGGACAAGGTCGACGCGGACTACGTGCCGTTCAATCCGATCTGTGAGGACTGTGGGAAGGTCACCGAGACCGTGACCGAGGTCGATCTGGACGCGGGGACGGTCGCGTACCGCTGTACGGACATGGAGGCCGGGGATCGGGTGATCGAGGGCTGTGGGCACGAGGGACGCGCCTCACTCCGGGAGGGCAAACTCCCCTGGCGCCTCGAGTGGCCCGCCCAGTGGCAGCTCCTCGACGTCGACCACGAGCCCTTCGGAAAGGACCACGCCGAAGGCTCCTGGCCCAGCGGGGTCGATATCGCCCGCTCGGTCCTCGACCACGAGCCGCCGGTCCCGATGGTCTATGAGTGGTTCACCCTCGACGGCGAGGCCTTCTCCTCCTCTGCGGGAAACGTCATCCTCGTCTCGGAGGTCCTCGAGTTCCTCGAGGCCCCGGTCGTCCGGTACTTCTTCAGCAAGGA
>JBDGUI010000020.1:0-45179 GCA_042216015.1 Halodesulfurarchaeum sp. | reverse complement strand
TCCGTCATACCAGCCGGTGAACAGCCCGGGTAGACAGCCATACGTGGCGAAAATCAGAATGAGGAACGACGTATGGGAGAGCGATGCTCCTTTAGCAGACTCGTATAACACCGCTCCTGTCCCGGCAATCGCCATCCACCCCATTCCCAGCAGCATCCACCCCGTTAACCAGGGAGCTATTTCTTGAAACTCTCGATTGCGGATAATTTGGAACCCAACCCACATAACGACGAGTGAAAGTACAATTGGGATTATCACTCCGATAATCATTGCCAGCGTGGGGTTTTCTTGGGTATAATGATAAAGATGAACTAAGGTTAGACAAAAACCGACACCGACGAGTGTGGTTCCCCACACCCACCTAGGAACATCATGAATGTTGCCCATACATCAAATCAATGACGTGAAATTCGTCCCCGTTCCCTATTTTACCTGTGCTAAATATAGGGGTCATTTTAGTCCCTCACGAACGGGATTTCTTTCGGTTTACCGATGGCCCCATTTGGGGCATCGGTGATGGTATTTAGGTCACAATGCGTGCATAGTCCAAGTCAATCCACAGATGGGGCTATTTTCAGCCTCGAATCGTTTGCACATGGCGTGTGATTGGGAGAGAATCCAACAACCAATAACGGGCGTCGTCGCCACCGCTCCTTGCACCTTTTACATCAGGACAGGATTCAAACCTTGAGTTTTCCCACTTTGGCCACTATATCAACTCGTCCCTTCGCCGGGAATGCTGATTCGACACCAGTGGATATGCTATGCAATTTTCATTTCCACTCGGCACTGTTCGGATAATACTGACGGTAATCAACGAGGAAAGATATGGATCACCCACGGGAGAGTGTTCCTTCAGTAATGCCCGGAATAAACGTCTGGGGAAGAATGTCGCTAAGTGCTCACCACATAGCCTTCATCCGTTCAAAATCGCGGAGAAAGTAGGGCTGAACAGTCGAAATTTCTCAGGAACTTATCTGAACAGTGTCGCGGTTCCCTCCCAAACTTTCCATTAAGATACTGGTTTTCGGCTACAGCGAAATCCCAGCAAGCGTCGACCCCCGTTCGAAGTCTGAATCAACTAACGACCGCGCGCGCGGTCGTTGACGCCGGATTTGAAGACGATTTGGCCTGTACAAGGCTCAGAAGTACGGAATCGGGCGCGCTAAGAACCGTGCAGCGCGTGCATGGGCCAGTGCGGATTTGAACCGCAAGCCTCCACCTTATCAGAGTGGCGCTCTACCTAATTGAGCTACTGGCCCTGACAACTCCGGATTGCCCGCTGTCGACTAAAAGGGTTTCCTTTCGACTGCCGGCGGGGCGTTCCCCGGCCGAAATCGGTCACTCTCTCCGGTCATTCTCGACCGAGACATCGTAGTCCTCCGGCCCGAGATCGACGGTCGATCCCTGCCCGGATCCACCGGCTTCGCCGTCCGGTCCCGGCCCGGATGATCGAGGACCGCCGGGGCCGGTGGGACCGCTTCCAGGACCTCCGTCGTCGGGGAACCCGCCCAGGTAAATTCGCCCGGTGGCAAACCCCCCGGTCTGGCGGTCGATCGCGGGCGTGATGACGTAGCGCTTGAGCACGAACCTGATGGGGATCCGCGTGAGCGGCACGGCGATCAGAAAGCCGACCGCGTCCGTCACCAGTCCCGGCGTGAGCAGGAAGGCACCGGCCGCAATGAGCAGGCCCCCGTCGATCACCTGATCGGTGGGGAGGTCTCCCCGGGCGAGAGACTGCTGGATCTTCCGGAGGGTGTGCCGTCCCTCCGCCCGGACGAAGAGCATCCCGAGAAGGGCCGTCAATACCACGAGTGCGACCGTCGGCGGCCAGCCGATCGCTCCGGCGACGACGACCAGCAGGGCCATGTCGGCGAGCGGAATGAGCAACAGCCCGACCAGCACCCATCGCAACATGGGATTCCGTAGCGTCCTCGGGGCTATAACCCTTCGGCCCCACCGCCCGCACGGCGACCCCGGACTCGGGGGTCGGCGAGCACGGGGTCGGGCGTTAGTTGCCGTTGACTTCCGATCGGAGTTCGCCCATCGTGGCCACCCGCTCGGCGTGGGCGTCGTGCTGGTGGATCGACTCCTCGTTCTCCTGTTTCATGGTGATGACCGCCTCGTCGTCGACCGCCTCGCAGGTGTCGACGACCTGCTCGGCCATCGACCGAACACAGTCCTCGACGAAGCGGGCGTGGACGTGGGCCTGATGGGTCATGTGGTCCTCGTCCGGGCGCTTAGCCATGTTGTAGATGCGGGCGCTCATGGCGTCCCGGGCGATCTCCACGAGGTCCCGGAAGTCCACCTCGGGGTCGCCGGGCGCCTCGACGGTGAGGGTGGCATGGCCACGCTGAGAGTGACCGGCCTGGGGAACCGCTGCGAGGAACTCGTCGACAGCGGCGGGGTCGACTTCCAGGTTCTGGAGCTTCTCGCGGGCTCGCTCCTCCATCATGCCCTGCGAGCAGGGACAGACCGTCATCCCGTCGACGCGGGCCCCGATCTCCTCGCGGGTCTCCTCGCCGTCCACGGCCGTCGCGCTCGCGAGGAAGTCGACCCGGCTCTGGGTCGGGCGCTCGGTGGCGGGGGTCTCATCCCGAATCATGTACTCGGCCTCCATCCTGACCATCGCCTTCGAGGTGTACTCGTGTTTCGTGAGGAGGCGCTCGGCGACCTCGCCACACATCTCCTCGACCCGGTAGACCGGCTCGCTCACCGCGTCCTCGAGGGTCTCGTCGATGACCTCCATGTTCCGGGACATGTCGAGCCCCTTTCGGCCGCGTGGCAGGTCGACGAAGACCTCGAACTCGGCCATCAACACGAGCGGTCGACCGCTCGTCCGGCCGATCTTGACGAGTTTCTCGACGCCGGTGACCCCGACACGCTCGAGTCCCACGGTTACGTCCGGCTTGGACGCCTGCACGTCCGGCAGCTCGTGACTCATGTGTCCTCCGCTTGGAGAGTCCACACGTTTACCCTTTCCATTGCGGTCGATCGCTCTCCAATCACTCCAGCTTCCCGAGAGCCTCGAAGAACGCCGCGCCCGGTCCGGCTACCTTCGCCGGGTCACCTGCCGAAACGGTCACGGTCGTCGGTGGGGAAAGCTCCCGGTGCTCCGAGCCGTCACTCGAGACGACCGCCGTTTCGGCCCCGCCGATGGCGATCTCGATCTCGGCGTCGTCCGGGACCAGGAGGGGAGGCAGTGCCTCACGCCCGGCCATCGGGGTCACCACGAACCCGTCGATTCGTGGGTGGACGAGGGGTCCGCCCTCACTGAGGTTGTAGGCGGTGCTCCCCGTCGGCGTGGCCACGAGGACGCCATCGCCCTGAATCGTATCGTAGGTCGACCCATCGACCCGAATCTCCACGTCGAGACCGTCGGCGTGGCCGCGGCGGTGACCCTGGATGAGCACCTCGTTGAGCGCCGGCGAGAGCGTCCAGTCCGGGCCGGCGAGCTTCACCCGCGGTACCTCGCGATGACTGATGGACCCCGTCTCCCGGAACTGGGCCACCTCCCGCTCGACCGTCTCGACGGCGTGCTCGGGCGAGACGGTATTCAGAAAGCCGACCTCCCCGAGGTTGACCCCCAGGACCGGCGTCGAGCCGGCCCCTCGGGCCGCATAGAGGAAGGTCCCATCACCACCGATGGAGACGACGAGGTCACACTCGTCCATCTCCTCGACGCCACAGCCCCCGACATCGATCTCCTCGACCGTCCGTCGATCGCACCGAACGGCCGTGTCCCCCTCGGAGAGTCGATCCGCGACGGCGGCGGCGAGGTCGACGGCCCGTCCGTTCTCCCGCTGTGCGACGATTCCCACGATCATACCGGGAGTCCGGGCCGCCGCTACAAAAATGGCGCCACCCGAAGCTGGCGCCGGCGGATATCCGGCTCGGCCACCCGCTCCCGGCCCGACGACGGGAAAGGTACTTGGGCGAACCAGTCGGAGGAAAAACGAAGGAGACAACGGACATGGCTGAAGACGACCAGGGAGACGACGAGGACTGGTTCGAACGGGCGCTCGAGGAGTCGACGGAGGGCGAGGAACGATCCGACGAGGACGACCTCGACTGGGAGGAGGCCATGGCCGACCTGAAACGCGGGAGGGACGCTGGTGGCGAGGTGGGGGAGAATGGGGCCGCGGGCCGGGAACCGTCGGAGGCCGAAAGCGGCTCCGAAATGTCCGGAACCGGCGGTGAGCCGGCCGAACGCCAGTCCTCCGAGGAGGGCGAGGAGCCTCTGGACATCGATCTCGAGGGTGGGGAGAGCTTCGGGTTCGACGTGGACGGGGCCGCGGACGAATTCGAGGAGGAGGCCTATCAGGCCGAGATCCCCCGACTCCGGATCGGCATCGAGGGGCTGGACGCGATGATCCAGGAGGGGGTCCCGGAGCGCTCGCTCGTCTCGGTCATCGGCGGGGCCGGAACGGGCAAGACGACCTTCGCCCTGCAATTCCTCGAGGCGGCTCTCGAATCGGATGAGAAGGGGGTGTTCATCACCCTCGAGGAGAGCCGGGATCGGATCTACAAGAGCGCCCAGCAGAAGGGCTGGGACTTCGAGGGCGCAGTGGCGAAGGGCAACCTCGCGATCCTCGATCTGGATCCCGTCGACATGGCAAACAGTCTCACGAGCATCCGGAGCGAACTCCCACGGCTCGTCGAAAACTTCGGGGCCGAACGCCTGGCCCTCGATTCGGTGTCACTGCTCGAGATGATGTACGACGAGCAGGCCACCCGCAGGACCGAAATCTATGACTTCGCCCGCTCGCTCAAGAACGCGGGCGTCACCACCCTGGTGACGAGCGAGGCCGCCGCCGAGACGCCGTATTCGTCCAGGTTCGGGATCATCGAGTATCTCACCGACGCCGTCTTCGTGCTCCAGTACGTCCGTCCGGAGGACTTTCAGGAGACCCGCCTGGCGGTCGAAATCCAGAAGATCAGGGACGCGAATCACTCCCGGGAGACGAAACCCTACGAGATAACCAACGAGGGGATCTCGGTCTACCGGGACGCGACGATCTTTTGAGCCGGGGCCGATGAACGGCCGTCGAGCGGGTGGCCCGGCACGGCATCAGCCGAGCAACCGACTATCCTAGCGGCGTCCGCTCGACGACCTGTCCGTCCCAGGTCGGGTACTGCTCGATGACGGCCCCGCTCTCGACGTCTCCCTCCTCGACCATCTCGTCGAGCAGCCACCAGGCCATCTCGATTCGCTTCTCGGTCACCTCGTAGAACTCCTCGGGGACGCCGAGTTCCTCCAGCCGTGACGGATCGACATCCGTGACGCCGTAGACCAGCGTCCCGTCGTCGGTCTGTTCCTCGAATGGCCGGCGGACGTTTTCGGCGGTTCGCCTGAGGCGGTTCCGGTGCTGGGCGGCGTCCTTGAACGTGCTCGTGCAGAAGTACACCTTCGGGTGGGCGACGAGTTCGGCCAGGTCCCCCTCGTCTTTCCCGTCGACCGCGCTCATGTGGTTCTCCCGGCGGGTGTACCCCTGGTCGTGCATCCGGCGATAGTTCCCCTGGCTCAACTCGAACTCGTTGACGTTCACGAACTCCGCGGCCCCCTCCTCGATGAACTCGAGGAACTCCGGTTCGGCCTCGATTCCCGGAATTTCGAACGCCGGGGTGAGCCCCTCCTCACGGGCCACGTGGAGGATGTCCTCCCAGTCGGTTCCGTGGAGGTTTCCCCAGAGCCCGATCGGCGGGTGAAATCGGATCTCGTCGAGGCCGGCCTCGGCCAGGTCCCTCATCGTCTCGCGGTCGCCCGTGATGCCCGTGTAGAGGTGGATGTGATGGTCCTCGCCGAACTCGTCCTTCAGGAGCCGGATGTAGTGGGTGGTCCGGTCCATCGATTCGAGCGGCTCCCCGCCCGTGATCGAACTCCCGATCGCGTCCATTTTGCGGGCCTCTTCGAGGACGTCCTCGTCGCGCTCGACGGGCCGCTCGTTCGCGAAGACGGTGTCGACGTTCTTCCGGTTCTCGCCGAGGGGGCAGTAAAAGCAGTCCCGGCGGTCACAGAACCCGTGGACGAAGAGCACGAGCTTCCCGCCGATCGCACACTGCTCACACCCCTCCGATATCATTGTCAGGGGTAGGGTGTGATGCCCCAAAAGGGGCCCGGTACCAGCCGTCTCGACGGGGTGAGGGGTCGCGGCGATTCGAATCCAGACAGGATCCATCTCGATATCACGCCGATTGATCACTCTCCGGACCGGAGATTCTCACTCAGACGGGCCACACCCGAGTCCAATCAGCCCTGCCAGCAACACCCGGGCCGAAGATTCTTACCCCGGTCCACCCGTAGACCCGCCTGATGCTGCTGGTCCTGTGTGTGGACCTGGATGACGACCTCGGTCGGAAGACCGGCGTGCCGACGCCGGTCGTCGGCCGGAACGAGATCGAGCACGCCGCCGTCTCACTGGCCGAAGCCGATCCCGAGGATAGCGACGTCAACGTGCTCTTCGAGGGGATTCATCTTCACGACCGGTTCGCGAGCGAGGGTGAGACGGTGGAGGTCGCCGCCGTGACCGGCGAGGAGCGCGGGGACGTGGCCGCGAACCGGGCGGTGGGTCGGGAACTCGACGAGGTGCTCGCGGCCCTCCAGGCGGCGGAGGCGGTTCGGACCATCGTGGTCTCGGACGGCGCCCAGGACGAGAGCGTGATTCCAGTCATCCGCTCGCGCGTCCAGATCGACTCCGTCCGCCGGGTGGTCGTCCGGCAGGCCCAGGACCTCGAATCGATGTACTACACGATCAAGCAGGTCCTCGATGACCCCGAGACCCGGGGCACGATTCTGGTCCCGCTCGGGGTCCTCCTGTTGATCTACCCGCTCGCGATCCTCGCCGATATGGTCGGGCTTCCGGGCTCGGTGCTGGGACTGGGATCGGGCGCGCTGGGACTCTACGCACTCGTCCGCGGCCTTGGCCTCGAGGACGCGATCGACGAGTGGGTGGAGCGAGCCCGTCAGAGCCTCTACACGGGTCGAGTCACCCTCATCACCTACGTCGTGGCCGCGGCGCTGCTCGTGGTCGGCGGCGTGGAGGCGGTCGACACCCTCGACATGGTGCGCGTCGACCAGGCGGTGGAGGTGGGAACCATGCTCGCTGCCCTCTTCTACGGGGCCATCAAGTGGTTCGCCGCTGCGGCATTCACCACCAGCCTCGGCCAGATCACCGACGAGTTCCTCGCGGGTCGGTTCCGGTGGCGCTACCTCAACGCCCCCGTCTACGTCCTTGCCATCGGGGCGATCCTGCACACGATGAGTGCCTTCTTCCTCGGCTACGTCGATCTCGCCACGCTAGCCGGGGTCCTCACCGCCGGCACGCTGGGTAGCGTGGCGAGCACGCTGGCCTTTGCCGTCGTCGAGTCACGGAGCCGGCAGGCCCGGGGGGCGAACGCCTGAGACACGGGTGGTGTCCTATCGATCCCGGTCGACGACGAACTCCGCAAGGTCCTCGAGGTAGCCGATCGCCTCGGGGTCACCACCCGTCACCCGATCGAGTGCCGCGAGCGCGGCTGCGGACTCCAAGCGAGCGCGTTCGGTCAGCGTCTCCGGGTCCTTTCCGGTCACCCTGACGATCGACGGTCGATCCATGGTGTCGTCGTGGCCGGTCGGTTTCCCGAGGTCCTCGGAATCGGCGACGGCGTCGAGGACGTCGTCCCTGATCTGGAAGGCGATCCCGACCCGCTCTGCGTACTCGCCGAAGGCGTCGATCGTCGCGGCGTCGGCGTCGGCCGCGATCGCGCCGAGTTCGGCCGCGGTTCGGAAGAGCGCGCCAGTCTTGCGGCGGGCCAGGTCCATGTACTCCGCCTCGGAACTGGGCCGATCGACCAGTTCGACGGCCTCCCCCTCTCCCAGCTCGACGAGGGCTCGCGAGACCGATTCGAGGGCGCGCGAATCGGCGGAAAACAGGGCGAAGGCCTCGCCGAGTAACCCGTCGCTCGAGACGATCGCGGGGCCGTGACCATAGGCCGCCCAGGCGCTCTCGTTGCCCCGCCTGAGTTCGGAGCGGTCGATGATGTCATCGATCACGAGCGAGGCGTTGTGGACGAGTTCGACTCCGACCGCGAAATCGAGGGCGGTCTCGCCGTTCGGGCCGAGCGAGACCGAGTCGGTGGGTCCGCCGTCCCGCCAGACCGCCCCGCCAGCCGCCTCACAGGAGAGCAGGGTCAGCGTCGGGCGCACCCGCTTCCCACCGGCAAGCACGACGTGGGCGAGTTCCCCCTCGAGTTCGGCCGGTTCGACCGCCGAGACGACCTCGTCAAGTCGGCTCTCGATGACGTCCCGACGCGCCTCGACGTACTCCATCTACCGGCCGTTGGCGCCGGCGCTTTAAACGAATTGCGAGCCCCGCCCTTGGCTCACCGCAGTCGGTCGGTGAGCGCCGGGACGACCTCGAAGAGGTCCCCGACGATCGCCTGGTCGGCGACGTCGAAGATCGGCGCGTGGGGATCCGTGTTTACGGCGACGATCGTATCGGCTCCTTTGATGCCGGCGACGTGCTGGACCGCCCCGGAGATGCCGACCGCGAGATAGACGTCGGGCGAGACGGTCTTTCCCGATTGGCCCACCTGTCGTCCGGTCTCGAACCAGCCCGCATCGACCAGCGGGCGGGAGGCGGCGATGGTGGCCCCCGTCGCCTCGGCGAGTTCCTCGATCACCGAGAGGTTCTCCCGCTCGCCGATCCCGCGGCCGACGCCGATGAGGAAGTCGGCCGCCGTCACGTCGACCGTCCCATCGCCTGCCTCCTCGAAGCCCTGGACGCTCGATTCGAGTTCGGGGGCGGGGGCCTCGAATTCGAAGGGCCGGACCTCCGGTTCGCCGTGTCCATCCGCGGCCGGCCACTCGCCGGGACGAATCGTCACCGCCACCGGCCGCGAGGAGACGGTGACCGGGGCGGTCACCTTCGACTCGAAGTAGCCGCGGGTTGCCACGAGCCGGTTCTCCTCGATTTCCAACCCGAGCACGTCGGTCACCAGTGGAACGTCTCGATCCACGGCCACTGCGGGCACGTAATCGAGCGCGTTGACGGTGTGTGGTGTGAGTAACACGTCCGGGCCCAGCGTCTCACAGAGCGCGTCGACGGTCTGGACGTACACGTCGTGGTCGAACTCGGCTCCATCGCTCACCGGGTGAATGATGTCGACGCCCTCCCGGTCGAGTCGGTCGGCGAATTTCTCAACGGCCCCGCCGATCATGGCCACGTGCAGCTCGCCGTCCATCGCCGCCGCGAGTTCGCTGCCGGCGGAGAGCACCTCGAGGCTCACGGGGCGGAGTTCGCCCCGACGGTGCTCGACGATCGCGAGCACGTCGCCCGGTCCGTCTTCCTCCCCCGACGCTTCCTCACTCATTCTCGATCACCCCTTGCCCTGCCAACAGGTCGCCGATCGCGGCGGCCTGTTCGGATGGGTCCCCCTCGACGTACTCGGTGTCGCCCCGGGCCTCCGGCTCGGTAAAGTCGCCCCGCTCCAGTGCCGGTTCGAGCGCTCCGGCATCCCCACTGCCACCTTCAACTCTCGAGCTGCCATCTTCACCACCCACGCCTCCGTCTTCAGCACCCACGCTTCCGCCTTCGACGCTCACGCCGAGATCCGCGGGCGTGCGCACGTCGATTTCCCGTGTCTGGGCCTCTTGCAGCCCTCGCAGGCTCGCGTAGCGCGGATCGTTGATCCCGGTCTGAATCGTCAAGACCGCCGGGAGGTCGAGGACGGTCACCTCCTCGATCCCGCCCTCGAGCTCCCGCCGGACACGAGCAGTGTTTGCGTCCAGTTCGAGCGAGAGGTCGTTGACCACGGCGGCCCACTGGCGGCCGAGCGTCCGCGCCAGGGTCACCCCCGTCGCCGCGTAGCCGTCGTCGGCCGCCTGCACTCCCGAGAGGACGAGTGCGGGCTCCTCCGCCTCGATCACGGGGGCCAGCAGGGCGGCTCGAATGGCGACATCGGCCAGGGCCCCGCTACCGAGGGAGTCATCCCAGATCCTGATCGAGCGGTCGGCCCCCTTCGCGAGCGCCATCCGAATCGTGTCCTCGGCCCGCTCGGGGCCGATGGTCGCCGTCACGACCTCGTCGGCGACTCCCGCCTCGCGAAGCGAGACGGCCTCCTCGAGGGCGTACTCGTCCCACTCGTTCTGGTCGTACTCCAGGAATCGCTCCTCGATCCTTCCGTCCTCGATCTCGAAATTGTCCGCGACGGCTGCCACCTCGGCGAAGGTGACCAAGATCTTCATCGAGTCGATCTACCCGTCCTCGGCGCTAAATCCTTGCGAAATCCGCCTATTCTTCGGTTTCTTCTGGCAGGGAAATGAGGTTCTCCCGGCCGATGCGGAGCTTCTCGATTCGGCCGTTCTCGGCCATCGAGGAGAGCAACTGGGAGACCTTGGCGTTCGACCATCGGGTCTCCTCGACGATCCGGGCCTGTTTCATCCGTCCATCGTTCTGCCGGAGCAGATACTCGACCTGTTCCTCGTCGCTCAGCAATTCGGTATCCACGTCGGGGCCGGCCGTCTCCTCCCCGGCGGATTCGGGCTCATCCACCCCCTGTTCCTCGCCTCTCGGGGTTTCCGGAGCCGAGGCGTCACTGGAGTCGGGGGTTGAATCCGCCGCCCGCTCCGGCTCACCGCCCCGTCGGCCGAGGTACCCGCGTCGCCAGCCGAGCAGGAGTGAGATCCCGACGATGGCACCGCCGACAGCGGCGACCATCGGCGAGAGCAGATCCAGGAGCCCAGCGGCGGGTTCGAAGGCCTCGAACACGACGGTGGGTTCGCCCGGTCCGAAGGTCTGTGGGCCCTCCCACTGGAGCCCGCCGTCAACGATGTCGGTCGACGGGTTGGCTCGGAGGGGCCGATAGTCGGGCGGCGGCTGGATCAGGAGGGTCTGGTTTGCGGCCAGGTCGCCGAACCACCCGCCCGCGAAGGCCGCCTTGACCGAAACCCGGTTCTCCGTGACGACGGCGAAGTTCGTCCAGGTGAAGGCGAGACTGAGCACCCCGACGGAGACGTTTTTCCGCTCCCTCACGGTACTGCTCAGGTTCACGTCTCGAATCTGCATCGACCGGCCGGTTTCCGTGGCCACCTGCTCGACCGCGGCCCGGAAGAGGTCCGGGTCGGGAACCGGGGAAGCTCCGGAGACGTGTTCGGCTCGCACCCGTTCGAAGGCGTTCAGGTCCGATTCGTTCTCGAGGACGTAGCGGGTCTTCACCGTCCAGACGGCGTCGCCGTCCTCCTGGATGTCGATCCCGATAATCGTCTGCTCGTGGGTGGGGGTCGCCGCGGCCGGCGTCCCCACGAGCGAAAGCACGAGGAGGGCGAAGACGGCGAGGAGGGCGGCCCGTCGCATTGGTAAAAGGTGGCTTGCCGACGCTCAAAGTCCTTTCCATTGCTTCAATGTCGACTGGATGACGCCTTCGGTCGGTCTTCACCGGTCGGGCAGCGCGGATCGATCAAATCGTGGCCGGAGTCTCCGCATCGTTTTTGAGCGGGGGTGCCGAATCAAGGGGCATGACCCGCCCGCGACGAACCGTCCTCCCGATCCTCGTGCTCCTTCTGGTGGGGATCGGGAGCGTCCTTGGAGCGGGCACGCCGGTCGCGGCGAGCGGGATGGGCGGCAGTGGGGAACCGCCCCGGGCGACGGCCGGGGACCCGCTTCTGTTCCAGCCCGTGAAAATCGCACCGAACACCACCCGGATGCTGCAACTCGACAGCCTCGCGGAGAGCGCCATTGCCTCGAGATCGGTCTCCGTCACGAACGCGTTGCAGGCCGAAACCGTGGCCGTCGAGGCAGCACTGGATAGACGGGCCACAGATCGCCGTTTCGGTGGTTCTGGCGTGAACGACGAACGGATCCTGTCCGCGGCAATCGATCGGATCGAGGCCCGAATCGAGGCCCTGGCCGAACGGGAGCGTGCTGCCCGCGAGCGGTTCCGGACGGGCAAAATCGGCCCCGAGGAGTACCTCGCGACGGTCGGCGAGGTCAACCGTGAGGCCCGGGCCCTGGAATCGACGATCGAGGCGTACGAGCGTCTCGTGGATACCTATCCCTCCCTGCAGGATCGGCTGGCGGCGGCCCGAACCGAGGTGGTCCGCTATACCGGTCCGCTGGCCGACGAGGTGGGGACTGCGGTGGTGGGTGGGGAAAGGACGGGGGAGAGCTTCGTCGCCGTCTCGGAGAACGGGATGGTCCTCGCGGCGATTCAGGACGGGACGTACGTCCGGGAGATCATGCGCACGGACGCCCGCGACGAGGCGGTTGGCGGCGTCGACCTCGATGCGGCCCAGAACCGGATCGCGGAGCTCTATCCCTGGGCCTGGAAACACAAGGGGGACGTGAGCATCAACACCGTGGGCGAGGACGTCTTCCGCTTCCAGCTCTCCTACGGACACGGGGTCCTCAACAGCCTCCTCGATACGTCCTCCGGCAACGTCTATCGCGAGGTCCAGACCAAGTCCCTCTCGAGCATGCCGGTCGTCGAGGGCCGATCCACGACGGTCAACAATACCACCCTTCGCGTCTCCGAGGCGAGAGTGGGCGCCCCCCTCCGAATCGCCGTTGTGAACGCCACCGGGAACCCGATCACGGCGACGGTCACCGCGAACGGGACGACCCTCGGAACCACCGGCACCGGACCCGTCTGGATGCTCGTGCCGAACGAGCCGTTCAACGTGACCGCCGACACGGGCACTCGCTCGCTCGAACTGGCGGTCCACCCGAAACGGGCCGATTCGAGGGGGGCGTAGGTTTATCTACGAAAGTCGGCCCAACTCGCCGCGTGACCCGCGCCATCTCCCCCGTGTTCGGCACGCTGATGATCGCCACGATCACCGTCGCGCTTGCGGCCATCCTCGTTACCACCGTCGGAACCGCCGCTCTCGGGGGGACCGTCGGTGCCGGCGGCGAGGAGCTGACGGATTTCACGCGGCTGTCCGCCGAAGCCGGGCCCAACGGCGAGATCCGCCTCACACACGAGGCGGGCGCCTCGATCGACGTGACCGAGATCACCGTCAGGGTCACCGTCGACGGCGAGTCACTTGCGGCCCAGCCGCCGGTGCCGTTCTTCTCGACGGAGGGGTTCGAACCGGGCCCGACCGGGCCCTTCAACTCGGCCGCCGATCCCGTGTGGTCGGTCGGCGAGACCGCCTCGTTCGCGATTAGCGACACGAACGATCCGGTGCCAGCCCCCGGCGACGAGGTGACCGTCGAGGTGCTTCGACACGGTCGACCGGTCGCGAAGGCCAGCGTCACGGTGCAGGGAGGAGATGGCTGAGATCCCGGGGGAGAGGGTCGAACCGGCGAGGGGGGGGGGGAAAGGGACCGAAAGCCGCAGCAATACCCGGTCCCAGCTACCCCCTGCCGCGTCCGGTCGAATGGCCCTGAATCATCCGGTTCCTGGCTGTTCCGGGTGTCTCATGGGCGAAAGCCGCCAGTGCTGTCTGTCTCGATAGTGCTATCTGTCTCGATGAGACGTACGGGCGAGAGCGATCTCATCCCGGATTTCGCGGCGGAAGCCCACGGCTTTGAGCCGTGAGTGGCTGACCACAGACACCCGCCGACCACGACCCCTCCAGACCCGCCCTCCGGAAATCCTACTCCTCGGGAACGACGCCGACCGAGACGATGGCGAGATTCGACCTGTACTTCGAGCCGACGACCTCGTGGTGGAACTCCTCGTACCCCGCGGCCCGAAACATCTCGTCGGCCCCCTCCTCGTCGTAAAAGAGCATGATTGCGTCGACGATCTTGCGCCCCAGCCACGAGTCGGGGTAGTAGGGACCGACCACGACCACGTGCCCGCCCGGCTTGACGACCCGGCGCATCTCGGCCAGCCCCTCCGCCGGATTGGGCCAGTACTCGATCGATCCGGAGGACCACGCGGCATCGAAGGCGTTCGTTCGGATGGGAAGCCGCTCCGCGTCCCCCATCGTGAACCCCAGCAGTTCGGTCTCGTCCAGGCGCTCGCGGGCTTTGGCCATCTGGTGGGGGCTCTGGTCGAGGCCGAGGATTTCGTCGGTGCGCCCCTTCAGCCCCTCCGTCCCGAAGCCGGTGCCACAGCCGACGTCGAGCACCCGGTCGCCCGCCCCGATCTCGAGGTGGTCGATCGCGTCCTCCCGCATCGGCTCCGTGAAGACGTAGGCGTTGACCCGGTCGTACACCTTCGAGAGGTACTTGTAGAAGAGTCGCGCTCGTGATTTGTCCTCCAGGACGCCCATTGCCCGCAGTTGGGTGCTGGCACCCTTTAGCGCTTCCTTTCCGTACCCGGCGGAAGCCACCGATTCTGGCCGACGGGCATCGACGGTCGTGGACTTCGGCGGTGACAGTCTATCGCATGGCATTCCATCCCAACCGATCGTCACCTTTCGCAACGCCCAAATAGGCGCTCTGGGTAGCCAAAGGCAGAAACCAGTATGCCGAGACCAGAGGTCCTCGAACGCATCAAAGCGGCCGAGTCGGCGGCCGATTCCAGGGTCGAGGCCGCACGGGAGGAGGCAGCAGAGATCGTCGCGAAGGCCGAGGAAGAGGCCGAGGAGATCCGCGAGGAGGCAGAATCCGAGGCCCGGGCCCACCGGGAGGAACGACTCGATGCCGCCCGCGAGGAGATCGAGGAAGCGCGCGAGGCCATCCTCGAGGAGGGGCGAGCCGAGCGAGACGCCCTCACGGAGCGGGCCGAGTCGCGAATGGACGAGGCGGTCGAACTCGCCCTCGAACGGTTCAGGGAGGCGGTGCATGCTCAGACCTGAGCGAATGAGCAAAATCTCGGTGACGGGCTCGAATCGCGTCCTCGAGTCGGTCATCGAGACCACCCACGACCTCGAACTCGTCCACCTCTCCGAATACGAGGGGCAGATCGAGGGCTTCGAGACGGGAAGCCCGCTTTCGGGGGCCGAGTCCGCGGCCGACAGGCTCGTGACTGTCCGCTCGCTCCAGTCGATGTTGGGGATCACCGAGACCGACGTCGAGGAGCCCCGGATCCTGGACCGCGAGTCGGTCCCCGATCGGATCGAATCGATCCGAAGTGAGGTCACCGAACTCGACGACCGCCGCTCCTCGGTGCGGAGTGATCTGTCGACCGTCGAGGACCAACTGAGCGACCTGCGCCCGTTCGTCGATCTCGGCATCGACCTCGACCTGCTCCGGGGCTACGAGAGCCTCTCGGTGATCGTCGGCACGGGCGACGCCGACGGTGTCCGGGAAGCACTCACGGAGGCCGAAGCCGTCGAGGCGTTCGAGGTCTTCACGGGGGAGGACGTCCTGGCCGCCTTCGTTTACCCGGCGGAGGTGGCCGTCGATGACGTCCTGGTCGGCGTGGAATTCACCGAGTACGAGGTTCCCGAGGGGGAGGGCGCCCCCGAAGCCAGGGCCGAGGAACTCCGCGAGCGACGCGCTTCGCTGCAGGACGAACTCGAGTCGATCGAGGAGGAGTTGACTGCGGCCCGCGAGGATCACGGGGAGTTCCTGCTGGCGGTCGAGGAGGCACTCGGGATCGAGGTCCAGAAGCGGGAAGCCCCGCTCCAGTTCGCGACGACCGAGCACGCCTTCGTCGCCGAGGGCTGGATTCCCGCCGAGGACTACGAAACCCTCGAGGCGGCCGTCACGGAGGCCGTCGACGGCCACGTTGCGGTCGATCAGCTCGAGGTGGCCGAGCACGGCGAATACGCCCCGACTCACGGCGACCACGGGGCGGGTGGGGAGGACGAGGCGAACGAGGAACCCGGATCGACGACCGGGGCGGACGCCGACCGCGAGGACGTGGCCGCCGATGGCGGGAGCGTCGAGCTCGAATCCGGAGACTCTCCGCCGGTCGTCCTCGACAACCCGGCGATCGCGAAACCCTTCGAGGTGCTGGTCAAGGCGATCAACCGCCCCACCTACTGGGAACTCGACCCGACGGTCGCCATCCTGCTCACCTTCCCGCTCATGTTCGGCTTCATGATCGGTGACGTGGGCTACGGGCTACTGTATGCCGCCATCGGCTACGCGATCGTCACTCGCGTCGAGAGTGACGGCCTCAAGAGCCTCGGCGGGGTCGCCGTCTGGGCCGGCGCGTTCACGGTCCTCTTCGGCGTGCTCTACGGTGAGATATTCGGACTCCACGTGCTCGGGGACGTCCTCTGGGGCGGTCATCCGCCGCTCCACAAGGGACTCCAGCCGAACTTCCTCGCGTACGCGCAGGCCTGGCTGTTCCTGACGCTGTTCTTCGGGCTCCTGCACCTGACCGCGGGGTACGTCTTTGGCTTCGTCAACCTGCTCCCCCACGGCGTGAAAGAGGCCTTCTTCGAGAAGGGCTCCTGGATCGTCCTGATGGGCGGGATCTGGCTCTGGATCTTCAGCACTCATGCCGCCGGGGCGAAACCGGACCTGCTCTTCACGGTGTTCAATAGCGCCGAGGCGACGCTCCCGACGGGAGCGGAGATCTCCGCCGAGCAGGTGGCCTTCTCGCTCGGATTCGGCGGGTTCCCCGAGGTCGTCGGCCTCGCGGGTTTGGCACTCGCCGCGATCGGACTGGGCCTGCTGGTCCTCGGGGAGGGAGCCCTCGGACTGCTCGAGAGCCTCAACGTGCTCGTGAACGTGCTCTCCTACACCCGGATCGCCGCGGTCCTGCTGGCGAAGGCGGGGATGGCCTTCGTGGTCAACCTGCTCTTTTTCGGGGCCTACCTGGACGCAGAGGGGCTCTTTCACTTCCTCGTGATCGGTGGCCACGCCCACCCACCACACGGGGCGACGCCGCTCTTCGAGGGCCTCATCAACATGGGCCCACTCGGCTGGCTGGGCGGGCTGGCCGTGCTCCTCGTCGGTCACCTGCTCGTGCTGGCGCTCGGCATCACAAGTGCCGGCTTACAGGCTGTGCGCCTCGAATACGTGGAGTTCTTTGGGAAGTTTTATGAAGGCGGTGGAGCCAACTACGAACCGTTCGGATACACCCGTCGTTATACGACCACGGACTGAGTAACCCATGCTAGACACACTTGCAAACGTCGTCGGTTTGGTCGCACAGCAATCAGCTATCCCGCCAACGGCCGGGGCCGCATTGGCAGTCGGACTCGCAGCACTCGGAGCCGGGATCGCAGAGCGAGGCATCGGAGCCGCCGCGATGGGCGCGATTGCCGAGGACGAGGATCTGTTCGGGATCGGCCTGATCATGACGGTCATTCCCGAGACGCTGGTGATCCTGGCCCTCGTGACGGTCTTCATCGTCTAAGATCGCCAATCAATGAGTCTTGATACGGTCGTCGCGGACATCGAAGCGGAGGCGAAGACCCAGGCCGAGGAGATCCTCGAGGACGCAGAGGAGGAGGCCGAGGAGATCCGGGCCGAGGCCGAGGCCGATGCCGAGGAGATCCGCGAGACGGCCGAACGCGAGGTGGAGGCGGAGATCGAACAGGAGCGCGAGCAGCGGCTCTCGAATGCGACCCTCGAGGCCAAACAGGCCAAGCTCGAGGCTCGCCAGGACGTTCTCTCGACCGTTCGCGATCGGGTCGAGGAGGCCATTGAGGATCTCCCGGCCGAGGAACGGGAGACGTTGACCCGCGAACTGTTCGAGGACGCCGCAAGCGAGTTCGAAGCCGCCTCAGTGTATGCTCGCCCGGCGGATGCCGACCTCCTCGAGGAGATCCTCACTGATTATGACGGCTTCACGCTCGCAGGTGAAACCGACTGTCTCGGTGGCGTCGTCCTCGAGGGCGGTGACGGGCGCATCCGGGTCGACAACACGTTCGACTCCGTCCTCGAGACCGTCTGGGAAGAGAACCTGAAATCGCTCAGCGACGTGCTCTTCGAGGAGCAATGAGTACTCGCTCGGGCAACTACGAATACGTCGTCGCCCGGGTCCGACACCGACGGGCGTCTCTCTTTTCCGAGGATGACTACCGGAAACTGCTCGGGATGGGGGCCGGCGGAATCGCCCGATTCATGGAGGAGTCCCCCTACCAGGCCGAGATCAACGACCTCGGGGCCCGTTACAGCGGCGTGCAGCTCATCGAGTACGCACTCAACCGGAATCTCGCCCGCGAGTTCGACGACCTGCTCCGCTTCTCGGAGGGGCAACTGTACGAACTGGTCGCCCGCTACCTGCGCAAGTTCGACGCCTGGAACCTGAAGACGGTGCTGCGAGGGCGGAACTCTGGGGCCACGGCGGAGGAGATCAGGGAGAACCTCATCGACGCCGGGGAACTCGATCCCGAGTTCTTCGACCGGCTGATCGCGGCCCCCGACATCGACGCCGTCGTCGAGATGGTGATCGAGGAGACCGACTTCGGCGAGCGCCTCGGATCGGCTCTTGAGGACTACGAGGAGACCGGCCTGCTCACCCCGCTCGAGAACGCCATCGATCGATCGTACTACGAGGGACTGTTCTACGAGTCGACGGGGGAGACCGGGCCGTTGGCTCTCTACAGGCGGTTCCTCCAGGCCGAGATCGACTTCCGGAACCTGTTGAACGCCCTCCGGATCGCGGGCTCGGGGGCCGACATCGATCCGGCCGAGTACTTCATCGAGGGCGGAGAGCTGTTCTCCCGGGCGGAGATCGGCACGCTCGTCTCGGACACCGACCAGCTGATCGCCCACATCCGGGACAGCCGTTACGCAGAGGACCTCTCCACGGCCATCGACGCCTTGCAGGACGATCGCGGGGTGAGTGCCTTCGAGCGCGAACTCGATGCGGCCCTGCTTTCCTACTCCGATCGGCTCTCGCACGTCTATCCGCTGTCGGTCTGTCCGGTCCTCGCATACGTCCTCGCGAAGGAGCGGGAGGTCGACAACATCAGGGCGATCGCCCACGGCGTGGAGACGGACCTGCCCCGATCGACGATCGAGGAGGAACTGGTGATGCTATGAGCGGGGAGATCGCCGTCGTCGGGGCGCCCGAATTCACGACCGGGTTCCGCCTCGCCGGGGTCCGGGTCTTCGAGAACATCAGGGAGGGGGAGAAGGAAGACCGGTTCGAGGAGGCCGTCGAGACCGTCCTCGATCGGGAGGACATCGGGATCGTCATCATGCACGCCGACGACCTCGAGTACCTCTCCCGGGGGACGACCCGCGCGGTCTCCGAGAGCATCGAGCCCACCGTCGT
Source organism: Halodesulfurarchaeum sp. (assembly GCA_042216015.1). Lineage (GTDB taxonomy): Archaea > Halobacteriota > Halobacteria > Halobacteriales > Halobacteriaceae > Halodesulfurarchaeum. Next base: position 26,123 of record JBDGUI010000020.1, on the reverse strand, counting down.
CACGCTCGGCGGGGGCCAGGCCGGAGGAACCGGGCTTCGCGAACAGATCAAACGGGCCATCGGCATCGATCTGATGGACGAGGAGGAATCCGAATGAGTACGCAGACAACAGCACACGGTCAAATCGAAAGCGTGAGCGGTCCGGTCGTGACCGCCACGGACCTCGCGGCCCAGATGAACGACGTCGTGTACGTCGGCGAAGAGGGGCTCATGGGCGAGGTCATCGAGATCGAAGGCGACGTGACCACGATTCAGGTCTACGAGGAGACCTCGGGCGTGCGACCGGGCGAACCCGTCGAGTCGACGGGCGAACCGCTGACGGTCGACCTCGGCCCGGGCCTGCTCGACTCGATCTACGACGGGGTCCAGCGCCCCCTCGAGATCCTCGAGGCGGAGATGGGCGCGTTCCTCGACCGCGGGGTCGACGCCCCGGGAATCGACCTCGAGCGGGAGTGGGAATTCGAACCCAGCGTCGAGGAGGGTGACGACGTGAGTCCCGGCGACGTCGTCGGGATCGTCGAGGAGACGGTCTCCATCGATCACCGAATCATGGTGCCGCCGGATTACGAGGGCGGAACCGTCACCGACGTTGAGGCGGGCGAGCACACCGTCGAGGAGACGATCCTCACTCTCGATTCCGGCGAGGAGATCACGATGCACCAGGAGTGGCCGGTCCGGACGGCCCGCCCGAGCGCGGAGAAACAGACCCCCGACGAACCGCTCATCTCCCGACAGCGCATTCTCGACGGGCTCTTCCCGCTCGCGAAGGGCGGCACGGCCGCGATTCCGGGCCCGTTCGGCTCGGGGAAGTGTGTGACTCCCGAGACGCCGGTGATGCTCTCAGACGGTGAGACCGTCGAGATCGAGACGCTCTTCGAGCGGCTGACCGAGGATGTCCCCGAGGAGGGTGAGGTCCTCAGGGAGGCCGAGGCCGAGATCCTGACCTTCGACGAGGAGCAGCGGGAGATCCGCCCGGCCCCGATTTCACACGTCTACCGGGGATCGACGGACCGCCTCGTCCAGGTGCAGACCGCGAGCGGTCGCGAACTCGAAGTGACTCCCGCACACAAGCTGTTCCGGATGGACGGGGACCTCCAGATCGAGGAGACGCCGGCCGGGAGTCTCTCGGTCGGTGACTCCCTCGTGATGCCCCGTTCTCTCCCCGTAGAGAGCAAGCCAGTCGCGCTCAACCCATACGAGCTTCTCCCGCAGGCCCGTGCCGTTGAGGCCGACGCCGTCGACCGGTTCCAGTCGCTCGTGGAAGCGGCCGACCGGTCGAAGAAGGCAATGGCAGAGGCGGCCGGGGTCTCCTACGACGTCTTCATGAACTACTGGCTGGGTCGGACACAGCCCACGCTGTCGGCGATCGACGGCGTCGCGAACGCGCTTTCGGCCGACCGACCTGACCTCTTCCGTGTGAAACCCGGAAGCAACGGCACCCCCGTCGACATCCCGACACACGTCGACGAGCAGATGGCCGAACTGCTCGGCCTGGTGCTCAGTGACGGCATGCTGACCGAGAAGACGGTGCGGTTCCACAACACCGACGAGCGGCTCCGAGAGCACTTTACCTCCCTGGCCGAGACACTCTTCGACGTGGAGCCGGCCGAAACGGTTCACAACACGGTTGAAACTGTCGAGATCAGGAGCGTCGTGGTTTCGTCGCTGCTCTCGGCACTCGGGGTTCCGGAAACCGAGAAATCGCTGAGAGCGTCGGTGCCGGACGCCGTCAAACGGGGTCCGGACACGGTGGTAGCGGCCTTCCTCCGTGGCTACTACCTCGGGGACGGCTCGTTCAGCAGCGAGACTGTCGAAATCGCGACTTCAAGTGCCGAGATGGCGGGAGACCTCTCCTATCTCCTCTCTCGGCTTGGTATCCTCTATCGAACCCGGGACCGGAGCGGGAACGCCCATCGGGTGGTAGTTACCGGGGCCGAGGAACTCGGCCGCTTCGCGGAGGCTGTCTCCGGGTTCGGGCACGAGAAGATTGCGGTCGTCGAGGAGTACGCCCGCACCACTACGGGCAACACGAACGTCGACACGGTGCCGGTCGATCCCACGACGATGGCCGAAATCGCCGCAGCCACAAGTCAAAGCGACTTCGCGGATGAGGGGCTGGAGACGACAAACTCCACTGGACTGGGCGAACAGCTCAGTCGGGGAGCGTTCGAGCGGATCAGCCAGGTCGTCGCCGACGGCGGAACTGCCCTCGTGGATCGGGCCGCTGCGGTCTCGGAGATGGCCGAGGACGTGTTCTTCGACCCCATCGTCGACATCGAGGTGACCGAGACCGAACAGACCGTCTATGACGTCACCGTCCCGGGAACGCAGAACTTCGTCGGCGGCGAGGTGCCATCGGTACTACACAACACGGTCACCCAGCACCAGCTCGCCAAGTGGGCCGACGCCGACATCGTCGTCTACGTCGGCTGTGGCGAGCGCGGCAACGAGATGACCGAGGTCATCGAGGACTTCCCCGAACTCGAGGACCCGATCTCCGGGAACCCACTCATGGCCCGGACGACGCTTATCGCGAACACCTCGAACATGCCGGTCGCCGCCCGCGAGTCCTCGGTCTACACGGGGATCACGATGGCCGAGTACTTCCGAGACATGGGCTACAACGTCGCGCTGATGGCCGATTCCACCTCGCGGTGGGCGGAGGCCATGCGCGAGATCTCCTCCCGACTGGAGGAGATGCCAGGCGAGGAGGGCTACCCGGCTTACCTGGGATCCGAGCTCGCGGCCTTCTACGAGCGGGCCGGCTACTTCGAGAACGTCAACGGCACGGAGGGGTCGGTCTCGGTCATCGGGGCGGTCTCCCCGCCGGGTGGGGACTTCTCCGAGCCGGTCACCCAGAACACCCTCCGCATCGTGAACGTGTTCTGGGCACTCGACGCCGATCTCGCCGAGCGTCGGCACTTCCCGGCGATCGACTGGAACGAGTCCTACTCGCTGTATCGCGATCAGCTCGACCCGTGGTACGAGGAGAACGTTGCCCGGGACTTTCCCGAACTCCGGCAGTGGGCCATCGACGTGCTCGACGAGGAGACCGAACTGCAGGAGATCGTCCAGCTGGTCGGGAAGGACGCCCTCCCGGAGGACCAGCAACTGACCCTCGAGGTCGCCCGCTACATCCGGGAGGCCTGGCTCCAGCAGAACGCCTTCCACGAGGTCGACACCTCCTGTACGCCGGAGAAAACCTACCGGATGCTGCAAGCCATCAAGACGTTCAACGACGCTGCCTTCGAGGCCCTCGACGCCGGCGTGCCGGTCGAGGAGATCACGTCGATCGAGTCCCTGCCCCGTCTCAACCGGATGAACACGGCGGAGGACTGGGAGCCGTTCATCCAGGAGGTCGAAGAGGAGATCACCGAGCAACTGGAGGCGCTTTACTGATGAAGGAATATCGCACCATCACGGACGTGAGCGGCCCGCTGGTGTTCGTCGAGACCGACGAGCCGATCGGCTACGACGAGATCGTCGAAATCGAGACGCCCGGGGGGGAGGTAAAGCGCGGCCAGGTACTCGAGACCTCCGGTGACGTCGTCGCCATTCAGGTCTTCGAGGGCACCGAGGGGATCGGCCGCGAGGCCACGGTTCGGTTCCTGGGCGAGACCCTCAAGATGCCCGTCACCGAGAGCCTGCTGGGGCGCGTGCTCGACGGCTCCGGCCAGCCGATCGACGGCGGCCCGGAGATCGTCCCGGACGAGCGGCGGGACATCGTCGGCGCCGCGATGAACCCCTACGCGCGGGAGTACCCGCGGGAGTTCATCCAGACCGGCATCTCGGCGCTCGACGGCATGAACACCCTCGTCCGCGGACAGAAGCTCCCGCTCTTTTCGGGCTCCGGCCTGCCACACAACGACCTGGCCCTCCAGATCGCCCGGCAGGCGACCGTTCCCGAAGAGGAAGAAAGCGAGGGCGAAAGCGAGTTCGCCGTCGTCTTCGGCGCGATGGGCATCACCCGCGAGGAGGCAAACGAGTTCATCGCTGACTTCGAACGCACCGGCGCCCTGGAGCGCTCGACGCTCTTTTTGAACCTCGCGGACGACCCGGCCGTCGAGCGGACGATCACCCCCCGCCTCGCGCTGACGACCGCAGAGTACCTCGCCTTCGAGAAGGGCTATCACATCCTGGTCATCCTCACGGACATGACCAACTACTGTGAGGCCCTCCGGGAGATCGGCGCGGCCCGCGAGGAGGTGCCGGGCCGACGGGGGTATCCGGGTTACATGTACACTGACCTGGCCCAGCTCTACGAGCGGGCCGGCCGCATCGAGGGCCGGGAGGGTTCGATTACCCAGATCCCGATCCTGACGATGCCCGGGGACGACGACACCCACCCGATCCCGGACCTGACGGGATACATCACCGAGGGCCAGATCTACGTCGACCGGAGTCTCAACTCACAGGGGGTCGAGCCACCGGTGGACGTGCTGCCGAGTCTTTCCCGGCTGATGGACGAGGGGATCGGCGAGGGCCTCACTCGCGAGGACCACGGCGACCTCTCGGACCAGCTCTATGCCGCCTACGCGGAGGGCGAGGACCTGCGGGACCTCGTGAACATCGTCGGTCGCGAGGCCCTCTCCGAGCGTGATAACACCTACCTCGACTTCGCCGATCGGTTCGAGGAGGAATTCGTCGACCAAGGCTTCGAGAACGACCGCGACATCGAGGAGACCCTCTCGATCGGCTGGGAACTCGTCTCGATGTTCCCGAAGGCCGAACTCAACCGGATCGACGAAGAGTTCATCGAGGAGTATTACGTCGAGAGCGAGGCCGAAGTCGAGGCCTGATCGGTTGGCGACTGGGACCGGAACGCCTGATTCGAACCGTCGATCGGCGGGAAGGGTTTTTGTGTGCCCGCTCGCGTATCCACGGACAGATGCCACGCGGAGACTTCAGACCGCCACACCACGACCACGAGCACTTCCTGTTGCGGACCGTCGTCGGGAGCTATCCCCAGCCCGACTGGCTTTCCTACGTTCGGGAGGGAGAAGCGGCCGGGGAACTGGTTCCGGCAGACCGCACCGAGGCCGAGAACGACGCCACCCGGGCGGCGATCGTGGACCAGCAGATCGCGGGTCTGGACGTCGTGACCGACGGCGAGATGCGCCGGGAGGGAATGGTCGATTACTTCACGAACGTCATCACGGGCTACGACGCCCCTCAGGGTGATGGCGACAGCGCGGACTGGAACGCGAGCATGCCCGAGGTGACCGAGGAGGTCTCGACCGCCGAGCCCTGGCTCGTCTCGGACTTCGAGTTCGCAGATTCGGTCGCGAGCCGGCCCGTGAAGGTGACCATCACCGGTCCGTTCACCCTCGCCACCTTTGCCAGCACGGGGGCCTATGACTCCATCGAGGAGCTGGCCCTCGACTTCGCGGACCTCATCGCCGAGGAGGTGAAGCGACTCGCCGAGGCCGGCGCGGCGTGGATCCAGCTCGACGAGCCAGGCCTGGGGATGTCCCCGCATGGCGAACTCGCCCACGAGTGTCTCTCCCGGGTCGCAGAAGCCGTTCCCGAGGACGTCCGCTTCGGCACCCATGTCTGCTCCGGCAACTATTCGAACCTCGCCGACGATATGGTCGACTTTCCGGTGGACGAACTCGACCTCGAGTTCGCCAGCCCGGACGCCGACGACCCGGCCGACGTCTTCGAGGGTCGGGACTTCGAGATGGACATCGGCTTCGGCGTCGTGGACACCCAGTCCCGGGAGGCCGAGTCCGTCGAGACGATCGAGTCCCGGATCCGCGAGGGCCTCGAACACCTCTCGCCGGCGCAGTTGACGGTCTCGCCGGACTGCGGGCTCAAACCCCTGGAGCGCGAGCCGGCGGAAACGAAGCTTGAGAACATGGTCGAGGCCGCCTCGAACGTGGAGGAGGCACTCGACGCCGGCGAGATCGACACGGTCTGAGAATCACTCACCTCCACTCGAGAGCTCGATCTCGCCACGGCGGAGATCGACGCTGGCTGAATCCCGGTCCGAAAACGATTACCCCCTCAAGCGAGGAGTGACGGTATGGCCACCGACGTCACGCCCACCCGGAAGAACTTGATGCAGATCGAGGATCGCATCGAGCTCTCCGAGCGGGGCCACGACACGCTCGAACAGAAGCGTGACGGCCTCATCATGGAGTTCATGGACATCCTCGATCAGGCCCAGGACGTGCGACGGGACATGGAGTCCCAGTACGAACGGGCCCAGCGACGGATCGACCTGGCCCGCGCGATGGAGGGGGACGTCGCCGTCCGGGGGGCCGCCGCGGCGATCAAGGAGCACCCGGAGATCACCGTCGAGTCGAAGAACATCATGGGCGTGGTCGTCCCACAGATCGAGTCCACGAAGGTGCGCAAGGACCTCGACGAGCGGGGCTACGGCCTGCTCGGAACCAGTGCCCGCATCGACGAGACAGCCGAGGCCTTCGAGGAACTCGTCGAGACGATCGTCCTCGCCGCGGAGGTCGAGACGGCGATGAAGAAGATGCTCACGGAGATCGAGACCACCAAACGGCGGGTCAACGCCCTCGAGTTCACCCTGCTTCCCGACCTCTATGAGTCCAAGGACTACATCGAGTCCAAACTCGAAGAGCAGGAGCGAGAGGAGATATTCAGAATGAAAAAGATCAAGGAGAACAAGGAGGCCGCCGAGGAGGAGGCGGCTGCGGCCGAAGCGGCGAGTGAATCCTGAGCGACCCGGATTCCCGTCCTGAGCGACATTCGCCACCGGGTCGACGCCGTTTTCCCCATTCGAGTCGAGTTCCAGCCATGAGCTGTCCGAACTGTGGGGGCCAGACGCTCGCGTTCTCGGTCCCCGAGCCGCTCCGGGAGCACCTCCCGGAGGAACCCGAACACGCCGAAATCTGCCGGGACTGTCTGGCCCTCGAGTCCCGGCCGGAGCCGCCCGCCGGGAAACCGGACTTTTCGCGCATTCTCGCGGACTTTCCAACCGGCGAGGCCGGCGTCACCGCCGCGGTCTTCGTCTCGCTGCTCGATTCGCTTGCCCTCCACCGTCCCGATCTCGAGGAACTCGCGGCCCGCGCGGAGGAGCAGGGTGTGGACGTTCTCCTTCTCGTCGACCGGATCGCGGCGAGCGGCCGCATCCAACCCCACTTCGATATCGACCGACGACGGCCACAGCTCGAACAGATCCTCGGTTGACTGGCTTTTTCCGCCGTTGCCCGATCAGCTGGCGAGGAACAGCGATCTCCCATAGACGATCACGGTGAGGTTGTTGGCGAAGACGACGAGGCCTGCCGAAATCATGAGCCCCAGCCAGGCCTGAATGCTCAGAGCCACGTAGCGGTCGTAGGGCGGCTCGGTCGCCTCGAGCAGTTTCATGAGCAGGGAGAACCCGCCCACTGCGACGACGGTGGCGGCCAGGTTCACGATCGTTACCGCCATCAGCCCCTGCCCGAGCGCCCACCGCATCAGCGGGTTCGCCTCCGCGGCGGGGCCGACGTACCAGGCCGCATACACGGTCGTGAGCATGTCGACCGTGATGAGCACGAACAGCGCGACCGCGAACCAGTCCCAGTATTCCTCGATGGGTGTGCTCCCTGGTGGCGAACTCACGGAGGGCAGTTCTTGTGGGGCGGTGATAAGCGCTTCGCGGCCCAGCAATGGGCGGAGACCCTCACTCGCGTGGCAGTCTGATCGTCACGACGTTTCCGCGCGGCTCGTTCTGCTCGAAGGAGAGCGTCGCCGCGGAGTGGTTCACGATGAGCGTGACCAACCACAGGCCCATCCCGCTTCCGTGGTAAAGCGGCCGGAGTTCCTCCTCGCCGGTCAGAACCTTCTGTTCCATCTCGGGGATCGGCTCGTTCTCGTCTCGAACCTCGAGAATCACGGCCGTGTCCCTCACCGAGCAGGAGAGTGTCGCCCGGGGCGACCGCCAGTCTGCATGAACGATGCAGTTCGTGAGCAGTTCCTCGATCGCCCGCTCGATCGCCACGCTCGCCTCGATCCTGGCGGTTCCATCGAACGCGGTCGCGATCTCCGCCTCGGGATACACCCTGGCCACCCGATCCACGACCTGTTCACAGAGCCGGGGGAACTCGAGTTGGCCCACGGGGGGCGGATCGGACAGGAACTTCGTAATCTCACGCTCCTTGTCGACAGTCTCGAGCAGTCGCGTTCCCGTCTCCCGGATCCGCTCTGCATAGTTCGATAGCGGTGGACTCCCCTCGCGCTCGATATTCTCGGCGAATCCGTCCATGACGGTCAGGTCGTTGTGAAAGTTGTGCTGGAGGACCCGGTCGAGGACCTGGAGTTGCTTGAGCCGATCACGTTTTTCGGAGACGTCCCGGATCACGCCGATGAAACCCGCGATCTCGTTGTCGGCGTCCCGCAGGTAGAACACGCTCGTCTCCCCCGGGAAGGTGGTACCCGACTTCGTTTCGTAGTGTATCGTGTAGGTGAACGTCGGATCGTCCAGGTGGGCCTCGATCTTCTCGCCCATCGCCTCGAACTCCGACTCGCTCTCGTAGAGGTACTTCGTGGGTTTTCCCCGAATATCCCTCAGTTCGTACCCGAAGAGGTCCGTGAACGCCGGATTGCAGTTGATAACGGTTCGATCCGTATCGGCGACGAGGATGGCGTCCTGGATACTCCTGAAGAGTGATTCATAGCGTTCCTTTGACTCCTCGAGGTCCCGCTGTAGTTCCCGCTCTTCGGTCACGTCCCGCATTGAGGCCCCGACGCCGTGAACCCCGCCGTCCTCGCCCTCGATCGGGAAGAGTCTCGTATCGAGAATTCGCGTTCCTTTCTCCGGATGGTGGCGGACGAGTTCGGTCTGGACCGGCTGACCAGTGAGTGCCTGTTGCACCTTCGGCTCGACGGCCTGAAACTGCGATCTGGTGAGCACGTCCGGTAGCGAACGCTTCGTGATTGCCACGTCCTGAAGCCCGTGGTAGGTCCGATACTCCCCGTTGGCGAAGAGATACCGCAGGTCTTCATTGACGGCGGCCAGCAGGTCCTTCGAACTCTCGACCGACTGTTTGTACTGGAGCAGCGATCGCTCACGGGCCTTCTGTTTGGAGACGTCCTGCACGAACCCGATGACTCGCTCGGGCGCGTCGAGTGAGACGTGGGCCCGGAGCCAGCGAACCGGTCCCAGGTCGGGATTGGTCCGGTATTCGAAGACGTGGGAACTCGACTGTCCCTCCCGGAGAGACTCGAATACCCCCAGAAACCGCTCGCGATCCTCGGGGTGGACGATCCGCTCGGCGAAGGTCCGCTTGGTCGGGATCGAATCGGGGTCGACGGCGAAGAACTCGTCGACTGCGCCGTGTCGTTCTACCCGATCGGTGTCCAGGTCGATCTCGAAGACGAGCGAATCGGTTTTCTCGAGGGCAAGTTCCATCCGCTCTCGCATCGCCTCCCGCTCGCGGATCGCCCTTGCCTGTTCGACGGCGTTGCGAATCCGGTTCGCCAGCACCGCGTACTGCTCTGAACTGGTGCCCTTCTGGAGGTAGTCGGTCACGCCGGCCGTGATCGCCTCGCTGGCGACGGCCTCGGACCCCTTCGCCGTGAACAGGATGAAGGGGAGGTCCGGACGCCGCTCCCGGACCGTCTCGAGGAACTCGACGCCGGTCTGTTCCGGCATGGCGTAATCGGAGACGACACAGTCTATTCCGTTCCGCGAGAGTTTCTCGAGGCCTGTGCTGACGCCGTCGGTCGTCTCGACCCTGAGTCCGTCGTCCACCCGTTCGAGATACTCGCTGACGACGGCCCCGACGCTCCTGTCGTCGTCGACGTAGAGGACCTGAATCGGGCCCGGGGAAGTGGTGGGCCCGGGGGTCATCCTGCCCCCTCGATCGCGCGGTCCTCGACTCGACTCCCCTGGATGACGGCCCGGCCTCCGCTCGGACCCGGTGGCCGAACCGGTCCTGAGGTGCCCTCAGTCGCGCAAATCCTCCCGCCTGTTTCGTCCGGGTCCGTCCCGGACAGTCTGGACTCCCGATTCGAAATTCGTCCGTCGGCGACGACCATCGGCGGGTCCTTCATGGTGCACTCGGGTTCGCGTTCGATGGGCTGGCTCACCGGGTCGGGATCCCGTCCCCGACACCGATGGGTGATGGGGTCCCCTGAAACCATGTCAAATATACTACCCCTAGGCCACTGAGACGCAAATAGTTGACGACAGCCCGACATCGCATTCGGAGCGCGAGGAGTGGGCCGCTTCTTTCCACGTTTGAGCGGACACGAATCGGAAACTTTCCCGCCCCAATTTCGCCCGGATGAGGATTTTACGGCCCAATTCGAGGCCTTCGATCGACCGGCTGGCAGCAGCGGAAGACCGGGCAAGCCTAGCCACCTCGGCGTCGCCGGTGTGTCGGACTACACACCGTTTGACTGCTGGTGAGACGGTCCACCTCCCTACACCCCGGTTCGGTAGCGCAGAATGCCGGCGATCCCGCCGAAAGCGGTCAGGAGCTGTTCGCCCTTCTCGAAGTCCGTCGAGATGAAGTGGGTCTCGGTCCCCCGCTGTTCGGCGATGGACATCAGGTGCTCGATGGCGTCCTCGCGCTCGACCGACTCGGGCTCTTTCCCACACTCCTCACAGGTGTGCTCGGGCGTCTCGTGACGCGGGTCGACCAGTTCGCGATCGGTGTGCTCCTCGGGGCACTCGTAGGTCACGACGTCCTTTCGCAGATCCTCGGAGAGGAGGAGCGTCTCGACCGAACCCATGATGAGGTTCTCGCGGGTCGGCCCGAACCCGTAGGTCGCCAGGTCCCCGTCGTGGAGTTCCTTGAAGAACTCCTCCATGTCCTGCTTGTCCGCGGTGAGTTCGGCGTCCGCGAGTGCCTCCTGGCCCTTGTCGACCAGGTCATAAAGTCCCGACTCGTCGGTGTAGGCCACGTCGAACTTTCCGAGGACCTTCTCCTGGAGCTCGTGGTGGAGGTAATCGCCGTCGAGGAACTCGTCCTTGGTCGGGGAGGGGCCGCCGACCAGGATGCCGTCGAGTTCGTGGCGCTCCGGGACGAAGAGTTCGTCTGCCATCTCCGCGATCTCCTGGTAGAAGTTGTCGATGGCCTCGAGGCGGAGCCGGGCGAATCGCTGGGCGGACTGGCCCCCTTTGCGCTGCTTGCCCGGGACGAGCGAGGAGGCCGACTTGACCGGCTCGACCCGCTTGCCCTTGAGCCACCCGACGTTGGCCTCCCGGCGGTCGAGGACGATGAGCCCGTAGAGCCCCTTGTCCGCGAGCATGTGCTGTAGGGGCTCGGTCAAAAACTCCGAGTCGCAGTGATACCGGAAGGACTCGATCGGGTCCGGCGGGTTCTCGAGGGTTTCGGTGACCATCTTCGTCTGGCCACCCCCCTCGTCCACGGCTCCCGAGAAGAGCACCATCCCGCGGGCCGGCGGCTTCGTGTCGTAGTACTTCAGGCGGGCCTTGATGGAGGAGAGTGCGTCCTGGACGTTCGTCCGGGTCTGTTTGGACTTGATGTTCGAGGCCTCGCTGTACTCCTGGGTGACGTGGGCGACCACGTCCGAGATCAGCATGTCCGGGGGAACGTAGATACTGACGAGTTGCGTTCCGCTGCCGGTGTACTCTTTCAGATCCTCGATGACCTTTCGGAACTCGTACTTTCGGCGGTCGGAGTGCTCCGTCGACTCGCCCTGCGAATCCGAACTCATGTGGTTAGTTATGGGCAATTTTCCACGAAGACAGTTAAACTGCCGGAATGCCCGGGCAGGGCCCGATTCATTCGTCCGTGCCGCCCGCCGTGCCCTGAAAGTTCTTAACGGATGACCGAGTAAGCCTTGGGCGTATGCCGTGGTCATCAGTGGTCTCGGGGACGGGTGGACAACTCCTCGAGGTCCTGCGCCGGTCCGTCGCCGAGAACCCGCTCGTCGCTGGGGCGATTGCCCTGGTCGTGCTTCTCGCTTTTGGGGTCCTGTGGCTGGCAGTCCGGCACTATCGCCGTCCCGCAGGTGCCCGCCTGAAACGGGCCCTGGCCGGCCGCGAGTCGATCACGCTGCTCCTGCATCCGAACCCCGATCCCGACGCGATGGCCTCGGCCATGGGAATCGCCCACCTCGCGGAGGAAGTGGGGGTCGAGACCGCGATCCGCTATCCGGGGGAGATCCGCCACCAGGAGAACCGGGCCTTCCGCACCGTCCTGGCCCTCGACGTGGCGGCGATCGAGGCCGACTCGGACCTCGCTGGCGACGTCGTGCTCGTCGATCACAACGAGGCACGCGGGTTCACCGGAGCGGGCGACGTCGACCCGCTCGCCGTGGTGGACCATCACCCGGGCGACGGGACGGGACGGGCATTCACCGACGTCCGCCCGACGTACGGAGCGTGTGCCACGATCGTCGCGGAGTACCTCGAGGAACTGGGGTACGAGCCCGACACCGGGTCGACCGATCGGGAACGCATCCTTCCGGTCCCCGTCGCGACGGGGCTTCTCTACGGAATCCTCGCGGACACGAACCACCTCTCTCGGGGCTGCTCAACCGCGGAGTTCGAGGCCAGTTCATTTCTGTATCCCGGCATCGACGAGGACCTCCTCGACCGCATCGCCAATCCCGAGGTCGACGCCGAAGTGCTCGACGTCAAGGCCCGTGCGATCGAGGAACGGCGGAAGGAGGGTCCCTTCGTGGTGAGTTACGTGGGGCCGGTCTCGAACGTGGACGCCATTCCACAGGCGGCCGAGGAGCTCCTGCATCTCGAGGGGGTGACCGCCGTCGTGGTCATGGGAAAAAAGGACGGGACCCTCCACCTCTCGGGTCGCTCCAGGGACGATCGGGTGCACATGGGCGAGGTGCTCGATCGCGTCGTCGAGGGCATTCCCATGTCCGAAGCCGGGGGCCACGCGCGGATGGGCGGCGGCCAGCTCTCGATCGATCACATGAACGGGCTCGGTCCCTCGGAGGGGGTCTCCATCGAGGAATTCGGCGACCGGGTGATCGGGGCCATGACCGGGGACTCCTGAGACCGTGGCCCAACCCTTTAAGGTCGGAAACGCGGAATCCCCACCAATGACCGAAGGGAACGTGTACGCCGTGGCGAGCGGAAAGGGTGGGGTCGGCAAGACCACGACCGCAGTCAACCTCGGCGCCGCGTTCGTCGAGGCGGGTCGCTCGGTCGTGGTGGTCGACGCCGATCTGGGCATGGCCAACCTCGAGGATTTCCTCGACGTCGATCCCGTGGCGGTGACCTTGCACGACGTGCTCGCCGGCGACGAATCGATCGAGGAGGCTATCAGAGCGGCCCCGGGCGACTTCGACGTCGTCTTCGGAAGCCAGGCCATCGAGGACTACGGTCGGGCCGACCCGGCGAACCTCCGGGAGGTCATCGAGGATCTCGGGCAGCGATACGACGTCGTCGTGCTCGACGGCGGTGGTGGATTGAGCCACGACGTGACCGTCCCGCTCGGAATCGCGGACGGGGTCCTCATCGTCACGACGCCCGCAGACGCCGCGGTCACCAACGCCGAGAAGACCATTGACCTGGTCGAGCGGATTGGGGGCTCCATCGAGGGTCTGATCGTCACGCGCATCGGCGGCGCAGGCCGGGCGACTCCCGAGGTGGTCTCCGATCGCATCGACCGTCCCGTGCTGGGGGCGGTTCCCGAGGACGCGGCGATCCAGACGAGCATGGACGAGGGCACCCCGCTCGTGGCCATCGACCGGGAGCGCCCCGCCGCCCAGTCCTACCGGGAGATCGCCTACGGCCTGCTGGGTGAGCCTCTGCCCCGGGACTGGGCCGGGGAGAGCGAGGATTCCGTCGGGGCAAGCGGTACCGATCCGGCCGGCGATTCGCCCCAGCCCGACTCCCGGGGAATGGGCCCAGCGGACACGGCAGCTCCGTCCCCGGCCGGGGGTTCGGCCACGGAATCGGGCGAAGCAGCAACAGGCGGCGCGACCGGCAACGCAGAAGTGGGGGACACCCCCGAGACGGGCATCGCAGCCCGGCTCGAAACGATGGAGGGCGAAGCAGCGGGGGGGCAAAAGGGTACCGGGGAGACCGGAGCGAGCGAGGACCCTTCTGGCGAACCGGTGGGAACTGCCGAGAGCGAGGGCGACAGCGAAGCGAGCCCACTCCCCGAGACAGGGAGCGAAGCGCCGCCGGCAGCGGACGAAGATGACGTCGACGTCATTCCGGGACCGGCGGAATCGACGGACGGGGAGTCCCGGGACTCCTCCGATCGTGGATCGTTCCTCGGGCGGCTCTTCGGCGGCCTCTTTGGCTGAACCGATCGGATCGTCTCGGCGCTACATCGACTCTGGAGCGGCGATCCCGAGCACCGACAGCGCGCTCGCGAGCGTGTTGCGGGCCGCCACGACCAGGGCCAGTCTGGCCGCCGAAAGCGCCGGATCCACGTCCGAACTGAGCACCGGACACTCCCGGTAGAACACGTTGACCGCGTCGGCCAGATCGCGGGCGTAGGTCGCGATCGCGTGGGGTTCGAGGTCGGCGGCGCTCTCTTCGATCCGGGCCGGATACGCGGCGATCACCTCGATGAGCGCGCTTTCGGGCTCGGAAACGAGACGGTCGGGCTCGAGGGCCGGCTCGACCCGTCCCTCGGCTTCGTCGACGATCCCGCAGGTGCGGGCGTGGGCGTACTGGACGTAGGGCGCGCTCTGCCCCTCGAAGTCGAGTGCGTCCTCCCACTTGAACGTGATCGGCTTGCTGGGCTGTTTCGAGACGATGTCGTATCTGACCGCGCCGATTCCGACCTGCTCGGCGATTCGTTCGACGTCGACCTCCGTGAGGTCGTCGTCCCGAATGCGGTCGCCCATGCGGGACTCGACGGCCTCGCGGGCCCGGTCGACCGCCTCGTCGAGGAGGTCATCGAGGTCCACACCCGTGCCAGCCCGGGTGCTCATCTTTCCGGTTGGAAGGTTCACGTAGGAGTAGATCACGTCCTCGAGCTGGTCGGTGTCGTTCCCCAGGATCTCGAGAGCCGCCTGGAGCTGTCGTGCCTGAAGCTTGTGGTCCTCGCCGAGCACGGTCACCGCCCGGTCGTAGTGTGCGAACTTCCATTCGTGATGGGCCAGATCGCGGGTCGTGTAGAGGCTGGTGCCGTCCGAGCGCTCGAAGACGAGATCCTTCTCGAAGCCGCGATCGGCGAGGTCGAGATGCCACGCGCCCTCGTCCTCGTAGGCGAGGCCGGTCTCCTCGAGTCGGGTCGCGACGTCGTCGGTGCTGCCGTCGCGCATGAAGCGGGTCTCCTTGACGAACTGGTCGAACGTCGCGGGGAGCCGCTCGAGACAGCGGATCATGCCGGAAAGCACCGTGTCGACCACCTCTCCCACCCGCTCGTAGGCCTCCTCGTCGCCGGCCTCCAGTCCCTGCATGATCGACTGGATCTCCGCTTCGGCGGCTTCGACCTCCGCTTCCGGGCCGTTCTCGAGGAACTCGTTCCCCTTCCGGTAGTACCGGACCATCGCGTACTCGGGGCTGTCCCGCTCGGGATCGGGGAGGTCGGTCTCGTCGAAGGTCTCGTAGGCCCAGGTGAACACGGCGATTTGCCGGCCCGCATCGTTCACGTAGTAGTGGGTGTCGACGTCGTATCCGGCGGCGGCCACGATCCGCGCGATCGCGTCCCCGAGGATGGGGTTCCGGGCGCGGCCGACGTGGACCGGGCCGGTCGGGTTCGCACTCGTGTGCTCGACGACGACTGACTCGCCGCGGTCGGGCAACTGACCATATGACTCGGATTGGGCCGCCTCCAGGGTGTCGGCGTAGTAGGCCGCCGATGGATGAAAGTTCACATAGGGACCCTCTGTCACCACGCGACCGACGTAGGTGAGGGAGTCGACGTCGATCTCGCGTTCGATGTCGGCGGCGACCGCTGGTGGGGCCGCCTCGGCGGGCCCGGCCAGGCGAAAGGAGACACTCGAGGCCAGGAGTGCAGGGACGTCCGTCGGCGGAGTCTCGATCCCCAGGTCGTCTCCCGGAAGGGAGAGGGAGTCGAGTGCGTCGGCGAGAGCACCCTCGACCTCCTCGCGAAAGGCGCGCAACATACGGGTTGGGTGTCGGCCACGGCCTATAGGGGTTCTGCATGCCGGCTGCCCGCTCGCCGGGAGCACCATTCTTTTGCCCGTTCATCGCCAAGCGCGGGCGATGACCCAGCAGGTCGTCGGGCCGAACTACCACACGATCGGTCACACGGCCGTCCAGACCTGCGGGTGGACGAAGAACGCGCTCAACGGGGAGGGCACCTGCTACAAGCACCGCTTCTATGGCATCCAGTCCCATCGCTGCATCCAGATGACCCCCGTCATCCGGTGCAACGAGCGGTGTGTCTTCTGCTGGCGTGACCACGCCGGACACAGCTATGAACTCGAGGGCGTGGACTGGCAGGATCCCGAGGCCGTCGTCGACGCCTCGATCGAACTCCAGCGAGAACTCCTCGCGGGCTTCGGCGGCAACGACGACGTCCCCGAATCCCGTCTCGAGGACGCACTCGATCCCCAACACGTCGCGATCAGCCTCGACGGCGAACCGACGCTCTATCCCCACCTGCCCGAACTGATCGAGGCCTACCACGACCGGGATTTCACCACGTTCCTGGTCAGCAACGGGACCCGCCCCGCCGTGCTCCGGGAGGCGAGCCCCACCCAGCTCTATGTGAGCCTCGACGCGCCGGATCGGGAGACCTACGACGCGGTGGTCCGCCCGATGGAGGGGACCGCCTGGGCGGACCTGATGGACTCTCTCGACGCGCTCCGGACCCACGAGAGCCGGACCACGATCCGGACGACGCTCGTCGCGGGTGAGAACATGGCCGATCCGGCGGGCTATGCTGCCCGCTACGAACAGGCAGACCCGGACTTCATCGAGATCAAGGGCTACATGCACGTCGGCACCTCCCGCGACCGACTCGATCGGGACGCGATGCCCGACCACGAGGAGGTGGTCGAGTTCGCCCGCTCGGTTCAGGACCACCTCCCGGGCCACGACGAATTCCGCGAGGCCCCACCCTCGAACGTGGCGATGCTCGCGAAAGACGGGGAGACGATGGTTCCCGAACTGGCTGGATCCAGCGAATAGCCCGATTTCCCGGTAGCCGCCGATCATGGACGGGAAGCCAGTCGTGAATCGCTTTTCCCCGTCACACCATCTCAAATTTGAGAACCATTCCAAATTCGATATCCTTATCCGGGCCTCGGACCAACCCGGGAGCATGGTAGTCAGCGCCGGCAATCTCTCCGTCGGCTTTGACGAACTCGCCGTGTTGAAGCTCCTGGCCCTCGACGGGGGCCATCGCGGGAAGGTGAAAATATCGGGGGCCGACGTCGCGGCGGACCTCGACGTCTCGACCCAGACCGCCTCAAGGCGGCTCCAGGCCCTGGAGGACGCCGATTGCATCTCGCGGGAGACGGTCGGCGACGGACAGTTCGTCGAACTCACGGAGCGGGGAATCGAGTTGCTCAGAGGGGAATACGAGGATTACCGCGCCATCTTCGAGGCGAAGGGCACGGTCGAACTGGAGGGCAAAATCACGACTGGCATGGGCGAGGGCCGTCACTACGTCACCCTCCCGGGCTACAAGGTGCAGTTCGAGGAGAACCTGGGCTACGATCCCTACCCGGGAACGCTCAACGTCAGCCTCACGGCCACGAGCAAGCGCGAACGCTCGATTCTGGCCTCGCTCGAGGGGATCCACATCGACGAGTGGGAGGACGAGGAGCGCACCTACGGCGGGGCGACCTGCTATCCGGCCACGGTCGAGGCCGAGACGGGACACGCCTTCGAGGGGGCCCACGTCATCGTGCCCGACCGGACCCACCACGATTCGGACGAACTGGAGATCATCGCTCCCGAACGGATCCGGGACGAACTGGGCCTGCTCGACGGTGACGAGGTGAGTGTCGATGTCGAGTCAGCGTGAAGCCACCCGGGGGGCAACGTCGGTCGAGCGCGCAGTCGCGGCCTTTGCGGCCGGGGAGCCGGTGCTGATCCACGACTTCGACGACCGCGAGGGCGAGGTCGACATGGTCTACCCGGCCGCGACAATCGACCCGTCGGCGGTCTCGCAGCTGCGAAACGACGCGGGCGGGCTGGTCTGTGTCGCGCTGGGCCCGGAGGTCGCCGACGCCTTCGAGTTGCCCTTTCTCGCCGACGAGATCGACCATCCGGTCGCGGAGAGCGATCACCTCGGGTACGACGAGCGCTCCTCCTTCTCGCTCACCGTCAACCACCGGGAGACCTACACGGGGATCACGGATCACGACCGGGCGCTGACCATCAGCCGACTGGGGGAGGCCGCAGCCGACCCCGACGCAATCGACTTCCCCCGCGAGTTCCGCGCGCCGGGTCACGTCCACCTCCTCCGGGCCTCGCGGTACGGCCTCTCGGACAGGAGGGGCCACACCGAGATGGCCGTCGCGCTGGCCCACGAAGCGGGATTGCCGCCGGCGGCGGTGGTGTGTGAGATGCTGGACGACGAGACCGGTGAGGCCCTCGCGATCGAGGACGCCCGCGCCTACGCAGAGGCACACGACATCCCGTACGTCGACGGCCAGGACCTGATCGAGGCGTTCACCGACCAGTAACTTTCCGGCTGCTCGTCTGTCCCTCGGCTCACACCTTCACCAGTACCTTGATCGCCTCGCGCTCGTCCATCGCCGTGTAGCCTTCCGGCACTCCGTCTAGATCGACGGTCTTCGTGAAGATGGGGGAGGGGTCGAGGGTACCGCCGAGGATGTCGGCCATGAGTTCCTCCGCGTACTTTCTGACGGGGGCCACGCCCCCCTGGAGGGTGAGGTTGTCCCGGAACATCGAGACCATGTCGATCCCCCCCTCGACGACGCCGTAGGGCACCCCCACGTAGCCGATCGTCCCGCCAGCACGCGCGACCTCGATCGCGGTGTCCATCGCCGAGGCCGCGCCGACACACTCCATGACGTGATTCGACCCCCCATAGGTGAGTTCGTTCACGCGCTCGATTGCGGCCTCGCCGCGTTCGGCGACAGTCTCGGTCGCGCCGAATTCCTCGGCGATTTCGAGTCGATCCTCGTGATGGCCCACGGCGATGATCCGCTCGGCCCCGAGGCGCTGGGCCGCGAGCACCCCGCTCAGGCCAACTGCCCCGTCGCCGATGACGACCACCGTATCGCCCGGCCCGACCTCGGCGCTCACGGCGGCGTGGTGTCCGGTGCCGAGCACGTCTGTCAGCGGCAGGAGTTTCTCGAGAGTCTCCTCGCTGTCGGCGTGCCGGTCAGGGACGCGGACGAGGTGGCCGTCGGCGAACGGGGTCCTCACGTACTCGCCCTGCCCACCGCCGTTCGCGCCGCCCCACGACTCGCCTTCGACGCAGGAGGTGTACAGCCCCTTTCTGCAGAACTCGCACTCCCCACAGCTGATCGCGAAGGGGGCGATGACCCGGTCGCCCGGCTCGACGGAGGTGACCTCGCTTCCCACCTCCTCCACGATGCCCATGGGTTCGTGGCCGACCCGTTCGCCCTCCTCCATGTCGGTCTGCCCGCGGTAGAACCAGAGGTCCGACCCGCAGATTGCGGTGTGGGTGACGCGGATCAGGGCGCCCCTGGGGGATTCGAGTTCGGGTCGGGGGACCTCTTCGATGGCGATTTCGCCCGGGCCTCGGTAGACGGCAGCGCGCATGGTGGAGGTGTGGTGGGGGATGGGGAAAAGTGGGTGGGGAGTGGTGGTGAGGTAACGCGTTGAGAAATCCGTTTATGAACGACACGTCCAATCTTCGCCCATGAGCCCGGATCCGATCGACGGCGCGATCACGGTGTCTGGCAGCCAGCCCCGCATTCCCGCCCTCATCCGCCGCGAACTCGACACCGGGGACGGTGATCTGATCCGCTGGTCGGTGGAGGCGAATGACCGTATTCGTGTGCAAGTCGTCCAGCAACAGGTCGGCTCGTTTGCCGACTTCGAGGGCTACGAGGGAACCGAGGAGGCTGACGTGACGAGTGAGCGCGATGGGTGGGGTGTGGAATCGTCGTAACTGCTGACTGGTTCCTTCTTAACGCAAATCCGCTTGCCCAATCACACCGACTCACCTCTCGGGACACCTCCGGGTCGCTCGGGGGTGAGGTCTTTGAGATGTGGGCCCTGGCGGATTTGAACCACGGTCAGTCCGCTCGCTGCGCTTGCTTCCTTCCCTGATTCAAATCCGCTGCCCAGATCACTCGAAGTCACGTCTCGCGACATAGCACGCTGGTCGCTCGACGGTTCCGTTCGAGAATCATGGGCCTTAGCGGATTTGAACCAAGGGAAACCTCCCTTCGGTCGGTTTCCTGGGTTGCAAATCCGCTGCACATTTCTGCTCGGTCACGTCTCCGGACACCTTCGGGTCCCTCGACGGTGACGCGGTTCAGAAATGGGCCCTAGCGGATTTGAACCACTGACGACGCGGTTATGAGCCGCGCGCTCTAACCAGACTGAGCTAAGGGCCCTACCACGTCCTACCGCTGGCGCTGCCTTGAGCGTTACCTTCGACAGAAGCGCCGCCGCCAGGGCTCGAACCTGGGACAACTCCGTTAACAGCGGAGTGCTCTACCAGCTGAGCTACGGCGGCCTGGATTACCGTACTTGGCTACTTTTGATAGGGCTTTCGTTTCGACCGGCCACGATTTTCGGATCGCTCACCCATCGACTGCTCCGCCACCCCGCTCACGTTCGGGACGAAAATCTTCCGGTTAGGAAAGACTAATTTAGTTTCCACCAAATTTTCTTCCGAAATTTTAACTACGCTGAACGGCTTCGAACAATCAACGGATGAGTCTGCTGGCCAATCTGACCCTGGTCTTCGCCGCCGGATTACTCACTGCCTTTGCGACCGGCCTGGGTGCGCTTCCCTTCTTCCTCGTCGGGGACATCCCCGATCGCTGGAACGTGGGCCTCTGGGGGCTGGCTTCGGGAATCATGGTCGCCGCTTCCGTGTTCGGACTGCTCAAGGAGGGGCTTGCCGAGGGAACGGTCGGGGAAATCGCCCCGGGTCTGCTCGTCGGCGCCCTGCTCGTCGTCGTGAGCCACCGGGTCATCACGCACGCGGAGATCGACCCCCGGGAATACGCCGAGGCCGACTTCAAGAAACTGGTCCTGATCCTCGGCATTCTCACGGTGCACAGCTTCCCCGAGGGCGTCGCGGTCGGGGTCTCCTTCGCGGACCTGAACCTCGGTCATGGCCCGATGGTTCTCGGATTCACGATCCCGATTCTCGCGATCTTCATGACCGTCGCCATCTCGATCCACAACGTTCCAGAGGGGTCGGCGATCTCGATCCCACTCCGGGCGATGGGCGTCTCGAACTGGAAGATGGTCTGGTGGTCGGTCTTCTCGAGTCTGCCCCAGCCCATCGGCGCGGTGATCGCGTTCGTCTTCGTGCGCTACGCCCGCGAGTTCCTGCCCTTCGGCTTCGGCTTTGCCGCCGGCGCGATGATCTACCTGGTTTTCACCGAATTCATCCCGGAGGCACTCGATCTCGGCGAGGGCCTCCGCCGCGGGGGTCGGGCCGAACTGGTCCTCGGAATCGTGGTCGGGGTCGTGATCATGACACCACTTGCGGTGCTCTAACGTCCATCGATATCCTTTCGGGGTGGCCCCGGTAAGGAGATCGTATGGCGACCGGTGACGGGTACGAGTCGGTGCTCGAGCGGGTCGGCGAGCGGGTCGACCCGGACCCGGACGAGCGGGCCGCCCTCGAGGCGGCAGTCACGTCCCTCATCGAGCGGATCGAGTCGGCGATCGACGACCTCGGCGTTGACGCAACCGTTGTTCACGTCGGCTCGACGGCCCGGGGAACCTGGGTGAGCGGTGATCGGGACATCGACGTGTTCGTCACGTTCGACCCGGATCTCCCCCGCGAGGATCTCGAGCGCTATGGGTTGCGAATCGGGCGAGCAGTGCTCCCCGATGGCCATCTGGAATACGCCGAGCATCCCTACGTCACGGGCGAGCATCACGGGTTTGCCGTCGATCTCGTCCCCTGCTACGACGTGAGGGATGCGACCGAGATCCAGTCCGCCGTCGATCGAACGCCGTTCCACAACGCCTATCTCGCGGGCAGACTCGACGACACCACGGCTGCAGCGATCAGATACTTCAAGCAGTTCCTCAAGGGAATCGGTGCCTACGGCAGCGATCTCCGGAGGCAGGGCTACTCCGGGTACATCGCGGAACTCCTCGTCCTGGAGTACGGGGGCTTCAGGGAGACGCTCGAGGCGGCACGGGACTGGCAGCCACCGGTCACTCTCGACCCGGCCGACCACGCCGTCGCCAGCTTCGATGATCCACTCGTGGTCGTCGACCCAACCGACCCGGAGCGAAACGTCGCTGCGGTCGTCTCGGCCGAGAACGTCGCCCGGCTCGTCCACTTCGCCCGGCAATTTCTCGCGGACCCCGACCTGGAGCACTTCTTCCCACCGGAGCCTGAGTCGATGGATCCTGCAGGAGTCCACACGGCAATCCAGGAACGGGGAACCACCCCGATCGCCGTGGTCTTTGCCCCGCCCGATCTGGTCGACGACCAGCTCTATCCACAGCTCAGACGCTCGCTCTCGGGACTGGTTCGCGGCCTCGACCAGGCGGGCTTCGAGGTACTTCGAAGCGCGACCTGGGCCCGGGACCGGGCGGTGCTGTTCGTCGAATTGACCGTCTGGGAATTGCCGGCGATCGAGCGCCACGAGGGCCCACCGGTTCACGCCGCGGAGCACGCCCGCCGGTTCTACGAGACCTACGCCGACGAACCGGTCACGGGCCCCTACATCGAGCGCGATCGGTACGTGATCGAGCGGGAACGGGAGATAACGACCGCCCGTGAATTCGCCGAGAACCGACTCTTCGACGTCGCACTCGGGGCCCAGATCGAACCCGCACTGGAGGAGGGGTACACCGTCCTCGCCGGTCCGGCGGTGGCAGATCTGGCGACGGAATTCGGTCCGGAGTTTGCCGCGTACCTCGATCCGAGCCCACGCTCACTCGCAGAGGTCGACGAATAACTCGATGTCTTCGGCCTGAATCGTCCGTCGACCGGCGTGCTCGGCCAGTTTTCGGGCCCCGGCCGCAATTTCGGACGCCCGGGCTTCGAGGAGATTGGCCAATGCGAGTCGGGCGTCTTCGGCCACCCGGAACCGGTCGTCGACGTCGAGCCGGGCGATCCGATCGACGGGCGCAACCGGGATCGTGAGCGAATTCCGAGTGGGGACCTCGACGGGCCCGAAGTCCTCGACCATGATGGTCTTGCGGCCCGCCGCCTCGGTGTGCTGGGCCGCCTCCCGCGCGATCTCGGCGCCCTCGTCCTGTATCCGACGGGCCAGCGCCTCTGCGGCGTTCGCACTGACCCGGAGATCACCCGCCTGGTTCCGGATGATCGAATCCACGGGAGCAAAGGGAAGCTCGACTCGCATATCCCCAACCCCCGGCGGTAACCGGCTTAATTGTTTCCGTCGCTCACGAAACCCGGTCGGGCTCGAGAACGCCCTCGGCGAGTTCGCCGGTCACCGTGAGTTCCTCGCCGAGTTCGACGTCCAGGTCCGACTGAACCCGTACCGTCTGTTCGCCGTCGTCGAGGATGATCGGGTTGCCCGCCTGCACGACGACACCCGTGAACTCGACGGATTCTGACTCCTCCTCGCTCGAATCGGCTTGCGAACCGCCCGTCTCGGCCCCCGAAGTGCTCCCCGCCCCTCGCTCCGAACTCGGACGATCCGACCCCTCCTCGGCTGACTCCTCACCGGTGCCGAACGCCGAGAGTCCCGTGTCGGAGCCGTCCTCGCCGGTCTCCAGGTCTGTGCCGAGTCCCTCCTCGAGCGGGACGACGGTCGTCTGCCAGTTGGCCGATGCCTCGAGGTCGTCCTGCCATCCGTCCTGAATCCCCACGTCGACGAAGAGCACCTCGTCGCCGGGCCCAAGTTCGAGGTCGGCCTTCTCGCCCCAGAGAGCGACGCGGATGTCGTCGGTCTCGTCCTGCACCCGAACGTTTCGGACCTGCCCCTCGCTGCCGTCGTCCCGATCGAAGGTTCGCTTCGGGTCCGCGGAGCGGACGACGCCCGCGATGTCGACGGTTTCGCCGAGTTCGACGGCCTCGATCGGGGTGGCGTCCGGGACGTATGTCACCGAGGCATCGCGTTGCTCGATGGCTCCGCGATCCCCGAGGTGGAGTTCGAGCGAGCCGTCCCGCTCCCGCACGTAACCGTCCAGGATCTCAATGGTGTCGTGGGGCGAGAGGTCCTCGACGCGTTCGGCCTGCTTGTCCCACAGGGTGACCCGGACCCGACCGGTCTCGTCGCCGACGAGGAGGTTCGAGACCTGCCCCTCCGTGCCGTCGTCCCGGTCGAAGGTACGGACGGGTTCAGTGGCGAGCACCTCCCCGAGAAGCGTCACGTCCGACGCTCCCAGACCGAGGTCTGCCACTCGGTACTCGTCGGTGAGGTCGACCTCGATCTCGGTGTCCGGATCGGGCTCGACCCGATCGACGGACAGCTCGACGCCGTCGTACCCCTCCTTGGGCCGCCCCTTCAGGTTCAGCACCTGCCCTTCCTCGAGTTCTGCGTCCGCGGAACTGGCCATTTCGTCCCAGAAGGAGACCCGGAGTCGGCCTGTCTCGTCGGCCACGTCGGCGTTGAGCACCTGACCCTCTGGCTGGTCGGGGTCCTCGCGCTCGAAGGTCCGCAACTCCCCGACGCTGAGGACCTTTGCGGTGATGGCGACCTCCTCCATGCCCGGCTCGACGTCGGCGACGCCCTCCACCTGTCCATCATCGAGTTCGTGGGCGAGCAACATCGCCGCCGTCTCCTCGTCGGCAAGCCCCCCCATCTGCTCGACCTTGGATTCGACGGCCTCGCGGAACTCCTCGAGTGAGACCTCCTCCGTGTCGAGATCCTCGTAGATCGTCTCGATATCGCCCATTGAGTTGAACTAGGCCGCGCGTTCGGCCTTGAACCTTGCCGTTCTCAGAGCACCGAGTCCGCGGCGGCCGCGCCGACCACCGAGAACATCGACCCGATGCTGATCGCGGTGATCGTGGCCATCCGATCGGCCCCGAAGGTTTCGGGGGCGGCGAGCGCGAAAGTCAACAGCGCGACTGAGCCGACGGCCACGAGCAGTACCGAGAGAAAGCGCAACGGGATGCCCGCGACCGCCCGTTCGCGGTCCACGTCCCGGTCCTTGTCGGCCTTGTACAGCGCGCTGTACCCGACGACGATCACGGCGAGGATCGCGACGGCGGTGTGGCCGGGCCCCATTCCGTCCGCGAGCACCCAGACCTCCTCGGTGACCACGAACGGGCCGGCGAGCAAAAGCGCACCGACGACCTGCTGGGCCACGTCGGCCGTGCGAAAGCGGGGCCGTCTCATACCATCCTCCACGGAGCGGACCCCTCTAAAGGTTCCTCTCGATCACTCCTCCCCGCCCGTTCGCCAGAGATACAGCGACCCGATCGATCGATACGGCGCCCACTCGGCGGCTCGCTCGCGCATTGCTGAGCGACTTTCGATCCCGTACCGGGTCTCCATCGCGTGTCGGATGCCCAGATCCTCGACGGGAAAGACGTCCTCGCGGCCCAGTCCGAACTGCAGGAACATCTTTGCGGTCCACGGCCCGATCCCTCTGATCTCGGTTAGTTCCTCCATTACGGCTTCGTCGGACAGGTCAGCGAACGTCTCCCGCGACATGTCGCGCTCCTCGAAGGCCTCGGCGGTGGCCTTCACGTACTCGCTCTTCGCCTCCGAAAGACCGACCTCCTGGAGCGCCGCCGGATCGGCCGCTCGGATTTCCGCCGGGGTCACGTCGAACGCGTCGGTCAGCCGTTCCCAGATGGCCGCCGCCGAGGCCATCGAGACCTGCTGGCGGGCGATGGCTTTCACGAGCCGTCGGAACGGGTCCGGGGCGGGCTGGATGACGAGATAGCCGTGCCGGTCGATCAGCCTGGCCAGCTGGTCGTCGTGTCGAAGATGGCGGTGGGCCTCGGTCGGGTCCTCGCGGGTGTCGACTGGCATTTCCTGGATTGGTCTTGGGTCCGGTGGTATTCCAGGGTTTGGGTCGACTTTCGGGTCGGGTGGGGCCCATCCGATTCGTGATCTCCCGGGGCCGAAGCGAATGCCGCCCCAGGTTCGTCGTGAATCCCAGGTCCGTAACGGATATACCGGCGTGGGGCCAAGCGGAGGTGAGTCCTGGTAGGGTAGTGGAC
>JBDGUI010000030.1:0-47565 GCA_042216015.1 Halodesulfurarchaeum sp. | reverse complement strand
GCCTGCTTGAGGTTGCGCTCCTTCGAGTTTCGGGTGCGGAAGCGCTCGTTCCAGGTGCGCAGGCGCTGCATCTTCTGGCGCTGGCGGCTGGACAGCGACCGGCCGTAGGCGTCCTTGTCCTGCCAGCCGATGTTCGTCGAGAGCCCCTTGTCGTGCATCATATTCGTCGTGGGGGCGCCCACGCGGGACTTCTCGTCCTTCTCTGCCGAATCGAAGGCCCGCCACTCCGGACCCCGGTCGATCTCGTCCTCTTCGACGACGAGGCCACACTCGGAGCAGACCGTCTCCCCGCGCTCCTCGTCTGTATCGAGGCGGCCGCCACACTCGGGACAGACGTCCTCCTCGACGGACTCCTGTTCGGCCTCTGTTTCTTCGACCGATTCGTCTACCTCCGTCCGCTGTCGCTCGCCGCTATACGTTCGAATTGTGGCATCACTCATGGTGGAGGGAACGGGGAGAACGGTGTACCCAGACTCCCCTGGGTTCCTTACCAAATGGTATGACCGAAAGTCACTTAAATGTTTCGCAAAAATTGATCATGATAGTCCACGACGTTTGCGCGAGAGACCCGCTCAAACCCGCATAAACTGCCGCTTTTGGACCTCCTAAAGATAGTGCGTAGGTTTACCAAACCTCACCACTCCCTTTGTATATCCATCGGTGCAATCGCCCTCCTGTCCCGCAATTCTGTCGGTTGAATAGTGTCACAATCGCCGGGGCCCGATCCAACCGAATCGCTCCTCGATTTCAGTATCAGTCGTCCCTCTCCCGTTCATCGAGATTTCGGGCGATGGCCGCCAGGGAATGGTCAGGTCTGGAAACGTCGTAGGTTACATCTTCACCCGGTGCACGCAACCCGTAGCGAAAACCGGAATCGACCACGTCGAGGTGGAGTGGCCGACCGATTTCGAGCTCGCGTGTCTCGATCCACGCGGTCAGCGCGTTTTTGCCAGTTCCCGGAGAGCGAGCGCCGGTGGGGGAGCGTGCCGCGTGTCGGAAGGCCACAGAACCCGAATCGGAGGCTTCGACGCGGGCGCGATATTCTCGCCCAGAGAGGACCAGTCTGACGAGCGTCTCGGGTTCGACCTCGAGTGGCTCCTCGATTACCACCTCGGGACGCGTCGTTCCGCCGTGTCGTTCGATTCTCGCGGCGATGGTCTCGACGGTTGGATGGTCGTGGGCGATTCGGTCAGGCATCGATCGAGCTTTTCGGTGGAAAGCGGTGAACGTGTCGATCCCAGAACCCCACCACAGTTTGTCGGGACGGGGTCACAACGGTCATGTCGGCGGCTCCCCAAAGGGGGTCTAATGGCGGAGGATAAAGCCGCGTTCCTCCGGGCCTCCTGGGTCAACGTCGTCGGGAACGTGGCGAAGATCGTCGTCGAGGGGAGCCTCGGTCTCATGTTCGGGAGCCTCGCACTTATTGCCGACGCGGCACATTCGCTCGCGGATCTGCTGGCCAGTCTCGTGGTGCTGATCTGGGGACGACTGTCCTTTCGAGGGCCCGATTCGAATCATCCACACGGCCACGAGCGGGTCGAACCGCTCACGGCCCTCTTCGTCGGTGTCACCCTGATCGGACTGGCAGTCAAGATCTTTCTCGACGCTCTTACCGCGATTCGTGAGGGTCCCGAGATCCAGTTCGATGTCCTCCTTGTGCTGGGCCTCGGGTTCGCGATCGGCGACATGATCCTCGTGTACTGGTACACCGATCGGACCAATCGACAACTCGATTCGCCGGGGTTGAAGGCACTCGCCACGGACGCTCTGAACGACGTTTACACCTCTTTCGCCGCCGTGCTGGGCGTGTTCGGTGCCGCCGTTGGAATGCCGATCGTCGATCCACTCGCCGGCGGTCTCGTGAGTCTCCTCGTGATGCATCAGGGATACCAGATCGCCCGTGAAAACATTCGATATCTCACGGGCAGTGCTCCACCCCCCGAGGAGGTCGAGGCGATCAAACGAATCGTCACGGACCATCCAGGCGTTCATGGCGTCCACGACCTTCGCTGTCACTACGTCGGAGCACGGGTCGAGGTCGAACTTCACGCGGAGGTCACGGGTGAACTCACCCTCGAGGACGCACACGACCTCGAAACGGAGCTTCGAAATCGGATTCTGGCCCGACCGACGGTCGGAGACGTCCACATCCATCTCGATCCGGATGGAATCGGCGAGTGGAACGGGAAACGGGATTGATCGACGTCGACCGCCCGAATCCAAACGCTCAAGGCCACGAATCCGGGAGTGTGCCCATGTCGCGAGTGGGATACGGTCTGACGCCATCCTCGGGAAGAAAGGCGGCGAGATGGGCTCGAACGGCACCGACGATCCGGAGGCTTGCATAAGGATGTCGCATACGTTCGATCCCACGAGTGCCCACGCACTCGAGGGCGACGATCGATTTCGCTTTCTCTCTCGTGACGAGTTGATTACCGCTCTGGACGATGCACGCGGTGGGACCGTCGCCGACATCGGTAGTGGGACGGGATTCTACACCCGCGAAGTGGCCCCCTTCGTCGAGCACCTCTACGCCGTCGACGTGCAGGAGGAAATGCACGAGCACTTCTCGGGACGGGGAATTCCGACGAACGTCGAAATGGTTCTCACACCGGCACGCTCGTTGCCGTTCGAGACGGACACTCTCGATGGCCTCTACACGACGATGACCTTCCACGAGATCGAGAAAACTGCCCCTGCGGAGTTCGCGAGAGTCGTTCGCTCGGGCGGGTCGATCGTCATCGCCGACTGGTCGAGAAACGGGACGGGCGAACGCGGTCCTCCGCTGAGCGAACGGGAAAGTGCGAGTACCGCCGTCGCAGCACTCGAAGACGACGGATTCGATATCACCCGAGCCGTGGAACGACCGGAGACCTTTTTCGTCGAGGCGACACGGGAGTGACGGTCGGCAGGCGGTGGCCGAAACCACCCTTCAGTTTCTGTTACCGGGCAACGATTTTAATAGTATGAGCGACATATCTATATGAAAGGATGATGGACGATTTGACCGGCTTCCAGCGGGACCTCCTCACAGTCATCGCCGGCCTCAAGGATCCTAACGGGCTCGAAATCAAGTCGGAGATGGAGGATTACTACGAGTCCACGATCAATCACGGACGGCTCTACCCGAACCTCGACACGCTCGTGGATCGCTCGCTCGTAGAGAAAACGAAGCAGGACGAGCGAACGAACGCCTACCAACTCACGGAGAAGGGCGCGAACCTCCTCTCCGAGCGTCGGGATTGGGAGTCCCAGTACGTCGATCTGGCCGGTTAATTCCCGTTGGCAATTCGCCCGGCCAGCAGTTGTTCGGTCGCCGTGCGAACGGCCTCGTCGCTCGATTCCGGCGGTTCCCATCCGAGGGCACGAAGTTTCTCGATCGAGAGACGCATCTTCGGGACGTCGCCGGTCCACCCCCGTTCGCCGCCGGTGAAACGGTAGTCAGGGTCGAGTCCCATCTCGTCACTGACGATGTCCGCAATCTTCGTCACTGAGGTCGTGGTACGTGTTCCGAGATTGAAAATGGAGCGGTCGTTCCCGGCGTTTCGAACCACGTGAACCATCGCGTCGACACATGAACGAACCGTCATGTAAGACTTCTCCTGGCGCCCGTTGCCCTTGATCTCGAGCTCCCCCGGGTCCGACCGAAGTTTTTCGATGAAATCGACGATGACCGCCCCCGCCTGGAGCCTCGGACCGACGATATTGGCGAACCTGAAGATCGAGGCGGTCATCCCTGTGGCGTGCACGAACGTCGAGATTAGAGCTTCCTCTGCGGTCTTTGCCGCGCCGTACGTGCTGATGGGCGACTGGGGGTAGTCCTCCGGAGTCGGCCGAGGTGCCTCCCCGTAGACCGTCGAAGACGATGTGAACGCGACGTGTTCGATTCCCACCTCGGCCATTCGCTCCAGAATCGAGTGGGTCATGCCGGTGTTCTCCTCGAACTGGGATCGGGGGTTTGGATCGTTCACGTCCTTCCGGGCCGCGAGATGGAAGACCGCGTCGACCGTTTCGTCGATGGCCGCCTCGACGGTCGAGTCCGCTGTCAGGTCTCCCTCGAGGAATGTCGCCCTCTCGGGCACCCACTGCCGGCGTCCGTTCGAGAGGTCATCGACCACCGTCACGGTCGCGCCATCCTCGATCAATCGCTCCGCGAGGTGGGAGCCAACGAACCCCGCCCCGCCAGTTACGACGACCCTGGCTCCGGAGAGTTCCATATCGGCAGATTACGAGGTGCGGGCATGTGTGTTGTGGTTTTTGGAGACGGAACTGTGGGTCACTAACCACAGAGGCTTCGGGACAACCACAACATATTCACCCGTTTCGCCGAATGCTCCCGTATGCAGGACGACCGATCGGTGACGGTTCTTCGCCTCGGCCATCGACCCGGGCGAGACGACCGAATGACGACTCACGTCGGGCTCACGTCCCGGGCGCTCGGGGCCGACCGCATCGTTTTTCCCGAGAACGCGACGGATGCCCTCGACACTACGCGGGACGTGACCGATCGGTTCGGAGGGCCCTTCGCGGTCGAATCGACGGACTCGCCGGTCGGTGACGTTCGGGCATGGGAGGGACCGATCGTCCACCTCACGATGTACGGCGAACCCATAACGGAGGTGACAGCCCGGATTCGAGAACGGACGTCCGGGGAAGAATTGCTCGTCGTCGTCGGTTCGGAGAAGGTCCCATTCGACGTCTACGAGGCCGCAGACTGGAACGTCGGGGTTACCAATCAGCCCCACTCCGAGGTGGCGGCACTGGCCGTCTTTCTCGATCGGCTTTTCGAAGGGCGGGAGCTGAATCGAACGTTCGAGGACCCAGCGCGCCGAGTGGTTCCAAAGGCACGGGGGAAGGAGGTCAAAGCGGTCGATAGCGAGCCCGCAGACCGGGATGATACGTCCAGGGATCGGGAGCCGGCGTCATCGAGTGCTGAGGTCGACGGTGGAGATTCCTCGCACGAACGAAGTGATTGACCCCCAGATCGATCGCACTCGCTCAAAAGACTTACCTACCGTGGCGGTCCCATCCATACATAATGGCTTTTGAGGAGTTACTCGAGGACCCCGTCATTCAGAAGTACCTCAACGAACTGGTGGGGCCAAAGGGCATGCCCGTGGCGGCGGCCCCACCCGACGGCGAGGTGACAGACGAGGAACTCGCGGAGCGACTTGGACTCGAACTCAACGACGTTCGCCGTGCACTCTTCATCCTCTACGAGAACGATCTCGCCTCCTATCGCCGAGTTCGCGACGAGGATTCGGGGTGGCTCACCTATCTGTGGACCTTCGAATACGAGCACATTCCGGGAAACCTCCACGAGGAGATGGAGCGACTGCTCGAGGCACTCGAACTCCGGCGGGAATACGAACGGGAGAACGAATTTTACCTGTGTCCGGCCTGCTCCATCCGGTTCGAATTCGACGAGGCGATGGACCTCGGATTCGAGTGTCCCGAGTGCGGTGGTGACCTCGAGGCGATGGGGAACGAGGAACTCATCGACGCGATCGACGAACGGATCGACGAACTCAGAAGCGAACTTCGGATCGTCGCATAATGGTTGTTCTTGCAACCCGGGTTTACGTACATGGGACGGCCCGGGATCGGGCACTCGATTCATTACGGTCCCTCGTCGAGAACGCCCTCGGTGACCTCGCAGTCTCCGTGGACGTCGGAATTCGCCACGACGACTTTCCCACGGTCACCATCGAAGGGCCGGATGAGACGGTCGCCCGAAACGTCCTGCGGGACGAATGGGGCGAGATCGTCGCCGACCCGGAACCGGGGACTGTCGCGACCGGAACCCTCGAGTCCTGGGACGAGGACGGCTTCACCCTCGATGCGGGCCACGAGGTGGGAATTCCAGCCGATGGTCTGGGACTCGGGGGCGGTACTCCATCCCAGATACGAACCCGATTCGGCTTGATCCAGCATCTGCCACTCGAGTACGTGGCCGGCGATCCACCGCGGTTGGCCGATACCGAGCGCGACCGTCTGCACGGCTGGATGCGGGAGGAGAACGGTCGGGTGAACGTCAACAGCGCGACAAGGGCCGAGGTCCGAGCAACGGTCAACCGAGCCGGGCACGCAAACGACATCGTCACCGTCGAGCGCCTTGGCCTGCTCGAACAGAGCATCGTCTGCAAGCCGGGAACCGATCCACCCGGTCTTCTCGCCAGTATCGGACCCCACCTCGATTCGGAACTCCTCGCCGTCGTTCCATGAGGCAAATGCTCGCCGCGCTCGCCGTCGTCGCCCTTCTGGCCACGGCCGGGTGTGTCGGTGGGGGGCCGGTGGACGAACGGGCGCTGGCGGAGCCGGCGAATTACGAGTGGAACACGAGCGCAGATGCCAGTATCACCCTCACCGGTGATCGGTATCGGGCTGTCCTATCCATAACCAACCGGACGAACGTCAGCCTCTTTGGACCCGGTGAATTCGGTGGCAAGTCGGCACTGTCGGTGCGGGCAGTCAAGTACCGATATCCAAACGGGACGGTGGTCAATGCCTCCTCGCTCGCCGTCTCCGTGGCCGGCGAGCGGACGATAATCGACGTCCCTCGGAAGGGTGGCCACCTCGCGTATACGGCGAGGGTCCAATCGAACGAGCTATTTCTCCCGGTGGCGATCAACGGGAGTTATTCGGTGACCCTGCCGCCCGGTGCAGCGATCGGTGCACCGATCATCGGGCGTGCAAGACCGAGCGGGTACGCCATGGAACGAACCGGGAATCGCGTCACGCTCCGGTGGGAGAACCCCAGTTCGACCCTCATATCCGTCGACTACTACCGGGAGCGGAACCTCTACCTCTTCGGTGGCCTCCTCGGCGTGGCGGGATTGATCGCGGGGGCGGGACTGTTGTACTTTCGGGCCCAGCTTCGGACGCTTGCGGCCCGCAGAGGGGCCGTCGGTCCGGAGGACATAGAAGGGCCATAGCCGGACACGGCGACATTAATACCAGCCCGATCAAACACCAACGCATGGACGTGGCCATTTTGACCGTCGGCGACGAGCTCCTCTCCGGCCAGACGGAGAACACGAATGCCACGTGGCTCGCCGACCAGCTTCACGGGAGGGGGGCAACCGTCAGGCGGATCGTCGTCGTCCCGGACGAGGAGGAGGCCATCGTCTCGAGTCTCGACGAGCTCAGCGAATCCTTCGATGCGGTGATCGTCACCGGGGGACTGGGACCGACCCACGACGACGTGACGATGGAAGCCGTGGCCACGACTTTCGACCGCGAGATGTCCGAACACCCCGATGCAGCGACGTGGATCGAGCACGAGACCGAGTACGATCTGCGCGATCTCGTCCCGGGGACGACACATCTCCCCGAGCGGGCCGAGTTTCTCCCGAATCCGGCGGGTGTTGCCCCTGGGGCCCACCTCGAGAACGTCTACGTGCTCCCGGGAGTGCCCGAGGAGATGCGTCAGATGTTCGCCCTCGTCGCCCCCGCTTTCGACGGTCCGCAATCGACGACCAGGGTGCTCACCGCCGAACGGCCGGAACGCGAGCTGGTTTCGGCCCTTCGAGCGGCGAACGAGCGGTTCGATGTCTCCATCGGAAGCTATCCCGGCGACCTCGTCACGATACGCATCCAGGGTCTGGACCCAGCGGAGGTCGAAGCTGCCGCAGCGTGGCTCGAACGCCGGCTGTAAAATCGAGTCCGCAACCGGCGATACTTTCACGGGCCGGATCCGAAGTCGAAGCATGCGAACGATCGGTTTCGTCGTCAATCCCATCGCCGGGATGGGCGGACGGGTCGGGCTCAAGGGGACCGACGGGAAAGTCGAAGAGGCCCGCGAACGGGGGGCCGAAGAACGCGCCCCGAAGCGGGCCGATGCGGCACTCGAGGCCCTCTCTTCTCACGGCGATTCGGTCGACGTGCTCACCTGGGGCAACGCGATGGGGGCCATCGAAGCAGAATCAGTTGGGATACCCGTCACCGTCCTCGGAGAGCCGAGCGAGGACGTGACCAGCGCTTCGGACACCGCCGCCGCGGTGTCGGCGTTTCTCGAACGCGACGTCGATCTCGTCCTGTTCGTGGGGGGTGACGGGACGGCAGTCGACGTGTACGAGACCATCGAAGCCGCCGGAACGGACACCCCGATACTGGGTGCTCCGGCGGGGGTGAAAGTGTATTCCTCGGTGTTTGCCGTCTCGCCGGAAGCTGCGGGCCACATCGCGGCGACGTTCGAGCAGACGACCACCCGAGAGATCAACGATATCGACGAGACTGCCTATCGCGACGGGGAGGTGCGTGCCGAGTTGAAGGGGCTGGCCGAGGTGCCGGTAGCCGAGGCACTCCAGTCATCGAAACAGATTCTCGGGGGAGACGTCGAAGGACTCGCGAGGGGAATCACAGAGGAGGCCGATCCAAAGACGACCTACATTCTCGGCCCCGGAGGCACGCTCGCCACGATCAAATCGGCGTTCGGTATCGACGGTTCGCCGCTGGGAGTCGACGTTCTCCGGGGTAACGAACTGCTCGTCAGGGACGGATCGGAGGCCGAGATCCTCGATGCGATGGGGGTGCAGAATGTGATCGTGGTCTCCCCAATCGGTGGACAGGGATTCATTTTCGGTCGCGGGAACGATCAGATCTCTCCAGCCGTCATCAAAGACTCGGAGATCACGGTCGTCGCCTCACCCGAAAAGATGAATGTGACGGACACGCTCCGGGTGGACACTGGCGATCCCGAACTCGACGAGGAACTTCGTGGGTGGATGCGGGTCCGAGTCGGCCGGGTGGAACAGCGAATGGTGCGGGTCGACTGAGACCACCCCCGGCGAGGCAGATATAAGGTTCATTAGACATTCAACTGGATGTATGGATACGAGAAAGGTCCAGCGGCTGGGGCCGTCGACGCTCGCAATGACGCTTCCGGCCGAATGGGCCAGAGATAACGGCGTCGAAAAAGGGGACGAGGTGGCAGTCAGGACGACAGCCGAGGGAACGTTGACGGTCACGCCGGAATCGGCCAGAAGCGAGGAAACAGCGGCGACGATCTCGGTGGGAAACTTCGACGCGGACGCTGTCGAACGGGCCATCATCGGACAGTACGTGCTGGGTCGACGGGTCATTCACGTCACCGCCGAAGCGGCTCTCGAGGGGCCACACATCAATGCCGTCTACGCCGCCGAATCGCAGTTGATGGGGCTTGGAGTGATCGAGGAGACGCCGGAGCGGATCACGATCCGCTGCTCGGTGGATCCGGAGGACTTCGACCTGACCAACCTGTTGACCCGCCTCGAGAACACCGGACGAACGATGCGAAACGAGGCGATCAAGGCGCTTGCTCGCAATAATCGGGACCTGGCCGAGCGGGCGCTCAACCGGGAGCGACAGGCGAACAAGATATTCGTGCTTCTCCTCCGGCTCATCTTTACCTCCTACCGCAATCCGTCGATCGCCCGGAAGATGGGACTCACCGACGGGTTTCCCCTCATCGCCTATCGGTCCGTGGCGAAGAATCTGGAGCTGATCGCCGACAACGCGGAGAACATGGCCGAGATCGTACTCGATGCGGATGGGGATCGCCTCGGTCTCGACGATCAGACTGTGAGAGCCATTCGGGACCACAACGAGCGGGTCGACGAACTCACCGAACTCGCCGTGGAGACGGTCGTCGAGCGTGATTTCGAAACGGCCCGAGCGGCCCAGGCGATGTTCATGGACCTCTCGGAGCGAGAACTCGACCTCATGAAGGACCTTCCAGAACTCAAACAGAAACGACTCTTGCAGGTTCGGGAAGTCCTCGTTGCCCTCCAGCAGACGGCCGAACACGCCGTTCGGATCGTGGAGATCGCGTCGAACCTCGCGCTCAACGAGCCCTCCGAGTTCACCACCATCGAATGAGCGACCGGGTGTCCGGGCTGAAAAGGTTATAGGAATGGGCCCCTTCATTGAAATCGATGACTGACTTCACGGAGGACGAAAAACGGATTCTGTCACACCTCCGGAAGAATGCAAATACGGGCGAGAAGTACTTTCGGGCGAGAAACATCGCCGAATCGCTGGGACTCTCCTCGAAACAGGTCGGCGTCCGGTTGGCACGACTGGCAGAGAAGGCCGAAGATCTCACCATCGAAAAGTGGGGTCGATCGCGGTCGACGACCTGGCGGGTGGAACGGGCCTGAGAGGACATGACACCGTGCTTCTCTCGGAGTGGGTTCGACCGGCCCGTCCGACACGCCTCGAATCGGTAACGCATGACTGTCCGAGTCGAACGCCGGTTTTCGGTCGAGGCTCCCCCCGAGGCGGTGTGGGCGTTCCTCGAGGATCCGGCCAATCGGGCACGGGCGATCGATCTCGTCGACCGGTTCAAAATCGAGGGAGAGACGACCGTCTGGCACCTTGATCTCCCCCTGCCCGGAGTCGGTAAACTGCTCACCGTCGAAACGAGAACGGTGGATCGACGGCCGCCGACGTTCGTCAGCTTCGAGGGACGGTCACCGGTCTTCGACGTCACCGGACACCACCGCATCGAGCAGACCGGAACCGGTACGGCTGTTGACACCCAGTTCGAGGTCACCGGTCGAGTGCCGGGCGCCGAGCGGTTCTTCAAACGCCAATTTCCGGCCGAAATCGACAATCTCGAAACCGAACTGTGGGAGGCTCTCGAACGACGATGAAACTCGGACTTCTCCAGATCGACGTCGAAGCAGGCGATCGGTCCGGCAATCTCAAGCGGGCAGCAGCGGCGATTCGCGACGCGTCCGATCGCGGCGCCCAGCTGCTCGTGCTGCCCGAACTCTGGAACGTGGGGTACTTCGATTTCGACGCCTATCAACGGGCAGCTGAGGGGCTGGAGGGCCCGACTCTTTCCCATGTGAGTGAACTCGCACGTGAACATGGGGTGTGGATTCTGGCTGGAAGCATCGTCGAAAATCTCGAGGCGACGAGCGCTGCGGTTCCTGCAAAGACCGGGCTTTCGAACACGAGCGTGCTGTTCGATCCGACGGGGTCCCGACAGCTCACCTATCGAAAACACCACCTCTTCGGGTATGAATCCGGGGAATCGGACCTCCTGATCCCGGGCGAACGCCTCGAAACGGCAACGGTGAACGGATTCACGGTCGGAGTAACGACGTGTTACGATCTCCGATTCCCGGTACTGTATCGGGAACTCGTGGATCGTGGGGTGACACTCGTCCTCGTCCCGAGTGCCTGGCCCGCTCCACGTATCGAGCACTGGACGACGCTGACGCGTGCTCGGGCCCTCGAAAATCAGTTGTACGTGTCCGCAGTCAATGGGTCCGGATCGGCAGGTGGCCCGGGGTTGATCGGCCGATCTCGCGTCGTCGATCCGTGGGGAACACCCGTTCGCGTCGTCGGACCCGAGCCCGAGACCGCGATCGCGACGGTCGATCCGAACCGCGTCACCGCGGTCCGCGACGAATTCCCCGCACTCGAGGATAGACGACTGTAGATCGGGGCGTGATTGGCTCGAACAGTTTATAAGTGCGGACGCCC
The DNA here is from genome assembly GCA_042216015.1 of Halodesulfurarchaeum sp. GTDB lineage: Archaea > Halobacteriota > Halobacteria > Halobacteriales > Halobacteriaceae > Halodesulfurarchaeum. Next base: position 36,090 of record JBDGUI010000030.1, on the reverse strand, counting down.
CATCTTCCGGTGCCGGTCGTCGACGCTTTTCTCGTCGAGGACCGGTACTCCCGGATGGGCCCACCTCCCGCTCCCGGGGCCTCGACGGCCACCGCTCCCTTCCCCCCTTCGTTTCACGATGCGACCGTGTTGATCTCTCCCTTGACGGCGGCGGCGTCGAAATCGTGATCCGGACGGATATTGACGAAATCCAGGAAATCGACGGCGTCGAGGACGACATCGATTCCGTATTGCTCGACGGCGGCGATCACTGCCATCGTAGCACCCACGAGCGGTTCGAGCGTCCCGAGCGCACACGCGATGTCGTAGGCCCTGGCCTGTGGGATCGTGCCCGGCCGTACCGCCGTGGCGTCGATGAAAAAAATCTCGTCATCCTGGACGAGGACGTTTTCGGCCCGAAGATCTCCATGTGTCAGGCCACTTCGATGCATCTTCGCCAGCGATTCGAACAGGTCTGGCACCAACGCCTCGATCTCGTCGGTGCGACAATTTTCGAGGGTATGAAATCCCTCGAGAAAGTCGAACACGACGACGCCGACGGAATCCACCTCGAACGCCTCGATCGGTTCCGGTGCGTTCACGCCGACCTCACGTATCCGGCGTGTGGCCTCCAGGTCGTGTTCGGCCATTTCACCGGGATTTTCGAAGTGCTGGAAAAACCCCGACGTGCCACTCGAAAAGGCTCCGAGGTTGCGGGCTCCCGTGAAGACGGCGTGAACGAAGGCGTTGCGTGGCGAGATGATCTTGACGAACCACTCCTGATCGACGACGATCGGCGTCGAAAGCCAGTTTTCCGCCTCGAGAAATTCGATTCGGACGACCTCGCGGTCGTAGCGGCGGGCGAGTTCCATTCCGACCGCCTCGAGTGTCCCCCAGGGAATGGTCCCCCGAATCAACTGACGAACGCTCACGTCCCGAAAAGGGGGCCCAGGCCTAAATGACTTCTCGGGCGATCTGCATGCTGGCCCCTCATGGGCGTCTCTGCCCTCGCGTTTCGAGGATGCGCTCGATGATGTCACCCGTCGAGAGAATTTCCCCCTCGTAGGTCGGTTCACGTCCCGAAATCCGCTCGACGCGACAATCGAGGCCGCGTGCCTGGAGGGTCTGTGAGATCGAATCCACATCGTGATGTTGGTCGTATCCGAGGGCGATGATGTCCGGCTGCAACCGTTCGATCGGCTCAAAGATGTCCGATTCGTGGCCGATGTGGGCCCGATCGACCATTTCGAGGGCCGCAATGACATCACGCCGTTGCCGATTCGGCAGCACGGGTGGATCCTTGTGCGTGACGTTTTCGCGCCTCGCGACGATGACGTGAAGTTCCGTCCCAAGCGAGGCCGCCTCCGACAGGTAGTGGAGGTGACCCGGATGGATGAGATCGAAGGTCCCCTGGGCAACGACCCTGGTCATCGTCGCTCGTCTCCGACGGTTGTCTTTCGACCGCCCGCAGCGAGCGAGACACAGCTGGCCCCAGAGAACGGTGGGGAGGGACAGGGGTTCCCGCAATCCCGATTTCGCGGTTGCTGTGAACGCTCTTTATCGGGTGACCCCGAGACGACAGTCATTACCCCCGCTTGTTTCCGGGTAATAACAAGGGTACCGATTGTTCAACGAGGCGTTCGGTGGTCGTCAAACGTGGTTTTCGATCGCCCAGCATGTTCATGAATTCCGTCTGAGTCCCAGGTGGATCGGTGTGCCCCTCGTGGTACCACGACTCTCGCAAGGGTTATCCGGGCCTCGGTAGTGTGTATAATTGTAATGGCAAACGGTAAGGTTGATTTCTTCAACGACACTGGCGGCTACGGATTCATTTCGACTGAGGACGCGGACGAGGACGTTTTCTTCCACATGGAGGACGTTGGCGGTCCGGACCTCGAAGAAGGACAGGACGTCGATTTCGACATCGAACAGGCCCCGAAGGGCCCGCGCGCGACGAACGTCGTTCGCAACTAAGGCACGGTTCGTTCGCCGTATTCGGACGGCGAATCCATGCTTTTCACCGACACTCTCCAATTCCCGACTGACATGGTTCGAATGAGAGTCGGCGGCGCTTCCAACGTATTCATTCGCGGGTGACTCGTTGTCGATCCCGATTCTCCGCCGGTGGACCGAGCGGTGGGGAACGGCTAGTTTCGGTTATGTTAGTCAATTTCCGGCTTGGCAATTCATATCGGACTGATACGGGTCGATAAGAAACGGACGACGCCATCGGGATTTGACCTGATTGCAAGCACCTGCAGTTGCTCGGATTCGTACGTTCAAATCCCTTCGTCCGCTTCTCGCTCGCTCAAAAGTCGCTCGCTGCGATGCTCCGACAGGGATTCGAACCCTGGTCATTGCCTCGAGAGGGCAATATGATTGGCCGGACTACACTATCGGAGCGTGTGCACCCGATTCTATATCCCTGCCCGGTTTAACGGTTGTGTTTCGCCCGACCCATGAGAGGCACTATCGGGAAGGGGAATGAATGACGCGGGACTCACGTAAGTGCTCAGTTCACCGTGGCGAGTCCGTAATGTCCTGGTTCGTCGTCCGTCCGAGGCTCTGCCACGACCAGATCGTCGGCGTGGACCATGATCCACGGAATCGCCCAGTCGAGGAGGACGGCTTCGGTTTCCGGATCCAGTTCCGCGTCCGGATCCAGTTCCTGCAACAGGCGAGCGATCTCGTAGACCGTATACATCTGGTCTACTTCGAGCAGATCCCTCGGCTCATAAAACGTGGCCGGGTGGAGGTGATCGAACTCGGCTTTCGGGACGGGCATGCCCGAAGGGGCGACGCTCGGGCTTGTAAGGGTACCGGTCGGGTTATTCGACCCGGGAGCTAACCTTCTCGAAGTTCTCCGCCACGTCGTCCCAGTCGACGACCTCGAAGAAGGCATCGACGAAGTCCCCACGCGCCGGGCCGTAGTCGTAGTAGTAGGAGTGCTCCCAGACGTCGACAGCGAGAATCGGATGGGAGCCCCAGAGGGCGCCGTCATTGTGCTTCTGGACCGCGAGGTTTCGCAGCTGCTTTGCGACCGGGTCGTAGACGAGGAGCGCCCAGCCACCGGCCGAATAGCCCGCGGCCTCCTTGAACTCCTGCTTCCAGGCCTCAAATGAACCGAAGTCCTCCTCGATGCGGTCGCGAAGCGCACCCTCGGGCTCACCGCCACCGTTCGGGGACATGTTCTCCCAGAACATCGTGTGGAGGTAGTGTCCCGAGCCGTTGTGGCTCACCGACCGAAGGGCCGCCTGGGTTCCGTCCGTGTCGCCGGCCGCTCGATTCTCTGCAAGCGTTTCTTCGGCACTGTCGAGACCGTTCACGTATCCCTGATGATGGGTGTCGTGGTGCCACTCGAGAACCTGCTCGGAGATGTGCGGCTCGAGGGCGTCGTAGTCGTATGGCAGCTCCGGTAGCTCGGGGTTGGAACGCTCGCTCATTGGAAATACACCACCTGAATCATCGCCCGGAGTCCGGATAAACGTTTAGGAGGGGGCATTCAGGGTCACTTTAGTTCCCGATCGGCGCTCAGTTCGCTTCCTCGGTTCCCCGTGCTGCCTCGAACATGGCTATCGCCGACTCCCGTCTGTTTCCGTGATCTACGATCGGATGGGGATAGTCGGGTGCAAGTCGATCCCGTCGATCCGGATCGAGGTCGGTCCAGGAATGAATTTGCTCGGGATCGACCGCAGTCAGCTCGGGGACGTGCGTGGTGATGTACTCGGCATCCGGGTCGTACCGCGCTCCCTGGGTCATCGGGTTGAAAACCCTGAAGTACGGTTGGGCGTCGGTGCCGGTCGAGGCTGCCCACTGCCAGCCACCCACATCGTTTGCGGTCTCGTGATCGAGCAGTTTTCGTCGAAAATGGCGATACCCCTTCCGCCAATCGAGCTGGAGGTCCTTGGTGAGAAACGAGGCGACGATCATCCGAACGCGGTTGTGCATGTAGGCCTCGGATCCGAGTTGCCGCATTCCCGCATCGACGATCGGATAGCCTGTTTTCCCCGCCCGCCACGCCTCGAAGTGGCTGGGGTTCTCGCGCCACTCGATCGGATTTTCGAAGTCTTGGAAGTTCTCCGTCACCGTTTCGGGATGTGCCGCAAGCACCTGGATGTAGAAATCTCGCCACGCGAGTTGTCGCTGGAATGCTTCGACAGACTCGAAATCGGAGTCCGTTTCGCCGGTTTCCGCCGCAGTCGCCGTTTTCTCGAATACCTCGCGAATGCCGAGCAAACCAAAGGCGAGATCCTGAGACAGTCGGGAAGTCCCCTCTTTTGCCGGCCGGTCCCTGGTATCTGCATACTCGTAAATGGGGGCCTCAGTGAAGGAGAGGAGCCGGTCACAGGCGGCCGAGCGACCGGCTGAAAGTGGGACCGAATCAGCCGGGGATTCGACGATCGCCTCCACTGAATCCCCCGAATATTCGATGAATGATCCGGGTATGGGTTGTGGAATCGGGTCGTCGTGTTCCCCGTTCGCCCACTTCTTGTAGTAGTACGAAAACACCGAATAGTGATCTCCCTTGTTGGTCAGGATCGACCCCGGCTCGTGAAGTGTCATATCGGGTCGGGATTCGACAGAAACACCCCCAGGAAGACCGTCTGTGACCGATCGATCCCGACCTATTGCGAATCGAGAATAATCTCGATTCCAGACCACCCGATCGACGTCGAATTCCTCGGCGAGCGCGGGGATCACATCTTCCGGATTGCCTTTTCGCACGAGCAGGTCTGTTCCCATATCCCGGTATGTCCGCTGCAACGAGGTTAGTGACGCGACGAAAAATCCGGTTCGAGCCGGCCCTGCAAGCGAGAGTAAATGTGGATCGACGACGTACACGGGGAGCACGGAACCCGCTCCACAGGCTGTGGCTAATCCCCGATTGTCGACAGTCCGGAGGTCTCGACGATGCCAGAAGAGACTCTCAACCGATCTCGTCATACCACACCCATGAAGCCAACTCGGAAAACATTTGCACCAAAACAGCTTCCGGGACGGAGGAAAAACGCGTCTCGATTACTTCTCGCGAAGGGTGAACCACCAGTCTCGGGAGTCATACCCTTCTGCTTCGGCCTCTTCGACCCGAGCAGCCGCGTCGTCGTCGGTGCTGGGCGGCGGAAGGAGCACCTGGTCTCCGAAGAGGTCATTGTTCGGCCAGTCGGCGGGGGTCGCGACGCCCTCGGCGTTGCTGTACTGCAATGCCTCGAGCGAGCGAAGGATTTCGTCGATGTTGCGTCCGACCTCCTTTGGATAGTAGAGGATCTGTCGAATGATACCGTCCGGATTCACGAGGAAGACAGCGCGGACGGTACTCGTCCCGTCGCCCGGATGGATCATTCCGAGTTCCGTTCCGACACGTCCGGTTTCGTCGGCGATGATCGGGAACCCGATGTCGATGCCGAGTTCCTCCTCGATCCAGTCGGTCCACTTGATGTGGGAATGGATACGGTCGACGGAGAGTCCCATCAGGTTGGCGTTGAGATCTTCGAATTCCTCGCGACGCTGCTCGAAGGCGGCGAACTCCGTCGTACAGACCGGCGTGAAATCCCCCGGGTGACTGAACAGAACCAGCCACTCCCCCTCGAAATCCTCGGGGAGTCTGAAGGTCCCGTGTGTCGTTTCGACCGTGAGGTCGGGGAATCGATCTCCGATGAGCGAGAGTCGTGGGGTATCACTCGTCGTCTCTTCTGTCATTGCATTCGAAGAATACAACTCTGGCGTGAAAAAGTTTGGTAATCGGAAGCCAAATTTAAGGATTCCATAACTACTTTCCCCCATTCCATCCTTCCACTGGGTTAGATCGCAATTGCTGAGTGCCCGGCGACCGAACCCCGATCGTGATCAGCCTCGAGCCTATCGGAACCGTACGGACGCCGATTCGGACGACCCAGGAAGCCCCGAGCCAGGGGCTCAAAGACGACATCCGCGGCACGATCTCGATACGTCCGGAATACGAACAGGGGCTGCAGGGCATCGAAGCCGGAGACGAGCTGGTCGTCGTCTGGTTTGCCGATCGGGCGGACCGGGATCTCCTGGTTCTCGACAAGGTGCCCGGACGGGGGGTCTTCAATTCTCGCTCGCCCGCCCGACCGAACCCCATCGTCATCACGACGTGTACCGTGACGGATGTCGACGGGGCGACCATCGGAATTCGCGGCGTCGACATGTTGGATGGCTCCCCCGTGCTGGATCTGAAGGCGACCCTGCATGGCGATATGAAAGACGCCGATTGGGACCCGAGAAGGGAGTCAGGCCAGAGCGCGGAGGGCCACGAATGACCCCGTCCCAGTTCCCGATCGGACTGGATCCGGTTCGTCCATCTCCGGGTCCGTGAACACCGTCTGTCTCGTCTCGATCGATTCAAACCCGGCGGAACCGAGCAGGCTGCGAATTTCGGCTACGGTCACGAACGTGGCCTCCCGATAAAACGGGTTTTCGTCCTTCGTCCGCTCGTATTGCTGCCCAACTGGACTTTCCCGGTCGATGAACCCGAGGAGGATATGCCCGCCTGGTTCGAGGACGCGCCGACCTTCGTGCAGTGCGACCCCGATATCGTCGAAGAAACAGACAGTCGTCACGGCCAGCAATAAATCGAAGGAGTTCGACTGAAAGGGAAGGTGCTCGCCCACGCCCCGAACCCCCTCGATTCCGCGATCGACTGCAATAGAGAGCATATCGGGTGCCGGGTCGATGCCGATTGTAATGTCGAGCGGGGCGGCGAATCGCCCGGTTCCCACCCCGACGGCGAGAGATCGGCTCCCCTCGGGTCGAAGCGATTCCAGCGCCCGACGTTCGGAGACGTAGGCCGGTTCGTGAGTTTCGAACCACTGGTCGTACGCCGCGGCATGACTTCGAAACGGATCGGCCATTGGTGGATTCCTGAGCGTGGAACTTGATAATCGTTCTGCAGGAAAGAATATTGCCCACTCGGCACAATACTTATTGTCGTCGTCGGACTCTCTCCGGACATGACCGACCCCTTCGTCGTTATCGGTGGCGACGCCGCCGGGATGAGTGCGGCCAGCAAGGCGAGACGGGAGGCACCTGACCTGGAAATCATCGTCTTCGAGCGTGGCGAGTGGGTCTCCTATGGAGCCTGTGGACTCCCGTACTACGTCAAGGGCGACATCGAGAGTCTGGAGGATCTCGTCTCGGTAACGGCCACGGAATTCCGCGAAGAACGCGACATCGACCTCCGGACCAACCACGAGGTGGTCGCCATCGACACAAAAACCGGGACGGTCACCGTCAAGGGGCCCGAACGAACGTTCGAACAGTCCTACGGCGACCTCCTGATCGCAACGGGTGCGAGTTCAGTCGTCCCCCCGATCGATGGCGTCGAACGTCCTGGAGTCTATACCCTCCACGATATGGAGGACGGCCGTGCGATCCGGCAGCGAATCGAGGGGGAGGATTCACCGAATTTGGTCGGTATCGTCGGTGGTGGCTACGTCGGCATCGAAATGGCGGAGGCGTTTCGGTCCCGCGGGCTCGACGTCCACCTCTTCGAGATGCTGTCGCACGTCCTTGATCCATTCGGCGAGGGAGTCGGCGAGGCCGTCGAGAAAGAACTCCGCGAACGGGGCGTCTCGCTTCACCTCGAAACACCGGTCGAAGGGTTCGAAGGCGAATCCTCACTCGCGGCCGTACAGACGCCATCCGAGCGTGTCCCCCTCGACATGGCACTCGTGGGCGTGGGAGTGCAGCCGAACGCGGCATTGGCCGAATCCGCGAACATCGAACTCGGGGAAACCGGAGCAATCGCGATCGACGAATACGGCAGAACCTCCGCCGAGAACGTCTATGCAGCCGGTGACTGTGCAGAGATGACCCACGCCGTCACGGACGAACCGGTTCACGTCCCGCTTGCGCTCTCGGCCAATCGGGCCGGGCGGGCCGTGGGCCAGACGGTTGCCGGTTCGCCAACGCCCGTGGGACCGATCGTCGGAACGGCGGCGGTAAAGGCATTCGATCTGGAGGCTGCACGGACGGGATTGGTTCACGAGGAACGGGCCGAGGCGGCCGGTTTCGATCCAGTCGCCGAGACCATCACCACTCGATCCAGGGCCGGATACTACCCAGGTGGCTCACCGATCCGGATGACTCTCATCGCCGACCGAGGAACCGGCAGGGTTCTCGGGGCGAGCATGGTCGGCGAAGAGGGGGTCACAAAGCGAATCGATACCATTGCGACCGCCCTGCACGAGGGTCTGACGGTCGAGGACCTGGAGCGACTGGATCTGGCTTATGCGCCGCCATTTGGCCCGACGTGGGATCCGGTCTTGACCGCGGCAAAGGTTCTCTCCGGGTCGATTCCCGAGTAACCGATACTGGACTGACGGTCGATGCTCGAGGCAATGAAAATGTTCGGTATTGGATTTCCCGAGCAAGACTTTTGTCCCCTCGTCGTGAATCACTCCACGAATGGTCGAGGCCCTGAACCGTCATCTGGAGCGCGATCTCGAGTGTGAAGGGCTTCTCGAGTGTCTGTACGATCTCAATGACCTCGACCGACAGTGCTTTCGAGTTCTCGCGGATGCAGGTGAACCAATGACCGTGGACGATCTGGCGAGTGATGTCGACCGGGAGCGATCGACCGTCTACCGTTCGGTCCAGCGCCTGCTCCAGTTCGGTCTGGTCCAGAAGAATCAGGTGAATTACGATCGGGGTGGATACTACCACGTCTACGGCATCACGGATCCCGACGAAATCGCCGACGAAATGCAGACCAAACTCAACGACTGGTACGCCCAGATCGGCTACCTCGTTGCCCGCTTCCGGGAAAAATACGGCGAGGGGTCTGACAGTCCGGAATCGCCACCACCCGTGACGTGACCCGGGCGTTCGTCCCTCTTGTCCTACCTCCCGCACCCACGTGTCGGAGCCACGTCCTTCAATCCCGCGCTTGGGCAAGAACTTCCACTCACCGTGTCGTAGCCACGTCTCAGCGACTCGCCAACAGAACAGGGCCGTTCACCATCGACGAGAGGCCCATTCACCACAGATATCCGGACACCGGTGAGCCATCGATGCACCGAAAACGGTCACCCGGTCGGTGTGACCTGCAAGACCGTCACCCCGGATCAAGTGCTCAGGCACCGCCTTCCCGCTGGATGAGTCGCAATATGTCGCTTTTCTCCCGCACACCGACGATTCGCTCGGCGATTTCGCCGTCCGAGAACAGGATCATGGTCGGGACGCCCTGCACGCGGTGGGCCTGCGCCAATCCCTGGAGTTCGTCGACGTCGACCTTGGCCATCGCAGCGTCCGTCTCGGCTGCGAGTTCCTCGACGATCGGTTCGAGCATCTTGCATGGTCCACACCACTCCGCGTGGAAGTCCGCAAGAACGACGTCGTGGGTGGCCTTGACCTCCTCGAAGTGATCCGCGGATCGGATGTGAATCGGTTCGTTCGGTGCCGTCTCGCTCTCTTCGTCCGTCGAACCCTCTTCGCCGCGGAGTTCCGACCGCTTCCGTTGGCGTATCTCCTCGATCTTGTCCGATGTTTCGCTCATGCTATCACGTAGTATCCCATCCGACCACTTAACGATTTTGTAATGGGCGCACAATACCACGACGAGCTCCGGTGGCGTCCTCGCTCGAATACCCCGATCCGAGTTGGGCTGTTACAGTTGATCCTCGACCGTGCGAACAACGTCGCGAAGCCGCGGCGAGGGCGCTTTGACACCGTTGACGAACACGGTCGGAGTCGCAGAAACCCCCATCTTGGTTCCCAGTTCGAGTTCCGCTTCGAGTGTGGGCCGGTAGGTCCCCTCGACGGCAGCCGATCGGACCGTCTCGGGGTTGGCGCTGATCGATTCTGTAAGGGATTCGAACAGTTCCAGACTGTACGAGCCGAAGTTCTCGTAGAGGAGGCGCTCGAACTCGAAGAACGCCTCGTCTCCCTCCGTGTCCTGGACGGCGCGGGCCGCATTGGCCGTCTTGAAGGACCACTCCGGGTCGAGGAACGGAAAATCGTGTCGAATGTACTGTGCGGTACCCGGCTCGACGTACCTGGATTCGAGGTCGGGAACGACCTCGAGAGCGAACTGTTTACAGTGCCCGCAGGTAAAATCCTCGAAAGATTCGATTGTCACTGGCGCGTCCGGATCGCCTTTCCTCGGCGCGGGCAAGGTATCGGACGTGTCGCCGAGACATCCGGCAATCGATCCGACACCGGCAAGGGAGGCCATCTGGAGGAATCGACGGCGGCTTGACTGCATACCTCTAGGTGGGATTCCACGCCGGCATAAACCCGGTGAATCGCCCGATCGGGACAGGGCGGGGGCGTTGGAACGTCCCTGCGATCGCGGTCACTCGACCGTCGCCGAGACGTATCCCACAACCGAGTCGGTGCTGCCAGCCGTATCTCCACTCGTCCCATAGGCCAGCACAGTTCCCTCCCTGGCCCCGAGTTCTCGACTGGCCCGGAGTACTGCGGCCGTCGGTCCCGCACCACACATAGTATGGCCCGATCGAGCGGCCTCCATGATCGCCGCTGCGTCCAGATCCTCGATTGCCTCCCGAATGACAGAATCAGCCTCCTTCGCTCGCATCTGGGGTTCGTAATGGGTGAGATCCGTCGATGCGAGCAGGACGATGTCCCGCTCATCCCCAAGCGAATCGGTGAGTCCCGAGACGGTCCGTTCGATTCGTTCCTCGTCCTGCCGACTCATGAGCACGGGAACGATCGGAAGGTCATCGAAGAGAAACTGGAGCAGCGGAACCTGAACCTCGAGGGAGTGTTCTCCTGCGTGGGTTCGTTCGTCGACTTCGAACCCCGGTGCCGACGCGAGGCTCGACCGAATTCCGTCGTGAATGGGAACTTCTCCAAGCGGCGTTTGCCATCCATCGGCCCCGGAGATTGCGAGCGGGGCACCACCTCGTCCGTGGTTGGGACCGACCAGGACGACGGCTTCGGGCCGTCCGCCGCGAGCCAACCGCGCGAACCCGTGTGCTGCGATGGGTCCCGAATACGGATACCCGGCATGGGGTGAGACGACGGCAGTGGGCAGTTCCCCCGAGGAATCGACCGCTGGGACCGTACCCGGGCCCATCCGGTGTTCGAATGCCGCTTCGATTTGCTCGATGAGGGCCCGTTCACTGCCGGCATAAAACTGACCGGCGACGGCTGGCTGTCTATTCATCGACATGATTCATGCCTCCGTTTCTCCGATCGAGCGGTGCACGATTTCACCTTTTGGCTCCCGCTCCTCGAAGATCTGGGCGGTGAACCGCCTGATGGATACCTCCGGGTCCCCATAGCAGTCCGCCGGGAGGCCAGCCTTCCGACAGGTCCGTTCGAGAAACGTCTCCGCGTCCCAACCCTGGTCGACCGGTACCTGTGGAAGCAACAGCCCGCTTCGCTCTCGACCGGACACGATCAATCCATCCCGACCGACCGTTACCGTCTCCGGACCCGGTGATTCCAGTGGCTCCGGCGGGGTGAGCACGCTCACCTCCGTCCGAATCGAGGAGAGTTCTCGGGGTTTCACGGGTGGAAATCGTGGATCCGCGCTTGCTGCGTCGGCCGCGGCTTCGCGGATCGCGTCCAGTGCCGGTTGCTCCGGCGTGGGACGTCCGATACAGCCTCGCAACTCCTTCCCTTTCTGCAACGTCACGAAGGCGCCCCGCTCGATCCGGAAGACTGGATCGACGGAATCGGGACGCTCGGGTTTACTTCCCCGCTCGACGACGTTTTCGACGACGTTCCGTGCATGACTCACGGCCCAGACACCCTGTGTCCGGCTCAGTTTCACGTCGGGTTCCAGGCGCATGTATGGGTATACGCCCTGAAAGACAATGAAATGCGGGGAACTGATTTGTGAACGCGATGGTCACCAGGGAGAAGTCAAACCGGCCGTCGATGGATCACTCGGCGGTGATGACGTCGTCGATTCGGACGATCATCGTGGCGGCTTCCGTCGCCGAGGAAAGCACCTCGCGCTTGACGGCTGCCGGGTCGAGGACGCCGTATTCGACGGGATCGTCCACGGTGCCTCGCTCCGATCGAGCGAGGATTCCGCCGCGACCGTCTTCGTTGGCGGCCCGGACCTCGACGAGGGCGTCGATCGGATCCATGCCCGTGTTCTCAGCGATCGTTCGCGGGATCGAATCGAGCGCGTCGGCGAAGGCCTCGACGGCGAGTTGCTCTCGGCCCTCGATTCCGGCGGACGCCGAGCGGACGGCATTCGCGAGTTTGACCTCGGTGCATCCGGCCCCCGGGACGACCTGGCCGGTATCGGTGGCGGCGAGAACCGCGTCGATCCCGTCCTGGACCGCCCGTTCGAGTTCGTCGAGGACGTGTTCGGTGCCAGCCCGAACGAACAGCGTGACCGCTTCCGCACTTGCACCACCGGAGATGAAGAGCAGGTCGTCCTCCCCGTATCGCTCGACCGAGAGGCTCTCGGCGTGACCGAGATCTGCGGCTTCGATGTCCTCAACGGTCGCGAGCAAATTGGCGCCTGTCGTCCGGGTAATCGAACTCGCATCGTCGCTGCTGAGGGAATCGAAGGCGAGGATGCCAGCGTTGGCGAGGAATCCGGCCGTCATATCGGCCACGTCGCCGGTCACGAAGGCCACGTCGACGCCCGCCTCCGCGAGTGCATCTGCATACTGGCGAAGTTCCTTCTGTTCGCTCGCGATCGCCTGGTCGAGCTGGTCTGCGCTCTGGACGTTATATTCGACGTTGGCTTCGGTTTCACGGGTATCGAGGTCGGCGTCGACGACGGCCACGGTTGCGTCCTCGATGGATCGTGGCATGTCTTCCCGGAGGGGTTCCTCGTCGAAGACGACCCCATCGACGACTCTCGTGGCACTCGAGGACTCGCCGGGTTGGGTGACGATCTGGATGTTCTCGTCGTGAATGACGCCGTCCTCCTCGACCTGTCTGATCGCTTGGACGATGCTCTCGGCCAGCGTTTCGGCGGTGACGCCGCCCGTGCCCTTGCCGGTCATGGCCGACCGTGCGATGTCGATGAGGGTCTCGTCATCGTCGATGTCGACGTCGAGAATCAGATCCTCGAGGGCGTCGAAGGCGATGTCGCGCGCGTGTGAGAATCCCTCGACGATGGTCGTCGGGTGGATGTCGTCGTCGATGAAGTCCTCGGCCTCGGAGAGCAACTGGCCGGCCAGGATCGCGGCGCTCGTCGTGCCGTCGCCGACGGCCTCTTCCTGTGACTCGGCGACCTCGATGAGCATCTGGGCGGCCGGGTGCTCGATGTCCATCTCGTCGAGGATGGTCGCTCCGTCGTTCGTGATCACGACGTCGCCCGCGTCGCTCACGAGCATCTTGTCCATTCCCTTGGGCCCGAGCGTCGTCCTCACCGATTCTGCGATGGCCTTTCCGGCCGTAATATTGGAGGTCCGGGCGTCCTTTCCCTGGGTTCGCTCGCTGTCCTCGTTCAGAATGAATACCGGCTGTCCACCGCGCATTCGCTGGCTCATGTGTCACCGGAAGGTAGAATTGCGATACTGTATAAAGATTGCGAATCCTGGAGAGACTTCCTCCCTCGTTTACCGCACGAAGCGGCCGCCGGCGACCAATAGAGCCAGAAGTGAAATGATCGGTGTGAAGCCGGGAGTGATGGTGTCAGTCGTTTCGCCCGTGAGTGTCCCAGTCCCCGGTGACGGTTCGGTCGGTGTCGGTTGCCCGTCCGTCGGGGTCGCCTGGCTGTCGACGACGGTCACCGATGCAGTCATTCCTCCCGCTCGCACACGATAGTGGCCCGGATCCGGGATCTGCACACGTATTGATCTCTCGATCGTGGCGTTTGCATCGAGGTTCAGGTGCCAGGTCTGGATCCCTCGTTCTGCAATGGACGTGGTGATCGTCCCCGAGGCGGGCCAGTAATTCGGGTTCGAGATCGTCACGGCAATGGAGAACGTCTGCCCAGATTCGCCATCGACACGGGAGACCTGAAGATTCGAGACGATCGGAGTCGCCGGCGCTCGAACGGTGACCGTCCACGTCTGTGACCCGATCGAGAGATCGAAGGTTCCCTTCCGTTCGAAGGTGTGCCTGAGGGTGAGGGTCTCGGATTGACCTCCCTCCAGTGTGCCACTCCCCTCTGCGACGGGCTCCCCGTCGACGGTCAGGACAAGATCGTACGTTCCGGCTTCCCCACCCTCGTTGGTGACCGTGATGGGAATCGAGAGGCGCTCGTTCGGCACGAGCGTTGGAATCGTGCCGACCGTTCGATTGCGGTAGGGCCCGGTCACCGCGAAAGTGGGCCCGATGGTTGTCACGATATTCGGGGGGTCCGACCCGAATGCACTCCGATGCTCTGCACGGGACCACATCTCCGGAGTTTCTCTCGTGCTCATGTAGTCGTTCAACTCTCTCGCCGTCTCGGCGTCGACGAGTCGTTCGAGCGTTGCCCTCAAAAACGCGTGATCGATCGGCTTCCCCCGCTCATTCAACCGCTCGAAGAGATACCGGGCAGTGTAGGACCCACGAGTGTCCATGCGAATCTGCCGGTCGATCGTCCCATAAACGAGTGCGCCCTTGACGTAATTCCCCAGTGAATCCCACGTCTCGGGCCGGGTGAGCACGGTCTCGTCGTACCGGGGGCTCGTGGCTCGGTCGAGATGGTCTCGGAAGTCGGCGAAGTCGATCCGGCCCTGCTCGAGGGTCAGATACGCGGCGTAGTATTCGGCCATTCCTTCATTGATCCATCGAGCATCACGGTCGGTTCGGAAATCCTGTCGGAGGTGAACGAATTCGTGAAGCCACACGTTTCCGGCAACGCCGATCGATTCGTCTGCCCGCACCCACGCATCGCTCCCCTCTGCCAATCCGTACGGCCCCCAGTTGACACTCGTCGGTGCGGCGATGAGGACTGATGGGCCCCCATCACTCTCCGGGAGAAATGGCGCCGCGGCTTCGATGGAGTTCAGAACGGCCGTTTCACTCGGTTCGAGGGTCGCCGCCGCGGGGACGACGAGCCTGATCGGTGTGCCATCCACGGTTCGGGTCAGACTCGTGTGTTCGCCAAGAAAGACCATGCTGGCACCGGCGACGCCCGATCCCTTGACAGCCGTCTCCCTCTCGAAACTCACGCGTGGGGAGTCCCGGTAGGCCGACCACCAGACAGAAGGAGGGAAAACGGTGGCGATTGCCCAGTTCCCCGTGTCGACGAACGTATACCCAGTTTCGGCACCGGTGGCCGGCTCAATCGAGCGGTTTCTCCCACCGGATTCGCTGCTCAGGTGATACGCCCCCGTGCGATTCACCGAATACGCGAGGGTCACCGATGGTCGAACAGTGCTGCCGTCCCAGGAGTAGTTGCCGTTGCCGGCCGGCTCGAATCCGGGAGTCCCCTCGACGGTCGCATTGCTCGGAATTGCCGTCTTCAATTCGACGACCTGATCGGGAATCTCGAACCGCATCTTCGCCGTGATCACCCCTGGCTCCCCCGGTCGGAGAGAGAAGATCACGGTTCGCCTGAGCGTGTTTTCCCCCGTAGTTGCGGCCATCGTCGCTCCGGGCTGTGTCTCCGTCGGCCCCGTCGTACCCAGATCGCCGACACTCCCGGCGCGCAAATCGGGTTGGGCGCCTCCAATCTCGGCGGCTACGGGCGTCAACAGGCCGGCAACCGGGAGCAAAAGAAGTGCACCGACGAGTATCGCGACGGCGGGGCGGACCCTCATGGTACCCCGTAACTCTGGCGGCCGTTTACGTGCCTCGTTCGGCGGGGGCATCCGTCAACGGTTTCCCGCTCGGTCGGGTACGGTCTCCCAAATGGTGGAGAACATCCTCTGGCCGGCGTACTTCGACGCCGATCGCTCCCGGAATGAGGGGCGTCGCGTGCCGGAATCGCTGGCCGTCACCGATCCCACCGTCGACGAGATCGCGGAGGCAGTCGGGCAGGTCGGATACGACGCCGTGATCGAACCGGACCTGGCCTATCCGCGTGCCCCCCGGGAACAAACTGGGCGGGTCGCCGTCAAGAATGCGGACGACTCCGGAAAGAGTGACCTGTTGCAGGGCGTCGCCGCCTACGTCCAGGCACTCAGGGATTGATGGAGCGACTCGGCACCGTCACCCGGATTGCCGGAAATCTCTTGGTCGTGAGCGCGGCATCAGACGACCCGGCACCGATCGGTGCGACTGCGATCGACGAGACCCTCGAGACCGTCGGTCGGGTCGTCGACGTGTTTGGACCGACGGAGAGCCCGTACCTGGCCGTCTCACCGAGGGATTCCGTCGCTGGAGCTCCCCTGTTGCAGAAGCCGCTTTACTGGCGACCCGAACAGTAGGCTTCAGATCTGCCTCGAGAAGAGTGGTGAATCGGCGGAACGGAAGTGCAAAGGACCCATCGACGATATCGTTTCCCATGAGGACACCACGTCGCATCGCCGCGGCCGTTCTCGGGGCCGTCGGATTCTTCCTCGCCGTCCAGTTCGGCGCACTCTGGTTGCAGGAACCCTTTGCCACAGCCGGGTACCAGGCCGTCGAGGATCCCACGGATCCGGCCAATTCGATCTTCTACCTCGGCGTGTTGCTGGTCGCAACCGTCTGCATGCTCCTCCTCCTGAAGTACGACTTGACCCGGGTGCTCCGAGGATTCATCCTGCTGACCAGCGGTCTCATAGCCGCCTACGTCTTTTCCGTGTTCCTCCCCCCACTCGTGGGCGAGCCGGGAACCCTCCATCTCGGTGCGCTCCTCGGCGGTGGCGCTGTCGTGCTCGCGCTGGCGGTGTATCCCGAGTGGTGGATCATCGACGGGGCGGGCCTACTCATGGGAATGGGTGCCGCAGCCCTGTTTGGAATCAGCCTGGACGTACTTCCGGTGCTCATTCTCCTGGCGGTTTTCGCCGTGTACGACGCGATCAGCGTATACGGCACCGAACACATGTTGACCCTCGCCTCGGGGGTGATGGAACTTCGGGTTCCGGTGCTCATCATTCTCCCGACCACTCGTTCGTTTTCGTTCCGCGAGATGGCTGCAGATCTCGAGACCGACGAACAGTCACAGGAAGGAGAAGCCAGTGAGACGCCGGGATTAGCAGGCACGGGTGCATCGAATCCAGGGGCCACGGGTGGATCCGCCCCTGCCGACCCCGAGAACCCCCTCGATCGGGATGCTTTCTTCATCGGCCTCGGCGACGTCGTCATTCCGACGATACTCGTGGTGAGCGCCGCGACATTTCTCGAGATGCCGACAGTACTCGGACTCGAATACGCCTCCCTCGGGGCCATGGCCGGTACGGTGGTCGGATTGCTCACGCTCCTCTATTTCGTCACGAAGGGGCGGCCACACGCCGGACTGCCGCTGCTGAACGGCGGTGCAATCGCCGGGTATCTGCTCGGAGCGGTCGCCGGCGGACTCCCGCTGGTAAAGGCGATGGGGTTGGCTCCCTATCTCCCTTGAATCATTACTTCCGGGGTTTTCTCGCGGCGATCGTGTAGACAAAGCCCGACTCGAGGACTGCCGGTTCGAGTCCAGTCCGTTCGAGAGGCTCGACGAGCGTTTCGACGGGGTAAAACGTCGATTCGAAGCCCACGATTCGTTCGGCAAGCGCGAGTCCCCGTCCCCGGAGCGTCGAGGGATCGAAGTCGCGGATGACGACCACGCCACCCGGTCGAAGCACCCGCTCGACCTCAGAGAGGACGGTCTCGATCGCCGGCAGGTGGTGAATGGCATCGACCGAGAGGATTGCATCAACGCTCTCCGAGTCGAGGGGAAGCGACCGGACGTCTCCCCGGACGGCGGGATGGCCGTTTTTCGCCGCCCGGGAGAGCATCGGTCCGCTCGCATCGAAGATCAGCGTGTCCGCTTCGATCGCCCGTCCGGCCCGACCGGTGCCGCCCCCGAGGTCGAGAATATTCGATATCTGGCGATCGGCTCGCCCGAGTCCGGCGTCGAGTGGTGCCGCGTCCGTCGCTGGCAGCACCACGTCGTACAGTGGCGCGAATCGGTCGAAGTACGGAACGTCGTGCACGGTGAGCGAGAGGGGATGGACCCTTATGAGTCGCCCGCTAACGGCGAATCGATGGAGTACGAGGTCCTGGGATTCCCCCCGGATGGACCATCGTTGACACTCGACTGGCGGGCGTTCAGTTACGCCGGGAAGTTCGAGATGACGAATACCGGGAAGGCCATCCTGAAATCCGACGGGGAGATCGTCGCCGCCGCGGCGTTCAACGCCGACCGGGAGGAATCGGACAGGGCCTGGATACGGTACATTACGGTCAGAGAAGGGCGTCGGGGCGAGGAACTCGGACCCGAACTCGCCTCGAAGGTCACTGAG
Organism: Halodesulfurarchaeum sp.; assembly: GCA_042216015.1. Lineage (GTDB taxonomy): Archaea > Halobacteriota > Halobacteria > Halobacteriales > Halobacteriaceae > Halodesulfurarchaeum. Next base: position 17,854 of record JBDGUI010000030.1, on the reverse strand, counting down.
ACGCTGTTCGATCGGGACTTCGAGCGGATCTCGATCGCCGTCAACAATCCGATCGCGTACCGGGCGCTCTATAAGGCCGGGTTTCACTTCACCGGCCGGGAAACCGGGATCGCCGAACTCGTGCTCGAGGCACCCGGAACGCGGGATCCGGCAATCTACCGCGCGGGACTGGCGCGATTTGTCGATCGGGATCTTCCCGAGCGTGAACGGGGACTCCTCGCGACGTGGCTCGAGTCGGGAACCCCACCTCCCACGTTGAACGGTATCCCTTTTGCCCCCTCGGACGAACCTGAAGACGATGGGACTCGCTGATCTCCGGCAACTGGCGGTCATCTCCGAGGTCTCCTACGAGAACCTCGATGGAACCGTGGTGGCCGTCGACGCCCACAACTGGCTCTACCGATATCTCACGACGACGGTCAAATTCACTCGCGAGGACGTCTACACCACGAAGGCCGGTGAGGAGGTTGCAAATCTCATCGGCGTGGTGCAGGGACTCCCGAAGTTCTTCGAGAACGATCTCACCCCGGTGTTCGTCTTCGACGGTGGCGTGACCGAACTCAAGAACGCGGAGGTCGAGCGACGACGGGAGAAGCGAGCGGAAGCCCAAGACCGAATGGAGGAGGCGAAAGCCGCCGGCGATCCGATCGCGGCCGCACGGCTCGAATCCCGGACCCAGCGATTGACTGACGTGATCCACCGGACGACGCGGGAATTGCTCGAACTCCTCGATGTCCCGATCGTCGAGGCGCCGGCGGAGGGCGAGGCACAGGCGGCCGCCATGGCTCGAAACGATCCCGAAATCGACTACGCGGGCAGCGAGGATTACGACACTTTGCTTCTGGGCGCACCGCTCACGCTTCGAAAGCTCACGACGAGTGATGACCCGGAACTCATGGACTTCGAGGCGACTCTCGAAACCCACGACATCACTTGGAGTCAGCTCGTTGACATCGGAATCCTCTGTGGGACGGACTTCAACGATGGGTTGGACGGCTTTGGGCCAAAAACCGCCCTCTCGGCCGTCAGGGAACACGGCGATCTCTGGGGGGTCCTCGAGGCAGAGGACGACTACATCGAACACGCAGACCGGATTCGTGAGCTGTTCCTCGAGCCGAACGTGAGCGAGGACTACCGCATCGACCTCGATATCGACCCCGACCTGCAAGCCGGCAGGGAATACGTCACGGACACCTGGGAGATCCCCGAAGACGAGGTCTCGCGAGGATTCGAGCGCATCGAGTCGGCGGTCTGCCAGACCGGACTCGACCAGTTTACCTGATCGGCGGTGAGCGGTCCACAGCCCAGAGACGACCAGTCAGATGGATTTACGTGACTCCTCGGCGAACGGCCGCCATGGAGGACACTCCCGGCGAGCGGATCGAAACCGACAGCCTCGGTGAAATCGCCGTCCCATCTGACGCGTATTGGGGGGCCCAGACCCAGCGAGCCGTCGAGAACTTTCCCATCAGCGAACGAACGATGGACAGACGGTTCCTTCGAGCGCTGGGCGTCGTGAAAAAGGCCGCGGCCGGTGCCAACGTCGAACTCGGCCTTATCCCAGTGGACGTGGCCGAGGCGATCCAGGAGGCCGCCTCCGAGGTCATCGAGGGCGAACTCGACGACCAGTTCCCGGTCGACGTCTACCAGACCGGATCCGGGACCTCGACGAACATGAACGCGAACGAGGTCATCGCCAACCGGGCCGCGGAGATCATGGGCGAGGAGATCGGGAGCAAGGCCGTTCATCCAAACGACCACGTGAACTTCGGACAGTCCTCGAACGACGTGATTCCCACGGCGATGCACGTCGCCGCACGGGGCGCAATCGAACGATCGGTCAAGCCGGCACTCGAGACCCTTCGAGAGCGCCTCGAAGAGGCCGAAGCCGAGTTCGACGGGATCGTCAAAACGGGGCGCACGCACCTCCAGGACGCGACTCCTGTCAGACTCGGCCAGGAGTTTGGGGGCTATCGCACCCAGGTAGAGAAGGGCATCGAGCGCGTCGACGCCGCGAGCACGGAACTCGACGAACTCGCCCTCGGGGGCACTGCAGTCGGAACCGGCCTCAACACCCATCCCGAGTTCGCCGAGCGTGCTATCGCCCGGATCAACGAGGAGACAGGGCTCGCGTTCCGCGAGGCGGAGAATCACTTCGAGGCCCAGGCCGCCCACGACGCGATGGTCCAGGCACACGCTGCGCTCAGGACGGTCTCGGGTTCCCTCGAGAAGATCGCTCACGATTTCCGGCTATTGGCCTCGGGCCCACGAAACGGCCTCGGAGAACTGGCCCAGCCGGAGAACCAGCCCGGCTCCTCGATCATGCCGGGCAAGATCAACCCGGTCGTCGCCGAATCCGTCAACCAGGTTCACGCCCGGATCGTCGGAAACGACGCCACCGTCGCGAAGGGCGGGGCCGCCGGTCAACTCGATCTCAACCTGTACAAGCCGGTGATCGCCACGACGTTCCTGCAGTCCGCACGGCTGCTCGCAAACGGCGCAGAGACCTTCGGAAACCGATTCGTTGCCCGACTCGAGGCAAACGAGGAGGTCTGTGCCACACAGGTCGAACGGAGCCTGGCACTCGCCACGGCACTGAATCCGGCCATCGGATACGATGCCGCCACGGAGGTCGCCAAGGTCGCGCTGGCCGAGGGGCGATCGATTCGCGAGGTCGCCATCGACAGAGGGTACCTGACCGAGGACGAGGCCGAAGACGTCATCGACCCCCTGGCGATGACGGAACCGGGAATTCTGACGGACTGAAATCGGCGGACCGATTCGAGTTCTCCCGACAGGGGGACGTGTGAGTTTCTCGCGTGAATCTCGGCCCCGTGACCCATTCTTTGAAGGGGCAGCACGCCGCTACCTCACTCATGGAACGTCTCAATCCCCGCGTGCAACTCATCTGGGCACTCCTCGCCCTGTTCGTTGGTGGCCTCCTCGGGGTGCTGGGTGCCGGGATCCTCTACTGGTTCGATCGAGAGCCGGTGCTCGCGATCGGGATCTTCGTCGCCGTGACCGGCGTATTGGTCCTCCACGCGCATCTCCGTTTTCGACTGTGGCACTTCGAGGTTCGATCGGACGCCCTCTTCCTCCATCGAGGCGTCCTGACGCGGGTCAGGACGGTGGTTCCGTACGTGCGGGTCCAGCACATCGACACCCAGCGGAACCCGCTCGAGCGGGCCATCGGACTCAGCCGGATCGTGGTGTACACCGCGGGCTCGCGGGGGGCGGACGTGACGATCCCCGGACTGGTTCCCGACCGAGCCGAGTCCCTGCAGGAACAACTCCGCACGCTTGCTGGCGAACACGACGCAGACGATGGCGTCTAAACTCCATCCTCTCACCGTGCCGATTCGGGGCGGATCGAGAGCTCTCGGCCTCGCGATTGCGGGATCCGTTTTCGGCTCCATGGTGCAGGAACCGCTTCGGGGTATGGACGTCGCCCCCGACTGGATCCCTGTTGGGGTGATTCTGGCGGTCCTCCTCGGGCTTGGCGCGATCGGCTACGAGGTGCTTCGGTACAGACTGTTCGCCTACGAACTGACCGAGGAAACGTTGAACATCGACTCGGGAGTGCTCTTCCGTCGAAAGCGGGAGATCCCCCTCGGCCGGATCCAGAACGTGGACATGACCCGGTCGATCGTCCAGCGGGTGCTGGGCATTACCGCGGTCGGCATCGAAACCGCCGGTGGCAGTGACACGGAGGCGTCACTCCAGTTCGTCTCGGTTCCCGAGGCCAAGCGGCTCCAGGAGGGCATCCGAACCCGTAAGCGACGACTCGAGGGGGCCGCCGAAACGGGCGACGCTGAAGCGGAGACCGTCACGGGCAAATCTGCGGCGGCATCCGAGGCCGAGGTCGTCTTCTCCCTGGACGACGAATCGCTCGTCCTCTACAGTTTGCTCTCGTTCGATCCACGGGTCGCCTCGGTGCTCTTCGTCGTGGTCCCGTTCGGTGCCCCGTTCCTTTCGGAGTACGTGAAGGGACTCACACCAGTCATCATCGTTGGTTTCGGTCTGTTCGTATTCATGGCCGTGGGGAGCGCGATGTGGCTACTCAGCGCCTTTGCCAGGTTCGTCGGGTACTACGGATTTACCCTCACGCGGGTTGGGGAGGAACTTCGATACGAGCGGGGCCTCCTCAAGCGGTACGACGGCAGCATACCGGAGGGGAAGATACAGACGGTTTTAATCGAGGAAAATCTCCCGATGCGTCACTTCGGCTATGCCTCACTCGCCATCGAGACGGCCGGATACGGTCCGGGGTCGGCGAGTGACTCGGAGTCGGCCGTTCCACTGGCCAGCCGGGAAGACCTGCTCGAGCTGGCCCGCGAGGTCGAACCCTTTGGCGAACTCGATTTCACCCGCCCGGCCCCGGTCGCAAAACGCCGATACGCGTTCAGATACGGGATTCTCGTGACGACGCTGCTCGGGATCGGCGTCGTGGTGAGCCGAGTGGTGATGCCGTTTCCATGGTACGGTCTCGCCGTTCTCTACGCGGCGGTCCCGATCGCGGCACGGAAGAAATGGATTCACCGGGGGTGGGAACTATCAGCGGACTACGTCCGGACGCGCACGGGGTTCTGGCGCCGACGCACACACGTCGTCCCGGTCGACCGGGTGCAGACGGTCATCGACCGGCGGACGCTCTTTCAGCGACGGTGGCACCTCGGCACGGTCGTCATCGACACGGCCAGTTCGGCGGGTTTCGTTTCTCCGGAGGCCCGGGCAATCGACATCGGAGAGGACGAGGCCGAACGGCTTCGAGAGCAGGTTGCCGATCGGCTCCTCATCTCACTCGGATTGCGCGACCCCGAGACAGTCCCGACCTGACGATCGGAGTCTGAACGATTTTAACCCTCCACAACAACGATCAGACAATGACCGAGTTCGATCCCGACGACCTGGGGCTGCTCGCCGGTCTCGAGATTCACCAGCAACTCGATACCGACACGAAGCTCTTCTGTAATTGTCCGACGACCCAACGAGATGAGGCAGCGGCCGTCCGCCGATTTCATCGATATCTCCACCCGACGGCGAGCGAACTCGGCGAAATCGACGAGGCAGCACTCGAGGAAAGTCGCCTGGACCGGGAGTTCGAGTACCTGAGCTACGATACGACCTGCCTGGTCGAGGAGGACGACGAACCGCCCCACCCGATGGACGAGGAGGCGATCGAGACGACCCTCGAAATCGCCCAGCTGCTCTCGATGACGCCGGTCGATCAGGTCCACCCCATGCGAAAGGTCGTGATCGATGGCTCGAATACGTCCGGGTTCCAGCGGACGTCCTTGATCGCCACCGATGGCGAGATCGAGACCGACGGGGGAACCGTCGGCATCGAGGACCTCATGCTCGAGGAGGAGTCAGCGAGACGGATCGAAGAGACCGATTCGGGGGTCGTTTTCTCGCTCGACAGACTCGGGGTGCCACTGGTCGAGATTGGGACGAAACCGGACATCACGAGTCCCGAGCAGGCCCGGGAGGCCGCCGCCCGGATCGGGATGATTCTCCGGTCGACGGGGGCGGTCAAACGCGGCCTCGGAACCATCAGACAGGACGTCAACGTCTCGATCGAGGAGGGAGCCCGCGTCGAGGTGAAGGGAGTCCAGGACCTCGATGGGATCGAGGATATCGTCCGCGGCGAGGTGAACAGACAGGCAACCCTCCTCGAAATCGCGACCGAGCTTCAGGAACGGGGTGGTGCTGTCGGTGATCCACAGGACGTCACCGCCGTCTTCGAGGACACCGAATCCGGGGTCATCCAGGATGCACTCTCGACGGGAGGGGCCGTCAAAGCCGTTCGCCTTGCCGGGTTCGATGGGTTACTCGGACGCGAAATCCAGCCCGATCGGCGTCTCGGAACCGAACTCTCGGATCACGCGAGGCGAAACGGGGCTGGGGGCATCTTCCACACCGACGAGTTGCCGGCGTACGGAATCAGCGACAGCGACGTCTCGGCCCTCAGGGAGGCCGTCGAGGCGTCCGACGACGATGCGGTTGCGCTGGTCGCGGCCGATTCGGAGACTGCTTCCAGGGCGATCGAAGCCGCGGCCGAACGGGCCGAAGCCGCCATTCGGGGCGTTCCGGAGGAAACGCGTGACGCCAACGAGGACGGAACGACCGCATACTTGCGGCCACTCCCGGGGGCCGCGAGAATGTATCCGGAGACGGACGTGCCACCGGTCGAAATCGACCCAGGGAACATCGAAACGCCGGAACTGCTCGAGGAGCGGGTCGACCGGTACGTGGCGGATTACGGCCTCGATCCGGGACTGGCCGAGCAGGTCGCCTTCGGTCGCAATTTCCCGGCATTCGAGCGGAGCGTCGAGGCGGGTGTCGATCCGTCTCTCGCGGCGACGACAGTCGAATCCACGACGACGGAACTTCGCCGGGACGGCGTCCCCGTCGGGAACCTGACCGAAGACCACTTCGTGTCGGTCCTCGAATCCGTCAGCGACGGCGAGCTCGCAAAGGAGGGGATCGGACCCGTACTGCGCGTTCTCGCGGAATCGTCCGACTGTGACGTGGACGAAGCGATCGAGGCTGCTGGGGTCGGCGGGGTCGACGAATCGGCGGTGCGTGAGGCCGTCAGGGCGGTGATCGACCGAAACGCCGACCAGGTTCGATCGGAGGGCATGGGCGCCTTTTCGGGACTCATGGGTGAGGCGATGGACGAGCTGCGGGGGAAGGCTGACGGGGAAATCGTTTCAGAGGTGCTTCGAGAGGAGATCGAGCGATACGACTAACCCGTTTTCCTGGTTGATGGGTACCCGACCCCTCCTTTTAGGAGGGGTGATCCCGATATTTCGATCGAGTGACGAGATGACCGATGAGGACACGAGCGAAGGTGGTTCGGAAAGGAGGATCTCCACGACGAATCGGATCTCCCGGGTGATCGGTCAGTTCGTGAAGATCGTCGAACTGGCAGCGGCCGGACTCTTCGCGTTGCTCTTCGGCATTGGGGTGATCGACCTCGCCTACCAGATCGCGTTGACGGTCCCGACGGGTGGGATCACGAATCCCCACGTGGTGATCGGCTTCATCGAGACTGGATTGCTGTTGCTCATCATCGTGGAGGTCTATCAGACCGTCGTCGCCTATGTCAAACAGAACGATACGCGACAGATCGTTCGGCTGGTGATCTATACCGGCGTGATCGCCATGGTCCGGAAGGTCATCATCTTCCGAACGTCGGAATACCCGACCGTCAAGGACGCGTTGCTCGCGGCAGTCGCCTACACGATCATCATCCTCGGGCTGGTGAGCCTGCTCTACGTCGAGCGGACCCTTTCAGAGAACGATTTCTCACTCGACTAACGCGTCGATGAGCGTGTCCAGTTCGTAGGTCGCCGGTGCGCGTGATTCGTCCCGCATCGTCGAGATGACGAACGTCGATGTGGTTCGGGACACCTCCGGAATCGATTCGAAATCCCTGATGAGCCGCTCGACGCTGTCCGAATCCGGCAATCGGGCGAGAACGATGAAGTCAGTCTCCCCCATCGTGAAAAACACCTGGGTGACTCCCTCGATGTCGAAGAGGGCCTCCTGGACGTCCTCGGAGGTGCCGTCGTAATTCGCCAGCACCTCGACGATGATCGTGACGCCGAGTCCGAGTGCCTCGTGATCGAAATCGTAGAGATCATTGTCGATGATCCCCTCCTCTCGGAGGTTGTTGAGCCGATAGTGAATCGTGGAGACGGGAATGTCGGTCTCCTCGTGAATGCGATCGGGACTCCCCGTGCCGAGGTCGGAGATTGCCTTGAGGATGGCGACGTCGCGTTCGTCCATGCTGGCCCTGTTTACGGTCCCGTTTAGTTAACCTATCGTCTCTTTCCGCGGTTCTGGTCCCGAAAAATCAGTAGAGTGACCGGCCCGTCATATGGGGTTGTTTCTCCAGTTGCATCTTCCACTCCCAACTGAGGATCATTCGATTGCAACGCAATAGCAGCCACCTACTCGAACCATTCTTCACTCATATCCACATTCTCGTGTCCGTTTTTATTATTTTTCCTTCGCTTGTAGAAAGCCTTAAAGGATAGGCTATATTTGAGAGTATACAATGACACTCTCTGATTTCCTCCGTGGTCCCCGGGGAACAGTCGGGATGTTTCTCCTCCTGGCGGTTCTGTGGGGAACGTCGTTCGTGGCCATCGAAGTCGGTCTACACGAATTTCCGCCCCTGTCCTTCGCAGGCATTCGATACCTGGCGGCCGGGACGCTCATCATGGGCCTCGCCGTTATGTCGGCGACGGTCATCCTCCCGCGGAATCGAACCGATCTCACGCTGATCGCTATCGTTGCGGTCTTCATGATCTTCGCCAATCACGCGTTCCTCTACCTCGGAGAACAGATCGTCTCTGGGGCCGTAGCCTCGATCGTCCTCAGCCTCTCACCGGTTTTGACGCTCGTGTTCGCGAGTCTCGCCCTCGAACAGGGTTTTCCACGGGCACACGAAAGTATCGGATTCGTGCTTGGGCTCGTGGGCGTCGTGATCATCGCCCAGCCCGACCCCGGCAGCCTGGACGTCGCCCACCTCAAGGGCATCGGCCTCGTCCTTCTCGCCGCCGCGAGCTTCGCGGCCGGTGGCGTGCTCTCCCGTCGGGTTCGGTCGGGACTCCCGATCGAAAGCATCCAGGGGTGGGCCATGCTCGGCGGATCGGTCATTCTCCTCGGCGCCGGTCAGCTCCGGGGCGAGTCGTTGACCGCCCTCGAGATCACCAGGACGGGGTGGCTGTCCCTGGGTTACTTGATCCTCTTCTCGGGGATCCTCGCCTATCTGATCTACTTCACTCTGCTGGACCGAGTGGGACCGTCACACCTCAATCTCGTGGGGTATCTCGAACCGATGACGGCGGCCCTCGTGGCCTGGCTACTGCTCGGACAGGCCATCACACAGACGATGATCGCGGGTTTCGTGCTCATCATGCTCGGGTTCACGGCGATCCGCCGCGATCTGGTCGTCAAAATACTGGACGCCCCCTACGCCAGGGTGCTCGAGACCGGCAGGGAGATCGTATCCACGGTCGCAGAGCGACGGATCACTCGAGGCGATCCGTCTCTCTCGAAGGGCGGCCGGGATCGCTGATCACTCCTCTCCCATCCGATCCGAACTGGCCCGTCGCAAAACCCCCCGGAGCGTGGTCAACTCTCGGCCGGTCGGTCTCGCCCGGCCGATCACTCGCCGGACGAGGCGAAGGGTCTTCGCACGTTTCTCTTCCGAATATTCGATGTGTGCGAGAAAGCGGTTCACGTGCTCGAAAAACCGCTCGACGTCCGCCGGATCCGCGAGCGAGGGCTCGCGATCGGGGAGTTGAGTCTCACCGAGAGCGAGATCGCGGAGTTCGTAAAGCGCAATCATTGCAGCCTGGCCGAGATTCAGCACCGGGTACTCCGCGTTCGCGGGAATCGCACAGATCTCGTCGAGTTTGGCGAGTTCCTCGTTGTGCAATCCAGTCGGCTCTCGTCCGAAGACGAGTGCCGTCTTTCCACGAGGACCGGCCAGTGATTCCGCGAGTTCGCTGGGGGTCTTGAACGGAAATCGAACGTGACTCGACCCGTCCTCGTTGGTCACGGCGGTGAACCCGATCGTGTGAAACGATTCGATGACCTCCTCGAAGGTCGTCTCGGTCGCGTTCGGTAAGACGTCCTCCCTCGCCTGGCCCGCATAGCCGTAGGCCTCACCGTCCGGATCGAGTTCCGGCGGATCGACGAGCCGGAGATCGGCAAACCCGAAGTTTTTCATGGCCCTCGCGATAGTACCGACGTTCCCGGGCGTCTGGGCGTCCACAACGACGACAGCGGGGGGCCTCTCTCCATCGGGGTCGGCGAGCCCGTTCATACCGTCTCCTGGAAGCCCCCGGTCAAAAAGCCGCCGTCGTCAGTCTCACGCCAGTTCTCACTGGCGAGAGGTTCAGAAGTACGCGGCGATCGAATCGGCGTACTCCTCCGGTGGGATGTCGATCACGGACTCGTCGTGAATCGTCTCGAAGAAGGTCGCATCACTCCACCCGTAATCCTCGAAGGGGGCTCTGGCAACGACATCGACGTGCGGACGGACTGCGTCGTCATCGACGAGATGGAGCCCGAAGTTGAAACTGTTGAGCCCGGTGTCAGCATACTGTCCAGCCACGTTGGCGATCCCCGTCGCGAAGGACTCCACGACCTCTGCGTCCGAATCGAGCGGTCCAGTTGCTGGCCCGATGCCGCGGACGTGGCGATGGTGTCTGGGGGCAAACGGGGCGATCCACTCGACGTCACCGACTGACCCGACGTAGCGATCCGTGTCACGACTGGCGTCGAGCAGGGCGGAGAAATACTTGGTCCCCGTCCGATCCAGGTATTCTCGGGCACCGGCGATGCGTGCCTGCTGGGTGTTCGTTCCCCGGTCGTCGACGAGGGTCTGGACGTGGGGGTGGATGATGCTCGACCCCGCCGATGGCAGCAGATTCATGTTGATGGATGCAACGCTTGCGTCGGGATCGTCGTCGAAGACTGCCCCGACGTAGTCGAGGGCCGCACTGAGTCCGTCGGCGAGGATCTCGGCTGAGAGCTCACCGAGTGGAACGTGATGGTCCTCCGTGAGGACCACGACGTTCGAGTGAGTGCCATACGGGTTCAGGTTGGGAAACGAGGTTGCCTCCCCGACCGAACCCCGATCGTACCCCACGAAGTCGGCGTAGGTCGGCGTCGCCTCCTCGACGGTTCCGGGACAGAAGAAACACCCCTCGCTATCGGTGACAGACTCGGGCAGGTCCGGTGTTTCCTCGGGTTCGACGAACGAGTCCGGGACGATCCTGGTCTGTCGACCCGTGAGTGGATCCGCCCGAACCTCGATCTCGACGTCGGTTTCGGCGAAATCCTCGAGTGGGCTGTGGAACGTTGCCGTCTGGGTTCGACTCACGAATTCCATGATCGTGCCCAGATAGGTGTGCCCGGGGCAAAAAGCCACCCGGGAACGTGGGTAGATCGGTCCGCCAACAACCATGATCGTGCGCTGACAACAAGAAAACTTATACCGGATGGGGTTAAATCGGGTGATTGGAGGCCGGACCCCTTGGGTAGGGGTACAAACGGTCGGGGTCTCCGGCTCGAACCAGGGTTCCTACATATTTTGACCGCGTAGTGATGTCCATGGACCACGAGACGTGGGAGCCGATCTACGAGCGCATCGTGGCCGATTTCGGCTACGATCCTGCAGCGGATCGGCAGGCACGAGATCTGTTGGCCGAGTACGTCAGACCCTTCGATTTCGACCGTCTTGATTTCGACGATCGGGCCGTCGCAGTTGCCGGGGGAAGCCGGACCCTCGAGGAGGAACTCGACGCCGTTCGAACGGCAAGCCAGGTGATCGGGGTGTCAGACGGGGCCGCAGTGCTCGAGGCCGCCGGCATTCAACCGGATCTCGTCGTCACGGACCTCGATGGAACACCGGAGACAGCGATTTCGCTCGCGAAGGATGGAGTCCCAGTCGCGGTGCATGCACACGGGGACAACATGAACGAAATCCGAGAGTACCTCCCACAGTTTCCAATCGAGCAGGTTCTTGGAACCACCCAGGTCGAACCCACCGACGGCGTCTCCAACTTCGGCGGATTCACCGACGGGGATAGAGCCGCCTTTCTCGCCGATCACTTCGGGGCCCGGACACTCGCCTTTCCGGGCTGGGCGTTCGGAGACGAGACGGTTTCGAAAGCCAAACGTCGGAAACTCATGTGGGCTGCCAGATTGCTTCGCTGTCTCGAACGCCGCCGAAAAGAACGATTTGTCGTGCTCGATGGCTGGCGGAAATCGCTCGAAAAGTTTCCCGACGGGGATGCGTGGACCTGTACTGAGTGACAGATCCGGTCGTAAGTGAACGTTCAGGGATCGATCGCAACCGTGCACATTTCCGCGCTGTCGCTTCGGGAAGTGATGAATCGAAAAATGGCCGGTGGTCCCGATCTATCCGAAGAGGTCGCCCAGACCCTCGCCCGAGGCTTCCTCCTCTTCCTCTTCGGCTTCCGCTTCCTCCTCGTCTTCTGTGGCCTCTTCCTCGTCAGCTTCTTCCTCGCCACTCGCCGCCTCCGCGGCCCCACTGCCCGCGGCGGGGGCCGGGGCTGCGGCGGCCTGTTCGACTGCCTCCGAAATGTCGACGTCCTCCAGAGCGGCGACGAGGGCCTTGACGCGGGACTCCTCGACGTCCACGCCGGCTGCCTCGAGCACGTCAGTCAGGTTGTCTTCGTTGATCTCTGCGTCGGCTTCGTTCAGGATGAGTGCTGCGTATACGTATTCCATGGGTGTTATCCGAACATCGCTCCGAGGCCCTCGCCACCGGCGTCCTCGTCATCGTCCTCGTCTGTTTCGATTTCGTCGTCGGCGTTCGCCTCGTCGGGTTGGTCGTCGGTCGATTCCGTCGATTCGGCTGTCTCGGCCCCGGTCGGTGCCTCGATGTCAGCCAGTTCATCGGGCAGGGCCTCCGTATCCTCGATCCGGGAGGCAATCGCCCGAACCTGGGCGTCTGCCGTCGAGACCAGATCGTCCATGAGATCCGGACTCTCGATTGCGGCCTGCAGGCCGAGGCTCTTGGCCTCTCCGCTTGCTTTCGCCAGGAGGCTGGGCATCGATTCCGTCGTCGGGATCGCGGCGTTGACGGCCAGGTTATGGGCTGCAGCTGCCGCGGACTGGAAGTCCGCCCGGAACTCCTCGACGTCGATCTCGAGTTCCTCGGACTCGAAGAGCACGCCGTCAGCGTACACGGCACGAAGATCGAGACCGACCTCCTTCGGCTCGATGCCGAGTTCGCCGAGCACGCCGGCCAGGTCCTGTGTGACCCGATCGCCAGCCTCGGCGACGACGCTGTCTTCGAGGACCTTGATCGACCCCTCGTCGATGCGAGCGGCCGCGCCCACGTTCTGAAGGTCGCCCACGAATGGGCCGGGGGCCATTCCCGTGTCCCCCTCCTCGATCACGATGTCTTTCGGGGCGATCTCTCCCGCGCTGATCGGGGCCGCCGTCTTTGACTGCTCGAGCTTCTGGTACAGCGTGAAGGGGTTCTCGTCCGTTCCGACCAGGCCCACGTGGCCCGAAAGGTACGGAACGAGGTCCTCGAGGCCCTCGTCCACTTCGTCGAGTGCCCGTCGAAGGAGCGTATTTCGGCTCATGCGGAGGGCGGCCGTGCCGTAGAGCTCGGCTCGCATCTCCTGGAGCTGCCGGCTCGGAATCCCCTCGACGTCGATGATGCCCACGCTGTCGTGGGACTCGATCACCGAGACGAGTTCGTCGACCTCTCGCTTCTTCCACTCGGGGACGTGTTCGGTCGTGTGGTCGGCTTCGGCCGTCATCTAGACCACCTCCACGGCCGGGCCCATCGTGGTCTTCACGTAGACCGAATCCACGTTGAGCGGGCCCTTTTCGAGATCCGCGTGCAATCGGCGGAGAATCACGTCGATATTATCGCCGATTTCCGCTGCGCTCATGTCCTCGGCGCCGACGCGCGTGTGAAACGTGCGCCGGTCGCCGCTGCGGAGCTGGACGCTGTTTTTCATTCGGTTCACGACTTCGACGACGTCGTCGTCGGGCTGCAGGGGGGTCGGCATCTTCCCTCGGGGCCCCAGTACGGTCCCGAGATACCGGCCGATGTCCTGCATCATCGCCGCTTCGGCGACGAAGAAGTCGGTTTCGTCCGCGAGGTCCTTTGCAGCATCGTCGTCGTCACCGAGGTCCTCGAGATCGCTCTCGTCGAGGACTTCCTCGGCGACATCTTCGGCCCGGACGGCGGTCTCGCCGGTCGCGAACACTACGATCGATGTCTCTTGACCGGTCCCCTCCGGGAGGACGACGCTTTCGTCGATACGATTCGATGGATCATTCAGGTCGATGTCGCGCAAGTTGACTGCGAGGTCGACGGTCTCCCGGAACGCTCGCTCCGGGGCCTCCTCGAGTGCGCGATTTACGGCCTCTTCGATAGCAGAGTCTGCCATTTTTCACCTCCGTAGTCCACGACCCTCTCAGGTCAGATCTCCTACGGGTCAGTGAAACAGGCGATGCCTGTCTCGGGTGGAGAAAGGTGTCGAGGCCAACTTAAACCCGTCGAACCGCCGGGAACCGTTTCAGGCCTCGAGCACGTCGTCGTACTCGCCGTCGTCGACGCGCTGTTTGAACGTCCGGGCGTCCTCGCCCTCGATCGTGACGCCAAGAGAGACACAGGTGCCGGCGACCTCCTTGGCCGCGGCCTTCACCTCGTAGGACAGGAGGTCCGAAAGCTTCTGTTCGGCAATCGTCTTTACCTGCTCGATGGAGAGGTCTGCGACGAAGTTCGTTTCTGGATCGCCACTTCCCGTCTCGAAACCCGCCTCGTCCTTGATGAGTGCTGCCGTCGGGGGTACCCCGACCTCGATGGAGAAGGATCCGTCCTCCTCGTACTCGATCGTGACGGGAACCTCCGTCCCGTCGAACGCGGCAGTCTCGTCGTTGATCTCCTGGACGACCGCCTGGACGTCGACCGGGGTCGGCCCCAGCTCTGGCCCGAGTGGTGGGCCCGGATCGGCCTCGCCGCCAGCGACGAGGATTTCGATCGTTTCAGCCATATTGGCAGCCAGTCGATGATCGGGTTTAACCCTTGTCTTTTCCGGAAAGAATCGGCGGTCACTCGCTGCGCCGAATGGATTGGACAAGCTTTTCGGCTCCTGTCGAATACCGGCAGGTAATGGGACTTGCAGAGGAGATCGAGGCACTCGAGGAGGAGATCGCCGAGACTCCCTACAACAAGTCCACCGAGGCACATATCGGGCGTCTCAAGGCCAAGCTCGCCGAAAAACGAGAGAAGCTCGATTCACAGCAGGAATCGAGCAGCGGGGGTGGCGGCTACGCCGTCGAGCAATCGGGGGACGCCACGGTTGCCCTCGTGGGCTTTCCCAGCGTCGGAAAGTCCACCCTGATCAACGCGCTCACCAACGCCGAGAGCGAGGTCGGTGCCTACGATTTCACGACCCTCGACGTCTACCCGGGAATGCTCGATTACCGGGGAGCGAACATCCAACTTCTCGACGTGCCAGGATTGATCGAAGGGGCCGCCGGTGGCCGAGGCGACGGGAGAGAGGTGCTCTCGGTGATCCGGACCGCCGATCTCGTCGTCTTCATGCTATCGGCCTTCGAAATCCACCAGTACGATCCGCTGGCCGAGGAACTGTACCGGAACAACATCCGAATCGACACCGAACCGCCCTCGATCACCGTTCGCAAGAAGGGCAAAGACGGGATCGACGTCAACGCCTCCTCGGAACTCTCCCTCGACGAGGAGACGATCAAGAGCGTGCTCCGTGAGCACGGCTACGTCAACGCCTCGGTCACCATTCGTGGCGATCCTGACATCGACACGCTCGTCGACGGAATCATGGAGAATCGGGTGTATGTACCCTCGCTCACCGTGGTGAACAAGGTCGATCTCATCGACAGATCCTACGCCCAGACGATGCGGGAGAATCTCCGGGATCACGACGTCGACCCGGAGGAGGCGATCTTCATCAGCGCGGAGAAGGAGCGTGGTCTCGATACGCTCAAAGAACGACTCTGGGAGGAACTCGAACTCATCCGGATATACATGGACAAACCAGGCAGGGGCGTCGATTACGAGGAACCCCTCATCCTCCGTCGGGGCGAAACAGTCGACGACGCCATCTCGAAACTCGGTGGCACCTTCGACGAACGGTTTCGCTTCGCGCGGGTGACCGGACCGAGTGCGAAACACGACGAGCAACAGGTGGGCCGGGATCACGTCCTCGAGGACGAAGACGTGCTCCGCATCGTTGCTCGCCGGTGAACGGCTCCGCTCGTCACTCGAATACCGCCGAGGGAGGGTTGGCAAACGCCTCGAGGGCCTCCTGTTCGATCACGTGCAGGTCTCCGGGAATCACCAGGAGGTGCGGGGGTGGGCCAAACGACCGCTCCGAGAGCGCATCGAGTCGGTCAGCTTCCACGACTGGGTCCGGACTCCCGGCCCTCCCAACGACGACCCCCAGGACGTCACCTCGCCAGTGTTCGGCGAGAAGACCCGCCGCGGTTTCCCCCGCAAGCATCTCCGACGTTTCGGCCTTGATATCGAGATACGCGACGGTGTGAAGGCCCCGCTCCAGGTTCTCCTCGATCGTTTCGATCACCGAATCCGGGACGTCATCACCCCCGTGAGCCCAGGGAAACGGTATCGTCGTCGCCTTGCCGAACCGATAGTTCTGGAGCCCCGTCAATCCGCTTGCGGCCGTCTGTACCGTCGGTGCGTGGACGATCCGGGTTTCGATTCCTCGATCGTGAGCCCGGAGACGCAGGTCGACGTGGGTCGTCGAGACGGTCGGATCGCCAGCCGTGAGAAACGCAGCCGGCCCCTCCGCCCCGGCGTCGAGGATCGGTTTCGGTTCCTGCTCGACTCCAGCGCGGTCACGGACCTGGATCTCGACGTTGTGATAGGCCTCCAGATCCTCGACCCGTGCGGCGACCAGCTCGCTCGTGTAGAACTCTGCAAAGACGCTCTCGGCGTTCCGAATTGCGTCCCGGCCCTCGATCGTGACCGAGCGTTCATCGTAGAGGCCGAGTCCGACGAATGTGAGCATACGTCGACTCCGACGGGAACCGGGGTAGGCGTTTCGACCCCGGGAAAGCGCCACGTGTAAGCCGGTCCGGACCGCAGCGTGAGTCATGTCGGTCCCCTGCGTCCGGGTGAAACGCGCCGAGGGCGAGTCGACGCGCCAGCGACTCGCGGAGGCGAACCTGCTCGCCGAGCAGTGGGATCTCGATGTCGAGGGGGAGTTCGTCTTCATTCCGATCGCGGATCCGGGAGCTGTCCCGCCAGATCTGACTGTGGTCCCCCACGAGCCGCCCGAGCGTGACACACAGACCATGCCGGCGGACGTCCTCGGCGAGTCACCGAGTTACGAGCGACTCGGTCGGTTGGCCATCATCGACGAGGACGACTCCGAGCGTGCCGAACAGATCGCCGCGTCGCTGTGGGACTCCGACCTCCCGATCGACGGGGTGCTCAACCGCGCTTCGAAGATCAAGGGTCGGACCCGGACACGCGACTGGGAGATCCTTCGAGGATCCACCACGGAGACGATCCATCGGGAGTACGGAGCTGAGTTCGCACTCGACCTCGATTCGGTCTACTTCTCCCCACGGCTGGCGACCGAGCGCCATCGAGTCATCGAGCAGGTCGAGTCCCACGAGCACGCGTTCGACATGTTCGCCGGCGTCGGCCCGTTCGTGATTCCGATGGCCCAGCGAGGGGCAACGGTCGTCGGGACGGACGTGAACGAGATCGCCATCGAGTACCTCCGCGAGAACGCCAGACGCAATGGGGTCGAAGACCGGGTGACCGGGATCGTGGGCGACGTCCGGGACGTCGCATCTGACTACGAAGGCTGGGCCGACCGGATCGTCATGAACCTGCCCCACTCCGCGGACGAATTCCTCGACACCGCCGTTCGTCTCGTGGGCGAGCGGGCCGTCATTCACTACTACGACATCCAGCACGAGTCCGCTCCGTTCGAACCGGGCGAGCAGGCCATTCGGTCTGCGGCCGAACCGTCCTGCGAAGTCGATGTCCTGACCCGACACGAGGTGCGAACCTACGCGCCCCACGAGGTGAACGTCGTCCTCGACGTTGAATTGACCCGAAAACAGCCATAGCGGCGATCCACAATCCCGATGCCTGCGGGGAATCTCGACCGATCGCAAGTCTTATTCATGCACTGCGAATACGGATCACTGTCCGCGCCGGTGTAGCTCAGACTGGTAGAGCGAATCCTTCGTAAGGATTAGGTCAAGGGTTCAAATCCCTTCACCGGCTTAGCCGATACGTTCAAAGCTGGAGCAGAGTTTC
>JBDGUI010000042.1:0-53989 GCA_042216015.1 Halodesulfurarchaeum sp. | reverse complement strand
TCGAAGTCGAGACGGTCAGGGAGGAGTCGTTTCCGTTCGAGCGGTTGTTGGTGCTGAAGTGGACCTAATCAGGGCCCAGTCGCTGTCGTCGTGGACGTACGTTTCTTGAGCCCACTTTTTTCGATGACTTCGTCCCTCAGCCGTTCTACCTCTTGGAAGGAGAGGTTCTTCGTGTCTATTATAAGGTGCTTGGCGTCGTATTCGTCATAGCTATCGGCTCTCACTTCGATATCGCCGTTTTTCACGTATTCGTCGTACACTGTTCCCGGATACGGGGTGGTGAAGGCCAGTGAAATCGCGGCCCCAGTGTCTTTGATATCTCGCATGAAGGCAGCCTGCTGGCGTATCGTCGTTTCCGTATCGTCAGGATGTGGAAACATGAAGGAAGCCAGGACGTCCATGTCGAGGTCGACAGCGGCTTCGATTGCATCCCTGGCTTCTGTCAGCGAGATTTTCTTCCCGATCGAATCGAGGATCTTTTGGGAGCCCGCCTCGACCCCGAACTGAATTCCGGAACACCCCGCTTTGGCGAGGGTCTCCAAGAGATCTCCGTCGACCAGATCTACTCGCGTCGAGCATGTGAAATTCCAGGAGTGCCGCGTATCGAGGTCCCGAAGTTCTGCGAGTAGCGCTTCTGTCCTGTCTCGTCGAAGGGTAAACGTGTCGTCCGCGAAGTTGATCTGCTTGAACCCATATTTATCGACGAGTAACTTCACTTCCTCGAGAACGTCCTCAACTGCTCTGTATCGGCGCATTCCATCGCCCCAGATGTTGTTGACCGCACAGAAATGGCACTGAAACGGACATCCCCCTCTTGAGAAGAGCATGTTACCCGGATGTTGGTACAGTTCTAGCGGGAACAGATCACGGGCTGGAAACGGGAGTTCGGTCGGATCTTGAATATACGGTCGGTCGGGTGTTTGGATCAGTTGGCCGTCCCGCTCGAACGTGATCCCGTCGACTGCTTCTGGATCGCTCCGTTCAGTGATCGTCTTGACCAGCTCAGCCGTGGTCAGTTCTCCTTCACCCCGGACGACGTAGTCAATTGCCTCGACTGTGGCTGCTTCCGCGTCGTTCACGCTGGCGTGGGGACCGCCCAGCAAGACAGTCAGGTCCGGGTTCACGTCAGTGGCTGTGCGAGCGATTTCGAGCGCGTTTGGATAGGTTTCCGTGTGGGCCGAGATGCCGAGGACATCCGCGTCGCTTCGTTTGACCGCCCGTTCGACGACAGCCCCACTCATTCCGGTCACGTTCAGGTCACGCGCTGAAACAGTGTGGCCGCGCTCTCGAAGGACGGCTCCGATATACCCGAGACCGAGCGGCGGGTGGAGGGCTGCATGGCTACCTGCCGAGGTTTCACCGACCGGGGCGTTGACGAGAAGTACCGATTGCATGTGGTTTTTATCAATCGCCTCCACTCTTTGACTTATTAGATCCAGTCTGTTCTGGGAGCCATCGTGAGTGGTGGGACCGAACGTATTCTATTGGTATCCATCCAGTGATCTGGGACCGGAGCTGCTGGAGGTGCGACGGCATGAGGACAGCTCCGACGTGTGCAACCAGAAACAGAATGGTGAACAGGGCAAAGATATCGTGCAAATATGTCATCGCCGACATCAACCCCCCACCAACCTCCCAGGGGTAGTCAGCAGCTTTCACGAGCCCCGTTATCGCGACGACGGCGATCAACCCTGCCCAGATCAGGTAACTCACCCGCTGAATCGGGAGGTACTTCTCCGCCTCTGGTTCGTTGCCCAGTCGGAGATAGCTTGCCACGTTTCTGACAGCGTTTTTGAGGTCGCCTGATTTTGGCAGGATTTCACGATGGTCTCCCATGATGAGGCCACCGAGGTGGTAAGATGCTGCGAACAAGAGAATGGCCGCTCCTGCCCAGTGAACGTTGATCGTTAGGCCCACTGTTTCTGTCGTGCTGACAAATCGGGGCACGAAGAGGAAGCCCAGCAAGACTCCAGAGCCGATGAGAAAAAGCATTCCAACGGTGGCCGCCCAGTGCTCGAAGAAGGCCCCGAAAGCCTCGTGGCGACGGACGAGACCCTCTCGGATGGTGGGTTCGGGATCCGAGTAGGCGGCGTGGATCGCGCCGAAGAACAGTCCTCCCGCGATAGTTGCGGGAAGGACCCAGGTCAGCGTTTCGAACAGCACGTCGTAGATGTACGATCCGGATTCAAAGGCTTGCCAGAGATACAGCTCTGCTGCTTTCTCGGCGAACAGATACCCGCCGACGAAGGTGACGAGCAAACCGAGAGTGATCAAGGGTCGTTTCCAGCGCATTATTTTAGTCCTCCCGAGCCTGTTCCAGTCGCTCGTTGATGAGACTCGAAACCGCCTCGGCCTGTTCTTTGTAATTATCGCCGTCCGATGCTGTTTCAATGATGGCGGAAGCTAACTCATCGTCCCCGAGCACGTTTTTGGTCCAATCCGCAAGTTCGCCGAAATCGACATATCCAATGGTCCCGCCAGACCCCGTTTCGAGAAGTTTCTCCCTATCATCAACGTGGATGAAGTTCAGGACTTCTTCGAGCGAGTAGAGTCGCATCTTGGAACTTCCCGCCATCGCATGGGCTTTGTGCCCGATGAAGTGCTCTTCGTACTCTACCTCCTCAGTGAGCGCGGATTTCACCGCTTCCTCTGGTTGTGTGAGTCGCATGATTATCACCTCGGAAGTTTGTTTGCAGCGTCGAGTTCGTCTGCAACGTTTCCGAGCCCGAGATCTTCTAGCGCCGAACGGGTGGGCCGTCCTGTCTCCGTGTCCCAATTTTCGAACTCGTAGAATTTCGACTTCCAGTCATTGAACTTCTGTTTGTCCAGTGTTCGCCCGGAAACGTTTTTGAACTCCCAAGTTCCGTTTTCTTTAACCGGAACCCAGTATGGGACTTCGTACGTCGTGTACCCTGGAGTAGCTCCTATGTCGTAGGTATATTCTGACAATTCCTCCTGATCTCGGTGGCGCCCTTGCAGCGTCCAGATGGCCCGATCAAGGTTCCAGATCTTTCGTCCCTTTTCGATCCCCTCTTCAAAGGTAAGGTCCATCCCCGTCACGTCGTTGAAGAATTTTGGCTCGCCTTCCGGAGTAAGTCCGGACATTCCCTCTCCGTAAGGATTCACGAAGTCGGCGTAGGCCCAGTCACAGTAGAGCACCGACTGTTTCCAGAAGCGAGTGTAATGCCGATGCCAGGCCACCAACTGGGCCATGTTTTCCGAATAGATACCCTCATCGCTATAATCCGGCACGACGTTGTATGGGGTGGTCTTCTCTTTGATAAGGCCTGCAAGATCTTCCGCGCTAATTATCGGATCTGTGCCCGTGAGCTTTGCGATACTCGGCTGCCAGTACACCACCCAATTGAAGTCGTGCTCGTTAATATCACGCTCTCCAAGGATACTTCCGTATCCCCATTCGACCTCGGTGCGGGCGTCGTAGTGTTGTGGGTATCCCCAATATTGAAGCGGGAGAATTCCGGAGGCCAAATCTTCTTCAAGCCGTCCCCACTTTTCAGCAGCTCTGGCGAATCCTTCGGCTATATCGGCCCCGATTCCCTCCCGTTCGATAATTTTTCGAATTAATTCTGCGGGGAACGATGCCTCGCCGAATTCCTCCCACGGAAGGTCGGCCTTCACTTCAGCGTCAGGTCCAAGGACCCCTTTTTTGTGCAGGTCTTTTAAATAGAGCAGGCCTGCTTCGAGACTGTAGGTGTTGATACCGAACTTTTGGGCGAGATCAGCTGCTTTTGCGGTTTCGATGGTATATTCTCCATGAACGGCCTTGTCATGGGCATCGTACCAAAGTACGTCGACACACGTACTTTCATTCCCTCTCGTACTGGCTGTGCGTTTTCTACAATTCTTGTGACAGCCCATGCACCCGGTGGCCCGGCTCGGTTCTGTGACGATGGAACTGGCACCGCTTCCCGGAGCACCCGGGAACGAGTAGTTTGATGGGGTCGGTGGTTCCTCGAGGTCATATCCGTAGTTTGTTTCCGACCAGATTCGATCTTCGATCAATTTGGATGGATCGGCCATCTCGATACTGCCAGTCCCGAGGACGCTAACGGCCTTGAGATTCTTGAAGCCCCAGACCGAACCGAATCCAGCATTCCCGGCACCGTTACCCGCGTCGTGTATAATCGCGCCAATTCTGGTTTGTGTCTCTCCCGCCCGACCGATTGTCGCGATGGCTGGTGGCTGGGTCGTTTGGCCCGTGTCACGACCTGAATCCAGGTGCTGCCAGCCGTCACCGTGATCGACCTCGTTCCATATCTCTGATTGGGTTTCCCACGTACTCATTCCCCAAAGCGAATCGGCGGATTCGAAGGTGACTTCATCGTCGACAACGTTGACCCACACTGGTTTGTCGGCTTTCCCCTCGATGACGATCCCGTCATAGCCGGCATATTTCAACATTCCCGCGAACCGTCCGCCGAAATTACTCCGACTGAACCACTCTGTCGGGTAGGGTTGGGGGCTAATTCCCTGCACTTCGGTACGCCCCGCCGCAGCTGGAGCCAACGTCCCGGCAAGCGGCGAGGTCATCATCGTGATGACGTTCTCTGCCGAGAACGCGTCCACCGTCTTGTCATCGACGAGGTCGAAGAAGATGGCCGAGCCCATTCCGTGTCCACCGACCCACTCCTCGTACTCGCTCGTGTCGATCGTCGAACTCGTTCGATTCGTCAGGTCCAATCGAAGGATCTTCCCCATGTGTCCGTTCATCAGATCTCACCTCCGTAGAGGCCGAGTTGCTCCCACTGTTCGCTTCGGAGATCCACCTGGTATCCCTCGTTCCCGACCTGAGTCGGGATTTCATCCGTGAACTGGATCGCCCCGACCGGGCAGACCTCGACACAGGCCTGTGAGCCGTCCGGGCCGCCTTCTTGATCCCAGTGGGGCGTCTCCGCACAGAGATCACACTTCTGTGCGTACTGCTTCTCGTGGTTCCAGGTGTTCCGGTGGGGCGTATACGGGCAGGCCGCCAGACAGCGCTGACAGCCGACACATTTGTTCTCGTCGACCATTCGGACGTTGCCGTTCTCCTCGTCGGCCTCGAGTGCGCCCGTCGGGCAGGCCTCCACACACGCCGGATAGGTACACTGTCGACACTGCTCCTGACTGATATCTTCCGGGAAGCCTTCGAAGGGATTCTGGGTGATCTGGATTCTCGCCAGTGACTGGCTCGCCTTCCCCTCGTGGGCCGTCGAACAGGCGATCATGCAACTCGTACACCCGGTACACTTCGCCGGGTCGACGAGCAGATACCCTTCCGAGGCCGGGATCGCCTTCGCCGACTGGCCCGTATCCTCGTTGTTCAATGCGAGCACGCCCGCTGTGCCCCCTGTCCCGACGACGCCGGCCCCGACGGCGGCCCCTTTCAGGAAGTTCCGCCGCGAGGTCCCGCCGTCCGGCACTGCCGGCTCGGGTCGGTCGTTGCCATGACGCTCGTCCATGCACCTAGAAATGGAGCGGAAACACCGTTAGATGCATTTCTTATACACAACGGTAGTTTTTAAGCCAGCAGATTCACTCGATCGCTCACTGTCTACAGAAGACCGAGCTTCACTCCCAATAATTGGACCCCGCTACGGACCTACCGAAGGTTTACTGAGAAGCGAGCCGTGGTTGTTGAGAGACGAGTCTTGGGTTACTGAGAGAGAATTCTCTGGAGCAATTTCCGCTCGGCCGTGTGAAGCCGCTGTGACATGGCCGACTGGCTAATATTGCAGGCCTCTGCCAGTTCGGATATTGTCGTCGCTCGTGGCTGGTCGTAATACCCCGATTCGACGGCCAGTTCGATGGCCTCCCGCTGTTTTTCGGTCAAGATCTCGAGATCGACGGTTCGCTCCGAGGTCGTCCTCGTCTCGGCTGAATCGGAGATCCACTTGATCTCGACTCGATCGGAGACGGTCTCGAGATCGCTCAATAGCTTCTGAACGGCTTCACGGGACGGTGGGTGAGTGACGATCAAGAGCGAATCATCCTCGACGCGTTTGACATTCGGTACGGTGTCGTATTCTCTAAAGATTGTCGCCGGACAGGGGGCCTTACCGTCATTGAAGGTGTGATACCGCCGGGGAAAATCCGAATCCTGGCCCGCGAGTAGGATTTCACACTGGAGCCCCCTCTCGTGGGGGTGATGACGGACTTCTGATACGTTGGGTGCGAGCATTCGTACGGGACACTCCTGTGTCGGCCTGACGGACAGGCCGAGTTCCAGGGACCGAGGCGTTTGGTTAGTGCTCTGTGACATGGTGGCCTCGATCGATGGTTGTGTATAGGAACCCCACGACCCTAAACATTGCTAGGGGCAAAAATCGCCCATTCCCTTGACACGGTTCTCTTCTTTGGCGGCTGCTGGGTTTCGTTCGGTGCCAGACCGGTGAAGGGTTCGGCCGAGCCAGGGGTGTGGGTTCAACCGACCCCCTCGTGTCGGTACGGTTCGGTCACGCGCTCGACGGCTTCGTACTCCCCGTTGGAGTAGGCGATGAACACCACCTCCTCGAGCGTTTCCGCCTCGAATTCGGCTATGGTTTCCCCGATAATTTCGGCCCCCTTCTCGAGGGGGAACCCGGCGACCCCACACCCGAGAGCCGGGATCATCATCGACTCACAGCCCAGTTCGTCGGCGGTTTCGAGTGCGTTTTTCGTTGCCTGCTCGATGCTCTCGCCCTCGCCGTGCCGTCACCGAAGTGAGGTATCGCGGCGGCGTGAATGACGTCCTCGGCATCGAGTTCGAACGCGTCGGTGACAGCCACCTCGCCGATTTCGATCGGCCCTTGCTCCATTGCGGCCTCGTTGATCGGGCCCCTTTCCCCACGACGGAGCGCCCCGGCCACGCCGGATCCCATACTCGTTCTCGCCGCGTTCACGAGACAGCCCGCGAACTGTTCGGCGATGCCTCCCTTTCCGACCTCGAACTCCATAGCTGGTCGTTCGTCCGCCCCGGAAAACCGCCTTTCACTGAAATTTGCCTACTCGTAGAGCCAAGCCTCGTCGATGCGATCGTAGTCCTCGAGTTCGTCCGCCTCGAAGAACAGGTCGATCTCTCGCTCGGCGGACCCGGGCTCGGTGTCCGACCCGTGAATGACGTTCCGACCGAGGTCCAGCCCGAAGTCACCGCGAATAGTGCCCGGGGCAGCTTCGGCCGGATCCGTCGCACCCATCATCGTCCGGACCTGGGCGATCGCGTCTTGTCCCTCCCATACCATCGCGAGAACGGGGCCCGAGGTGATGAAACCCGTGAGGGCTTCGAAGAAGGGCTTGTCCTCGTGTTCGGCGTAATGCTGTTCGGCGAGTTCCTGATCGATCTGCATCAGTTTCGCGCCGACCAGTTTCAGCCCGCGCTCCTCGAACCGCGAGACGATCTCCCCGATGAGTCCTCGCTGGACGCCATCCGGCTTGACCATGACGAAGGTTCGCTCCGTCATTCGTCCTCGCGCTGCCCGGCCCACTCAACGTCGCGAGATTCGCGACCGAGTCCGGCGTTTTTCTCGCACTTCGAGGAGCAGAAGTACGTCGTCTCGCCGTTCTTCTTGACGTACATCGTGCCGGTTCCCTGATCGATTTCGTCACCGCAATAATCACAGGTGCGTGTCTGTGGCATCATTGACCACCGATGGAGTCGGCCTCGCGGGCCGTCTCGCGGAGCTGCAAGACGTCCCCGACCCTGACGGGACCGAGGGCGTTGCGCGTGATGATGCGCCCCTGGTTCGACCCTTCCTTGATTCGACACTTCACCTGCATGGCCTCGCCGTGCATGCCGGTTTTCCCGACGATCTCGATGACCTCGGCGGGTGTCGAGCCCTCAGTCGATTCCTCAGCGCTCATCGCTATCGCAGGTCCTCGATTTTGGTCGCGATGTCCTCGACGTCGGCCTCGGCGTCACCGTCGTCGACGATGGCGGCTGCCGCGCTCCCGACTTCGAGGCCGCAGGCGTGGCCGATGTCGTCCTGTGTGTCGACGAAGACACACGAGATCCCCTTCTCGTCGGCGAGTTCGGGGAGGTGCATGACGATCTCCTCGGGGGAGACGTCCTCCGCGACGAAGACGAGCGAGGCGTTGCCGCGTTCGACGGCCTTGGTCGTCTCGTTTGTCCCCTTCTTGATACGTCCGGTGTCTCGGGCGACCTCGAGAGCCTCGAGGGCCCGATCCTGGAGGTCGGCTGGAACGTCGTAGTCTACGTATACTGGCATAGTGGATCACCATTCTCACAGAGGGGCTTTCGCTCCCCCGCCGTTCGATCCTGGGGCTGGGAGCATCATCGACCCCTGCGAGGTGTATTCCTGAGTCGGCACCCCGTGCTTAAAAGCGTGTCCAAACGGGGGAGGGCCCACGAGCGGAATCGGAAGGCACGAGGGAAACGCCCATGTCCCGGCGCACACAACTCCCGTCGATGGACTGGGAGTGGGTCGGCGACCTCGCCCGGGAGGCTGTCAGGCACGACGAGCGCCGACTGCTCGTCCTCGCCGGGGAATCGGGGCACTCCGAGGCGGCCCGGTCAGCTCTCGAAGCAGCGGGTCCGGAATTGGCTCCGGAGTCGGTTTTCGATCAAACGACTGTGGTCGGCCCGCCGTCGGGGCTTCCCTGCGAACACCTCGCTTCGGACCGAACGGGTGAGCTGCTCGGAACCACGCGGACGGCCGTCGTCCTCGATTGCCGGGAGGCCTGCCGGCCGAACAATCTCGGAACGGTCGTGGGAGCAGTCGACGGCGGTGGCTTGCTGATCCTGTTGACGCCGCCGCTCGATGATTGGGCCGAACGACGCGACGGGTTCGACGAGACGCTGTTGGTGCCGCCTGATACCATAGCGGACGTTACCGGTCACTTTCGCGATCGACTCGTCGAAACGCTCTCGGTTCATCGGGGAATCGCCATCGTCGATCTCGATGACGGGAGCGTTCCCCGGACCGGACTAACCGGGCAGGCCCCGCGGCTGGAACCACCGACGATCGAGCGACCCACCGGGGCCGACCCCGTCCCAGCGCCCCTCATCGAAGCGTGTCTCACCCAGGATCAGGCCGATGCGCTTGCGGAACTCACATCGCTCTCGACGGGACCGACTGCTGCCGTCCTCGAGGCCGACAGGGGGCGGGGTAAATCGAGCGTCGCTGGCCTCCTCGCCGCCTGGTTCCTCTCGAACGGCGAGTCGGTCCTGGTCACCGGACCGAGTTCTCGGGCAGCGATGGCGTTTTTCGAACGGATCCTGGAAGTGCTGCCCACTCTCGACGGCATTCGGTCCACGGCGGGCTCGCCCACTTCCAGGATCGAGGCCGAGAGTGGCGGCGAGATCGAGTTCGTGAGCCCGACGGACCGGGGAGAACGGCTGGAATCGGCGGCCGTGCTGTTCGTAGAGGAGGCCGCTGCCCTGCCGGTGTCGATTCTCGAAACGACGCTCTCGGTCCCGCGAGTCGTCTACACCACGACGGTCCACGGCTATGAGGGGTCGGGCCGGGGGTTTGCGGTCCGCTTTCGTCCCAGTCTCGAGGCGGCCCGTCACGAGGTGTTCGACGTTTCGCTCACCGAACCGATTCGCTATGCGGCCGGCGATCCTGTCGAGGTCTGGGCCACTCGGGCACTGTTTCTCGGGGCCGGACCCGTTCCGGGCTCCGTCATCGAGGACGCATGGCCCGAGTCCGTCACGTATCGGCGTCTCGATCCAGCAATGCTTCGCCGGAACGAACAGCTCCTCCGGGAGGTGTTCGGCCTGCTCGTGACGGCCCATTACCGGACCGAACCGGACGATCTCGCCAGACTCCTCGATGGCTCGAACCTCGCGGTTCGGGCGCTCCTCCGGGACGGTCACGTCGTCGCCGTCGCCCTGGTCGCCCGCGAGGGTGGGCTTCCGCCGGATATTCGCGAGCGGGTGTATGTAGGAGAGCGGATCCGGGGGAACATGCTCCCGGATGTGTTGATGAGCCAGCTCCGCGACGAGGGGGCCGGAAAATCCGTGGGCATCCGGATCGTTCGGATCGCCACCCACCACGCGGTTCGATCCCGTGGGGTGGGAAGCCACCTGCTCTCCCGCGTCGAGGACGAATTCGGTCCGGTCGTAGACTGGCTCGGGACGGGCTTCGGCGCGACCCCGGAACTCGTCTCCTTCTGGGAGGCAAACGGTTACGAATCCGTGCACCTCTCGACCAGCCGTAACGAGCGAAGCGGCGAACACTCAGTGCTGATGCTGAAATCCGCCTCCGAATGGGGTGAATCACTCGTCAAGGCTCACGGGAACTGGTTCGGAACCAGAATCGAGGGCGTTCTCCGGGATTCACTCGCGGACGTCGACCCGGCTGTCATCCGCGCCGTCCTCGAGGCGAGCACCCATCCTCCGGCGGTGTCCTTTTCAGCACACAGGTGGCGTGTTATCGTCGGAGCGGCGTTCGGTCCTGGCCTGTACAGCGTCGACCCCGAACCGTTCCGAACGTTGGCCCTTTACGGCCTGATCGACGGGGGAGCGGAACTCTCGGATACGGAAGCCCGACTCCTCATTCGCGGCCTGCTCCAGGGACAATCGTGGGACCGCGTCGCTGCGGAACTCGGGTTCGTCTCGAGAACCGCGGCGATCCGGGCTCTCGGCAGGACGCTCCAACTGCTGGTCGAGGCATACGGCCCAGCACCGACTCGAATGTTTCGAGATCGCTTTGAAACGGACGGATCAACCCGCTAGATATATCTGGGAGAATCACGGGCCCTCGAGCCACCGAGTGGGTACCGACAAATATGAAGATGAGATAGCAGTTTGGACGACGTTTTTGAGGAATTGATCGAACCAAGCCACAACGGTCGTCCAACATCGATTTGAACGAGACAGTTTCCAAAAAACCGGCTCGTTGGCCGCAGAAACTCGGTGGATTCAATGTAGAGGTTGAGCGAAGTTTTTGGTTGCTAATCAGGTGAGGTGAGATATCTGTGACCCAATTCCTTTGCCGTGTCCCAAGTTCTTGGGCGTGTTTAGACGCTAGTAATATTGCCTAAATGTCGGGATTACTAGAAGGTGAAGCGGAAAAAGTCGAGTGTGCCTTCGAAACTCTCCCGCTTCACGAGCAAAGTTGTGTCACTTGCCAAAAAAGCCGTCGGTGACGGCGACGAAGCACCGGTTCAGAAGGGTGAAGGCGGCTACGCCGACTGGGTAATCGTGGGACTGCACGGCCTTCGCGAGTACCTCGGGCATCCATATCGACGGCTCATGGATGTCTTGTCCGAGATGCCGGGGATTGTTGGGAAATTCGACTTGTCTGTGGCTGAACTCCCCGATTTCACCACCGTGTGTACGCGTAAGCAGGACCTAGAAATGCGGATCTGGCGGGTGATGCTTCGGTTATCTGCTCAGCTCCAGGAAACCGGCGAGATCCAGGCAATCGACGCAACCGGCTTCGATCGGGTCGCTGCCAGCCAGTACTACGCAAATCGGACGAATTACACCTTTAGATCGGTGAAGACGACAGCCTTGATTGATTGTTCGACCAGTCTGATACTAGATATACATTGTTCGATGACACAACCGCATGATACGCAGATCGGCTGGCAGGTGTTGAAACGAAATTTACACCGAGTCGAAACGATCACTGCAGACAAAGGATATGACTGGGATAAATTCCGCCGATATCTGCGGGAAGAAGGCGTGAGACCGGTAATTAAGCATCGTGAATTTTCCTCGCTCGACGCAGCTCACAACGCTCGGATCGACGACGAAACCTACCATCGTCGATCGGTCGTCGAGTCAGTTTTTGCGTCGTTACGTCGTCGCTTCGACGACACGATTCGGGCGAGAACCTGGTTCGGTCAGTTCCGTGAAATCGTGCTCAAAGCTGCCGTGAAAAATATTGAAGCCGCGATCAGGCTCTGAAACCCATGATTTCAAGCCTCTAAACACACCCCTCCTTTGTGAACCGTGGCCCACAACGGCCAATCCAATATCATCGAGATCAGTTGAATCGATTGCGGACTCAACTTGATTATAAATCACCTCGGCCATTCCTTTGTGGGTCCCAATGAGGGACCCAAAGGTTACTTTCCAATCTCGTTCAGGAACGGAGGCAACCACAGCATCGACTCTCTCTGGAATGACTTTGTTGGTGAAATACCCGTCTGAAAGTAATGCCGGAACTATGTACACACAGTCACTTTCGAGCGATTGAAATGCTGTTTGCAACTTCGGATCCAGCTTCAAGTAAGCTCCCTGTATCTCCAGACCGTCAATAGAAGATTGCAATCGGTTACAGTGTTCGATAAGGTTTCGGCTACGAAATTGAGATTGCTGGGAACCGTGACCGACAACGACCATAGCGGGCATTCAATATAGATAGAGCGCCGTACACTTTTGCATCATCCGATCAGAGAGGCGTCTCTAATCTCTGATGTGTTTACGCCATATGGGTCTACTTTTCACTGGGGTGGGGAGAATATCGTTCATATTGTGGAATGATCTCTTGGATTATTTATCTCGCGGACTGCGGGAAGGCCGTCAATCTCGCAACTGAAGCGTTTCTCTCCGTTTCTCAAATTCCTCCTCGGAAATATCTCCACGGGCGTATCGCTCACGAAGTTCCGTCAACGCCGTTTTTTGTGAGCCTGATCCGGTTCGGGTTCGGGAACGATAGAAATGCCAAGCAATAACACCGAGGAAAAGGATCGGCCATAGAAACATCCCTCCCCCCATCATCCCTCCCGCGCCCATGAATCCACCGCCCATCGAAACGAGTGGAATCAGGAGTATTCCTCCGATAAGTAAGACGAGTATCTTCGTGGAATTGAGTTGCCCCGATTCGCTCATCGTTAGGTACCTCCATCGACGAATTGAGCTTCTAATTCCTCGAATACCCGTTCGAAACGTGATTTTACATCATCTGCAATTGGGTTTAGAGCTGGATTTTCGGTGATTTCAAGGAGTTGGTTCGGATGACCGGCACTCACGACGACGTCGTCATTTTCGTCCTCGTAGATCGCCACGTTACATGGCAAAAGTGCCCCCAGATCAGATTCAGCGGTAATTCCCTCGTGCGCCAAGGAAGGATTACAGGCTCCCAAAATACGGTACTGGTCAATCTCTTCATCGATATTTTGCTCGAACGTGGCTTGAACGTCGATGTCCGCAAGGACTCCGAACCCTTCGGACTTGAGGAGTTTCGTCGTTTCAGAGATGACCTCTTCAACTGGTGCTTCGATACTTGTTGTTATGGTATACGTCATGGGTATCGTGTCGTCATTTCGTTTGTTCATGTCCGATTCGTTATTTGCAACGACCATGTCCCGATCGTGTGTTCCTTCCTCGTCGCTGGTGGATAGTGGCCGGTGTCGATCCACCTTCCACCGGAGGTGCAGTTTGTGATTCTTGGGGGCTCTCTGGGGTAGTCGAGGTATTTTCGACGCGCCGTTTGGCCGCTTCAACCGATTCATTCTCGAACAACGTCTCCAACTGACGTTCGAATTCAGCCTCATCGATTTCGCCGGCCACATACCGACGTTTGAGTGCTTCTAGCGTCTCTTCTTCGTTGCCGATTTTCACACCGGATGTAGCGCTGGTGAAACGATCGCTCAATCGCTTCGCACCCAGCCAGAATCCACTTGCCACAAGTAACAAAATGCCAAGCAGTACGGCAGTATTGCTCCCGACTACGCCACCCGGATTAATAATCACTCCCGCAGACCTGCTGCCAGTCAGGGCAAACCAGAAGACGAGAATCGTCGCAAAGGCGAACCCCAAGAGCCCAGTTAGTGACCGGCCAAATCGCATCATTCGACGATGATCGCTCCCGTTCTGTACATGTATTGATGCCCGTAGCCACAGTACGTCCCACAATCGATCGAAAAGGCGCCACTCTGGTCTGCAGTTACCTTTTGAACATCTGGCTCAGTGGCCTCTTGGGAAAGAAGCACTCCCTGGCTGCCCATCATGCCGCCGTTCATCATTCCACCGCCTCTCTGCTCCCACCCTGCTGGAACGATCATGAGGCTGTGATCCGGATATGCCGATTCGGCAACTTCGAGGGCATCGTGGAGATACTCCCCACTTGGCGCTGGAATCCGCTCTTCGTTTCTGGATTCCAATTTTTCGTGGCTGGGTAATCCTTCTTGAATTGGGGCCGGGAGTGATTCCACTGCTTCGTGGGCTTCGACACCGAATCCGACGATCTCCACAGTGGATCCTTTATCGAGTGTGACTTGGTCTCGTTCCGTTCCGGTTTCATCGAGGAGGATGAAGCCCCAGTGATACGAACCGATATACAGTGTTCTATTGGCTCCATCCCTATCTCCGGGGAGCACCCCCGTGGTACAGCCAGCCAATCCTGTGAGTGCAACTCCGGCCGTCCCAGCTAAGAACTTCCGACGGGTGGTCGATTCATTCTTTTCTCTCATTTTTATTGTTGAAGGTGATTGTGTCGTTTCTCGAATTCTTCTTCGGATATTTCTCCCCGGGCGTATGCGATGCGGAGTTCCTCCATTGCGGTATCGGAGGAGTTGAGAATGGTTGTATTCTTGCCGTCGGCGAGAGCACGATACAACAGGTACCCACCGCCGACGAGCAACAACAGGAAGCCGAGTTGACCGACGATTCCGAAGATTGTTCCGCCTATCCCGTATCCTCCCATGCCTCCAAGTCCACCCATCATGCCACCGTACCCGCCCATCATGCCACCGTACCCGCCCATTCCGCCGTACCCTCCCATCGTTCCGCCATAGCCGCCCAGGCGTGTCGTTCCGGACAGGAATGTGGGTGCAATCACTGCGAGGCCTCCGAGCAAGAGGGCGACCACACCGGCCTGTTTGCCGAATTTATCCATATTATCGGACCTCCTCGCTGGGGGATGGGACTATTGGATAGTGATTTTGCGGCGTACTATTCTTCGATTGATTCCTTTGAGTCAGTACCCACTGGTGGCGTTCCGATATTTTCGGTTCGGAGGCAATGAGTCTGTGTTTCATGTCCTTACGTGGATTACTGTATTGTGCTTTAATCACCTGTCTCTTCACTATCGAAGGGTCGAGTGTGGTTTGTCCCTTGGATTCGATTGTTGTATCGGGTTCCGTAGTTTGGATTTGTTTTTGCACGATTGCAGACCGCTTGCCGAAACTTCTGGGGTTGCTCCAGTCTATATCTCGTGTCACGGCTCACCGTATGACCGCTTGAGGGTTACCTGCCAGGGTGTGAACTGGTTCACCAAAACGTTCGAGAGCGTGTATGATGCCCTCTCACCGTTTTTCACTGTCGTGACCGTTCATACCACACTAATTCGCATGTTTCCCAATTCTCCCATTACCGCAGTGGAGTGATGATACATGCGACCGATACCTTCCCATCAGGAGCTAAGTGCTGCGGAGGTCGGTCATCACAGAAATCGCGGAACAGCGGCAGAGAAGAGTGGAATCTCGTCGAAACTCCCTAAGGTTCCTACCTATGTGGGGCCACATACTTACAGTTCCGTTTATCGGGCTCAGTGAAAGCGTATGCTCCCGAAGGAAAACTGCAATAGATGATACCTCAGAAGATACGACTATGGAGGCGATCGTCGAAAGCATCATCGAGTCCCTTCGCATCGGGGTTGGATTCCTTTGGACGGCGGCATGGGCGATCATCATGGGACTCACGATCACGAGTCTCGTGCAGGTGTACGTCTCGAAGGAGCGAATGGCACGGGTACTCGGCGATGGCGATTTGAGTGGTCTTGTCAAGGCGACTGTATTCGGTGCCGCGAGCAGTGGTTGCAGTTTCGGCGCCGTCGCCATTGGGAAGGGGCTATTCAAGAAGGGCGCTCACGCGGTGAATTTCATGGCGTTCATGTTCGCTTCGACGAACCTCATCGTCGAACTCGGATTGATGATTCTCATCCTCCTGGGGTGGGAATTCCTCGTCGCGGAACTGCTCGGTGGCCTCATCCTTATCATAGTGATGTCGGTCATCGTCCACCTGACGCTCCCCGAGAACCTCTTCAGCCAGGTTCGAGAAACGATCAACGAGCGCGACCGGAAATCGGGCGTCACCGAAGATCCCACCTGTGGCATGGAGGGAAAAGACGAGTACAGCCTCACGACCGACGGCGGAGAGACGGTGAAGTTCTGTTCGGAAGGCTGTATGGAGACGTATCGCCAGCAAACGGCGAGCAGTGGTGACTGGCGAGACGAGTTGCAATCCTGGGGTGGCTGGTACAAGATCGCCAATCAGTACCGCAAGGAGTGGTCGATGATCTGGAAGGATATCGTCGCGGGTTTCCTCATCTCCGGATTCGTCATCGTCTTCGTCCCGCAGTGGGTGTGGAACACCCTTTTCATCCAGGGTGACGGCCTCCTGGTAACCGCCGAAAACGCGATTATGGGCGTTGCAATTGCCGTCATCAGCTTCGTCGGCAGTATGGGCAACGTCCCCTTCGCCGTCGCGCTCTGGGGTGGAGGCATTAGCTTCGCCGGCGTCATCGCGTTCGTCTACGCTGACCTCATCACCATCCCGGTGCTGAATGTTTACCGGAAATACTACGGCGGGACGGTGATGCTGTACATCCTCGGCGTCTTCTTCGTGACGATGGCGTTCACTGGGTTTCTCATGGAGGTACTGTTCGATGCGCTCGGAATCGTCCCCGACCTGACCGGTGGAGAGACGGCGACCGAACAGACCTACTTCGAACTCAACTACACGTTCTATCTCAATCTCATTGCCTTTGCCCTCTCCGGATTTCTGCTGTACGTCTATCGGCGGGGACTCGGCGCACCTGGGCAGTATCGAGATCCAGTGTGTGGCATGCGGACCGACGATGACGGCCCGAGCGCCACTCATGAAGGGATCACCTATCACTTCTGTTCGAATACTTGCAAGCAAAGATTCGAACAAGAACCGGGGCAGTTTTCGGACCGAGGTGTGATCGCAAGCCACGATCCCGATCATGGCCACTGAAGAACTCATTGTTCATATTCATCACAAGATTCCCATTCGTTTCTGAATAGGCGCGACAGGACCAAATCGGGGTACCTCGGCAGAAAACGGGAAAATCACGGGTGCGTGAAGTACGCGGCCGTCTCATCGCCCTCCCGCCCATCGATCCTGGCGAACCCGATCCGCTCGAACTGGACCACGGTGTCCTCCTCTTCCGTTTCGAGCCCGGGCTCGGCCCGACCGATCACGACCCCGTTCATCGTGTGCATCCTGACCGGGACAGACTCCGCTGCCGGCACCCAATGAACCACCGGCACGTCGCCCTCGGTGACAACGCGGAGGTCGTCGCGGGTCGCCACGAACCGCCTGCCCTCCAATCGAACGGCGCCGAACCCCTTGAGCCAGACTCGCTCGCCCTCGGCTGGCACGTCGTCGGCCTCCAGCATAACCTCGTCTCCGACGGGAATTTCCCGCAATCCTCGTTCCTCGTGATCGGGATGCACCGGCGGTTTCGCAATCTCGGGGCCGCCCTCGATCGAAAGGGTGACCGCCTCGACCGGCTTTGGCTTGGCCTCCGGGTACGGGTCGATCGACTCCCGAACCAGAAAGCGGCGATCCGTCCCGTCGTCGATCAACTCCCGGTTCCGGGCGTAGACGGTGCTCATCGAGAGGTCGACGTTGCTCGTGGAAGTACCCAGGTCGACCATCGCTGAGACGAGCGCCTCGCCGCGGATTCCCCGCCGCCGGACGCTCTTGATGGTCGGGGCACGGGGATCGTCCCACCCGTCGAGATCGCCCGCCTCGATCCGCTCCTTGATCCTCGACGTGCTCATGGCGACGTCGTAATCCTCGACCTGGACGTGACCCCAGTGGATCACCTCGGGATAGGTCCAGTCGAAGTAGTCATAGACGAAGCGCTGGCGCTTTGCCGAATCCTGGAGGTCGATCCCCCGGATGATGTGAGTGATCCCGGTGAGGTGATCGTCGATCCCCGACTGGAAATCGAGCATGGGCCAGCAGCGATATTCGCGTGCGGCCTCGCGTGGATGGGGCGTGTCGATCATCCGGAAGGCGACCCAGTCCCTGAGCGCCGGATTCGGGTGCTCGATGTCGGTTTTCACGCGGAGGACCATCTCGCCCGGGTCGTACCCGCCCTCGACCATCCGCTCGAACTCCGCTGCCACCGTCGCTGGATCTTTGTCCCGGTGTTCGCAGGGTTCCCCCGCGTTTTTCAGGTCCGAGAAGGTCTCGCCCGCACATGAGCACGTGTACGCTCCGCCCATCTCGATGAGCTCGCGGGCGTGTTCGTAATAGGTCTCGAGCCGGTCGCTCGCCCGAATCACCTCGTCCGGTTCGAATCCCAGGTACTCGATGTCCGAGAGGATCTGGTCGTAGGCCTCCAGATCGGGCCGCTTGGTCTCCGGATCCGTGTCGTCGAACCGACAGATGAACGAGCCGTCGTATCGGTCCTTGTAGGTCCCGATGACGGCGGGCATGCGGGCGTGTCCCAGGTGCCAGGGGCCGTTCGGATTTGGAGCGACTCGCATCCGGACCGCGCCGTGTTCGGCCTTCGGCAGCTCCGGCAGTGCATGCTCGTCCGCCTCGTCCTCGGCCTCGAGTTCCTCGATTGCCTCTGGATCGAGTTCGGCGAGGCGCTCCCGCTTTGCTCCCCGGTCGAGTTCGTTCACCCTGGCGACGATCGGGCCGCCAAGCGCTGGGATCTCGTCCCCGTGTTCGCGAAAGTCGGGGTTCTCTCCCATCAGCGGCCCCATGATCGCCCCGATCTGGGCGTCGCTCTCGTGTTTGAGCGCGTTATGAAGGGCGTGTTTTTCGATCTCCCGTTCGATCCGCTCCCGAAGCTCGTCGTCCATTATGGATGGGGACTCGGCGGGCAAGCAAAGTGGTTGGGATTTGCCCCGTCGGTTCCCTCGATTGGCGTGGGATCAGTACGAGCGCTCGATGAGGTACGTCCCGATCTGCCCGAGCCGTTCCCGCGCCTCGTTCTCCGGCAGTGCGTCGAGTTCGTCGATGCCATCTTCGACGAGATCCGAGGCGAGATTCTTCGCGTAGGCGATCGATCCGCTGTCCTCCAGCGTGCGAACGGCCGCATCGATCTCGGCGTCCGTCACGGCATCCGGTTCGGACCCCTCGATCAGGTCGTCCACGTCGACGCCCTGCGCTCTCGCGTGCTGGGTGATGACCGTCCGCTTCCCCTCGATCAGGTCACTTCCCCGCGTCTTTCCGAGTGTTTCACTCGGGGTCGTCAGATCGAGGACGTCGTCGTAGATCTGGAAGGCCTGCCCGATCGAACGACCGTACGCCGAGAGGGCATCGACGGTCGTCTCTTCTGTGCCAAGCAGGATCGCCGGAATCGAGGCGGACGCGGCGTAGAGCACGGCGGTCTTGCGGTCGATCATGTCGAGGTACTCCTCCGTGCTCACGGTCTCCCGCGTCTCGAAGTCCACGTCGAGGGACTGTCCCTCACAGATGCGGGTGCAGGTCGAGGCCAGCCGGTCGAGGGCCTCGAGACCCCGGTCGGCGGGGGCCCCGCTCTCGAGCATGATCTCGAATGCCTTCGAGTAGAGCGTGTCGCCGGCGAGGATCGCGGTATCCGCATCGAAGGCCACGTGAACGGCCGGTGACCCGCGACGCATCTGGTCGTCGTCCATGATGTCGTCGTGGATCAGCGTGAAGGACTGGATGACCTCGACGCTCACCGCCGCGGCAAGAAGGTCGATGGGGTCCTCGCCGGTCACCGTCGTCGGGAACTCCTGGTAGCACTGTGTCCCCGGCACTGTTCCGGTGACAGCCTCCCCCGCGACCAGCAGGATCGTCGGACGGAGCCGCTTGCCGCCGGCCTCGAGCAGGTGGCGGGACGCCTCGTAGAGCCGCTCCGGATCCGCGACCGGGAGGTAGGTGTCGATGTGCTTGTTGACGATCTCCCGCCGGCTCGCAATGGCCTCCTCGACGGTTGCCCGCCGCACCTCGGGTTTCATGTCACTCGACGAGTTGGATTCGGTTGCCGTTGCGGCTGATGTGGAGGTCACGTCCCACGCGGTAGCCCTCCGACTCGGCCAGGTTCACGTACGGCGCATACCCCTCCATTTCCTGGTGGGCCGGGATGACGTGCTGTGGATTCAGGGCCTGTAACATCTGATAGTGCCCCTCCTGGTTGAGGTGGCCCGAGACGTGGATCTCGTCGTAGATGCGGGCCCCCTGCATGCCGAGGAGCTTCTCGGCCTGGTAGCGCTGGCCCTCGTTCGTCGGCTCGGGAATGACCCGTGCCGAGAAGATCACCTTATCGCCGTTCTCGAGTTCGTAGGGCGTCTCGCCGCGGGCCATCCGGGTGAGCATCGCCCGAGGCTCGCCCTGGTGGCCGGTGACGACGGGCAGGAAGCGATCCTTGCCCTCGTTCATGATTCGCTTGAACGCACGGTCGACGCTCTTCCGGTGGCCGAACATCCCGAGGTCGTCGGGGAAGTCGACGTAGCCCATCCGTTCTGCCGCCCCGGAGTAGTGTTCCATCGAGCGCCCGAGGAGGATCGGCTGTCGACCGATCTCCTTTGCGAACTCGACGAGGCTGCTGACTCGCGAGATGTGACTGGAGAACGTCGTCGCGACGATCCCGCCGTCGTAGTCCTCCATCGAGGTCAGGGCGTCTTTGAGCTTGTGACGCGCGAGTGATTCACTCGGTGTCCGTCCCTTCTTCTGGGCGTTCGTGGTGTCCTCGATGTAACAGAGGACGCCCTCGCCCTCCCGGCCGATCTCGCGGAATCGTTGCATATCGATCGGATCCTCGAGAACGGGATCGTGGTCCAGGCGCTTGTCGAGGCCGTAGACGATGGCCCCCTCGGGGGTGTGCAGAACCGGATTGATCGCGTCGATGATCGAGTGGGTGATGTGGACGAACTCGAGTTCGAGCCCGTTGCCGATCTCCATCGACTCCCCGCCCTCCATCTTCACGAGTTCGTTGTCGACGCCGAACTTCTCCTCGCCCTCGATCTGGCCCTTGACCAGTTCGATGGTGTACGGAGACGCCACGACCGGTGCGTTGTACCGGTGGGCTAGCTTCGAGATGGCCCCGATGTGGTCGAGGTGGCCGTGTGTGGGCACGATGGCCTTCACGTCACCTTCGAGTTCCGACATCACCCGGTCGTCCGGGATGGCCCCCATGTCGATGAGGTCCAGGCTGTGCATCCGTTCGGTCTCGACGTTGTCGTGGATGAGGACCTTCGACAGGTTGAGCCCCATGTCGAAGATGACCACATCCTCGCCGGCCCGAACTGCCGTCATCTGCCGTCCGACTTCCTCGTAGCCGCCGATTGTCGCAATTTCGATTTCCATTGTTGATCACTGAAAGCCCTAACGGGCCCGCTCAGTACTGAAACACCCGGTCAGACCGCCACGACCCCGGCGTCTTGCAGCCGTCGACCCTGGCGATCCCGATCGACTGTGATATGTGTGCTATGTCACTCTTCTCCTATAAACCACCTGATTGTGCCGCCGTCCCGGTCCCGCCGCTCGGCCATGAATTTTCCCGAGGATCGCGGCCGGTTCACTGCCGATTTCGCCCGTCGATTCGCGTCCCCGGGGCCTCACCGGCCAGAAACGCGGCCAACCCTTCCAGGTCGAATATTTGGGCCGTGGCCTCGAGTTCGAGGAGTGCCCGGACTTTGCCGGCCATCCCACCGGTCACGTCCGTGGCGTCGCTGCCACCGAGCACGTCGCTGACGGCCTCGAAATCGGTTATCTCGGGGATGACAGCCCCGGAACTGGAGAGTACCCCCGAAACGGTCGTACAGAGTCCGATCGCCTCGGCGTCCAGATCTCTCCCGATCGAGACGACCAGTTCGTCCCCGCTCACGATGGTCGCCCCGGCACCCTCGGTCGTGAAGACGTCCCCGTGAAGCACGGGAACGAACCCCTCCGCGAGCATCGCCGAGAGTTGATCGGTCTGGAGGTGAACGGCGCCCGAATCCATCCGGTAGCCGGCCGAAAGCGGCCTCACCGGGACCGCCCTCACACCCTCGGACTGGAGTGAATCGAGCACGGTCCCATGTAGCCGACCCATCGCGTCGTGGATCTCGCGGATCGCCCGGACGTCGTTTGTCCCCGAATCGATCGAGGCCCCCGCCGCTTCGGCGGCCGGATGGCCGAAGGACCCGCCGCCGTGGACGATGACGAGTCGCTCGACGTCGGCGGTCCCGATCGCCTCGGCTGCGGCGGCTAATCCCTCCTCATCGACCGTCTCGGGCGCTCCCTTCTCGGTGATGACGCTCCCGCCAAGTTTGAGAACGACCGGCGGCTTCGGTGTGGACCCGCCCGGGTGAGTCGCCTGTTCGGTGTCGGCGGTCATGGCTCGCGTCGAACCCCCTCGGTGTCCAGTTCCGCCCTGAAGGCCGCATCACAGGCCGGCGAATATTCGAGGGCCGTCTTCGTGGCGTCAGTTTCGTCGAGGGCGACGATGCAGCCGCCGCCACCGGCTCCAGTGAGCTTTGCTCCGGTGGCCCCGGCTTCCCGGGCGGCCCAGACCATCGCGTCGAGGGAGCGGGCGGAGACCCCAAGTGCGTCGAGCAGGCCGTGATTGAAGTTCATCAGTCGCCCGAGTTCATCGAGGTCCTCCTCGTCGAGCACGTCGAGACCCCGCTCGACCAAATCGCCGATCGACTCGACCGTGTTCGCCGCGAAGGGATACTCCTCCCGTAGCGAGCGGACTCCGGAAACGAGTGCCCCGGTATCTCCGGCCCCGCCGTCGTACCCGATCACGAAGGGGAGTTCGGGGGCTTCGATCTGCTTGCAGTCCTCACCCTCGACCAGCACCGCGCCGCCCTTCGCCGAGCAAAAGGTGTCCGCTCGGGAGGCCTGTCCGTCCTGCACCTGGTGTTCGACGCGGTAGGCCCGATCGGCGATCTTCTCGCGGTCGAGTGATTCCCCGAGGGCCCGCGAGGCGGCATCGATCGTCGCCACCACCACGGCCGCCGAGGAACCCAGCCCCGCACCCAGTGGGATCTCACTCTCGATTGTCACGTCGAACCCTGCGTCAGGCGCGCCGGCCGCGTCCCGGGCCTGGTCGATTGCCCCGTCAACGTAACCCATCGCGGCCCGGACGAGATCCTCCGTCACGTCCACCTCCGGAGTGCCCTCGGTCGACCCGTCGTACTCGACGGTGAAGCCGTCGAGGCTGAGATCCTGGGCGCTCACCCGGAGTCGGCCGTCGGATCGCTCCTCGACGGTGACCGTTGCCCGTCGCTCGATCGCACAGGGAACTGCGGGTTCGCCGTAGACGACTGCGTGCTCCCCGAAGAGATAGACCTTACCGGGGGCGCTCGAGGTTGCCATACCGCGTCTCCGAGCCCCAGGCTAAAAAACGCTTGAGTACGTCCCAGAAGGTGTCCAACCGGCTTAGATCTCGCTCTCCTCGAAGTCCTCGAGCGAGTAGGCGGGTTCGGCGCCACGTCGGTCGAGCACCTCGTTGCCGAGCAACCAGTAGACGACCGAGAGGGCCCGTCGGCCCTTGTTGTTCGTCGGGATGACGAGGTCGACGTTGCTGGTCGCGTTGTTCGAGTCGCACATGGCGATGACCGGGATGCCCACGGTGATCGCTTCC
This sequence comes from Halodesulfurarchaeum sp., assembly GCA_042216015.1. Taxonomy (GTDB): domain Archaea; phylum Halobacteriota; class Halobacteria; order Halobacteriales; family Halobacteriaceae; genus Halodesulfurarchaeum. The sequence goes on along the minus strand of JBDGUI010000042.1, from coordinate 30,512 downwards.
TTGACGGCCTGGGCGTCACCGATCGGATCCGTGACAACCAGCGCGTCGGGTTCGATGTAGCCCTCGTATTGAGGGTTGGTCAGCGTCCCCGGGATGAACCGGCCCGTCCGGGCGCGAGCGCCCACGGCCTCGGCGAACTTCTCTGCCGGATATCGGCCGTACTGTCGCGAGGAGGTCACGAGGACCTGCTCGGGGTCGTAGTTGTCGAGGAAGTCCGCGGCGGTGCGGATGCGCTCGTCGGTCTTGCTCACGTCGAGGACGTACAGCCCGTCGGTCCGGACGCGGTGGATGAACCGCTCCATGTCCTTGGTCTTCTGCTGGGTCCCGATGTGGACCCCCGCGCCGAGGTATTCCTCGACGGGGATCAGCAGGTCCGGGTCCGACGCCGCCATGACGTCCTCGGTCTGTGCCTCCTCCTCGTCGGCCGCCGCGTCCCCGTCTGCGGGCTCGCCGTCGGCCTCGAGGGTCGTCTCGTTTGTTGTCTCGCGTTCGCTCATGATGTACCGTCGCCGATTCGGATGAGTTCGTTGAGTTTGGCGGTTCGCTCGCCGCCGACGGTCCCGGTCTTGATGAACGGGGCGTCGGTCGCCACGGCGAGGTGTGCGATGGTGGTGTCCTCGGTCTCTCCCGATCGGTGGGAGACGACCGGGTCGTAGCCGGACCGCTGGGCGAGTTCGATGGCGTCGACCGTGTCGCTGAGGGTGCCAATCTGGTTCGGCTTGATCAGGACGCTGTTTGCCGCGCCCTGCTCGATCCCCGTCTCGATGCGGTCGGTGTTGGTCACGAACAGGTCGTCCCCGCAGATCAGCGTCCGGGACCCGACCCGTTCGGTGAGGCGGGCGAAGCCCTCGAAGTCGTTCTCGTCGAGGGGATCCTCGACGTAGACCAGATCGTATTCGTCGACCATCTCGTCGACGTACTCGATCTGCTCGTCGGTGGATTTCGTTTCCTCCCCGTAGTGGTACACGCCGTCTTCGTAGAGTTCGGCGGCCGCCACGTCGAGGCCGAAGCCGATCTCGAAGCCGACCGATTCTGCCACCTGCCCGGTTGCCTCGGCCATCACCTCGAAGGCCTCTCCCTCGGTGATGGCGGGCGCCCACGCGCCCTCGTCGCCCTTCGCCGGGGCGTAGCCGCGCTCCTCGAGCAACTCGCCAACCGTCTGGTGGACCGTGGCGTTCGCGAAGACCGCCTTGCGAACACTCGGGGCCCCCACCGGCGCCGCGAGGAACTCCTGGATCGCCGTCGCCTCGGCGGCGTGCTCGCCGCCGCCGATCACGTTCCCGAGTGGAATCGGGAAGGACCGGCCGCGAAACGCGCCACCGAGGTGCTGGTACAGCGGCGCCCCGAGCACGTCGGCTGCGGCCTTCGCAGCGGCCATGCTGATGGCGACGGCGCTGTTCGCGCCGATCTGGCTGAAGTCGTTGGTGCCGTCCGCGGCGTGGAGCAGTTGGTCGACCTCGCGCTGGTCGCCCGCGTAGGCATTCTCCTCGAGTCGGGGAACGGCGTGTTCCCGAGCCGCGGCGATAGCCTCCTCGACGGGCCGCTCGATGGCCTCGTGCTCGCCAGTAGAGGCGCCACTCGGCGCGGCCGCTCGACCGAATCCGCCCGAGACCGTTCGCACCTCGGCCTCGACCGTCCGGTTGCCACGCGAGTCGAGAATCGGACGCAGGGAGACGCTTTCGATCAGCGTCATGTCCGCTCCCGTCGGACCGTGAACGGAAGGACCGACGCGTCGTACTCCTCGGCCGCGATGAGGATCGGCTCTGACTGATCGGTGTCGATCAGCACCGGGGCGCCAAATGAGATTTGCAGCGCCCGCGCGCCGAGGATCCGGGCCTTCTCGTACCGGTTGTAGTGTTCTTGACTGGACATGTTACTGGTAGGGCGAGACGACGTCGACCAGATCCTCGTGGGAGACGAGCATCCGACGACAGCAGTGTCGTTCGACGCCCAGGTCATCGAGCACAGCTTCGGGGTCCTCGTCGCCGTCCAACGTGGCCGCGCGGGTCTGGTACTCCTCCCAGTATTCGCCCACCGTGTTGCCGCACGTGAAACAGCGGACTGGGACCATCATGACTGGATCACCTGTAGGACTTCTGGTAGCGCGCCCGTGCCCCCGGGCCGCCCCACTTCTTGGGTTCGGGCTGCCGGACGTCGTTGACCAGCAGCGTGCGGTCGAACTCCATGAACGCGTCCCGGAGTTCGGCGTCGCCGTAGAACTGGACCAGGCCGCGGGAGATGGCCGTCCGGACGGCATCGGCCTGGCCGGCAAAGCCGCCGCCCTCCACGGTCACGTCGATGTCGACGTCCTCGCGCAGCTGTTCCTCGGCGATCCGGAACGGCTCGAGCATCTTGAGCCGGGCCATTTCGGGCTCGACGAGTTCGATCGGCGTCGAGTTGATTCGCACACGACCCTCCCCATCGCTCACGGTCGCCCGGGCGATGGCCGTTTTCTTCTTGCCGCTCGTGTTTGTTACCATGTGACGTTCGCTCCGAGGTGTGCTGCCACTTCACCGAGAGTGACAAAGCGGGTGGTCGAGAGGCGATCGATCGAGGTGTCCTCGAGGACCGTGGCGTCCTTCTCGTGGGGGTTGCCCACGTAGATGCGGACGTTCGAGAGCGCCTCGCGGCCGGCCTCCTTCTTGAAGGGGACCATGCCGCGCACGCTGCGCTTGAAGATCCGGTCGGGCCGGCGCGGGTAGGCGGGCCCGCGGTCCGATCCGAGCTCGGCGCGATCCTCGAACTTCGAGAGGATGTCCTCGCGGCGACCCGTGATGACGCTCTCCTCGGCGTTGACGACCGCGACGCGGTCGCCATCGAGGGCCCGCTCTGCCACCTGGGTCGCGACGCGGCCGAGCACACAGTCCCGGGCGTCGACGACCAGGTCGGCGTCGAATTCGGCGAGACTCATGCGATCACCCGCATCTCTGCCCCCTCCGGATGTTGTTCGAGTGCCTGTTCGAGTTCGAGGACTTCACCCTCCGCGTGCTCGATCTTTGAGCGCGCAGAGGAGGAGAAGTCGACCGCCGCGACGGTGACCGACTTCCGCAGTGCGCCTGACCCGAGCACCTTGCCCGGGACGACGACCGTCTCGTCCTCGCGTGCGTACCGTTCGATTCGACTCAGGTTGACCTCGGCGTGGGACCGGCGCGGCTTCTCGAGCCGACCGGCCACGTCCCGCCAGACGTCCGCGCCCGTTTCCCGGGCCACGGACTTGCATTCGGCGACGAGATCGCTGAGTCTCGGACTTGTCTTGCTCATTACGGTGTGGAAAAGTGTGGTGAGTGCAGGGAGCAGGATTTGAACCTGCGAACCCCTACGGGACAGCGCCCTGAACGCTGCGCCTTTGGCCTGACTCGGCTACCCCTGCACGTGGTTTCGCTCGCGATACGTGGTTTGGTCCGCCCCTTCAAACCCGTTTCGGTCGGGCGCGACGCGGTCGCTCCCGGGGTCGGGTCGACCGTCGCGGTTGAAGGGGTGGACTGGTTCATCGTTACAGTGAAACGGCGGCTTCCAGTTCGTCAGCGCGGTCGTGAAGCGACCCGATTGCCCGGGTGACCAGCTCGGTCACGGGCATCGAGCCGTCCGACTCGACGTGGAAGACGAAGGCGTTCTCGACGTCGTGGACGGCGACCTCCGTGTCCGGATAGCGGTTCCGGAGGTCGTTGTCGAATGCTTCGGCCGGAATCAGTTCGCCGTCCTCCTCGATCACTCCGCGAACGATCTCGCGCTCCTCGGAGCCGTACTCGTCCGCCTTGCCGAGTGTCTCGACCTGCTGAAGGTGGCGATAGCCGACGGCGACTCCGCCCTGGTGTTTGGCGTGGTCGCGACCGGTCCCGAGAACGGCGTCGGCCTCGATCTCGAGTCGCTGGCCCTCCTTGAGGTCGATGATCGGAATCTCCGTCTCGGCGGGTTCGACCATCGGGTCAGCGGACACGAGGTCGCCGGAGTACGCCGTGTCGGGTCCCTCGACGTCGAGGGCCAACGTGACGACGTCGCCCTCCTCGAATTCGCCCTCGGGCGTGGAAAGCGGGATCAGGCCCAGCCGCAGGGCGATCTGTTCGTCGAACATCACACTGGAGTTCTCGACGAACCGGACCGTATCGATCGAGAGGGTGGGCACGTCGGCCAGGATGGCCCGCCTGATGCCGTTTGCCAGGTCCGGGGTGAGCCCCCTGACCAGGAACTCCGCTTCCCGATCGGCGGACTCGATGAACGCGACCTCGAAGGTATCTGTCATGTTAGAAGCCCGCGTTCTTTGGCGCCCGGGTGCCGTCGTGGGGGATCGGGGTGACGTCCTCGATCCGCCCGATCTCGAGTCCCGCTCGTGCGAGGGCCCGGATGGCGGCCTGGGCTCCGGGGCCGGGGTTCTGCTGTTGGTTGCCGCCGGGTCCACGAACTCGGACGTGGACGCCTTCGATGCCTTGCTCCATCACGTTCTCGGCGATCTGCTCGGCCATCTGCATGGCCGCGTACGGCGATGCCTCGTCTCGGTTCTGCTTCACGACCGCGCCACCGCTCGACTTCGCCAGGGTCTCGGCCCCGGTCTGGTCGGTGATGGTCATGATCGTGTTGTTGAACGAGGCGTGGATGTGAGCGATACCCCACGTGGAATCCTCAGTTGCCATGTATGATCACTCCTGTGCGGATGCGCGTTCGGGGTGGAGTTCGTCCGCGAGTGCGCTTTCCTCGTCGAACGAAATGGCGTCCTCCTCGTCCACCTCGACCGTGTAGGACGGCGTGGTGACACGCCGCCCGTCGATCGTGATGTGGCCATGGTTGACGAACTGGCGGGCCTGGGAGACGGTGTTGGCCAGTCCCTTGCGGTAGACCACCGTCTGAAGCCGGCGCTCGAGAACGTCGGTCACGTCGAGTGACAGGACGTCGTCGAGGGCCTCGTCGGCGTCGAGGACGCCGATGCGACGGAGCCGTTGAATGAACTCTTCACTCGACTCCTCCTCGCTGCGGCCGAGGAGTCGTCGGGCCTCCCGGCGGTAGTTGCGGAGTTCGGACTGGGCGCGCCAGACCTCCTCCTTGTTCTTCAGCCCGTAGCGGCCGACCAGATCGCCCTCCTCGGCGATCCGCTCGCCCTGATAGGGGTGATTCGGCGTCTCGTAGAACTTGGTGTTCTCTCCTGGAAGCGCCATTATTCACCCGCCTCCTCTTCTGCCTGTTCTTCCCGAATCTCCTCGACGTTCACGCCGATCGTGCCCTCCGTCCGGCCGGTGGACTTCGTGCGCTGGCCGCGGACCTTCTGGCCGCGCTCGTGGCGCACCCCGCGATAGGACCGGATCATGCGCATCCGGTTGATGTCCTCGTCGCGCGTGAGCTCGACGTCAGCGCCAGTGAGATGGCTGCTGTCGCCGGTGTAGAAGTCGTTCTGACGGTTGGTGAGCCAGTCGGGGACGTGACTGTCGAAGTCCTCGACGGCCTCGACGACGGAATCGATCGTGTCGTCGTCGAGGGCACCGAACGTGGCCGTCCGATCGACGTCGGCCGCCTCGGCGATGACTCGTGCCGCCCGTCGTCCGATGCCTTTCATTTCGGTGAGGGCACGCTCGACGGACTTCGTCCCGTCGAGGTCGGTCTGTCCGATGCGGACGAAGTATCGAATGTCCTCGTCCGCCTCCTCTGTGTCTTCCGTGCTCATAGTTTGGTGTCGAAAGCGTCGTGGCGGGGATTTGAACCCCGGAGGCTTACGCCACAGAGTTAGCAACCCTGCGCCTTGACCAGGCTAGGCTACCACGACGCGCGGTTTCGTATCTTCGCCCGTGTGGACTCGGGGCGTACACCCCTACAGTACCTGCAAACTGAGTTATCTGCCTCCGGCACTTAAGTCCCTCGGAACGACCGCCGACGGAGCCGGCTCTTTCGTTCGAATCGTCTGCGACGCGTTCCTGGGCCCGCCCGACCACGGTCGAGTACCGACACATTTCAGGCACGAGAAGTACCGACACACTTCAGGCACGAGAACGACCCAATTCGATGTCCACTTCTCGGGGTGTTGCCCCGCGGCTCGAACGTGGCCCACAGGTTCATCACCGATCTCGCGGCTATTCCCGACCGATGAGTCGTCCGATTCGGGTCCTGGCAGTGTCGGACTCCGAGACCGATCCGATCGGCGCCCTCCAGGAGGCTCTCGCGTCGGTCGAGGTCGTTCGTGGGACCGAACCGGAGACGGCCGTCGAGGCCCTCTCCGAACAGGCGATCGACTGCGTCGTTGCCACCCATCGACTCGACGCGGGTGGCGGGATCGAACTGCTCTCACGGGTTCGTGAGGAATGGCCGTCGCTTCCCTACTTTCTCGTCGTGTCGGCTGGTTCGGAGGCGATTGCCGCCGAGGCCACTCGGGAGGGCGTGACCGAGTACGTGCCGGCGGACTCGATCGAACCCGAATCCCTTGCGGACCGGGTCGACCGCGCCGTCAGTCGGGCCCGTGCCGACCGGAACCTGACTGCCGAGCGTCAGGCCTTCGTCCAGGGACCGGCGGTCATCTTCCGCTGGGGGACCGATCCCGACTGGCCGATCGAGTTCGTCTCCGAGAACGTCGAGGACGTCCTTGGCTATTCGCCCGAGGAACTCGAATCTGAGCGCAATTACGCCGAGTTGGTCCATCAGGCGGACCTGGCCCACCTCCGCACCGAAGCCCGGAAGTACACGAATGGGAATCTCGACCGGCTGGGCCACGATCCGTACCGGGTCGAAACCCGGGAGGGGGAGTATCGATGGGTACTGGAGCACACGCGCACCATCTCCGATCCCGTGACCGGGGATGAACAGCTCTTCGGGTACGTGATCGACATCATGAAGCGCCGGGAAAAGGAACTCGAGTTACAGCAGTTCAGGAAGGCGGTCGAGCAGACCGCCCACGCGGTGTACATCACCGACCCGGATGGCCGGATCGAATACGTCAATCCCGCTTTCGAAGCCGTGACCGGATACGACGAGGCCGCAGTCCTCGGTGAGACTCCCCGGGTCCTCCAGTCAGGGACCTACGGGGAGGAGTTCTACGAGGCCTTCTGGGAGACGATCAAGTCGGGGGAGACCATCGAGACGGAGATGGTCGACGAGCGGGCTGATGGCGGCAGACTCGTCCTCCACCAGACGGTCTCACCGATCACCGGCGAGGATGGGGCGGTCCGCAAGTACGTCGCCGTCGCCCAGGACGTCACCGAGCTCAAGGAATACGAGCGAACACTCGAAACACAGCGGGACAACCTAGAAATTCTCAATCAGGTGGTCCGACACGACATCCGGAACGACCTGCAACTGGTGCGCTCATATCTCCGGATGGCTCTCACGGACGACGGTCCGGGAGATGGGCACCTCGAGAGGGCCCTCGAGGCGACGCACAATGCCGTCGAGATGACCGAGTCGGCCAGGGAGGTCACCGAGGTCATGCTCCAGACGGACGTCGATCCGGTCCCAGTCGGTCTCGAGGGGAGCCTGCAGCGCCAGGTCGAGGACGTCCGCACGAGTCACCGCGACATCGAACTCGAGGTGGGATCGATCCCCGACGTCGACGTCCGGGCGGACGACATGCTGGGATCGGTCTTTCGAAACCTGCTCACGAACGCGATCCAGCACAACGATCGCTCGAGCCCCGAGGTGGTGGTCGCTGCCGAACTGGATGGGAACGAGGCGGTCGTCGAAATCGCCGACAACGGCCCCGGCATTCCCGAGGCCGACCGCGAGCGGATCTTCGAGCAGGGACGGACCGGGATCGAGAGCGAGGGAACCGGGCTGGGACTGTATCTCGTGCGGACGCTCCTGAACCGGTATGGCGGGTCAGTCGTCGTCCGAGACAACGAACCGACCGGAACGGTGTTCGAACTCCGGTTGCCGCTTTCCACGTAGGAAGGGGCGATGAGTGGTCTCCTCGTTCGCCGGACAGTGGGCATGCCCGACCCGATTTTCAGTCGTCCTCTGCGGGAACCGGGGCGGAAATCGGGATCTCGGTCGTCTCCGGGTCGGTTGTCTTCTCGGCATCGGTCGCCGAATTCGCGTAGGCCTCGTTTTCGACCCACTCGCCGTCTTCGTCTTTCACCATGTACGCGCCGTAGTAGGGAACGCGGTTCGCGACCGTCTCCCTGAACGTGGCCTCGATCTCCTCGCGGTTCATTTCGCCCATCGAGCGAAGGTCATCCGTCCGGTTGAGACAGCCCTTGAGCCGGCCGTCCGGGGTCACCCGCACGCGATGGCAGTTCTCGCAGAACTCGCGGTTCTCGACTGGGTCGACGATCTCGACCATGCCGCCGTCGACCCAGTAGCGATTCCGGTGGTGCATCTCCCTGACCTCGACCCGATCGGCTCGCTCGGAGAGCCAGTCGTGCACCCGGTCGATGTCGATTGCCCATTCAGGCTTGTTGACCAGCTCGGGCATGAACTCGATGAGCTGGAGCCGCAACCCGTCGTTCTCCCCGACGAAGTCGACCATGTCCTCGACGTGGTGGGCCGTCCGCTCGAAGACGACCATATTGAGCTTGACCGGCGTCAGACCCGCGTCGACTGCGGCCCTGACCCCTTCGAGCACGCGCTCGTAGGCCCCGCTCTTCGTGATCTCCTTGAACGCCTCCGCGTCGAGGGCGTCCTGGGAGACGTTGACCCGCTCGAGTCCGGCAGCTTTCAGGTCCTCGGCCCGGTCTGGCAGAAAGGTCCCGTTGGTCGTCAGCGAGGGGGTCATTCCCTCGGGAACCCGTTCGATGATCTCCTCGAGGTCCTCGCGAAGCATCGGCTCCCCGCCGGTGAATTTGACCTTCTCGATGCCGAACTTCGCCACCACCTCCAGGAAGCGGATCACCTCGTCGGCGGTCATCTCGTTTTCCTGGGGGTCCATCGGTCCCCGCGTATCTCCAAGCCCCTCATTGTGACAGTAGACACAGTCGAAATTGCAACGATCGGTCAAGGAGATCCGGACCTGGGAGACCTCCCGACCGAAATCGTCTTCGAGCATGTGTCACAGTCCTTTCCGAATTGCCTTAACTGCGATGGTGAATTGGGCGCCACGTAACTGCTATCGGTTACGTCCAGGCGGATCGACGCTGGAAGGCACGATTCCGTCCCAGCCGTGACATCGATGGGGAAAATCTCATCGACGGTGCAGGACTGTTTGCAGGAAATTCCTGGCAAACACAACCCTTATTCACGGTTCACGGCCTACGCCGGGGTATGCAGGAAGCCGGCGTTCGGGAGATTCTGTCGGGGATCGAGGACCCCGACCTCGGCACAGACATCGTTTCAGAGAACCTGGTCTCCGAAATCGACCTGGACGGTGAGACCGTCACGGTCGAACTGGCCCTCGAGGCCATGGGCTCGCCCACGGAGGAGAAAATCCGGGCCGAAGTCCGGGAGGCCCTGGAGCGTGAGGGGCTTTCGGTCACCCTCGAGTCGGGCGCTGCAGAATCCACGGCGGCGGGAATCGGCGTCGAGAACGTCGGACCCGACACCGAGTCCTCGACCGAGCCGCTCCCGGGGGTCTCGAACGTCATCGCCGTCGCCTCCGGGAAGGGTGGCGTGGGGAAGAGCACCGTCTCCGTGAACCTCGCGGCCGGGCTCGCCGATCTGGGGGCGGAGGTCGCGATCTTCGACGCCGACATGTACGGTCCGAACGTGCCGCGAATGCTCGGGGTGGACGAACAGCCCCGGGCCACGAGCGACGAGAAGATCGTGCCCGTCGAAGCCCACGGTATGGGCGTCATGAGCATCGGCCTGATGCTCGGCGAGGACGACCCCGTCATCTGGCGGGGCGCGATGGTCCACAACACCCTCACCCAGCTCGTCGATGACGTCCAGTGGGGAGACATCGACTACCTCGTCATCGATCTTCCGCCCGGGACGGGAGACACGCAACTCACGCTTCTCCAGTCGATTCCGATCACCGGCTCGGTGATCGTGACGACCCCACAGGACGTGGCCCTCGAGGACGCCCGTCGGGGCCTCCAGATGTTCGCCGAACACGATACCCCGGTGCTGGGGATCGTGGAAAACATGAGTACGTTCGTCTGTCCGGACTGCGGGTCGGAACACGATATCTTCGGCTCCGGCGGCGGGGAGCGCTTCGCCGAGGAAAAGGACATGCCCTTCCTCGGCTCGATCCCGCTCGATCCGGCGATTCGAAGCGGTGGAGACGAGGGAGCACCGATCGTGATGGCCGATGACGGCGACGCCACCGAGTCATTCGAGGGAATCGTGAGAACGGCGGCGGACATGGTCGGCATCCTCAATCGCCGCAACCTGGCGCAGTAGCTACCGATCGGTCGGATCGAGTTCCAATTCTCGGTGTTGGCAAATCCAATTTCGGGATCGAACGATCCGATTTTGCTCTCCCCAAATCGGACACACCGGGCCGATACCTGCCGAATTTTAACGATTAATCACGTCCGACCGAAGGCAAACCGTTTAGTTGCCGCTCGCCCAAGGACCCCCAACGGTCCTCTCGGGCCGATGTCACTATGACTCAGGACGAACTCATCTGGCGAATCGCGGGCGGTTCCGGCGACGGAATCGACTCCACGAGCCAGAACTTCACCAAGGCGCTGATGCGGTACGGGTTACACGTCTACACGCATCGACACTACCCGTCCCGTATCCGTGGCGGACACACCTACGTCGAGGTACGGGCCAGCGAGAGTCCGGTCACCTCGCGTGGCGACGGCTTCAACTTCCTGCTCGCACTGGGTGACAGTTTCGCCCGAAACCCCTCGGAGGGAGCCGTCTACGGCGACGAGAAGAAAAAACCGCTCTACGAGAACCTCGAAGACCTCAACGAGGGCGGGGTCATCGTCTACGATACGGGCGTGCTCGATCCCGAGGAGATCGACGGCCTCGAGGAGCGCGCCGCCGAGAACGACTGGCACGTCTATCCGCTCGACCTCCGGTCGATCGCCACTGAACACGGCCGGGACGTCATGCGCAACACCGCCGGCGTCGGCGCGACCGCTGCCCTCCTCGACATGCCGCTCGATCCGATTCAGGAACTGATGAGCGAAGCAATGGGCGGGGACATTCTGGACGCGAACCTCGAGGTCCTTTCGGACGCTCACGAGTTGGTCTCCGAGGAGATCGACCGGACTCACGACCTTCGGATTCCCGAGCACGAGCACGAGGAGGAACAGGTGCTCCTCTCGGGCAGTCATGGCATCTCCTACGGCGCGATCGACGAGGGCTGCCGATTCGTTTCGGGGTACCCGATGACTCCCTGGACGGACGTGTTCACCATCATGTCCCGGGAACTCGAGGACATGGGCGGGGTCGCCGAACAGGTCGAGGACGAGATCGCCGCCTCGATGATGGCCATCGGGGCCAGTCACGCCGGGGCCAAAGCCATGTCCGGTTCATCTGGGGGTGGCTTCTCCCTGATGTCCGAGTCGATCGGGCTCGCGGAGATGACCGAGACGCCGCTCGTGCTGGTCGAGGCCCAGCGGGCCGGCCCCTCGACTGGAATGCCCACGAAAACCGAGCAGGCAGACCTCGAGTTCGTCCTGTCCACGAGTCAAGGCGACGCCTCCAGAGTCGTCTTCGCGCCCGGAAACATCAGGGAGAGCTACGAACAGACCCGTCTGGCATTCGAACTCGCCTACGAGTACCAGCTCCCGGCGATCGTCCTCTACGACGATCAGCTCACCGGCGAATTCCGGAACGTGCCCCGGAGCTTCCTCGACCAGGAGCCCAATCCCGATCTGGGCTCGGTCGCGACCGAGGAAGAACTGGCCGATCTGCCCCACGACGTCGGCGGGCGCTACGAGCGCTTCAGTACCCAAACCGAGGCCGACGTGAATCCCCGCTCGCTGCCAGGCCAGCGTGGTGGACGATTCCTCGCGACCGGCAACGAGCACTGGCCCAACGGGCAGATCGCAGAGGACACAAAGAACCGGATCAAGCAGGTCAATCGGCGCGTGAACAAGGTTCAGGTCGTGAAGGACGATCTCGCCGAACGGCCGTCCCAGGACACGTTCACTGGGGACGAGGACGCGGACCTGGCCCTGCTCACGTGGGGCTCACAGAAGGGTGTCGTCGAGGAGGCAGTCCGTCGCCTGACCGAGGAGGGCGTCTCGATCAAATCCCTCGCGGTGAGTCAGATGGCCCCGCTCCGCACCGAGGAGATCGCCTCCTTCCTCGAGGGCGTCTCTGACGTGCTGGTCGTCGAGATGAACGCCACCGCGCAGTTCAAGGGCGTCATCCAGCAGGTTTTCGGGGACTACGGCGATGTCCTGGGCAGCTTCTTGAAGTACAACGGCGATCCGATCGAGCCGGCCGAACTGATCGAGGCCGTGGAGATCGTCCGGAACGGCGAGGCCCGGGCGACCTCGGCTGAAACCGACCTTCGGCCCCCCGCAGGTGATCGAGCATGACCGAATTCAGCGCCATCGGCAGCGGCGAGGAGATGACTGACGACGACTACACTCTCGAGGCGGAGCCCCAGCCCACGTGGTGTCCGGGGTGTGGTGACTTCTCGGTCCTGCGCTCGCTCAAAGGTGCGATGGCCGATGTCGGCCGGGACCCGGAGGAGGTGCTCGTGGTGACCGGTATCGGCTGTTCGGGCAAGCTCAACAGCTACTTCGACAGCTACGGGTTCCACGCGATTCACGGCCGCACGCTCCCCCTCGGTCGCGCGGCGAAGATGGTCAATCAGGACCTCGAGGTCATCGCCGCGGGTGGCGATGGTGACGGCTACGGCATCGGCGGGAACCACTTCACCCACACTGCCCGCGAGAACCACGACATGACCTACATCGTGTTCAACAACGAGGTCTTCGGGCTCACGAAGGGCCAGTCCGCCCCGACCAGCCCGAAAGGCCACGTCTCGAAGACCCAGCTCAAGGGGGTTGCGAAGGACCCGGTTCGACCGCTGTCACTCGCCCTTTCGGCTGGAGCCTCGTACATCGCCCGGACCGCAGCGACGAACCCCAACCAGGCCCGAGAGATCCTCGCCGAGGCGATCGAGCACGATGGGTTCGCCCACGTAGACTTCCTCACACAGTGTCCGACCTGGAACAAGGACGGCGGCGAGTACGTGCCCTACATCGATGTTCAGGAGTCCGATGACTACGACTTCGACGTCACTGACCGCCGAGAAGCGGCCGAGATGATGCACGAGACCGAAACCCAACTCTACGAGGGAAAAGTCTTGACCGGGCGGTACTACGTCGAGGAGGACCGGCGGACCTACCAGGAGGAAAAGCAGATGCGCGAGGAGATGCCCGAGGAACCCGTCGTCGAGCGGTACTTCGACGAGGAGTACGAGTGGGAGCGGTCCTACGACCGACTCGACCGGCACACCTGATCCTCGAAAGGCACGTCGGATCGTCGTGAGACTCTTGATTGCTGACCGGCACTTCTGATTTTCGAGCGGCAGGTCGGATCGTCGTGAGACGCTCCTGACCGCCGATCGGGATTGATTCCGGACAGTTTTCGAGATTCGACAACAGTTTTCAGATTCGGAAGGTATTTTTTCCGGGGTCCCAAAGGAATCTTCGTGAACGAGGAGTCGATCAGGGACCGCATTCTCGCGGTTCTCGAGGCGGACGCGAAAGCCTCCTACGGCGAGATCGCCGACCGGGTGGGCGTCTCGAAGCCGACGGTTCGGAAGTACGTCTCCCAGCTCGAGGAGGAGGGTGTCATTGTCGGGTACACGGCGGAGGTCGATCCGAAGAAACGGTCCTCCACGTCGATCGCCCTCGTCGGGTTCGAGGTCAAAAGCGAGTGCTACGTCGATGCCATCGAGGAATTGAAGGCCCTCGAATCGGTCCGGACCCTCTACAGCTCGAGCGGCGACCACATGCTGATGGCCGAGATGCGAGCCGAGGATGGGGACGCCCTCGCCGGCATCATCCAGGAGTCGGTGATGCCGATCGAGGGGATGGAGGAGGCCCATCCGACGTTTCTCCAGGAGCGGCTGAAATAGCGTGAGCGGGGTTGGGGATCGAACTCAGACCCGCAGAGTCGATCTCAATCGAGCGATCGCCTCCTCGATGTCGGTCGTGCTGGCCGCAAAGGACGCCCGTAGCATGTCCTCGGTCTGTGCTCCGAAATCCGGCCCGGGGGTCAGGGCGACACCCGCCTCCTCGAGCAGGCGGTCGGCGACCTCGAAGGCGTCTCCGTGGAGATCGCTCACGTCGAGCAGGAGGTAGTACGCCCCGGCGGGCACATAGCCCAGATCGAGGCCGAGTTCGCGAACCCCCTCGAGCAACAGATCCCGGCGCTCCCGGTACACCGAGCGGATTTCGGCCAGCCCGTCTCCCTCCCTGATGGCCACCTCCGCACCGTCCTGGACGTGGTTCGGCGCACAGATCAGGAAGTTCTGGACGAGTCGATTCAACGCCTCCGTCTCCCCCGGTGGCGAGACGATCCAGCCCAGCCGCCAGCCGGTCATTCCATAGCGCTTCGAGACCCCATCGAGGACGAATGCCTCGTCTGTGTACTCGAGGACGGAGTGGGCCTCCGCATCGAAGTCGAGCCCGTGATAGATCTCGTCGGCGATCAGTCGCGTGTCGGTTCGACGGGCCAGCGACGCGAGCCCCTCGATTGCATCCGCGTCCATGACGGTGCCGGTCGGGTTCGCCGGCGAGTTGATCAACAGGCCTGCCGCGTCGTGCCCGACCGCGGCGTCGAACGTCGCGAGGTCGGGTTGAAACCCGTTTGCGGGCTCGAGGTCGACAGTCCTGACCGTTCCCTCGGCCTGCCTGACGAAGTTCGGATACGGCGCGTAATAGGGATCGGTGAGCACGACCTCGCCGCCCGGATCGACCACGTCGAGCATCACCATCAACATGGCCGGTGACGATCCCGGGGTGACGTGGATCCGCTCGATCGGCACGCTCACCCCGTACTCGCGGTCGTAGTACGCCGAGATCGCCTCCCTGAGACTCGTCTTGCCGCGCGCGTTCGTGTAGTTCACGCTCCCTCCGGCAAGCGAGTCGATGGCCGCCTCGGTTGCCACGGCCGGCGGCTCGAAGTCGGGTTCACCGACCGAGAGGTCGACGACGTCGTCCAGTTGTTCGGCCTTCTCGAGGACGTCCATCGCCGCGAAGGGCGTCGTCTCCATCGCTCGCTTCGAAGGCATGACCGATCCGAGGACCGCCCCGCATATAGGTTCGCCGTCATCCCCTCGTCTCAGTCACCCACGAAGGGGGACGAAAGGGATCTGCCGCTCAATCCGCGAGCGAGAGCCCGGGATGCCAGTGGTCGACGCCAGCCTCGGCTTTCTTTCGATCCATCTTTGCGAGCAACTCGACTGCCAGGGTTGCTGTCTCAGCGGCCCTGTCGTCGCCCTCCCTGCGGAATTCACCGGTCTCCCGGTTGGCATAGACCGAACAGATCGCCCCACTGCGCAGCCCGTAGATCGATCCCAGCGTGAGAATCGCGCTCGCCTCCATCTCGATGTTCTTCACGTTTGCCTCCCTGAGTTCGTCGACGAGCGTGTCGCTCCCGGCGGCTTCGAACCCCTCGAATCCCGCTCGGCCCTGGCCGGCATAGAAGCTGTCCGCGCTCATCGTGACCCCGACGTGGTAGTCCTGATCCAGTCGCTCGGCGGCCGCGATGAGCGCCCCGGTGACCTCCCGGTCGGCCACGGCGGGGTAGTCCTCGCGGACGTACTCGTCACTCGTGCCCTCCTGTCTGACCGCCCCGGACGTGATGACCAGGTCGCCGACGTCCATCTCGGGCTGGATGGCGCCTGTCGATCCGACCCTGATGAAGGTCTCGGCACCGGCCCGAGCGAGTTCCTCCACCGCGATCGCCGCTCCCGGGGAACCGATTCCGGTCGAGGTGACCGAAATTTCCGTCTCGCCGACACGCCCCGTGACGGTACGGTATTCCCGGTGGAATCCTCGCTCCGCAGCCTCGTCCCAGTAGTCGGTGATCGTGTCGATACGATCGGGATTCCCTGGGAGGAGCACTGCCGAGGCGAGATCCTCGGGCCCGACCCCGATGTGGTACTGGACCTCGTCGTTCGGATCCTCGCTGGTTCCAGTCATGGTTCCCTCAAGGCGGAGGGGCGGCAAAACCCTTGGCCCGTTTGGCCGCCCTATCGTCGATTCGTATGCGCTGTTATCTGGTCGCCGGTGAACGCATGGGGCAGGAGGTCACTCAGTCGGTGTGATTCGGGTCCGTCCGGGTGGTCCACGAGCACCTCGAACCCTGCATCGGCGAATTCGGAAAGCGTCTGCCGGCACATGCCACAGGGCGTGATGCCGTCTTCGGCCGCGGAGGCGACGGCAATGCGCGTGAAGTCGGTGTGGCCCGCCATCACGGCCCGGGCGAGGGCGACCTCCTCTGCGTGCAGGCTATTCGAGTAGTTCGCGATCTCGATGTTCGCCCCCGTGTAGACCGATCCGTCGGCCGTTTCGATGGCCGCGCCGACCGGATACTCCGAGTAAGGCACGATCGCGCGGGAGACGGCCTCCCTGGCGCTCGCCATGAGTTCGTCCATGGCGTGTCGACGGGCGCCGGGGTGAAAAATCACTCCTCGCCGGATTCGTAGTGCTCCCCGGCGGCCTCCGGGATACGCGTGTGACCGACCAGCGCCAGCACGATGATCACCGTCACGTAGGGAACGATCCGAATCAGTGAACTCGGCACCTCGATTGCAGCGACCTGCTGAAGGCGGATCTGTAGGGCGGTCAGACTTGCAAATAGCAGTCCGGCTCCAAACGTGCCAAGGGGGTTGTAGTTCCCGAAGAGGTAGGTCGTGATCGCGATCCAGCCGCGTCCGTTCACCATCGTGGCTCCGCCACCGATGAATTGTCCCACCCGACCGATCGCGAGTCCCGCCCCGCCGAGTCCGGAGAGCGCCCCCGAGAGCAGCACCGCAACGTATCGGACGCGGCGGACGTCGACACCGGCAGTGTCGAGGGCCGCTGGATTCTCTCCACTTGCCTTGACCCAGAGCCCGAATGGCGTGTGCTTGAGGACGTACCAGGTTCCGACCACGGCGAGCACCATCAACGGCACGAAGGGGTTCGTGTCGAAGAATATCGGACCGACGACCGGGATCTTCGAGAGCAGGGGAATCGTCAACTGGTCGACGGTCGTCACCGGCGGGCTGTTTTTTCGGCCCCAGATGATGACGCTGGCATAGGGGCCAAGACCGAGTGCGATGAACCAGACCGCCAGGCCGGCGATGATCTGATCGGCCTTGAAATCGATCGTGACGACCGCGAACAGCCAGGCGAACAGGGTACTCCCGATGACGGCCCCCAGCACGCCGATCCAGACGGTCGTCTGGGTGGCGGTTCCGCTGCCTGCAATCGCCTCGACGATGGCGATACTCAGGAACGCGCTGACGATGAGCAGTCCCTCGAGGCCGATGTTGATGACGCCGCTCTTCTCTGCGAAGATTCCCCCAAGTGCCGCGAGGACGATCGGCACCGCGGCGACGAGCGTCTGTTCTACGAACCCGACGTCGAAGATGGACAGGACAGTTCCGGCCGTCGTCTCCGGGAACAGCGTCCGAAAGACGATCGCGGCAAAGACGAACGCGAAAAAGGCGGCCGTAAACAGCGCGCTCCGACGCCGCCACCGGGGGATTGCGTCTCGAAATGAACTCACGGGGACTCACCCCCCGAGACGTCGAGATACCCTCCAAGCATTCGGAAGAACTCCGGCATCGCGACGAACAGGATGATGAACCCCCGGATCACCCCGATGAGTTCGGGCGGCACACCCATCTGGAACTGGATCGAGAGTCCGCCGCTCTTGAGGACACCGAACAGGAACGCGGCCGGGATCACGGCGAGGGGCTGGTTGCCTGCGAGGATCGAGACGGTGATCCCGTCGAAGCCGAGTGCCGGGACGGAGACGCGCCAGCGGCCGAGCACCATCATCACCCAGAGCATTCCCCCGATCCCTGCGAGCGCCCCGGAGGCGGTCATCGTCGAGGTGATCATACGCTTTGCGTTGACCCCCCCGTATTCGGCCGCCAGGGGTTGCAGACCGCTCACCCGCAGGTCGTACCCGAAGGCAGTGTGCTGGAGCACGTAGTAGACCGCTCCGACCAGTCCGATCGCGAGCAGCAGGGCGACGATCGAGAACGGGGCTCCCTCTCGAAAGAGTACGGTGGGCAGCGAGGCGAACGTGGGGAGTGCCCTGGTCTCGATGCTCTGGCTCGCTGGATCCTTGAAGTACGCAGAGACGAGGAAGAACGCCACCCCCGTCGCGACGAAGTTCAACATGATCGTCGTGATTACCTCGTTCGCGTCTGCATAGGCCTTGAGTGCTCCAGGGATCGCCCCATAGATGCCGCCGGCGAGGGCCGAGACTGCCACGCCGATGCCCACCGCGAACGTCGAGCCGAGAAACGTCGGGGGAAGAAACGGTGCAGTCCAGAGAACGGCGAGCGCCCCGGCGAGGCCGCCGAGGACGAGCTGTCCCTGCACGCCGATGTTGAACAGTCCCGCGCGGAATGAGATTGCCACGGCGAGCCCCGTGAAGATCAGGAGTGTCGTCTCCTTCAGCGTGATCGCCGTCGAGAAGTTGAGCAGCGTCCACCCCTCGGTAAAGAGTCGCGGCGAGTTGAGCGCCAGTGGATTTCCGAAGGCCCCGTTCAGGAGGACCTGGAAGAGTTCGATCGGATCGTAGCAGAACCCACCCAGGCCGGGGACCGTGAAGGCCGGATTCGAGCACGTCTTCACCCAGCCCGAGAGGAGGACCACGACGCTCCCGACGATCACCGCCGCGATGAGGGAGGCGACGCTGATGAGAAAGCGCTCGGCAGCGGAGTTCTCCGTGAAGAATGCGAGAAAGGATTGCACCCGATCGGGGAGTCTCCGATCGCTCACGATCGCCCCACCTCCATGGCTCGGTCGGTCTCGTAGTCTCTGTCCGGTCGCTCTCCCCCCATCAGGAGCCCCAGTTGCTCCTCGGTCACCGTGTCCGGATCGACGACGTCGACGAATTCGCCCTCGTACATCACGGCGACGCGGTCGGCGAGGTCGAGAATCTCGTCGAGCTTCGAGGAGACGAGGAGAACCGCCGTCTCGTCGGACCGCAGAGAGAGCAGGCGATCGTGGATGAACTCGATGCTCCCGACGTCCACGCCGCGCGTCGGGTGGGAGGCGACCACCATCTCTGGGCCCCGGAAAAGTTCGCGCCCGACGACGAATTTCTGTTGATTGCCGCCCGAGAGCGATTCCGCCGTCGTTTTGATATTCGGCGTGCGAACGTCGTACTCCTCGACGATCTCGTGGGTCCGATCCCGCGTCCGCTCCCAGTCGATCCCCCTCGCGGCTGCAAACGTCTCGGTGTGTTGGACTCCCAGGAGCGTGTTTTCGGTCAGGTCGAAGTCCATGACGAGCCCGCGCTTCTGGCGGTCTTCGGGAACGTAGGCCATCCCCCGGTGGACGTGTTCCCGGCGACTTTCCTCGGTGATATCCTCACCCCCGAGGTTGACGTCACCCGCGGCGGGGTCGCGAAGCCCAGTGATCGCCTCGATGAGTTGGGACTGTCCGTTCCCATCCACCCCGGCGATCCCGAAGATCTCGCCCTCACGGACGGCAAAGGAGACGTCCTTGACGATCTCGGCCCCGCTCCGGTCCTCGACGGCAAGCTCCGAGACGGAGAGGACGCGATCGCCGGGCTCCTGGGGTCGTTTCGTCCGCTCCATGAGGACTTCCCGACCGACCATCATCTCGGCGAGTTCCGGCTCGCTAACCGCGTCCGAGTCGACCGTTCCAATGTTCTTCCCATCCTGCAGGACCGTGATGCTGTCGGCCATCCGCATGGCCTCGCCGAGCTTGTGAGTGATGAAGATGATCGTCTTGCCCTTCTCCCGGAGCTCCTCGACGACCTCGAACAGTTCCTCGATTTCCTGAGGGGTCAAGACGGCGGTCGGCTCGTCGAGTATCAGAATTTCCGCGCCCCGGTACAGTGACTTGAGAATTTCGACGCGCTGTTGTTCGCCCACCGAGATGTCCGCCACGGTCGCGTCGGGATCGACGTTGAGGCCGTATCGGTCGGAGATTCGCTCGACGTCCTCGCGTGCCTCCGTCCGGTCGAAGTGAATACCTCCTGCTCTGGTCGGTGCGAATCCGAGAGTGATGTTCTCGGCCACGGTGAAGGGATCGATTAGCTTGAAGTGCTGGTGGATCATGCCGATCCCTGCGTCGATGGCATCGCGGGGGCTTTCGATCTTCGAGGGCTGGCCCCGAACGGAGACGGTCCCCTCGTCCTGCGTGTAGAGTCCGTACAGGATCTTCATCAGAGTCGTCTTCCCGGCGCCATTCTCGCCGAGGA
This sequence comes from Halodesulfurarchaeum sp., assembly GCA_042216015.1. Lineage (GTDB taxonomy): Archaea > Halobacteriota > Halobacteria > Halobacteriales > Halobacteriaceae > Halodesulfurarchaeum. The sequence goes on along the minus strand of JBDGUI010000042.1, from coordinate 10,283 downwards.
GCGCATGGACCGTTCCGCTCTCGACCGCGAAGCTGATCCGATCGTTCGCGAGCACTCCCGGGAAACGCTTCGTCACATTTTCGAATCGTACCGTCGGCTCCCGATCGGGGCCGACCGCGTCACGTTCTACCTGTGTCATTATATCGAACGGTCGATGGCCACCGCGTGGGGAACGATCTAGACGTTCTCTGGCTTCTCCGGGACCGTGATGTCGCCCGCGATGATCTGCTCGGTCGCGGTCGCGATCCGATCCTTGATGGACTGCGGAATGTCATCACCCAGCTCAGCCCCGTAATTGATCGAGACACCCTCCTCCTCAAGTCCGAGGGCGATGATGTCTCCCCCTCTGAAGGATCCCTCGACGACGTTCTTGATGGAGCGGAAGACTGCCGTGTCCACGCGTTTGACCATGCTGGCGAGGATGACGTCCGCAAATTTCGGCAGTGACTCGGACTGCGGGGCATCGACCCCGATCCCGTACCGTCCCACGTTCTGGGCGGCGCGGAACACCCCGACGCCGGTCCCGCCCGCTGCATGGTAGACGATGTCAGCACCCTCGCCGTACATCGAGGTGGCAACGGACTGCCCCTTCCCGGGATCACTCCAGGAGCCAGCATAGGCGGTCCGAACCGTCACTGCGGAGTCGACGTGTTTCACGCCCGCCTTGTACCCCGCCTCGAACTTCTTGATGAGCGGTGTCTCCTTGCCGCCCACGAAGCCGACGACCTTCTGGTCGGGATTCGTCTCGCCGGCACCCGCACTGAAGGACTGGCTCGTCAGGAGCCCGGCGAGCATCCCGACCTGGAATGACCCCTCTTGCTCCCGGAAGACGTAGCTCGCGACGTTCGGCTCTGAGAGGACGCTGTCGACTAGCATGAACCGCTGTTTCGGGAAGTTCGGTGCCGTCTTCGAGAGCGCACTGGTCTGTGCGAACCCGATTGTGCTGATGAGGTCGTAATCGGGGCTGGTCGACGTCGCGAACTTTCGCTGAAACGTCGAGAAGTCCCCCGGATTCGAGGGCTCGGCGTTCTGATAGGAGATGCCGAGTTCCGTTTCGGCCTGCTTTACGCCCCGGTTCGCCATGTCGTTGAACGAATTGTCCCCGAGGCCGCCAAGGGCGTACACCATGCCGACAGCGATCGAATCGCCGGTCGGTTCGAGTTGGATATCCCCGGTCGTCGTTTGTGTCGTGGTCCCCTGGGGTTCCCCGGAACTGGAACAGCCCGCCAATCCGGTGAGCGTTCCCACGCCAATGCCACCCGTCAGTTTGAGAAATCGTCGTCGGTCAAGGCCGGACATGCCTGCCTGTAAGAGGTGGGGTTGCTACAATAAATGCGTCGAATAATTGTTTGGAATTGGAATCGTGCCTCGGTGCTATTACTCCTGAATCGTCTCGATCGCGTCATCGATTGCCTCCCGGATCGTGTCCACCAGTTCATCGACGGATTCGCTCTCGGCGTACAGCCGCACGTACGGCTCGGTACCGCTCGGACGGACGAGCACCCAGGCTCCGTCTTCGAACGACAGTCTCACCCCGTACTCGGTCGAGAGCGTTGCCGCGGGGAAGATTTCGGGGAGCACGGTGGAGAGCCGGTCCATCACGAGTGCCTTGTTTTCCTCCGCACAGGGAACACTCACCTTCCGGTACGGGCGCTCCGAAACTGGCTCCCGGAGTTCGTCCAGGCCCGTTGCCGTGGCCACGAGCACGGAGAGCAGTCCCGCACTCGCGATGCCATCGATCCACAGCCCGAATCTCGGATGGATGTGTTTCCAGGGCTCTGCGGCAAAGACGACGGTCCCGGATTCCAACGTGACCGCCGCGATCCCCTCGTGGAGCGCGCCGAGTCGAACCCGCTCGACGGTGCCCCCGGCGGCCTCCACGCGCTGGTCGATTCGTCCGGACGCGTTCGGCGTCGTGACGACGACCGGCCTCTCGACGGTGGCCGTACGCACGTAATATTCGGCGAGAATGGCCACGACGGTGTCCTCGTGGACGACCTCGCCGTCGCTGTCCACCAACACGACCCGGTCCGCGTCGCCGTCATGGGCGATCCCGAAGTCCGCTCGATGATCCGCGAGGAATGCCCTGAATTCGGCGAGGGTCTCCGGGGTGGGCTTGCTCGGTCTGCCCGGAAATCGTCCGTCGACGTTCCCGTTCACCGATACGACGTCGGCCCCGAGACGATCGAGCACCTGGGGCGTTCCGAGACTCCCCATCCCGTTTCCGCAGTCGATCGCGATCGTGAGTCCCCGCAGTGGTTCTGAGCTCTCGAGCGATCGACCGGGTCCAGCCGGGTGGGTGTCCGGGAGCGTCCGGCCACGAAGGTACGAGACGATCCCCTCGCGGTAGTCCTCGAGCACCGATTCGGACTCGGTCTCCCCCCACTGGTCCCACGGTGCCGGTGACTCTCCTCCCGCGATGCGATCTGCGACGGTCAATTCGGCCTCGCGGTCGAACTCGGAGCCGTCGACGAAGAGCTTGATACCGTTGTCCTCGGGCGGGTTGTGCGAGGCCGTCACCTGAACCCCGTAGCGACCCCGCGAGGCGAATGCCAGCGCCGGGGTGGGGACCATCCCCACGTCGTGAACGGTTGCCCCGGCGCTCTCCAGGCCGGCAGCGAGCGCGTCCCTGAGTGTTCCCCCGGTGACCCTTCCGTCCCGTCCGACCGCGAATGCTCGGTCCGGTTCGGCCACGGCCTGTCCGACTCGAAGCGCGAGTTCGGGGGTCACTTCCTCCGCGACGTCCCCGCGGATTCCGGCCGTTCCAAAGAGATCCATACCCCGGAATAGCCACCGGAGGTAGTATAGCGTATCGAAACCCCCTCACCAGTTCGGCGCGGTCACGGACGGTCCACGCCGACCGTCACAACTGCACGCCGTTCGGGAGCAGGCTCTCGGATTCGCGAAGTTCACCGGATGCGGCGTAGACCAGAAACGTATCCATCTCGAAGGTGCGAAGCGGCGTCGACTCGGCGACGAACTGGATCCGGTACTTCGGTGGCCCGTCGACGGCGGACGCCCGCCGTTTCGTCGCCTCGAGGAATTCGAGGAGGCGTCCCGTTTCCACGTTGCATTCACAGACGTAATCGCCAGTCAGGCGGTCCGAAACCGCGAGGACACCCCGGTCCACTTCGTCGAGTTCGTCCATGAGCCGCAGCGACACGTCGACGTCGGATTCCTCGAGCGCGGTCCCATCACCACCCTCGAGGCCGTCCCTGAGGTCGGCACTCGGCCCGTCGTACTGGAGTCGAAGGGTCGGGAGTGGGGAAGTTTCGGCTCCCGACGCCCGCTCGACGTGACGCGTGGACAGGCTGAAATCCTGCCGCCGCATGAATTGATTTTCGAGTTCGCGAAAAATGAACGTGACGGCCTTCGAGGTGGGAACCGAACGTGACGCCACGAAAGTGAAAAATGGACGCGATATCTCCGTGGGAGAAAAGGGAAGGCCATCTCCTCGCCGGTGGAAACAAGTCGATGCGGCTACAGGCGCCCGAAATCGTTCACTGAAACCCGCCCTCATGAGTCGCCGATCCAGGGGACGGTCTCCGACCAGACGACGAGCGAGGCGAGGACGAACGAGACGAGAACGAGGAGTTGCTGGAAAAGGACCGCGGTGGTGCCGCTGTCGACTCGGGTGAGAAGTGCAATTGGCACTCCGAGTATCAGGGTAAAGAGCATGGTCGTGACCCCGGTGCGCCACAGGTTCCCCCATGGAACCTCCGCTATCATCCAGTGCACGCAAAGAAATCGTCCTGTCGGGACCTAAACGTTCGCATTCCCCCGGAGATGTCGCGAACGGATCTACCGGTTCGGCTAGCTCCAGACGTGATGTCCCCCTGAACGGATTGTCATTCAGCCCGTCGTTTCGGCCCGAAGATCCATCCGTCGTTTCGGTCCGAAGATCCACCCGTCGTTTCGGGCTGCCGGGCATAGGTTGCCCGGCGGGCGGAATAGTGTGAGGGGTTTTAAGCAGGGCGCCGCCATCTGTGTGCGTAGAGATCGATGTCCGAGAATCCAGCGGGGGACGGTGATCTTCTTCCGGAGTTCGACTCGACGCTCTCCGCGATCCGGTGGCGACTGTCCCGAATCGCGGAGGTCATCACGGGCTCGACCATCGATCTGGAGCCGTACGACCCGGCGAAACACGGCCCACTCGCCCGCTTTTCGGGACTCGAGGGCTACGAGGAGGTCGAGCGCTACTGGGTAAACGCCCCCTTTGCCTTCGTGACGATCGCCCACAATCCCGAACAGAACGAGTACCGCTATCTCGTCGTCGAGCCCGATCTCACGGCCGTCCAGCACGAACTTCTCGACCAGATCTTCACCGACACGCGCGAGTCCCTGATCTTCCGGGCCGAGTACGACCCGGACGACGCGGAGGCCGTGATCACCGAACATCTCCTCGAATTGCTCGGACAGTACGGCGTCGAGGTGGACGAAAATACCGTTTATCGCCTGTTCTACTACCTCTATCGCGCCTTCGAGGGCTACGACAGACTCGACCCCCTCATGCGAGACCCGCACATCGAGGACATCTCCTGTGACGGCTATGACCTCCCGATTTACGTCTATCACGACCAGTACACGGACATCCAGTCGAACCGCTCGTTTCCAGAGGAGGAACTCGATGACTTCGTGATCAAGCTCGCCCAGGGCTCCGGTCAGCATATTTCGATCGGCGATCCGGTGACGGACGCGACACTCCCCGACGGCAGTCGTGGCGAACTTGCCCTCGGTCGCGAGGTGACCCCTCGGGGATCGGCGTTTACGATCAGGAAGTACGCAGAGGAGCCGTTCACGCCGGCCGCACTGGTCGATCTGGACACGTTCAGCCTCGACCAGATGGCCTACCTCTGGCTCGCCATCGAGAGCAACAAGTCGCTCATTTTCGCCGGGGGGACGGCTTCGGGGAAGACCACCTCGATGAACGCCGTCTCGATGTTCGTCCCTCCCAATGCGAAGGTCGTCACCATCGAGGATACCCGCGAACTCACCCTCTATCACGATAACTGGCTCTCCTCGATCACCCGGGAAAGCCTCGGTGAGGGTGAGGACATCTCGATGTACGACTTGCTCCGGTCTTCGTTGCGCCATCGCCCGGAATACATCATCGTCGGGGAGGTGCGCGGCCGCGAGGCGATGACGCTCTTTCAGGCCATGAACACGGGCCATACGACCTTCTCGACGATGCACGCTGACAGCGTCCAGACGGTCATCAACCGGCTGGAGAACGAGCCGATCAACGTCCCGCGGGCGATGATCCAGTCCCTCGACGTGCTCTCGGTTCAAACCCTGACGTACGTGGGGGACGAGCGGGTTCGGCGGACCCGGACGATCGCCGAGATCGAGGGCATCGACCAGCGAACCGGCGACCTCGATTACTCCATGGCCTTCGAGTACGACCCGGAGACCGACTCCTTCGACCAGTTCGACAGCATCGTCCTCGAGGAGATCAGGGAGGACCGTGGCTGGACTCGCTCCGAACTCCTGCGGGAGTTCCGGAACCGGAAAGCGGTCCTGCAATATCTCCTGGAACACGACGTCCGGGACTATCGTCGATTCACCGCGCTCATCAACGACTACTACGCCGACAAGGACGCCGTCATGGCCCGGATCGGCGGAACGCTGGGGGACTCAGTCCAGGGGACGGACGTGTCAGATGGTCCCGTCGGTAGCGAGCCTGCCGGGTGATGTCGGTGCTCGAATTGCTCCCGCTCGGTCTCGTGGTGTTTCTCCTGTCGGTGATCGCGCTCGCCGGCGTGTCGAGCCGGGTCAATCGGATCGTCTCCCGAATCTCCCTCGCGATCTTCGGCTCGTACGTCTCGGAGCGTCGCTCGACCAACGTGAGACAGGTCGAAACTCTCGCGGGGGCCCACCGAACCGACACGTTCCGGGTGTACGCGGCAAAGACGTTCCTCTATGCCACCATCGGGGCGCTCGCGGGGAGCGTGGCGGGGGTGTACGTCTTTCTCGCCTTCAGACAGGCCCTCGTCGCAGCGGGCGTTCTCGACAAATTCCCGTGGCTGTTGGGCTTTCTCCGAAACGAGCCGGCCGAGATGGGGATTCTGGGTCTGTTCGTCCTGCTGCTCATGAGCAGTGCGACGATCGGGGCGGTGGGCGCATATGCTATCTACCAGTTCCGCTGGTACCTCCCGAAGTACGTGGCGAGTGAGCGCTCGCGGCGAATCGACTCCACCCTCAAGCGAAACGTGGCCTTTCTCTTCGCGCTCTCACGCAGCGGGATGCCGTTTTCGAAGGTGTTGGGGACGCTCGCCAGCCATACCGCCGTGTACGAGGAAACCGCTCGCGAGTTCGAGGTGACGATGAAGGACGTCGATCTCCTCGGTGCCGACCTCGTGACTGGCATCGAACGGACGAGCGATCGAACGCCAAACGACAAACTGGAGGAGTTCGCTGAGAACCTCGCGAGCGTGCTCCGGAGTGGCGGTTCGTTGAGTGACTTCCTGAGCGACCAGTACGAGTACTTTCAGGACGAGGAGAGCGCCCAGCAGGAACGGTTTATCGAGCTACTCGGTGCGCTCGCGGAGGCCTACGTGACCGTCTTCGTCGCGGGCATGCTCTTTCTCATCACGATTCTGGTGGTCGTGGGTCTGCTCCTGGGGGGGACACTGGCTTTCCTTCAGATTCTCGTCTACGTCCTCCTCGGGCTGTCGAACATCGGGTTCATCGTCTATCTCGACACCATCACCGAAGACGTCGCCAAACCGGAGGAGGTTCAGGACGGGGAGTCCACGGTCGAACCCTTCCCCGGACTCTCGTCGAGTGGATCCGGCGATCGGACTCGTGACCCGAGCACGGCGGCGACAAAGAACCGATACCGGCTCTCGATTGCTCGACGGTTGCGTCCCCTTCGCACCGGGCTCCAGGAGCCGGGTCGACTTCTGAGCGAGCGACCGAGTGCCATTCTGGCGGTCACGGTCCCCCTCGGGATCGTCTATCTGCTCCTCGCCTGGCTGCCGTCGATCGCGAGTGGGGCACTCGAGCCGGCGTCACTGGACGATCCGATGATTCACGTCGCCCTGTTCGTCACCGGCACCTATGCAGTCACGTATGAAGCCGGCCATCGACGGGTCAAACAGATCGAGGCGGCGATCCCCGACTTCCTCGAGCGCTTTGCAGCGACCAACGAGGCCGGCATGTCGATGATCGAGAGCTTCGGTCGGGTGGCCCACTCGGACATCGGGGCCCTCACGACGGAGATGCGTCGTACCTGGGCCGACATCCAGCTGGGGGCCCACATGGAGGCCGCCCTCAGCCGCTTCGAACAGCGCGTCCGGACCCCGTCCATCACCCGGGTCACCACCCTGACCACGAACGCGATGGGGGCCACCAACGACATCGGACCGGTGCTGCGCATCGCCGCCGATGAGGCAAAATCCGCCCGACGACTCGAACGGGACCGCCGCAACGAGCTTTTGACCTACGTGGTCGTCATCTACGTCGCGTTTTTCGTGTTCCTCGGGATCGTCCTGGCCCTCGATCAGGTGTTCATTCCAAGCATCCCGACCGACCTCGGCGTCGATGGCGGGGCGGTCCCGGGCGCAGGGATCGGTATCGGCGGGGGTTTCGGCGAGCTCACCGAGGCGAAAAAGGAGGCCTACAGCCTGGTCTTCTTCCACGCCGGCATCGTTCAGGGATACGTCTCGGGATTCGTCGCGGGACAGATGAGCGATGGAAAACTCGCGAGTGGCGCCAAGCACGCCACGGCCATGCTCGCGATTGCCTACGCCGTCTTTCTCATCTTCGGATGACGGACGAATCCGACCTCCCATCGATTCGCCGGGTCTACGACCGCATCGGGGACCACTTCTCTCAAACCAGGCAGTATCCATGGGAAGACGTCACAGAATTTCTCGAAACCGTGGAGGGGACGGTGGGACTCGACGTTGGCTGCGGGAATGGGAGACATACCGAGGCGCTCGCGGCCGTCGTCGACCGTCCAGTGGGCGTCGACCTGAGTCGGACGCTGCTCGAGGCGGCCGTGAACCGGGCCACCGGACTGGCGGTCGGTGAATCGGTTGGGGCATTTCCGGCCGATTTCGTCACGGGGACCGCCACCTCGCTCCCGATAGTCACCGACAGCGTCGACGTGGGACTCTACATCGCGACGATCCACCATCTTCGCAGTCGGGCTGCTCGGATCGAGAGTCTCAACGAGTTGGCACGCGTGCTCGGTCCGGATGGCACCGCCCTTCTCAGTAGCTGGTGTACGACAGACGAGCGGTTCGACCGAACGAGTGGGTTCGATACGACCGTCGATTGGACGTTGCCCGACGGGGAGACCGTCGGAAGGTTCTATCACATCTACGATCCGGGTGAGTTCAAGTCCGACCTTGAGGCAAGCCACCTCGGTTGGCAGACGGCCTGGGTGTCGGCGGGCAATTGTTACGCCCGGGTCAGTCCGAGATGAAAGCTTCTTATCCGGGGGTCACATAGCCCCGGCCGAGCGCCGGTGGTCTAGCGGCAGGACCTGAGCCTTCCAAGCTCATGGCCCGGGTTCGAATCCCGGCCGGCGCACTGTTTTTACCCGTAAATCTATGTGGGTGTCCTGCATAGTCGTAGTATGGGCAAGACGGACACCATCAAGGATCGACGCGTCGATGTCTACGTCGACTCGATCGATCGGAAGAAACGCTGGGCGGAGCACGCCGAAGAAGCTGGCGAGTCACTCTCCAAGTTCGTCCAGCAGTGTGTCGAGTACGCCATCGAGCAGGGTGGACCTGACTTCACCGAACTTGGCGAAGAGAGCAAACAGATACAGGAACTCGAAGCGGAAGTGAAGGACCTTCAGAAGGATGTCAAGCAGAAGGAGATCGTCATCGAGAAACTCGAATCCGAGTTGAAACAACTTCGAACGCAGCCGTTTCTGGACGAGGAATTCGAGGGCAGGCGCAAGTACGATCAGGAACTTATCGAGGAACTCCAGCGGGCCGATCGAATCGACGGTGACGAACTCCTGCGACGGTTGGATGTCGATCCAAGTGAAACGGAGCTGGTCAAGGGCATCGACACCCAGCTGAAGCAACTCGAGGACTACGGCCTCGTCAGGAGTACGCCCAAGGGATGGGTGTGGGAAGGATGAGCGAAGCAACCGCGGTGAGCGGTGATTCCAAATCGGACGCCGATTTACTCGACGAGTTCCTTCTCGATGCGGAAGTTCAGGGCCTAACGGAGAAGACTCGCGTGACCTACCGCTCGGATCTCAAGTACTTCATCGGGTGGCTCGACGGTGATCTCCTCGACGTGGATCGCCATGACCTCAAGGGCTTTCTCGCGCATCTCAAGAACGATCGAAAAGCCCGCGACGGGACGACCGGCCTCGCACCGAGCACGCTCAACACCTATTTCTCCGCGCTCAATTCCTGCTTCAAATATCTCGAATGGGAAGGATACATCGAGGAGAATCCGGTCCCAGCGTTTCGCGATCGCTATATGGATAACAGGCGACCGACGGCGAATTCCAAACGCCAACTCATCAGCATCGAGGAGATGTCCTCACTCGTGCATTCGATTCTCGATCCCCGCGATCGCGCGCTGGTGTTGACGCTGGCAAAAACCGGCATTCGGCGGGGGGAGCTGGTGACGATCGACGTGGATGACATCGATTGGAACGAGCAGTCAATCAAGCTGAAAGACAAGCCAAAGCGGAGTAACCGTCTGGTTTTCTTCGATGGTGAGTGTGCCCAGGCACTTCGGCGATGGATGGACGCGCGATCCAACGATAACGATATCGAAACTGACGCCCTATTCACGAATCAGCACGGGACTCGCCTTCAGCGGAACAGCATCTATCGGGCGGTGACGAAACACGCAGAGAAAGTCGGGCTGCACGATCCAGACGCGGATGATTTGCAGAAGAGATTCACACCACATTGCTTCAGGCACTGGTTCACGACTCACCTTCGAAAGTCGGGGATGAAACGAGAATTTATCAAGGAACTTCGGGGAGATACACGCGGTGATGCGATCGATATCTATGATCACATCGACAGGGAGGAACTTCGCCAAGCCTACTTGGCGCATATTCCGACGCTTGGTCTATAGGAGACAGGTTTCTTGTTTTGTGGTCTGGGAGTGTAAAATAGCGATTGCAACCGAATTGGAAATTGGTTTGATGAATGATATGATCTCATCCCACTGCTGGCTATAGACCTTTTATTCCTCAGCGCTTGATTGTACACCCATCCAGATAGTAGCCAACACGGAGGGGGATGGGATAGAATTCGTCTCATAGCGTTAGATTCGGGTTGGATCATGGCACA
>JBDGUI010000049.1:50248-55216 GCA_042216015.1 Halodesulfurarchaeum sp. | reverse complement strand
CCCGCCGAGTCCACTTCTACTCGTCACTCAACCCGCGAGCGACGCTTGGGTCGCTCGTGGTTGATAGCGAGTTGTTCTGCGACGAAGGCGGAGTTGAAGCCCTGGAAGACGTAGCCCGGGAGCACAGCGGAGCGAGCACCCCGGACCGTCTTCCTCTGGGTTCAACTCACGGCGAGGTTCCTCCCCTCCCTGCGGTCGGTTCGTTCCCTCGCCGACTTCCCCCTCGCTCGCTACCGCTCGCTCGCGGGAATCCCCCCGAGTCCATCCCACTTTTTCCTCCCTCGGGTTTCCTCGGTCGCCTCCGGCGACCTGCGGGAACCACTCGGTCGCAAAAACTTGGGGAAAAAGTCGCAGCTCGACGCTCCTTGGCTCGCGGCAACGCCGCTCCCCCAATCGAGACACTCGCTCCGCTTGAGTCCCGCCCTGTTCGTGTCTCGGAACACGGCGACGTGACCATCCCGAAAGCCCTCCGCGATAGCGTCGGCATCCGCAGGGGGACAAACTGGTGTTCGACGAACGCGACGGCGAGATCGTCATGTATCCCCCGTTCGATGAGGTGCACCTAGCTGAAGGCTACCGAAATCGAGCCTCAAGGCCCCGCGAACTCGCGTCGGAATTGGAGGAGACGTCGACTGAAGTGACCGAGAACCTGGGGGACGCGCCTGAATGGTAACCGTCCGGCGCGGCGATGTCGTCTTCGTCGACCTGAACCCCACCTCGGGAAGCGAGCAGCGAGGCGACGGTCGTCCCGGTCTCGTCGTTCAGAACGACATGGGCAACGAGTACGCCCCAACCACCATCGTCGCCCCCTTGACGACCCCCTCCGAGGATCCCTCCCCATTCGAAGTCGATGTGCAGGCCAAAGAATCACCGCTACGCGAGGATTCGGTCGTGGATCTCAGCCAAATCCGAGTCGTGGATGTCGACAGTCAGGTTGAAGAGACGATCGTTAGCCACACGGAACCGCAAATGGCCGAGGTGGATCGTGCCCCCGGATCAGCCTCGGGCTGACTGATTGAACGAAGGGTTCTTTTAAGAGGTGGATCGCCCACTCGCCAACTCAATCACCTGATTCGCCCAACCACTCCTCAACCGCCTCCGTGACCAACCCATCCACGTCCCGCACCTCCTGCGCCGCCGCGAGGCGGAGCTCGTGATACACGTCCACCGGCAGCTCCACTTCCGTTCGGCCCGGCACCGCATCGAATTCCGCCAACGCCGCCTCCAGGTCCGCCCCGTCCCGCACCTCCCGCACGACCGAGCGTACCTCCCGCACCGACAGGTCGTGGTCCATGATCGCCCAGGCGAGCAGGTACCGTGCTTCCCCCTCGAGCCGGGCGACGTGCTGGGCCGCGGATGGGACGATGTCTCCAAGTGCGATACAGCGCCGTATCTCGATCGGCAGGTCGTGCACCCGGGCCCACGTTCGCAGAAAACTCACCGAAACGCCGTCGCCGGCCCGCTCCGCGGCGGCCTGGTACGAGGATTCACCCCGGACGAGCGTCGCACACGCCGCTGCGCCGCGGAGGATCTCGAACTGCGAAAACCCCTCGACCTGTCCGACGAACTCCCGGACCATTTCAATGGCCGTCTCGAGACTGTCCGGATCCGTCGGATCGAAGTCGATCGCCTCGGTGGCTCGCGAACCCGCAACCGCCGGATCGCCCCGGACCACGGGCTCGCCGGTTGGCTCCCGTCGCGAGGGACCGAGCTTTCGATCCGGGTCGTCCATCGTTCGCTACTCGGCCTCCGCATTCAAAATTCTACCCCGCGAGTGCCGATACCCGATCCATCTTCCCCGGGCGTGCCGACACCCGAACCGACGACGAGCGAAGCTCGTCAATCGCCGTCCTCCGGTGCGGTCTTCTCGCGCTGCTCGGAGAGCATTTCCCACATCTCCGCACACCCACAGCCATCTGGAACGTCCTCGAGGTGGGTCCGGTCTCCGTTCGTCTCGTGGTCTGCCATTGTATTCGCTCGAGTTTGCGTCGAGGATAGTGAATAACGGGGCCACTCGGTCACCTGTTCGGATAGCGGCTAGTGGTGTCGGAGCCTCCGGATACCAGCGGTCCGTGCCGGTTATGCCCCGGGTATCCGCGAATTTTGCTGTCGGGACCGTCGAAACCAGGGAAATAGCGATAATACTCGCTGGTTTCGGAGAGAAAAATGCGGAGAGGGATCTTTCTCGACGCCCAAAACACGGAATCGGTAACCACTGCCCGTTTCCGTGACACGCCATTCACCACCCAGCCCATTCAAACCGAGGGTCAAGCTGCAAAAATCCGGCGGAACGGCTCGGTAACGGTGTTCGAGACGGCGGCCCGAAACACGGGTACTCGAACGGCTATACCGTTGTCGTGTCTGTGTCCGTTTGCATGACAGACACGAACACCCAAGCCCTCGTCGACGCGGACTGGGTCGCATCGCACCTTGACGACTTTCAGGATCGCAAATCCGGATATCGACTGCTCGAGGTCAACAATCCCACGGTGACCGACGAATCCGATTACACGCCCTACGACGCCGGTCACATTCCAGGAGCGAGCTTCTTTCACTGGGAGGAGGACCTGAGCGACTCGATCACTCGCGACGTTCTCTCGACCGAGGAGTTCGAACGGCTCAACGATGAGGCCGGGATCACCGAAGCCGACACGGTCGTGATCTATGGGGGCGGACGGGTGCCCAACTGGTTCGCGCTCTTTGCCTACTGGGAATACAAATACCACGGACACGACGACGTCCGGATCCTCGACGGTGGGAAGCCCTACTGGGTGGAATACGACTACCCCCTCACGACCGAGGTGCCGACCTTCCCGGAGCAAACCTACGACAGTTCCGGTCCCTTCGAGGGAATCCGTGCGTACAAGAATGACGTCGATCAGGCCATCGAGTCGGGGATTCCGCTGGTCGACGTCCGGTCACCGCAGGAGTTCACCGGTGAGGTGATCGCACCCGAGGGACTTCAGGAAACCGCCCAGCGTGGCGGCCACATTCCGGGAGCGAGAAACGTCCCGACGACCTCGGTCCTCGACGAAGACGGGACCTTCAAATCGCCGAAGGACCTGCGAGAACTCTACCGGGACGCCGGCATCAGCGAGGATCAGTCGATCATCACCTACTGCAGGGTCGGCGAACGCTCCTCGATCGAGTGGTTCGTCCTCCACGAACTGCTCGGGTTCGACGACGTCCAGAACTACGACGGGTCCTGGACCGAGTGGGGGAACCTGGTCCGCTCGCCGATCGAGACTGGCGAGTCGGAGTCACGATCCTGAACCACACGGCAGAAGAACGGCCCTGGACCACACGGCAGTAGATTTCTGCACCGATCCACTATCGCAACCGTTCGCCGCGGTCGAATTGGGTGTCGAACCTGTTCAGGACAACTCAAGGGAACCGTTTTAGGCCCCAATCACCTTCAACGTCATATGTCAATGTCCACCACGATATCCACCCCGACCCCGGACGAACAATGTTCCTACTGCGGTTCCCGGATATTCGACCACGATCCCATCTGTGTGCGGGATTGCACCGAGGACTGCGGGTCGCCGTCGTACTTCTGCAATTACGCCTGTCTGAAAGCCCACATCGAAAGCGCCAACCTGACGATCGGCGATGCCTGTCAGTGGTCGCCGGACGACGACTGTTGTTGACGCAGATCCGGCAATGGGAGAGTCTCGAACGGCCCGAGTGCCGATGGCGAGAGGGATCCGGCTGACTCAGAAGTTCTCGTCGTACCCCTCACTCGCCATGTCCGCGACAGCCTTCGAGACTTCCTCCAGGATCGCCTGCCGGAGTCCGAGATCGCTCATGTCGAAGTACTCGTCGGCCCCGGCCTTGACCTCCTGGACCATTCGGTCGACGAACTCCGGAATCGATTCGTCCGCCAGTCCGCCGTACTCCTTTGCGTGATCGTAAATGTACTGCCGGGTCGAACTGTCCAGGTGCTGTGCCTCTGTTTTGTAGTCTGGTTCGCTCATGAGTACCACGTTGGGCCGGGATCGGCTCCGTCTCCCGCCTTCCACGACACTCTTCGTGGGGTGATTTTGTAAGCGTTTAGGCCGTTCCGACTGGGATGGAACGAACGGTCGACCCCCCAACCAGCGCGGTTCGATTCGGCTCTGGGAACCAGGTTCCATTTGGGTCCGTCGAAAAGTCGAACCTCTCATACCGGCCATCGAAAAGTCGAACCTCTATTATGGCCCGCCGAAAAGTCGACCCATGGACGTCGAAATCGCCAGGTGGACCGTTTCGAACCGCCCGTCGTGCAAGACCGATGGCGAATCGAACGAACCGGGTTCGGCCACCGCGTCGGGATTCGCTGTGTCCGGTAGCGGGCGGACGTCGAAGCGGTCCGGAATGTGGACTGCGGCGTCGTCCTCGCGGCGTCGATACCAGGTGACCGATTCGAGGTCGAGGCCGTACTGGTCCTGCAGCGCCCCGCGAATCCAGACGTTGGCCGTCGTCTGCCAGGACTGGATTCCCACGGCCGCTCCGGCAAGATCTCGTGGATGCTGAAGATCGGCATCGACGTGTTTGTAGAGAAAGGAGTGCCGGAACTTCCCCTCCGGAAAGACCGGAATCGCCGTGAACGGATAGCGCTCCGGGTCGGCCTGCGCGGAGAGGTAGGAGGCAAGCGAGACCTCCGCGGCATCGAACTCGCCATGCCTGAAAAATCGGCGATGCCGTCGTGGCGGATACTCGGAGACGGTTGTCAGGTCGATTCCCTCGGGTTCGACGTCACCCGTCATCAACGGCCGGGTGACGTCTGCATGGTAGCTGCTGAGCGTGAGATCCAGGGGCATCTGACTTGAGTTCGACGGGAGCGGACGTATATGTGATGCTCCGGTCGGTCGAGTGCAGTAACGAGAAATGGCGAGCGGTGATCGAAGATTGCGGCGGTCACTCCACGAACCGTGCTTGCAACCGGTCACTCCACGAACTGTGCTTGCAACCGGTCACTCCACGAAC
>JBDGUI010000049.1:0-50148 GCA_042216015.1 Halodesulfurarchaeum sp. | reverse complement strand
GTGCTTGCAACCGGTCACTCCACGAACTGTGCTTGCAACCGGTCACTCCACGAACCGTGCTTGCAACTCTTCGGGAAGAGATTCGATCACGCGGTCGCCGGGAAACGATCGGAGATCCTCCGGCGACAATTCCGCGTAATACCGGTGTTTCGATTTTGCCTCTTCACCCTCGGGCCAGTCGCTGCCCATGTAGGCGAGGATGTCCGCGTCGAGGGAGAGCAACCGACCGTCCATGGCGCCCGCGGTCACGTAGGCGTTCTCGACCCCGGCCAGGAAGTAGGTGATCCCCTCGACGGAGAAGGAGTCCATGACGCTCAATTCGATGTTGCCCACCGCCTCGACGAGCAGGGGAACGTCGATGGACTGACCGGGGACGGTCTCGAGATCGAGGTGTTCGATCTTGTCGAGATCCCGACCGCTCACCATCCCGGAGAGGGTCAGGGCCTCGATCAGCTCGTTCGATGGGGCAGCCATGACGAATTCGGGATTGGCCTCGATGATCTCGTGGGTATAGCTCTTCTCGCTCACCGCCAGCATGTACCGAAACGGATCGTAGCCAGCGAGCATCCACCACGAGGCCGTCATGAGGTTCGGCCCGGTTTCCTCGCTCTTGCTCACGATCAGTGCCGGCACCATCGGCTTGAAGAGCGCCGAGGAGTCGTACTCGCCGATCTGCTCGAGGTGGTCGGATCGATTCGTCGATGGCATCGGATACCCGACAATCGGGGGGGTGGCACAATCGGCGTTGTGGTTCCCGCGCCCGTCGCCTCGATCGGCTTCGAATCCCCCACCCGGCTCAGTAGAGAAGAACGATCCCGATTCCGACCAGTACCACGGCCCCGAGGATGGCCGTCACGAGGCGCCCAAGTGCTCTGGTTCCCAGTATCCAGGTGATCCCCGCCTTGACCGCGGTGTTGGCGATCGCCGCGATGACGATGCCGGTCGTCGCGACCTCACCGGAAATGTCACCCCCCGCCGAGAGGGTACTCAGGGAGAGCGTGATCGCATCGACGTCCGCCAGCCCGGACACGAAGGCCGTCCCGTACACCCCAGACACGCCGAGCCACGCGTTCGCGTACTCCGAGACGAGCAACACGACGGCGAAGATCGCCCCGAAGACGAGGGCGGTTCGCAGGTTGAAGGGGTTCTCGATGTGCGTCTCGACGTCGTGATCGATTTCTGCCTGCCAATACACGATTCCCCCGATGAGGATCCCGGCGATCGTCATGGCTCCAAGCGGGACCCCGACGAGGGGCAAGAGCGCTGGATCGACCACCGCCACCTCGACGAGCGCGCGAGGAAACATCACGATCGAGGCGATGACCGCGGAAAACGCAGTGACCTGATACAGTGCCGGGGCCGCGCGGGTTCGCTCGGCCATCGAGACCGCCGTTGCCGTCGAGGAGACGAACCCGCCCAGGACACCGGTGAGCACGATCCCCCGTCGCGCCCCGATCGTCTGCCCGAGCAGGTAGGCCGCAAAACTCAGCCCGGAGACGAAGACGACCATGAGCCAGACGTATCGAGGGTTGAGTCCCAGCAACACGTCGAGATTCCGGTCGGGAAGGAGAGGAAGCACAATCAGTACCACGACGACGAACTTCACGCTCGCCCGGCGCTCCTCCTCGCCGATGTGATCGGCCACTCGATGAATTGGCCCCTTCGCGGAGAGGAGCACCACGACGATCCCGGTGATCACGATGGCCGCGATCATCCCCCCTTCGGAGTGGGCGGTCATCCCCCCGAGGACGACCGCGAGCAGACCGGCCGCGAGGGTCGTGAGTCCGAGATCCTCCGTCAGGTACGCCCGTGCCGTGTACGCGACGGTGAGTGCCAATCCGATCGTCAGGAGCGCGATCGGGAACGCTCCCGGGAAGTACGCGGAGACGAGCGCGCCGTAGAGGGCAAACAGCGGAAACGTCCGACTGCCCGCATAGCTCCCCGCCGACTCGCTTTGCTCTCGCTCCATCCCGATGATCGCCCCGATACCGAAGGCGACGGCGAGGGACAGCCAGACCGAGAGAGGAGGAACGTCCATGTGATCGCTTCGTCCGGCGACCACTAAGGTCTAGTTGCGGCTAGTAACCGACGACCAAAGGATGATATCGGTACCCCGAGAAGTGCTCGGATATGGAAGAGGGGAGTGAAAACCGAGACACATTCGATCCATCTGGAAGTGAACGCCTGCACGAGGCCGCGACTGACGTCTTTCCCGGCGGGGTCTCACACAACATCAGATACCACGAGCCACACCCGCTCTATGTGGACTCGGCCGATGGCGCCACGATCCGGGACGTGGACGGGAACGAGTACGTCGACTACTGGATGAACCATCAGACGAGCATCCTCGGGCACGCCCACCCGGACGTGGTCGACGCCGTAACGGAACAGGCCGAAGACGGCCTCCACTACGGGACACCGAACGAACTCGGGCTGAGGTTCGCGCGGCGGATTCTCGACGCGTTTCCGGCCGCAGAGCGGCTCAGATTCACCTCCTCGGGGACCGAGGCGACGATGTATGCCGTCCGCATCGCCCGTGCAACGAGCGGGAAGGACCACGTTCTCAAGGCGCAGGGCGGCTGGCACGGCGGCAATACGGACCTCTCGAAGGGCGTCCACAGCCCGTTCGACGAATCCACGACGAGGGGCCTTCCACCCGGGGTCGAGTCCCACGTCCACGCCTTCCCGGTGAACGACGAGGACGCCGTTAGCCGGCTGCTCGACGCCTACGACGTGGGGGGACTCATCGTCGAGCCGATGCTGCTGGCCGGCGGCGGGGTCGAGTGTGAGCCATCGTTCCTCGAATTTCTCCGGGAGGAGACCGAGTCCCGGAATGTCCGCCTGATCTTCGACGAGGTGGTCACCGGTTTCAGGGTCTCCCCGGGAAGCTATCAGGCCCGGATCGGCGTCGAACCCGACCTGACGACGTTCGGAAAGGTGGCCGGCGGTGGCCTCCCGATCGGCGGATTGGCGGGCCGAGCCGAGCTCTTCGAGGCGACGAAGCCCCGGGGAGTTCCGCCGGAAGAGACCGTCCTGGCCGGGGGCGGCACCTTCACGATGAATCCCATGACGGCGACCGCGGGACTTGCCACCCTGGACGTGATCGACTCGGAACCGGTCTACGAGTACACCGAGTCACAGGCCCAACGGGTGCGAACGGAGTTGACAGCTATCTTCGACGATCTCGGGGTCGAGGCCGAGGTGCTCGGCACGA
Source organism: Halodesulfurarchaeum sp. (assembly GCA_042216015.1). Lineage (GTDB taxonomy): Archaea > Halobacteriota > Halobacteria > Halobacteriales > Halobacteriaceae > Halodesulfurarchaeum. The sequence continues at coordinate 46,934 of JBDGUI010000049.1, read as the reverse complement.
GTTCGCTCTTCTGCCCGCACTTTTACCCAACGGAACCGCTGACAGATGTCGGGGCAGTCGAGAAAGCGACGGACCGGGAAGCCCTGGTCGAATTTCATGACCGTCTCATCGACCGGGGGCACTACCACCTCCCGGGGCACATGGGAAGTATCTCGTATGCGACGACCGAAGCACAGATCGACGACCTCCTCGAAGCGAGCCGGGAGGTCGCCCGCGAACTCGAGGCAGAACACATCCTATGACACGAACAGCAGTCCAGTACGGCGTCGGACCGATCGGGAAACGCATCGTCCAGGTCGCCCACCAGCGCGGCATCGAATTCGTCGGGGCGATCGACATCGATCCGGAGAAGGTGGGAACCGATCTCGGCGCGGTCGCGGATCTGGGGGCCGAACTCGGGGTGCCGGTGACCGACGAGCCCGAAATCGCCCTGGAGACCTCACCCGACGTGGTCTTTCACTCGACGATCTCGGACGTCACCGCGATCGCCCCACAGATCGAGGCGGCCGTCGCCGCGGGTGCGGACGTGGTCTCGACCACTGAGGAACTCTCCTATCCCTGGTATCACCATCCCGAGGCCGCGAGGGAACTGGACGAGATCGCCGAATCGAACGGACAGACATTCCTCGGGACGGGGATCAATCCGGGCTTCGCGATGGATACCCTCCCGGCCGTCCTCACGACTCCCTGCCAGCAGGTGGATTCGATCTCCGTCACCCGGGTCCAGAACGCCACGGAGCGGCGCAAACCACTCCAGGAAAAAGTCGGGGCGGGGCTTGCGGAATCGCAGTGGAACGAGGAAATCGCACCCGATGCGGGCCACGTCGGCCTGCCAGAATCGATCGCCATGGTGGCCGCCGCACTGGACTGGGACCTCGAGGCGATCGAGGAGACGATCGATCCAGTCGTGGCCGACACCCCGACCGAGAGTGAGTACTTCACGGCCGACCCCGGCGACGTAGCCGGCATCCATCAGGTCGGCACCGGAATCGTCGAGGGGGAGGCCCGAATCGAACTCGATCTCAGCATGTATCTGGGTGCCGAAAACCCGCGGGACCACGTCTCGATCGCCGGAACGCCGGACCTCGACGTGACTGTCGACGGTGGGTTCCACGGCGACGTGACGACTCCCGCGGTCGTCGTGAACTCGGCGACACGAGTCCAGGAGGCCGATCCCGGACTCGCGACGATGATCGATCTGGCGACGCCGCGGTACTGATCGGGTTCATTCGTCTCCCGCTCAGCGTCGAGGGTCGCGCTCGGCCTCGTTGGCCGCCTGGATGATCGTTTCGGAGGCCTCGAGAACGTGCCTCCGAAAGACGATCCCGACTGCCTCGCCCGCCCCGACGATTGCCTGTTGTTCGAGCCCCTTCTCGTTCATTCTCCTGACGGCCGTACGAACGGGTCGATCCCGATCGTCACCACGTCGGTCTCCATGAGATCGGAGACGAGTGCATTCATGGGTAGCGATCGACTGTTGGCACTGAAAACGGACCCCGCCTCCCCTAGGGATAACTGGAATGCACCCGTTCATCCATGTATGACCGTGTTCGCACTCCTGTCGGTCACACCCGTTCGAGAAGGGGACATGGCTGCCGATGTGGCCGCCGCTGTCGACGCCCTCGAGGATTACGATGTCGCCTACGAGACCAATCCTATGGCCACAACCATCGAGGCCGACGACGTCGGGGAACTATTCGAGGCCGTCGAGGCCGCCCACCGGGCCGTCGAGGCCGATCGAGTGAGTACGGTGCTCAAGATCGACGACAAGCGCTCGGCCGACCACAGGGCGCAGGCGAAGGTGGCCGCCGTCGAGGCCGAACTTGGCCGGGAGGCCCGCTCGGATCGGGAATCCTGAACGCGTTCGTGGCGCTACTCCTGCCCGTTCGGGAGTTTCGGGGCCAGTTCCGAGACGAACGCATCGAGATCCCGGGTCTGATACCAGGCCGTTCCGGGCCCGGTGAATTCGAACACCATCCCCTCGCCGCTCAGGAACGTCGACTTCAGCCCGCCGATGGACCGGGTCGTGAAGTCGATCCGGTCGTCCCAGGCGATGACGTGTTCGTTGTCGAGGACGTAGGACTCACCGGGGCCGAGATCGAGGCGTTCGAGGCCGCCGTAGGCCTCGATGAAGACCTGGCCGGTCCCCTTCAGCGCGAGCGGGGTCAGACTGGCCTCCGCGAACATCGATTTGAACCCGCCGAGTTCCGTGTCGATGTCGATCTCGGGCGTCGCGGCGAGAAACGAACCGTCCGTCGCGTAGAGGGTCCCCCCGTGGAGTTCGTGTTCCATCACGTCACCCGGCGTGGCGGGTGCCAGGGTGACGCGACCAGCCCCCCGCTCCGCGACGAACTCGTTCGCGAACAGCGATTCCCCGCCGAGTAGAGATTTTGCAGAGCTCAGGAGACCGTCGCGACTCGTCGTCGTTTCCACGCTGACGGTCGCCGAGTGACCGACGAGTGCGCCCGGTTCGGCCAGGATCGATTCGCCGCGTTCGAGATCGACGATCAGGTGCGTATCGGAGGGACGGTGTGTGAGTTCGGTTTCCATCGGTGGTCCAGACCGAAGTGATTCGTGTTTCTATAAGAACGTTCGCGTGAGAAACTGCGGCGTTTGACCCACTCTGCGACCGAGTCAGACCCCCGGAATGCCGAAGGCCCCCAGCCCCAACCGGAGGAGCCCGTTGATGACTGCGAGGATCAGCGCCGCGGCGATCCACGCGACGATGCCGATCACCGCCGCCTGGACCCATCCGCCAGGATAGCGCCAGTTGATGACGCCGACCCAGACGACGAGGGCGATCAGGAGCCCGACGATCGGGATCCAGGCGGTGAGTGCCCACGCGATCGCGCCGTACAGGGCGGTCTCCACGGCGTATGCGTACTCGTCCTCGCCAACGACCATCCGGGCCCCGAGGTGAATGCCGAGACCCCCGATGAGCAGTGCAACGACGAAGGTGACGACGAGGCCGAAAACCATGCAAGTGTCGTCGTCTGCCACAGTATTATACGTGGGGGAAACCGTGGTTCGTGCCCGTAGATCTCCTCGCGGTCGCCGGAATCACCGCGTCTGGGGTCTTTTTCCGTCCCGGCAACGGAATAAAACCGATGACCGATCCGGGATCGCCCGACCCGCGGGTCGCAGAGACCGCGACCCAACTCGTCGGAGACACGCCCATGCTCCACCTCTCCGACTTCGCGGAGAACCTCTATGGGAAGCTCGAATCGTTCAATCCGCTCTCTTCGGTGAAGGATCGGGTGGCGGTCAACATGCTCGAGACGGCACGGGAGCAAGGCGAACTCGGACCGGAGACGACCATCGTCGAGGCGACGAGCGGGAACACCGGGATCGGGTTGGCCCACGCCGCGGCGGCGATGGGCCACGACGTCACCCTGGTCATGCCCGATTCGATGAGCCGGGAACGCCGCCAGATCCTTCGGGGCCTCGGTGCCGATCTCGTGCTGACTCCGGGGGAGGAAGGGATGCCAGCGGCCATCGAACGGGCCGATGCAATCGCCGACGCCGAGCGTGACGTTTTCGTCCCGAACCAGTTCGAAAATCCCGCAAATCCGGCAGCCCACCGGGCGACCACCGGCCCGGAGATCGAAGCACAACTGCCCGAAGTCGACGTGCTCGTCGCGAGCGTCGGAACCGGGGGGACGATCACCGGGATCGCCCAGTACTTCAAGGGGGACCTGGGGCGTGCGGACTTCGAGGCCATCGCCATCGAACCGGCGGACTCGAACGTTCTCAGCGGTGGGGAGCCCGGGAGTCAGGACATTCCCGGCATCGGCGCTGGGTTCGTCCCCGCGGTCCTCGACCGGTCGCTGGTCGACGAGATCGCCCACGTCTCGGGCGAGGAGGCCCGGAAAACTACGACGCGTCTCGCCCGTGAAACCGGGATCGTGACCGGCATCTCCGCCGGTGCAGCAGTGGCGGTCGCTTCCCGGGTGGCAACCAGGGACGGATACGGGTCGAAAACCGTCGTGACGATCCTCCCGGACACCGGCGAACGGTACCTCAAGGAAGGACTGTTCGAGTGACCCGACCCGGCCCCCAGACCGTTAAGAGACACCGCATCAGCCGGCGGTCCGCTTGGGTGTGGTACAGGTCCAGAGCCCGCGATGTTCCGCCCGGGCGGTCGACTCGGCCGCGTAGAATCGCCCCGCGCTCGCGAACTCGGTGTCGTAAACCCGGGCGTGGCCCCGTTTGACGAGCCAGTAGTTCAGGTTCGTGTCGTTGAGGACGACGTAGGCGAGCAGTCGATCGTACTCCCCTCGTCTATCCGCCAGTGGATCGAACTCGAGACGGATCTCCCGATCGGCGAGTCGGTCGGTGACCACGGCCGTCGCCCGTTCGCCGGCGTCCCGGAGACAGGCCTCACCGACCTCGGTGTCCGGAACCCCCTCGAACTCCGCCGGGTCGGTTTCGGCATACACCTCCGGCGTGTCGATGCCGAGGAGTCGAACGGTGTCCGTCGATCCATCGGGGAATCTGACGTCGAGGGTGTCCCCATCCACCACGTCCACGACGGTGGCGTTCCGGGCCGGGGGAACGGCCTCCCCGGGACCGATGGGCACCGCCGAGCAACCGGCAAGGAGCACCATCCCGATCACGGCGAGGACCGACACAGATCGCATGGTGCCCACATCGAGGAGGGACGCCCTATCAGTTGTGGATCGAGGGAGGTCCCGTCGAACCCGATGGACCAATTGTTGGACGAATATCCAACTCCGATCGATCCGGACTCAAAACTTCGACGTTCCCTGACGTTCATAGGGCCCCCCGTCCGTATGTAGGGTAACCCATGGATCTACACAGTCGGAGCGTCCGGCAAGACGTCCGCGAACTTGGGGCCCTCCTGGGGGACGTCGTCGCCGATCACAGTCCACCGAAGGGATTCGAGCTCGTCGAATCCGCGCGCAACGAGGCGATCGCCTACAGGCGGGGCCGAACGTCGGACCGGGACGCCCTCGCGACCGTCGTCGAATCGAACTCCGAATCGAACAACGCGGTCCTCGCGCGGGCGTTTGCGCTCTACTTCCAGCTGATCAACCTCGCCGAGGAGCGGGAGCGAGTCAGAGCCCTCAGGACCTTCAGACAGCAGGGCACCCTCTCACACTCGATCACCGAGGCGATGGAGGCCCTCGCCGAGGCAGGCGCCGACGGGGAGACGGTAAAGCAGGTTCTCGAGGACGTCCACGTCGTCCCGACGTTCACCGCTCACCCGACCGAGGCACGGCGGAAGACCGTCAAGGGGATCCTCCAGCGGGTGGGTCAGATCCTCGAGGATCTCGATGAACGACGCCTGACCACCGAGGAGCAGACCGCCCTCGAAACCCGGCTGGAGGCCGTCGTCGAGAGTCTCTATACGACCAAACACATCCGGGATCGACGTCCGGAACCCTTCGATGAGGCACGTAACGTCCAGTGGTACCTCGACAACGTCGTCTTCGACGTTATCCCCGAGGTGTACGACGAACTGGAGACGGCCCTCGAAGAGAGCTTCGAGAATCCGCCCCAGCCGAGCCACGTCCTCGAGTTCCGGTCCTGGGCCGGGAGCGACGCGGACGGAAACCCGAACGTCACCCCGGAGGTCACCGACAGGACCCTTCACCGCCAGCGGTCCCTGGCCCTCGAACGCTATCGCGACTCGCTCGATGATCTCCTCGGCGTGTTGAGCCAGGACGGCACCCGGATGGACGAAAGCGAGAATCTCGAATCGATCCTGACGGGCGAAAAGACGACCGAGTCCATCGCCGAGACGGCCGCCGAGCGGTATCCCCACGAACCGTTCCGACAGGCGGTTACGGTGATTCGCGAGCGTGTCGATCGCGTCGAAAGCGTTCGACCCGGGGGGTACGAGGACAGCGAGGCGCTCTTGGCCGACCTCTCCCTCCTTGGAGACGCACTTCGAACGGAAGGCCTCGAGTCGATCGTCTCCGAGTTCGTCTCCCCCCTCGAGCGGCAGGTACAGACTTTCGGGTTTTATCTCGCCTCCCTGGACCTCAGGGATCACCAGCAACAGCACACCCAGGCCCTCTCGGTCGCGCTCGGGGCTGAGGACATCGATTACGCCGGAATGTCCGAAGCCGAGCGCCAGGAGTTCCTCACCGAGGCGATCACTCGACAGGACGACGTCATCGACCTCGAGGATCGGGCGGATTTCGAGGAGGAGACCGCCGTGGTCCTCGAGCGGTTCGACCGGCTTGCGGACTGGCACGCGGAGTTCGGCCCCGAGAGCATCGACGCCTACTGTATCAGCATGACCGAGGAGCCGAGTCACGTTCTCGAGGTGCTCTTTTTGGCCGATCAGGCCGGTGTCGTCGATCTGCCGGGGTATGCCGGGCTGGACATCGTCCCGCTGCTCGAGACCGAATCCGCCCTCTCGAACGCCCGGGAGATCATCGGGACGCTGTTCGACAACGAGGCCTACGGGGCCGCGGTTGCCGCCCGGGATGACGTGCAGGAGATCATGCTCGGGTACTCGGACTCGAACAAGGAAAACGGCTACCTCGCCGCGAACTGGGAACTCGACCGCGCCCAGCGCCGGCTGGCGGAGATCACCGACGACTACGGCGTCGAACTCCGCCTGTTCCACGGGCGCGGGGGGACGATTTCCCGTGGGGGCGGGCCGATGAACGACGCCCTCCTCGCCCTCCCGAAGAAGACGGTGACCGGCGAGGTCAAGTTCACCCAGCAGGGCGAGGCAATCGCGGAGAAATACGGCAATGCCCGCATCGCCCGGCGGGAGATGGGACAGATGCTCAACGCCCAGATCCGGGCCAGACACGCGAACCTGACCGAATCTGACACCACACTTCCCGAGCCCTGGGTCGACGCGATGGCGGAGATGGCCGGGACCGCCAGGCAGACCTACCGAGATCTCCTCGAAACTGACGGCTTCGTCACCTACTTCGAGCAGACGACGCCGATCACGGTGATCGAGGGGCTCAACCTGGGTTCCCGGCCCGCCTCCCGGAGCGACGAGCGCAACGTCGAGGACCTGCGTGCAATCCCGTGGGTGTTCGCCTGGACACAGTCGCGGGCGATTATTCCGGGCTGGTACGGGATCGGCTCGGCAATCGAATCCTACCTCGAGGAAACCGAGGATGGCCTCCAGCGTCTCGAGGCGATGTATGAGTCCTGGCCGTTCTTCCAGACGATGCTCGACAACGCGGCACTCTCGTTGGCCCGCACGGAGATGGAGATTGCCGAGGAGTACGCCGACCTCGCGGATTCGGATCTCAGAACGCGGATCTTCCCGGAGATCGAACGGGAGTACGAGCGCTCCGTGTCGACCGTCCTCGACATCATCCCCCGCGAGGATCTGGTCGATCGGTCGTGGCTCCGCGAGAGTCTCGACAGACGGAACCCCTACGTGGATCCGCTGAACTTCCTCCAGATCGAGTTGCTCTCCCGCTCGCACCGCACGCCCCAGGAGGAGCGCACCCTTCGACTGACCGTGAAGGGCATCGCGGCCGGGATGAAAAACACCGGGTGAGCGGTTCGACGGCCGGGTCGAACCGATCGGCGCTGTCTACGCTTGCAGGTCGAACACGTCCAGTCCCGTTCGTTCGTCCAATGCGTGTTTGAGAGTGGTACCGCTCGGAACGACGAGGATTTCGAAGGTTCCGGACACCCGGGCGGCAGAACAGTGACCGCCGATCGTCGTGAAATCCCGGCGGGCCAGTTGAATGTGGGCGTGAATCTTGTCCGGTCCGATGTTCCCGCTGAAGGCGGTGACCTCGAATTGACCCTCGACGGTCTTCTCGCTGTACTCCTGGGTGTCGGTGTCGTAATGCCCGAGCGTCGCGCGGTCGACCGCGCCGATGCCGGTGAAAAAGCCACCGGTCACGTCAGCACTCTCGCGAACGGTTTCGAGCGATTCCACGACCGAATCGCCCGGTTCGAGCAGGACGACGATGCCGTTCTCGGTTTCGGTGAACTCCATACCGGTTTCAACCGACCTGGCCACTTTCAAGGTTGTTGTCGCCAATTGTTCGAATCGCCATACTTATTGATTAGATCGATCTAATAACGCCAACGAAATGCTGAGCGACGTAATGGAGGACTATCTGAAGACCATCTTCAGGCTTCAGGAGACGACGGAGCCGCCGATCGCGCCGAGCCAGATTGGCGATCGATTGGGCGTCACCACCCCGACGGTGACCAGCATGATGGAAACACTCGAAGAGCGGGGCCTCGTCAGCCGGGAGAAGTACGCTGGCGTCGAACTCACCGAGGAGGGCGAGACGGTCGCCCTGGAGATTCTGCGCCATCATCGACTGCTCGAGGCGTATCTCGACGAACACCTCGATTATGCGTGGTCCGAAGTGCACGAGGAAGCGGAGGTGCTCGAACACCACATCAGCGAGGAGTTCGAGAGTCGCGTCGCCGAGGTGCTCGATCATCCAGCGACGGATCCCCATGGCGATCCGATCCCCGGGATGGACCTCGAACCGATCGCCGACGACACGACGCCGCTTTCGAGATTCGAAGCGGGGTCACGGGTTCGGGTCTGTCGGGTCCGGGACAGCGAGCCGGAGATCCTCTCACATCTGGCGGAAATCGGCATCGAACCGGGTACCGAACTGGAGCTCAAAGCGGTGACGCCCCTCGAGGTCTATCAGGTCGCAGTCGGGGAGGAGATTCGCCACCTACCAGAATCGACGGCCGAGGCGGTTCGGGTGCAACCAGTCACCGATGAATCCACAGACGTCCCACGCCAGGAGCAACAGGCATGATGGGCTGGTTCGAGATCTTCGTCATCGCCCTCTCCGCACAGCTCGCCGTGCTCCCGGGAGAGAAAGTCCAGTTCATCATCGCTGGCCTGTCGACCCGATTCCATCCGTGGATCGTGGTCGGGGCCGCAGGGGCTGCCTTCGCGGGATGGACGGCGATCGAACTCGTCGTCGGCAACGCGCTGAACGACGTGCTTCCGGGCGTCTATCTGGACCTCTTCACGGCGGGACTTTTCCTGCTTTTCGCGGTGCTCCTGTATCGATCAACACCCGAGGACGGGGTGCCGTCGGAACGGAGCCCGACCGGATATGAGGACCTCGAAGTCACCATTCTAGGTGTCGAGGTTCCCAACGCACTCGGGGGATTTCTGCCGATCTTCGCGATGATGGCCGCCGGCGAATTCGGCGACAAGACTCAACTCGTGACGATCGGACTCGCGGCCCAGTACGGGGCCCATCCAGCGATCTGGTTCGGCGAGATGGCGGCCATCATCCCGGTGAGCATGGCGAATGCGTTTTTCTTCAACAAGTTCTCCCACCGGTTCGACGTCCGGCTGGCCCATTACATCGGTGCGTCTCTCTTTGCCTTTTTCGGGGTGGACACCCTCATGGCGATCGTCTTTGACTTTTCCGTGTGGGAGACGTTCACGTCGTGGGTCGCCCAGGCCATCCTCGCGGTCCTGTGAAGCCGGGCATTCGAGCCGCCAGCTTCATTCCCGAACACCGTGTTCGAGGAGATATGGACGGCCGTCGTGGGCAAAGCGAGACGCTCGGGTACGCACTCATCCTCGGATTCACCCTCATCAGCGTGGGGGCACTCCTCACTGTCGGTGGCACGTCACTCCAGATGAGCCAGGACCGGATCGGCGTCCAGAGCGCGGAGATCGCGATGAGCCAGTTCGATTCGAGGGCCTCGATGGTCGCCCTCGGCGAACAGACGACCCAGACCGTCGAACTCGGGACCACCCAGCAGGGAACCTACACCGTCGAGCCGGACGCCGGCTGGCTCCGGGTCGTCCACAAAAACCGGACCGCGAACGAAACGACGGTACTCTACAACGGTACCCTCGGGGCAGTCACGTACCACAATGGCGCTCGCGAAATTGGGTATCAGGGCGGTGGAATCTGGTGGAAGGACGGGGGAAGCGTGATGCGCTCCCCGCCTGAGTTTCACTTTCGGGAAACGACGTTGACACTCCCGATCGTCCAGATACGGGGGCAGGGCAGTGTCAGCGGGAATGCCAGGGCGGTGATTCGACAAACCCGCGATGGTGACCGAATCTTTCCCACCGTCTCCGCCGACGAACCGACCACGAATCCAGTCCAGTCGGGGACCGTGTCGGTGACCGTCAAGAGCGACTACTACGCCGCCTGGGCGGACTTCTTCCGGACTCGAACCGATGGAAACGTGAGCGAAAACGCGAGCAGGAACACGGCCACGGTCACGCTGATCGCTCCTGTGACCCACGGCGATTTCGACATGCCACTCGACGGAAATTCGATGACGCTGCAGGGAATCCGCACCCATCAGATCGACCAGTTCACGCTCACCCTGATCGACGATCAGGGGGATCAGGCGAATTTCGAGAATCTCGACTGGTCGATCTGTGCGAAATCGGGCGGTCAGGAATTCGAAGTGCAGGTATCGAAGGGAACCGGCACCGGGGACGGGGACACCGCAAGGACGATCATCTATTACTCCCCCGACGGAACGAATTATCAGACCTGGACGACAGACGCCTTCCGATTCGAAGCGGAGAGTGAGGGTGAAACCGGGGACTGGAACGGGGACGGCGATTACGAAGACACACGTCTGGTCGTTAATTTGACGAGTCGAGCAAACGCCACGTACCGGGAACAGTCGGTCCAGTCGTTCTCCAACTGTGCGTTCAGTGCCACCTCCTTCGAGCCGTCTCCGACCTTCGAGGGGCATGAAGCAGAGGGCGAACCGGTCGAATACGAGATCGACGAACGGGCGCCGATCGATTTCGTCACGAACCACTATCTCGCACTCGTGGGCCCGACCGTCGAACTCACGGTCGCTGACTCGAGTCAGAACACGGTCTCCGAGAAAATTTCGACGGGATATCTCGGATACAACGCCTCTGTGGGTTCGTACCTCACCTACATGCACATCACGGAGAACCCGGTCAACGTCACCATCGAGTGATCGACCGGCTGGCACTCAGTTCTCGACGAGTCGCTTCGTCCGCCAGGTCCCTCGTTGGTACCAGCGGTACGCGACGAGGGCCCCAGCGACGTTGGAGACCGCATAGCCGATCCAGATGCCGGTTTCACCGATCGCCTCCGCGAGGAACCAGGCAAGCGGAAATCGTGTGATCGCCAGCATGACGATCGCGATGGCGGCGACGGTGAGGGTCTTTCCAGCCCCACGAAGGCTCCCGGAGTACGCCCGCATCACTCCAATGAACCCGAATGTGGGGGCGACGTAGCGGATGAAGGTCGTGGCCACGTCGACCACGGCCGGATCGTCCGTGAATAGCGCCGAAATCGGCGTGGCCAGGTACCAGACCACGGCGCCAAGCAGGGTCAGGATCCCGAAGAGGGAAATCGCGGCGAGGCGAGCGGCAGCCGCGGCCCGGTCCGGTTTTTCCGCGCCGATGTTCTGGCCAGTCATCGTCTCGACGCTCCGGTCGACGGCGACCCCCGGCAGGAACACCATCGAGAAGATCCGGGTCCCGATCCCGTAGGCCGCCACGACCGGGGTGGAAAACCACCCGACGACGAACATGAGCAGGTTCACCGACACCGCACGTGAGACACCCTCGACCGAGGCCGGTGCCCCGATTCTGAGGATTTTCACGAGGTAATCCAGGCGGGGCCGAAGCTCCCGCCAGTGAACCGATATCCCCCAACGGTCCCCGAAGAGAATGGCGAGCCCAACCGACAGTCCCACCGCCCGCGAAAAGACGGTCGCGTAGGCAGCGCCTCGAATGCCGAGTTCCGGAAAGCCGATCGTCCCGAGGACGGGGACGTTTTCGAGCAGCGTCCAGCCGAAGATGAGAAACGGGTCGAGGATGATGTTCAGGACGACGGTCCCGAACATGACGACCATCGGGGTCAGCGTGTCACCGTACCCCCGCATGAGTGCATTGAACACCATGTAGGTCATCATGAAGACGAACCCGAGCGAGACGATCTGGAGATATCCCGAGGCCAGCCCGACGACCGACGGAGAGGCACCGAGAAGTGCCACGAACGGCCTGGCGACGACGTACGCGATCGTCCCGAAGAAGAGCGAGGCGATGGTCGTATAGGCAAGTACCTGTGAGGCCGCGACCTCTGCTTCCCTGGGCTCCCCGGCACCGGTATATTGGGCGACGAGGACGCTTCCCGCGACCGAGATTCCCATGCCGAACATCATCAGGAGGAATACCGGCGGCCAGGCGAAGCTGATCGCCGCGAGCGCCTCGGTGCTGTACTGTCCGAGCCAGAACGTGTCCGCGAGGTTGTAAGCGGTCTGAAAGAGGTTCGTCAGGACGAGTGGCAACGAGAGGAAAAAGAGCGGCTTGCCGATCGGTCCCTCGAGCAGTTCGATCTCCTCCCGGCCACGGAAGAGATACAGGCCGGCTGATTTGAGCCGTCCGAACGGGGTGTTCTGATCCATCGAAAGGGGGTCTGTCGGGAACCGCAGGCGATCTCGACGACGGTACGAATCGATCGATTCGGCCGACAGACGGGACGACACCGGTCACTTCCTTATGCGTTTTGAATGAACGGTCAGCCGGTCGGGACGGGACTCGAACGAGTGTGGTGGGGGAGAATCACACTTCTCCGCGATGTTGAGTACCCGATAACACCTGCCATCCTGCAGCAACGTCGTCGATCCCACTTATTTTGTCCCGCCGCGTGAAGGGACGTGTATGAATTCGAACCGCGAGACCGCCCCGAAAGCCAAACCGGAGGAGGTAGAGACCGAGGTCAGGCTACCGGGAGGACTAACCGAACCGAACCCGATCATCGGGATGATCCACCTCGATAGCCTTCCCGCGGCGCCGAACTACGGAGGCTCGCGCGAGGTGATTCGGGAGCGGATGTTGCGAGACGCCCGGCGGCTTGAGGAGGGGGGCGTGGACGGCCTCCTCGTCGAAAATTTCGGGGATGCACCGTTCTACGCCGACGACGTCCCGAAACACGTCGTCGCCTCGATGACCTCCCTTCTCACGGAGCTGGTCCGGGAGACGGAACTGCCGGTGGGCGTGAACGTCCTCAGAAACGACGCCGAGGCCGCGATGTCGATCGCCGCGGCCGTCGGGGCCTCGTTCGTCCGAGTCAACGTCCATACCGGCCAGCGGGTGACCGATCAGGGCCTCGTGACCGGACAGGCCGCAGCGACGCTCCGACTCCGCGATCGACTGGACGCGGACGTCGCCATCCTCGCGGACGTCGACGTGAAACACTCGGCCCCGCTCGCCGAACGGCCGCTCCGTGAGGAGGTGAGCGAGTCGATTGAGCGTGGAGGGGCCGATGGGATCATCGCCAGTGGAACCGGAACGGGCGAGCAAACGGACCGAGACCACCTCGAAGCCGTCGTGGCCATTCGCGATCGAGTCGATCCGACGGTGCCGGTGTTCGTCGGCAGCGGGGTCACCGCCTCGAACGCCGCGTCGATGCTGTCGCCCGCCGACGGGGCGATCGTCGGGACCGGATTGAAGGAGGCAGGGGAGACGACCGGCCCGGTCGATGAGGAACGGGTCCGAGAGATCCTCGACGCCGTCCGGGATTAACCCTTCCCAGTTGGCAGGTCCTCCCTCGATGCTAACGAGCCACGCGGGCCGCGGGCGGTGCAGTTCTGTGCCGCAGCAATGGCGGCGATCCGGCCGGCCTCTGGTGGTGAGGCGCGACCGAGGACCCAGGCATGTATCAGCGCAGCGGTGAATTGATCCCCGGCTCCGGTGGTATCCACGATCGACCGCTCCTCGGCCGGGACGTGGATGGGCTCGGAACCCCTCTTTTCGAGATACGCCCCATCGGCACCGGTCGTGACTGCGAGCCGGGCTGCCCCAGCGTCGGCAAGTCGCTCGACGGCCGACTCGGGGTCGGCACCGAGGTACGAATCGACCGCGACGCGATTCGAGACGAAGAGGTCTGCGACTGCGGCCGCCCCGTCGATCGTCCCGGGAGTGGTCCCCCGTCCCTCGAGTTCGGCGAGCGGCCCGGGAAGATCGAAGGCCAGACAGTCGATCTCGCCCCGGCGTCGCATCTCGACCAGCTCAGCGGTTACCGCCTCCGGCGCGTAGGCGCTCGTGAAGACACAGGCCGCGGATTCCAGGTGGTCCCGATCCCCGGGTCGAATTCGGAGGTGTGGAACGCTCTCGCCCCCGGCGACGATCATCCGCCCACCGTCCGGGCCGTGCAGCACGAGCGTGTACGAGGACGCCACATCTCCGCGTCGGACCGTGGAAACGTCGACGTCCCATTCGCGAAGCGATTCGAGGATCGTCCCGGCAGCTTCGTCGGCCCCCACCCGCGAGATGATCGCCACGTCGTGGTCGAGTGCCGAAAGCCCACAGGCGACGTTTGCGGCGACGCCACCGCCCCGTTCCTCGTAGTCCCTGACGAACGCTCCGCCATCGGGTTCCGGAAGATTCGAGAGGCTGTAGACTCGATCGAGGACGGCGCTGCCGACGGTCACGATCTCGGGAGTCCTGTCCGCAACCCGATCCATCGTGTCCGTGTGGGCCGGACATTGACATAAAACCCGTCAAAGAGGCGAAAATCGGGAACCCGTCAGGGAGTGCGAGTCCGTCACTCCGCGTAGATCTCGAAGAACTCCGCCGGCTCGTAGTACTCCCGGCCGCCGTCGCGGAACTCGACCTCGAGTTCGCCGTCCTCGAGAAACGTGTTCCCGAGGATGACCTTCGCCGGCACGCCGATGAGGTCCGATTCGGCGAACTTCTCGCCGATCCCGGTGTCCCCGTCGAAGTAGAGGACCTCCTCCGTGCCCACCCGGTCGTGAATCTCCTCGGCCATCTCGACGATTTCCTCGTTCTCGTTGAGCGGGACGACACTCAGGGTGAACGGCGCGACGGACTCGGGCCAGATGATGCCGTCCTCGTCGTTGCCCTGCTCGATGAGTGCCGGAATCATCCGGCTGACGCCGATTCCATAGGAACCCATGATGACCTGCTCCTGTCCGGTTTCGGTGTCGTAGGTCAGATCGAGTGGATCGCTGTAGCGGGTGCCGAGTTTGAAAATGTGACCGAGTTCGATCGAGTTGCCAACGACGAGGTCCTCGCCACAGTCCGGACACTCCTCGGCGTCGAGATCGAGGGTCCCAAAGTGGCAGTCCTCGGCGTGACAGTAGGCCATCTCGTCGGAGCCGACATCCGCGGGTGCCTGGAACTCCTCGGAGGCGGTGCCTCCCATGGAGCTGGGATCCGCATCGACGATGGCGTACTCGACGCCGAGTTCATCGAAGATCTCGATGTAGGCCGCCCGCATGTCCCGGTAAACCTCGTCGAGGGCTTCCTCGTCGGTCGTGAAGGAGTAGGCGTCCTTCATCGTGAACTGCTTGGCCCGGAGCAGACCGTTCCGCGGGTGATCGTCCCGGTACTTCTCGCCGATCTGGTAGAGGACGAGGGGCATGTTCTTCCTCGAGCGCACGCGCTCGCGAACGAGATCCGCCATCGGCTCCTCGTGGGTGGTCGCGAGACACATGTCCTTGCCCTCGCGGTTCTGGAAGGAGAACATCTCCCCCTCGAACTCCTCCCACCGGCCGCTCTTTCGCCAGATGTCGGCGTACTGGAGTCCCGGCAGGGAGACTTCCTGGGCCCCGATCGCGTTCATGTGCTCGCGGATCACGTCGGCGATGTTGTTCCGCACCCGCTCGCCGGTCGGCGAGTAGCTGAAAATGCCCGCACCGGGATGGTCCACGAGGCCGCTCCGGAGTGCGAGCTCTGCACTCCGGACCTGAGCGCTCGATTCGGCCTCCTTCGAGGTCGGAACGAAGAGTTCGGATCGTCGCATATACCCGGTAAATCTGTGCAGTCTCTTAGGACTTGCCAAAAATCGATTGCACGCCCGGGCCGTGGGTGACGGCGTCGATACTGCTCACCCCCAGCGGTGACAGGCGAATGATCAGGGAGGCCGCAATCTGTCATGGATTCGGAAGCGATAGATTTAGTTCGATATGAAACTATTATCGGGTATGGCCCAGCGGCCCTCTCGGGAGACACTTCCTAGGGAAGAAGGTGCAGACACGGGCCGGGATCCGGACGATGCCATCCGGACCGTGGACCTCGAACTGACCTACAGCGACGGAACCACAGCCGTCGACGGAATCACCCTCTCGGTCCCACGCGGGGCCTTCTTCGGCTTTCTCGGCCCAAACGGCGCGGGTAAGACGACGTTCATCGAGATCCTGGTGACCCTCCTCCACCCGACGGCCGGAAGCGTCGAGGTCAACGGGTTCGATCTGGAGGCCGATCCGCAGGCGATCCGGGAAACGATCGGATACATGGCCCAGGAGACGAGCGTCGACGGCGAACTGACCGCACGCGAGAACCTCCGCTTTGCCTGTGCGGCCTATGGGGTACCCACCGAGGACCGCGAGGAACGAATCGAAACGCTGCTCTCCCTCGTCGAACTCGAGGACGTGGCCGAGAAACCTGCCGAGGAGTTCTCCGGTGGCATGAAAAAGCGACTGGACGCGGCCACCGCACTGGTTCATGACCCCCCGCTCGTCTTCCTCGACGAGCCGACCACCGGTCTCGATCCCAAGTCCCGAAACGAACTCTGGCGCTACTTCGAGCGGATCAACGAACGGGGCCAGACGATTTTTCTGACGACCCAGTACCTCGAAGAGGCAAACGCGCTCTGTGATTCCCTGGCTGTCATTCAGGACGGACAGATCATCGCCTCGGGCACCCCGAGCGAGTTGAAAGCCCGGGTCGGTGGGTACGTCCTCGGGATTGAATTCGGCGAAGAGGGACAGACCGACCGAGCGGCCAGCATTTTGCGGAATTCCGAAAAGATGCCGGCAGAGACGGCGATCGAGGTGACCGATGGTGGCCTCTCGATCACCGGACCGAATATACAGACCCTCGCGGTGGACCTGCTCGGAACGCTGATCGGGCACGACCTCGAAATCGAGCGATTCGAACTGCACGAACCGACCCTGGACGACGTCTTTCTCACACTCACGGGCGAACAGCTCGACGCCGACGAGATTCCGGCGGAGGGAGAACGATGAGCACGGACCCCGATCAATCGTCCGGATCGACCCCCGCGTCCGGGTTCGAGCGCTCGAAGAACACCTTCCCGGGCGAGGTCCGAGCGAACTTCGTTCGGTGGCTCAAGAAGTTCGTCCGCAGCCCCAGCGCGATCGTAATGGACCTGATCCAGCCGATCATCTTCCTCGTTCTCTTCACGGCGGTCTTCGGCGGGATCGCCGCGGGGCCGATCACCGAGGCACTCGGGAAGCACCTCTCCTATCTCACCTTCCTCCTTCCCGCCATCGCCATCCAGGTCTCCATCACCACGGGGCAGGGCGCGGGCATCACCCTCGTCAGGGACATGGACGAGTGGATCTTCGAGAAGGTCATGGTTTCCCCGATGGGCACGACGGCGGTCTTTCTGGGCAAGACGGCCTCGGAACTCGCCCGGATCGCCGTCCAGATCCTGATCATTCTGGGCCTCGGCGTCCTCATGGGTGCCGAGATCGCCACCGGGGTGCCGGGCATCCTCGGGGTCGTCCTCGTGGGGGTGCTCTTCTCGACGATCTTCGTCTCGCTCTCGACGGCGATCGCGATGCTCACCAGGGATCCCGAGGTCATGATGTCCGTGACGATGCCGATCATGTTTCCACTGCTGTTCCTCTCGAACGCCTTCCTGCCACTCGCCGCACTTCCGCCCTGGATCCGGACCTTCGCGGCCGTCAATCCCGTCACCTACGGCGTCGATGCTTCGCGAGCGATGATCGTCGGGGCAGACGTGATGACCGTGATCGAGGTGAGTGCCTTTTCGGGGATCTGGAACACGCTCGTGCCGGCGTTTGCGGTCCTGGGCGGCTACGTCCTCCTGACCGGCGTCGTGGCCGTGTTCACG
The DNA here is from genome assembly GCA_042216015.1 of Halodesulfurarchaeum sp. Lineage (GTDB taxonomy): Archaea > Halobacteriota > Halobacteria > Halobacteriales > Halobacteriaceae > Halodesulfurarchaeum. The sequence continues at coordinate 29,121 of JBDGUI010000049.1, read as the reverse complement.
ATCAAACGGGTGACGAGCACCGGGGTTGCCTGAGATGAAAGAGAGCGAGCGGTTCATCGACCTGTTGACCGGGGCTCACAAGGCCCTGATCGCGGAACTCGGGGATCTCGCCGCCGAGGAGGGGATCAACCGAGGCGAGTTGCCAGTCCTGGTTCGGCTGTTCAGGGATGGCGATGGGATCTCCCAGAAGGCCCTGCAGGAGGATCTGGAGCTCTCGAAGTCGACCGTCTCGAAGACCGTCAACTCGCTGATCGAACGCGGGCTGCTCCGAAAGGAGCGGAGCGACGCGGACGGGCGTGTGCGCCTGATCTATCTCACCGACCGTGGTCGAGAGCTCGACGAGCCGGTGCGGAAGATCGGGCAGCGGGCGACCGAACGGATGCTCCAGGGGTTCGACCCTGAGGAAAAGGAGGAGCTGGCCGAATACCTGGGGCGGATCACGGCGAATCTCCGGAAATCCTAATCGAAGTCGTACTCGACGCCAGTGAGGGACTCCGAGACGTCCCAGCGCCGCTCGGCGAGTTCCCCATCACAGGCCCGATCGCTCGGCGATTGCTCGCCGAGCGGACCGCGCCTGTTCAGGAACCTAGTCGGACCGACGGACTCCCCGCCCTCAGTCGTGCTTCAGACGGCCATCGCGACTCTTCAGACGGCCATCCCGACTCGCCCCGTGTTCGGCCAGCAATCGCGTTATACTCGAGCGCGGTTTCACTGTTTGCCCCGTCACGATTGCCGACCAGCCCCTCGCTGCCAGTCCCGATGAACGGGAGAGACGTTCGTAAACCGAGACGTTATCCTCGAGGTCGCCGTCGTTTGCCTCGGGATCGTCTATGGGGCTCGTTTCGACGATTTTCGGGGGCTATGCAGGTCCTCGACCCGGGTGATGTCCCCGCTCGGCAGGTCCTCGACGAGCTAGTCGATTTCGGCCCTCACTGCGGTCCTGGGAGATGAGGCGAAGGGCGTCCTCGATCGCCTCCTCGAGTTCGCCCCTCAGCTCGCCGAGATTGACGTGGGGTGGATCGATTCCAAGTAGACAACTGGTACCATGGATCGACTACTGAAAGAATAACGGATGGGTGTTTTGTACGGGTATCTCGAATTTACATCGGATTTTACCCGGTTTCCGCTGGTCCGTCTCGAGGGGGGACTGCGGGGCGCCCTCCAGGCTTACCGATATGCCACGACGACCTGAATATCGACCGCCGACCCAACTGGCCCTCGTATCGGGTGCCCGAAACAACTATTTGTTCGGTTATGAACGATGGTATATGGGTACGCCATCTCTGGTTTCATCGCTGTTGAGATGGCAGGTGGAAACGTGGAAGCCGTACCCATTTGATTATTCGATCGATCCTGATGAGTTTGCAGTCACCGTCCGGGAGGAGTTCCCCGATTACGAAAACAACACAATTCGAAAGGCGAGCGAACGTTTCAGGAGACAATTTCTAAAAATCCAACCGCTTCAGGGGTCGGCGGTACTCAACGAACGGGCGATTCGGACTGCAAAAACCGAGGGGGTTTCGATCTGTTTTTCCAGCGCAGAACAGAATCGGCTGCGAAAGGTGCTCTACAGACGATTCAGGGACACGAATCGGCCCGACCGTATCTCGCGGGAGACCCTTCGAGACGCGCTCGATTCGAACCGGGATTCGATCGCACAGAACCTCTATGTCCTCTGGCTCAGCGGCGAAATCGAGGTGACGGTTTCCGAATCGAAACCCGTTATCTTTCGATCGGTCGCAATGACGGACTTCGGGCGCAAGCCGATATCGAACAGTCACCAACCCTAAACCCACGAGGGGAATTTCACCCGGTCATCGATTCGGGTCTCACACACGTGAATCGTGTTTCCTCCACCACGCTTGGCTCGCAGCGGTTCGGTCATCCACATCCGTGTATCACGCGATAAGCCTCAAAATGGCGGGTCCCGAGACCGATTCGGAAATCGATCCGAACAATCGAATACGAGATTGGAGCAATATTCATGGATACCAACGATCACTTGTGTACAAACCGCCTAGCTTGTGAAGTCGGCCCAGGATCGGGTCCCCCCACCCGTCCCTGCTGGCCGAAGCGGTCCGTGACCACCAGACCACTGCCACGGTCACTCTCACCCCTGTGACCGCTTTTTCGACGAATCGATGAGTTGTTCCACACCTGTTTTGAGGGGACACCTCGAATGGTATGCATGGCCACCGACGCGATCGACGACGAGCTGGCACGTGCCCTCGGGGCGACCGTTGGGACCCATTCCCACGAGGATCTCCCGGCGTCCCGAATCGACGAACTCGACGAACTGACGACGGCGGTCGCCGAAGCGCTCGAGGACGACTCGCACTCGCAAGGAGCGACGCTCCTGCTGGAGTTCTGGACCGGTCACGTCGCCCAGCAGGTCGGTGTCGAATCGACGCCGGACGTGGGGGGTACCGGTACCGATCTCTTCGAGGAGGGATTCGAGGCTGGGGCAATCGGTGTCGATCTCTATCAGGCACTCTCGAAGGTCGCGACGGCCCTGCAATCGGATGGGACCTCACCCGACCTCGCCGGCTGGACGGAGCGACTGTTCGAACTCACCACCCGACACGTCGCCCATCTCGAGAGCCACCAGCAAACCACCTGAATGGCGGTTCGACGGAATCATCGCAGGTTCCAGAACTCGCCGTGGACGTCGATGACCCGCTCGAGAACCTCCGAGACGTCCGGGTTCTCCGTCGGTGGGTCGTAGATCGCCGGCTCGCGAATGTGTTGAGTCTCGTAGTCGAGCAGGGTCGCGATGACCGCCAGGTTCGTGTAGGGAAGTCCGCCCTCGATCCCGTACCCGCCGGCGAGGGAGGCGACGATGTCACCGTCCGCGAGCCGATCGGCGACGTTCACCGCCGATTCCATGAGGGCCGCGTACCCCTGGGCGGTGACGCCGAGGTCGGTGATCGGATCCGTGAAGTGGTTGTCCTGCCCCGCCTCGACGAACACCAGGTCCGGATCGAACTGTGCGGCGATCGGTTCGAACACCTCGGAGACCACCTTCATATAGGCCTCGTCGGTTGTTTTCGGCGGAAGGGGGACGTTGACGTTGTAGCCACGGCCCGCCCCAGCCCCGACGTCCTCGACGTTCCCGGTGCCCGGGAACAGGGTCCTGCCGTCCTGGTGGGTCGACATGACCAGCACCGAGGGATCCTCGTAGAAGATCGACTGGGTGCCATCCCCGTGATGAGCATCCCAGTCCCAGATCAACACGCGCTCGACGTCCGTCGTCGCCTGCAGGTGCCGGATTGCGACCGCCGTGTTGTTGAGATAGCAGAACCCGTGGCCGTCGTCGGAGAAGGCGTGGTGACCACCCGGGCGGGCCATCACGAACGCCGAGTCCACCTCGCCGGCCTCGACGGCCTCGAGTCCCCGAAGCACCCCGCCAGCGGCCAACTTCGCCGTCGCCCAGGTGTGCTCCGAGACGTGCGTGTCGGCACTCAACCGGCCGCTCCCGGTCTCCGACATCGACCGCAGCCGTTCGACGTAGGTGTCGGTGTGGACCCGATCGATCTGTTCGTCTGTCACCTCGAAGGGATCGAGCTGGTCGACCGCCGGATCGTCGAGAACCCCCTCCTCCCGGAGCTGGTCCATCGTGTACTGGAGCCGTTCCCGGCGTTCCGGGTGGGTGGGGGTGTGCTCGTGCCGGAGATAGGCGTCGTGGTAGATCAACCCCATGCTCATGGTTCCTCGCCCTCGTACCACCGTTCGATGCCCGGCGCCACGCGGGCCCGAGCGTTGATGATCTGGCCGACGACCGAGCCGCGTTCCACGACGCTGAACCCGTCGGTCGCCTGGATCTGAACCGGTTTGTTGGGCTCGCCTCCGGCCGCCATCGCGGCCTCCTGTGCGGCCTGGACCACGATCTCGCGAACCTCCTGGTCGGAGAATTGACGGCCGGATTCGACGGATTCGAGCCGTTCGGATCCGACCGCCGTGATCGTCTTGACCCCGCGATGGCTGTCGATGTGAACTGCGGTATCGACGCTGACCCTGGCGACCCCACAGCCGACGGCTCCGGCGACATCAGCGTTTCCCGGGATCTCCGCGTCGGTCACAGACTCGATCGACCGGGCCAGCCGCGGTCCGAGTATCGGGGCGAGCGTGCCCCCCACGGCGATGGCGGCCCGCTCCCGATCGTTGACACGGTCGATGGCCCTCCCGACCCGCGTCTCGAACTCCGCGAGAACCGACTCCGCGATCGCCTCCGGATCGCCCCCCAGGGATTCGAGGGCTGCACGGGCGTCCGCGACGGATCCCGTCTCGAAGATACCCAGGACGTGAAGCGCATCGGTCACCGTGGGAACGTCCCCGCCGAGTGCGGCCGCATCGCCCATTCGCTCGTCCGCGAGGCCGAACCCCTCCTCGGTCGGTTCGATGCGAGTGTCGCCTCCGATGGGGAGACTCGTGGCGGTGACCCCCTCGTAGGCGGTCTCGAGATCGCCCTCCGTGACGTCCGGTTCGGTGTCGGGAAAGCCATCGACGATCCGACTCACGTCAGTCGTCGTCCCCCCGATGTCCACCGCGATGCCGTGGTCCATGCCGGTCAGGGCCACGAGACCGAGTGCGCTCGCGGCCGACCCGCTCCGAATCGTGTGGGCGGGGGTCGTCAACATCGCCTCGCTTCCAAGCATCGCCCCGTCTCCCTTGAGATAGTAGACCGGTGCGTCGAGGCCGGCCGCCGAAATGGCCTGTTCCACGGCGCGTTCGTAGGCGGCAAACACCGGCTTGGCACGTGCGTTCGCGACCGTCGTTGCCGCCCGTTCCGGGAAGGTGAGACCCGCTCCGGATTCGCTGCCAATGGCGACGGCCTGTGATTCCTCCTCGAAGTCGGCCGCCAGGTCACGCTCGAGTTCGGGGTTCCGATCGGAGAATTTCGCGGTCACCGCCCGGACGTCGTGGCTCGGCGAGTCCGCATAGGAAAGTGGCTCGGTGACGCGACCCCGGTGGTCGACTGCGCCGGATGCGACCTGGTTTTCCGTTCCGAAGAAGCTCCGGGAGGGAGCAAGCCCCGGACCGGGGATCACCACGTTCGTACAGTGGGGCAGTCGATCCTGGACGGCCGCGTTGACCACGAGGGTCGTGGCCACGACCACGCGATCGATCGAGAACTGGTCACAGGACTCACGGAGGGCCTCCACGACCTCCTCGATGCTCGCCCGGGTCTCCGTATTCGGGACCTTCGCCGTGCTGCAGATGCCCGTCCCGTCCAGGACGACGCCGTCGACGTTCGTCCCACCCGTGTCGATGCCGATTATCACACACCCGCGTCAACGTGGAGACCGACCTTAGGACTTCCGTCAGGCACACAAATCTGCCCGGGGGAGCCTTTAAATCCGATGACCGGCCCACTCGGCCACGATGGAGGTCGCTGGCGTCCGGTTCGTCTCGAATCCGTCCGGAGCAGCGATGTCGCTCGCGTTCGTCGCCGGGGGGATCGCGCTCGGGACCGCGAGCGGGTTGACGCCGGGCCTCCACGTGAACACCTTCGCCATCCTCCTCGCCTCGATCGCGCCGGCGATCCCGGCGGACCCCCATCTCCTCGGGGCGGCCATGTTGGCCGCCGGAGTCACCCATTCGTTTCTCGACATCGTCCCGACGCTCGCGATCGGCGTCCCGGACGCCGCGATGGCCGTCTCCGCGCTTCCCGGCCATCGGCTCGTCCTGGGGGGACGGGGGCGAGAGGCGCTCCGACTCTCGGCCCTCGGGAGCGGCGGCGCTATCCTGACCGCCGTGGTGCTCGGCATGCCCGTGACGCTTGCCATGACCCGAGTCGCCCCCGTCATCATCGATCACATCGGAATCGTCCTCTCGCTCCTGGCGCTGGTCATGGTGCTCACGGAAAAAACGACCCGTGCCAGGGTGGGCGGCGCGCTCGCCGTCGTGGCCAGCGGTGCGCTCGGCCTCCTCACCCTCGACTTGAAAACGGGAGGGGTGCTCCCCGGTGGCGATACGCTTCTCCCGCTGCTCTCGGGGCTCTTCGGAATCCCCGTGCTGGTTCTCGCTGCTTCGGGAGCGGGCATTCCACCCCAAACGGGGACCACGCTCGCCACCGATCCACGGACTCTCGGGGGGTGGAGTCTGCTCGGGGCAAGCGCCGGCGCGGTCGTCGCCTATATCCCGGGCGTCTCCGCGGCCGTCGCCGCGGTCATCGCCTTCCTCGGGCTTCCGGGCGAGGCTGGCGACCGGGGGTTCATCGTGACGGTCAGTGGGGTCAACACCGCAAACACCGTCTTCGCCCTGTTCGCCCTGGTTACCCTCGGTGCGCCCCGAACGGGCGTGCTCGTCGCCTTCGAGGAGGCCTCCCTCCCACCGAACCTGCCGCTGCTCCTCGCGGCCATCCTTATCGCGGCCGCCGTTGCCCTCGTGCTGGTCCCGATTCTCGGTGATCGTTACTTCGCCCTCGTCGGAAACGTCGACAGCACGCGGCTGTCTATCGGTGTTGGCGTGCTCCTGGGACTGCTCACCTGGATCTTCACCGGGATGCTCGGGTTGATTCTCCTCCTTGTGGCGAGTGCAATTGGCGCGATCCCCGTCCACTTCGACAGTCGGCGGGTCCACCTGATGGGGGTGCTCTTCGTTCCCCTGGCCCTCTAAGAGTTCCTCGAGAGCCTGAATTCGGGACCCTCGTCGGTGTCCTGTACCTCGACGCCGAGTTCGGCGAGTCGATCGCGGATGGAGTCCGCAGCCTCGTAGTTCCCGGCGTTGCGCTCGCGTTCGCGGACTGCGAGCAGTTCCTCGATCAGTTCCTCGGCGAGTTCGACCGAGCCGTCGGGGGTCGAACCGTCGAAACTGAAGCCGAGGACCTGTCCGCCGAGGGTTTCGAAGGCCTCGATCGACTCCCGAAGACCGACGAAATCACCCCGATCGTGTTCGTCCACGTGCTCGTTGACTGCTCCCGCGATCTCGAAGAGTGCGGCCAGTGCCTCCCTCGTGTTGAAGTCGTCGTTCATCGCCTCCCGGAAGGCCGCCCGTTGGGCCTCGACCGTCTCCCGGAGTGTCGAATCCACCTCCTTCGAGTACGCGTCCGGCGAATCGGCGACGTCGACTGCGCGCTCGTGGGCCCGCTCGAGTCGCTCCCACCGCTCGATCGCCTCCTCGATGGTCTCCTCGGAGTAGGTCTGCGGCTGGCGGTACTGGGCCGAGAGCAGGAACATCCGGATCGGATTCGGTCCGACCTGCTCGAGCGCGTTCTTGACGGTGAAGAAGTTCTCGAGGCTGGTCGACATCTTCTCGCCCTCGGTCTCGAGCAGGTTGACGTGGAGCCAGTACCGCGCGAACTGCTCGCCCGTCGCCGCCTCGCTCTGGGCGATCTCGTTCTCGTGATGGGGGAAGACGAGATCCCGCCCGCCCACGTGAAGATCGATCGAGTTCTCGAGGTGGGTCATGCTCATGGCCGAGCACTCGATGTGCCAGCCCGGACGTCCCTCGCTCCACGGCGACGCCCACGTCTGCCCGGCGGGGGCGACCCCGCTTCGATCGTCCTCCCGGTGCGCAGCGATGGCGTCCTCGGAAACGGGGCCGGCCTTCCAGAGGGCGAAATCCTGGGGGTTCTGCTTCTCCCGACGTTCCGACTCCGGACCCTGTGGGTCGATCTCTTCGAGGTCCAGTCCGGAGAGCCGACCGTATTCGGGAAAGGAGTTCACGTCGAAGTACACCGACCCGTTCGAGACGTAGGCGTGGTCGTTCTCGATGAGCGTTTCGATCAGGTCGATGATCTCCGGGACGTGTTCGGAGACTCGGGGATAGACGTCCGCTCGCTTGAGATTCAGCCCCCGCATGTCCTCGATGACCGAGGAGATGTAATGGATGGCGACACGCTCCTCGTCCTCGCCGAGATCGTCGGTTCCAACCCGGGCAACGATCTTCTCGTTGACGTCGGTGAAGTTCTCGACGTGTCGGACGGCGTACCCCAGATGCTCGAGCCAGCGGTGCATCACGTCGACGTGGACCCAGGCCCGGGCGTGCCCGAGGTGAGCGTCATCCGAGACCGTCAAGCCACAGTAGTAAAGAAGAACGGAGTCGGGGTCCCTGGGGTCAAACGGTTCCCGCTCGCCGGTGAGCGTGTTCGTCAGTGAGAGCGGCATTCGGAGAGATATGCTGGTTCGAACGGTATAACTTCTGCGAGAGCGGGGCTCGAATCAGTCTACGGTCCCAGGACGGCCTCGATCAGTCGGAGCGCCTGCGATCCGTCACCCCGATTCACGAGCACGACGCCGGATCCGTCCACGACACCCGCGCCGCAGATCTCGAGATCCGTCCCCGCGAAGGCCGACAGCACGCGACCGAACAGTTCCGGTGGTATCTCGCCGTCGAGGCTGATGGCGGTGTGATCCTCCGCGTCGGGACTGGTTCCCTGGACGGTCACTGCGCCATGATCGACGCCCCGCTCCATTCGCACCCGGACCGCATGATCCGTCTCCAGCGGGGGGAGTTCCTCGGCGTAACGACGGAGCGCCGAGGCGACGGCCTCGGTTTCGCCGGAGACATCCAGCTTTCTGGCTGCTGCGGTGAAGTTCACGATGCCCGCCCGGAGGGCCTGCCGGAGGTGGGGGCTGTTCTCGATCTCGCGACGGGTCTCGGCAGCTATCGAGGGCATGTGTTCACAGGGTCGGACCGCGGCAAAAAGCTCCCGATGACACCGGTCGAGTCAGGAATTTTCGCCTTCGACCGTCAACGGATCCCAGTCGGTCACGTAGCTCCAGACGGCGATTCCCCCGAGTATGGCGGCCATGCCGGCCGCGATCGAGGCCAGGGGATTGACGAAGAGCAGCAGGATTAGCATGATCACGAATCCACCCAGGGTCGCCAGCACGATCGGGTTTCGAAGCCGATCGGTGTCGATTCCCCGGGGAGGCGATGCCCGCTCCCCGTCGCTTTCGGCTATCGGATCCTGGGGAGCGGGGCCACCGACGACGTCGATCGATTCGGTCCCGGCCGCGTCCTCGACCGGTTCGACCTCGACCTCGACGCTCGTCTGTTCCTGGCCGTAGCCGGCTGCGATATCGAGTCTGCCGCGTCCTTCGCCCGCCGGTGTGAGTTCGAGGTGGAGTTCGCGACGTTCCCCAGCTGGAACGAACCAGTGTGGGTCCTCGATGGACCCGAGCAGTGCAAGGTCGTCGTCGAGGTGGAGGTGGACGTGAGTCGGTTTGCCGTGGTTTTCCAGGGCGATATCGACGGCCTCGGTCGCACTGACTGCCGTCTGGTCGGTCTCGACGGTGTTCATTCCGTCGCGGTTGAGATAGACGGTCAGTCCGGACACGACTCCCCCTACGTCGACCACTTGCAAAAAGCTTCAGGCGCCGGCCGTCAGGCGGTGGCGTCCTCCTGCATGTCCGGCGGGAGCAGGTTGGGAATGCCGTCCTCGATCGGATAGACCGTCCCGCACTCCGTACAGGTCAGGGCCCCCTCGATGATCTCCTCGCCGTCGCGCGCTTCGACGTCGAGTTCGAGTTCCGCCTTGTCGACCGGACAACAGACGATGTCCATGAGTTCCTCGTTCACGATAGTCACCTACTCGGTCAATCGAGGGCGCACGAAAAAAGGTTGCCGGGTCGGGGGATCAGACTCAGTCCCAGGGATTCGACCGGACGATCGCCGTCTCTCGGGCGGGACCCAATCCCAGCGCAACGGCAGGGGCATCCAGTTCGGACTCGATGTAGGAGACGTATTCCCTTGTGGCCTCGGGCAGCGCGTCGAAGCCCGCCTCCGAGACGGCCGGCCAATCGACGTCCGGCCAGCCCTCGAAGGTCCGATATACTGGCTTGCAGTCGCCCCAGCGCTCGGTCGTCGCGGGCATCGTGTACCGCGTTTCGCCGTCCAGTTCGTAGGCGTGGCCGACGTCGATCTCGTCGAGCCCGGCGAGGACGTCGAGGTGGTTGATCGCGACCCCGGTGAAGCCGTTCGCGCGTGCCGCAGTTCGCAACATGGGCATGTCGAGATACCCCACGCGACGGGGCCGACCGGTGACGGTTCCATACTCCCCACCCTCCTCGCGGATGTACTCGGCGAGATCACCCTCGAGTTCGGTCGGGAGCGGGCCGGTCCCGACGCGGGAGAGGTAGGCTTTGATGACGCCGATCACCGCGCCCTGACCGACCGTGGTCACCCCGAGCCCGGATCCTGTCGCGGCGTACCCGGCGGTGGGATTCGAGGAGGTGACGTAGGGGTAGATCCCGTGATCGATGTCGAGCGAGGTCCCCTGGGCGCCCTCGAGCATGACCTTCTCCCCTGCCCGAATCCGCTCGTCGAGATAGGTTCCGGCGTCGACCGCGAGACCCTCCGATTGGATTCGTTCGCCGTACTCGCGGTACTCCTCGAAGAGCGCGTCGACGTCGAAGGCCTCGCCCGGATCGCTACCGTATACCTCCTCGTACAGCGCCCGCTTCTGCGGGACGACGTATTCGAGGCGTTCTTTGAGGACCGCGGGATCGAGCAGATCACCGACGCGAACGCCGCGTCGGCCGGCCTTGTCCTCGTAGGTCGGCCCGATTCCGCGACCCGTGGTGCCCGCATCGAGGTCCGAGTCGGACTTGGCTGACTCCTCGATGCCGTCGATGGCCCGGTGAAACGGCATGATCACGTGTGCGCGCTTGGCCAGCCGAACGGTCGGGTCGAGTCCCTGCTCGCGGAGTCCGTCGACCTCCTCGAAGAACGTCCGGGGGTTGATCACGACGCCGTTTCCAAGCACGCCGACTTTCCCCCTGATTGCGCCGCTCGGGACGAGGGACAGCTTGTACTCCTCCTCCCCGTCCACGACGGTGTGACCGGCGTTGTCCCCGCCCTGATATCGGACGACGACGTCGGCCGGTTCGCCCAGCAGATCGACGACGCGGCCCTTGCCCTCGTCGCCGAGTTGCGAACCCACGATGGTTACGGTCATGGTAGCCGTTTCCCCGCCCCGGGGTAAACCCATTACGAAATACGCGACACCCGCGTTCGTCCGCTTGTTGGGGATCAGTGCGCCACGATCCGATTCTCGGGCCCGCGTTTCTTGCACACGCTGTGAGACGGCCAACGGGCAATGTGAGTGCCTGAGGCCTTCAACGGGTGTTGTGAAGCGTGAGAGATCCAGCGGGGAATGTTCGGTATCGCGTGTGACATGAAAACAGGCACAACTGTTATAAGTGATCCCGAGAAAGCCACTGATAACGGGTCTTCCGGCACGGCAAGGTTTAAATCCCGGTACGACAAGTTAACGAATGGCATGATAGATCGCCTGGCGAAAGAGGTCGATATGTTAGAGCGGCACCTGCAGGTTCTGAAGATGGTCATCGAGAACGAACCCATCGGAATCGTGAAGATGTCGAACGAAACGGGGTATCCCCACCACAAGGTGCGGTACTCGCTCCGCGTACTCGAGGAGGAAAACCTCATCGAGCCGTCGAGTCAGGGCGCAATCACCACAGAGGACACCGCGACGTTCGTCGAGGATCTCGACGACGAGATCGGCGAGATCATGGACAAACTCGAGGCGATGAAGATCGATTCGATCCCCGAGGAAGCCGAGTAACCGTCTGGACTTTTGGATCGAGAGGAAGCGTTAGAGCCTGGGAAGGAACGATGGGGAGTTAGAGCTTCGAAAGGAAATTGAATGCGTTAGAGCTTGGGAACGGTGACGTGAAACGCCTGGCTCCGATCCTCGACGAGCCCGAGGTGAAAGCCCGTCCCCGAATCCGGAGTGACGAAACTCGCCTTCTCCTGCCGGCTGAATAATCCACCCGACGAGGCGGCATTTTCGGCCCGTTCGAGGGCCGCGGGCTCGAAGAAGCTCGCCGTGACGTAAAACACGCCGGCGAGGCTCTCGATAGCGGCGGCGACGTCCCGCGCTCCGTCGAGAAGCGTCTCCAGTTCCTCGTCCCTGACGGGATTTCGATCGTCGCTGTACTCGCCCAGGACGAGCGGGTTGCCCATCCGATCGCGCATCACGAGGGCGAACTGGCGGTCACCGCCCGACTCCGGATCGACCGTCACCCTCCCGTCGAACTCGACGCGGTCGATTTCCGATATCGCCTCGAAGAGGTCCCCCAGGCTGTTTCGGTTCCCCGTCTCGAGCAATTCATATGGCAGTTCCCGAAGCACCCAGGAGACGAATCGGAATTCACCGGTTCCCTCGAGAAACTCCCGATAAGATTGGCCCTCGACCTGCACCTCGCTGGTTTCGAACTGGGTGTGATGCTCGAGGGTGAGGTTCGCATTGACCGCATTCGGATCCACGTCGGAACCGAGCGCCTCCAGCGTGGGATCGCTCTTGGAGTCATACCGCACGAAGAGGTTCGTGCCGGAGAGCGCATCCGACGGCGAGAGCGCAGTCTTCCCCGGTTCGGCACTCGATCCCTCGCTCTCCAGTGTCGCCTCCAGCTCCTCGACCCGGCTGGCCAGTTCGTCCCGCTCCGAGCGGACCCGGGAGAGTTCGGATTCGAGCCGCGAACGTTCCGCGCGTTCGTCCTCGAGTTCACCGTCGAGCTGTTCGCGTTCCCGCTCGATTGCCGTCAACCGGTCCTGGAGGTCCTCGATCCGTGCGTCGCGCTTTTCGATCTCGGCCTCCACCCGCTCCCGGGCTGTCGGGGTGGCCTCCCCGGATCCACGTTCGGACGCCGTCGCCACCCGGTCGGCGGTGGCTCGGCTCTCGACGGTGTTGCCTGCCGACCCCGAATCTCTCTCGGTGACGGCGGTTGGTTCGGACGAGGTGGCCGTCCGGGCCTGTCGCCCGGGCCGTTGACTCGGCGATCGCTCCACCTCGGTTGGGCCCGACGGGGTCTCCGATCCCGATTCCTCCGTGGATTCGGTATCGTCCGGGTCGAGTGCAGGGATCGCCTTCGATCGGCGCCACTGTTCCTCCGCACGGAACATCCGTTCGAGTTTCGAATCGGTATCGGTGGGCTGTTCCCCCTCACCCGCGTCCGTTTCTTCCTGCCGGCCCCCGGTAGAGTCGCCTGCACCGGCCCATTCAGATGTCTCCCCGCTCTCCGTGGAACCTTCCCCCACGGCGGCTGCTTCGTTCCCCCCTTCCTGTTCCCCCACCGCACTGTCATCGGACGTGTGACCCGTCTCCGACCCACCAGGCGACACGTTGGTGTCGGCCGTTGAGGCGGTCGTCGAATCGGACCCGTCGGTGGCAGAACCCGACGCCATTTCCGGATCGGTGTGCTCAACGCCCTCGGCCACGCCAGCCGACACCTCCGTTTCCCCAGGTCCAGAACCGGGATCTTTATCCCCTGTCCCCGGCTCGGACGAGGCCGGCTCCCTCGACGCCGGTTCGAGTGTCTCGTCTGTATTGCTTGCTCCGGCGGCAGAGGTACCGGTGGGTTCGCTCGCCTGCCGTGTTTCGGCGCGCGCTTCGTCACCCGAGGCGACCGTGGAGTCGTCGGTCTCCGCTGCATCGTCATCGGACTCGTCGACCGCTGTCGACTCCCCTCGGGGCTCCGGAATCTCGGTGATCGTCATCGAGACGTCCATGACCTCGTAGAGGCCGACCTCCTCGGCGGCCCGCTCGAAGGCGGCCTCCCCGGTTTCGACCCGCTCGCTCTGGCCGATGAACGCCACGCTCCGCCTGGTTCCCCCGTAGTAGACGAGATAGTAATCCCCGCTCAGCACGTTCTCGGAGAGTTCGACGTAGCCGGTGAAATTCGCGTCCGCGAGGGTTTGATCGGCCTCCTTGAGTGGGGTATCTTCGGTGAAGTACTTCGCCCGGGTTTGCCCGTCTCGCTCCTGCATCGCAAAGAGCAGCGGCAGGGAATCGTGTGGGGTCGTGTAGACCGTCCCTGAGGCCTCGAAGTCGTCCATCGTTCCCTCGAAAATGCCGATGACCCGACCGTTGAGCATGAACAGCCAGGTGTCCTCGGCGACGACCGCCCCCGTGTGGTCGGATTCTGAAAGCTCATAGAGGGTACCGAGTCCGCCGGAAAACGGTCGAGAGTCCCAGGTGCGAACCTGTTCGACCGTGCGCGAGTGCATACGCATGGAAAGGGGAAGAGCCGGTAAAAAGACTTTCCCGACGACCGGTCCGCCCCACTGCGAATGTCTGACACAGCGCCCACCGGCGTCCGACCCACCGGGCGGATCGCTTTTCGCCCCTCCTTTCCTCCCCGTCCAGCCCGATCCCTACAGCTTTTCCTCTGCGTCTTCGGCCAACTCCTCCATCCGCTTGGACAGGCGGCCCGCAGAGCTGAACTCGTCCTCGCTCATCGCCGAGGCGAGCGCGTTTCCGAGCACGAAGACGGCGTGTTTGTGCTCGCTTTTCGACTTGTGCACGTGTGAGGGATCGACGTCGAGCCGTTCGTACTCCTCGAATTTCGTCTCGTCGATCTCCTCGAAGGCGGCGAGCCGATCTTTGATGTGGACCATCTCCTCATGAAGCTCGAGCAGTTCGTCTTTGTGCATTGAGAGTCCCTAGACCGGAGGGCGGGTTAAATGTTGGCTGCCTCGGGGGCTGGCTAGGCCAGCGTAAACTGATGTGTCCTGATTCAAATGTACTGGTCGGGGGCGTTTCGGACGGATCGGGTAGTGGTTCCGGACCGGTCTGGTAGACGGTTCAGGACAATACGGGTCCGGTTCGATTCGGTTGTCGGGGCAATCAGAAGACGTACTCGTCCTCGTGGCCCATCATTCCCTCGTCCTCGAAGGTACCCTCCTCCTCGACCGGACCGGAGGTCTTGTAGGCCTTGATACCCGCCGAGAGGAGCTGTTCGATCGCCTCTTCCTGGCTCAGAAACTCGCCTTGATCGACGAGCTGGGCGATCTGCATCTCGATGTGGTCGGGGACGTTGAGTTCCACCGTCGGCATCTATCGAGCGGGTTTGGCCCCCTCCCTTCTTAAGACTGACGGGGCCAGGCCCCGGCCCGACCGGGACCACAAGGGACTAATCCGAGCGACCGAATGATCCAGTATGACTGTCAGGGACGTGACCGACCTCTACACCGAGTTCGGCACGGACCGGCTGCCTCCGGGCCAGCATCGGGCCCCGGAGTTCCCGGTCTTCACCAAGGGTGAAACCCCCGACGGCAATCGAGACGGCTGGGACCTATCGGTCACCGGCGCCGTCGAGGCGGAGCGGAACTTCGACTGGGACGAACTCACGTCCCTCCCGACCGAAACACAACGTCAGGACGTCCACTGCGTGACCGGCTGGAGTTCGTTCGACCACGAGTTCACCGGGATTCCGTTCCCGGAGATCGTCGAGGCGGTCGGCCTCGAGGAGGAGGCGACTCACGTCCTGTTTCACGCGAGGGACGGCTACACGACCGACCTTCCACTCGAGGACTGTCTCCGTCGGGAGGTTCTGCTCGCGTACGACCACGAGGACGAGCCCATCTCCCGGGAACACGGTGGCCCGCTCAGGGTGCTCACCCCCCACAAGTACGCGTACAAGGGTGCCAAATGGGTCACAGGAATCGAATTTCTCACCGAACCGGCGCGGGGGTACTGGGAACAGCGGGGGTATTCGGTCACCGCGGATCCGTGGGACGAGGATCGGCACAGCTAGGACATGGGGGACGACGAGACGGAGCGAAGCGGCGGAATCGTGGACGACGGGACTCAGACAATGGCCAAAGACGCAACCGAACCACACACCCGCAACCGGCCGATCGAGACGGCCGTCGCGGAGACCGGTCCACTCTCGCTACAGGAGGCGATCGACGTCCTCGAGCCGATCACGGCTGTCTGGGCCGAGCCGAGGGGTTCACCGGTCATTGCCGTGGGGCGGGCCGCGACCGTCACCGGCGCGGGATCGAACCGATTCGCGACCGTCAGGCGGCGTGCCGACGCCCTGTTCGCCTCGATCGAGCAGCAGGGACTCCCGCGGCCGGCGAGACCGCGCCTCTTCGGGGGGTTCTCCTTCTTCGACGAGGAGTCACTCGATCCACCGTGGACCGATTTCGAACCGGCGGGCTTCGTGCTCCCGGCGATTCAGGTACGACTCGACCGCGATCGAACGTGGGTCACCAGCCTCGGCCCCGACCCGAACGACAGACTGAGGCGGGCAATCGAGTCCCTCGAAACCGCCAGGGACGGCGCCGATACGGGAACGCCGCCACTTCACGAGTCGACGGATCGAGACCGCAATGACACGGGGGGCACTTCAGATGGCCAGTCCCGAGAACCGTTCGGTCTCACGGCCGAGCGATCGACCTGGACGGAGCGGGTTCGAGCGCTCAGGGACACGATCAGGGAGAGCGACCTGCAGAAGGTCGTGCTATCGGCCGCCTACGAACTCGAAATCGAGGGCGATTTCGACCTGGGTTCGACGCTCGCGGGGCTCGAATCCCGGTATCCGGACTGTTACCGGTTCAGTTTCGTCGGGCCAAGGGCCGACCCGTCCGATCCGAATGGGGCTTCGTTTTTCGGTGCCTCTCCCGAACGGCTCGTCGAAAAGCGGGGGGAAGCCGTCGAGACGGAGGCCTTGGCCGGGACCGTCGAGCGCGGTGCCGACCCGAGCCTCGATGAGAGACAGATCGAGCGCCTTCTCGACGACGAAACTCTGGGCAGGGAACATGGACTCGTCGCAACCCAGATCACCGACCAGCTCGACACCCTCGGGGCCGAGGTGTCCGTCGGCGAGCGATCGATCCGGACCCTCGCAAACGTCCATCACCTGCGGACACCGATCACGGCCTCGCTCCCATCGACGGTTCACGTGCTCGATATCGTCGCCTCCCTGCATCCGACTCCGGCACTGGGTGGACTCCCAACCGAGAAGGCTCAAGAGACGATCGCCGAAACTGAAACGACGGTTCGTGGCTGGTATGGAGCCCCCGTCGGGTGGTTCGATGCCGAGGGCGATGGCACCTTCGCGGTCGGCATCAGATCTGCGC
Source organism: Halodesulfurarchaeum sp. (assembly GCA_042216015.1). Classification (GTDB taxonomy): domain Archaea; phylum Halobacteriota; class Halobacteria; order Halobacteriales; family Halobacteriaceae; genus Halodesulfurarchaeum. The sequence goes on along the minus strand of JBDGUI010000049.1, from coordinate 12,285 downwards.
TCGTCCGGGCGGGACGAGCGACGCTGTTTGCCGGAAACGGCATCGTCGGCGGAAGCGATCCCGAGACGGAATGGCGGGAACTCGAGGCCAAATTCGAGCCGATCAGGGAGGTGCTCGAATGACCGATCCAAACGTGAGTGTGCTCTGGGCCAGAGCGATCGTCGAGGAGCTGCACGCCGGGGGCCTCTCGCGGGCCGTCATCGCGCCCGGAAGTCGGTCGACACCGCTCACGGTGGCGGCGGCCCGAGAGGAGGGACTCGAGACGAACACCCACCTGGACGAGCGATCAGCCGGATTCTTCGCGCTCGGGTACGGGAAGCGGTCCGGACGGCCAGCCGCGCTCATCTCGACGTCGGGCACCGGCGCGGCCAATTTCCATCCAGCCGTAATCGAGGCCCACCACTCTCGGACCCCGCTCGTCGTCCTCACCGCAGACAGACCGCCGGAACTGCAGGACAGCGGCGCCAACCAGACGATCGACCAGACCGACCTCTACGGAGGGGCACCCCGATTCGCACGAACGCTTCCCACACCGGAAGCAGAGCCCCGGACACTTCGCTCGCTTCGAACGACGGTGGGCAGGGCACTGGCCGCTGCCCGACCGCCGAATCCCGGTCCAGTCCATCTCAACGTTCCACTCAGGAAGCCGCTGGCTCCGGTCGAGGACGCCGGAGAGCGGAAGGCGATCGCCGCTGCCGAATCGAAGATCGAACACGCCGGAGGGGAACAACCGGGAATGGCGCTGTCGGGCCGGAGTGGCCCATTCGTGAAAACTCACCCAGGGAGGGTCTGCCCGGCTGAATCGGCCGTCGAGTCGCTGCGGTCGGCAATCACGTCCGCAGCGCGGGGACTGATCGTTGCCGGGCCGCTTTCCCCGGATCCTGACCGCACCGCGGCGATTGCCGAACTGGCCCGGAAGACCGGGTTCCCGCTGTTGGCCGACCCACTCTCGAATCTCAGATTCGGCGATCACGTCCCGGAAACCCCCGTGATCGGCGGGTACGACGGCTATCTCGGAACGGCGGGGACCGGCGAGTGGCCCGACCCCGACCTCGTGATCCGATTCGGAGGCTCCCCCACCTCGAAGGAACTCAGACACTACCTCCGGGACCGAGCCAGGCGCCAGTTCCTCGTGGACCCGGCGGGTGGCTGGCGTGAGGCGACCTTCACGACGACGGATCACGTCCGGGCCTCGGTGGGTCCACTGGTGGAGGCACTCGGATCACTGGACACCGAACTGGCCGATTCGTGGCAAGCGCGGTTCGTGCGGGCTGAGAAGTCCTCTTGGGAGACTGTCTCGGAGATCGAGGACCCATCCTGGGAAGGTGTCGTCCTCAGCCAGGTGGCGCGGAACGTGCCGGACCCGGCAACGCTCTTCGTCTCGAACAGCATGCCCGTTCGGGACCTGGACCGCTTTGGCCGACCCCGCGAGGCCGAGGTGACTGTCCTCGGCAATCGCGGTGCGAGCGGCATCGACGGCATCACGAGCACGGCCCTCGGGGCCGGGAGCGTGACCGACGACCCGCTCATCGCCGTGACCGGCGACCTCGCGTACTACCACGACATGAACGGGCTGGTCGCCCTCGGACGGTTCGACCTCGACGCGACCATCGTCCTCGTGAACAACGACGGTGGGGGAATCTTTCACATGCTTCCGATCGCCGACTTCGATCCCCCCTTCGAGGAGCAGTTCAAAACTCCCCACGGCCTCGACTTTGCCGCGACGGAGGCACTTTACGACCTCGACTTCGAGGCGGTCGAACCCGATTCCATCGGTGAGGCAGTTACCGAGAGCGTGAAGACACCGGGAACACAGGTCCTCGAGGTTCGAACGGACGCCGAAGCGAGCCACGAGCACCGGGACGCCATTCGGGAGCGGATTGGGGCGAAACTTGAATCCAACGGCTCTGACGACTGAATCGCCCACCCCTTTCGGGACTGGCACAGCGGGAGTCTTTTTTAGGCCGCGGTGTTCCTGCAAGGTAATGGTCTCGACGCTCTTCGATCCGGATCGATGGACCGCCGTTTCCGGATTCGAGTTTGCTGACATCACGTACCACCGGGGAACCGACGTGGGGGCCGTCCGGATTGCCTTCGATCGCCCGGCAATCAGGAACGCCTTTCGACCGCAGACGGTGGACGAACTCTCCGCGGCGTTCGATCACGCAAAGCGCCAGACCGAGGTGGGGGCCGTCCTGTTGACCGGGAACGGTCCGTCACCTGACGATGGGGGATGGGCCTTTTCGGCCGGGGGCGACCAATCGGTTCGCTCCGCGGACGGCTACGCGTATGGCGAGGGAGAGGGCCCGGAACCCGACCCGACGGAACCCGAATCGAAGGGAGGGCCTCCGGGTCGACTCCACATCCTCGAGGTACAGCGTCAGATCCGCCACCTGCCGAAACCGGTGATCGCCGTGGTTCCCGGGTGGGCCGTCGGTGGGGGGCACAGCCTTCATGCGGTCTGTGACCTCACCATCGCCAGCAGGGAGGAGGCGAAGTTCAAGCAGACCGACCCGGACGTCGCGAGTTTCGACGGCGGATTCGGGTCGGCATATCTCGCCCGGCAGATCGGGCAGAAGCGGGCCCGAGAGATCTTCTTCTTGGGAAAAACCTACGACGCGGAGGCCGCCGCCGACATGGGAATGGTCAACGAGGTCGTTCCCCACGAGGAACTCGAGACGCGGGCGCTTGAGATGGCCGAGACGATCGCGAAGAAGAGTCCGACCTCGATTCGGATGCTCAAGTACGCCTTCAACGGGATCGACGACGGCCTGATCGGCCAGCAGGTGTTCTCGGGGGAGGCGACCCGTCTCGCCTACATGACCGAGGAGGCACGGGAGGGTCGAGACGCCTTCCTCGAGAAGCGGGAACCGGACTTCGACGAGTTCCCATGGCACTACTGACATGAGCGAACACGCGAACACGGAAAAAGCACAGACGGGACCGCAGCCAGGGGACATCCCCCGATGGCGAGCCTGGATGATTGCCGCCCGCCCACACGTGAAACCCGCCGGCGCCGCACCCGTGATCGTGGGGATGGGTCTCGCCGTCCACCAGGGCGTCTTCGCCCCGCTTCCAGCGATCGCCGCCCTGCTCGGTGCGCTCCTGCTTCAGACAGGCACGGACTTCTCGAATGACTACTACGATTACACAAAGGGCGTCGACTCCGCGGATTCGGCCGGATACGTGCGGGTCAGCCAGTCGGGATTGATCCCCGCCCGCCGCGTCTTCGCCGCGGCCGTGCTACTCTACGGACTCGCCTTTCTGATCGGAATCTACCTGGTCTCGATCGGCGGCCTGCCCATCGTGATCGTGGGGCTAGCGAGCATCGCAAGCGGCTTTGCCTACTCGGGTGGCCCCTATCCGATCGGCTCCCACGCGCTGGGCGATCTCTTCGTCTTCACCTTTTTCGGCGTGATCGCCGTCACGGGCACCTACTACGTGCAGGCGTGTGCAGTCCTGCTCGAGACGGTTCCGCTCGGGGTCCCACCTGAGACGCTTCCGCTCTCCGTCGTGGTCGCGAGTCTCGCCATGGCCGGGCCCGTGACGAACATTCTGGTCGTCAACAACATCCGCGACATCGAGGACGATCGGGCCGCCGACAAGCGGACACTCGCCGTCCTCCTCGGGTATCGCTGGAGCCGGGTCGAGTACGTCCTCCTGACGCTTCTCGCCTACGCGGTCCCGGTGTGGTTTTACGCCACACAGGACGTCGGCCCCGCCGTGTTCCTGCCGTTTCTGAGCCTGCCGCTTGCGGTCTCTGCGACCCGAAAGGTGCTGACGGGACGTGAGACGGCGGAACTCAACCCCGCACTCGAGCGGACCGGCCAGCTCGTCGCCGCCTTCGGGGTGCTCTTCGCAATCGGGTTGGTGGTATGAGCGCCACGGTCGATCCGTTCGAACTGGCGCTCGATCCGCCGCTTCAAACCGCACGAGAGACAATGGACACGCGTCGAGGGATGCTGTTCCGGGTGGCATCCGACCCGCCCGGCATCGGGGAATCGACACCCCTCCTGCCCTTCACCGAATCGCGCTCTGTGAGTCGCCGGGCCCTCGAACGGGCAGCCGAGGCGTTCGAGACGGCGGGATGGCGAGAAGCGTTCGGCGTCGTGTCCCACACCGGGAACGGACGACTTCGATTTCCGGCCGCGAGACACGCCGTGTCGCTTTCGTACCTGGATCACCGAGGACGAAAAGCGGGTCAACCCCTCTACCGATTCCTCGGCGGCGACCCTGTCGAATCGATCCCGGTCAACGTGACGCTCGGGGACGGTCGGCCAGAGGAGACGGCACGGGCCGCTGAGACGGCCCGGGACGAAGGGTTCGAGGCCATCAAGGTCAAGGTTGGCCGGGGGTCACTCGAGCGGGATCTCGCCCGCCTCCGAGCGGTGCGAGAGCGTGTCGGGCCCGGGGTCGAGTTGCGAGCCGACGCCAATGGGGCCTGGAAACTCCCACAGGCACGCTCGTTTTTGGAGCGCGTGAAGCCCCTCGATCTCTCGCATATCGAACAGCCACTCGCCCCCGACAGTACAGAAGACCACGCCCGATTGCGAGGGATGGGGACCCCTATTGCCCTCGACGAGAGTCTCGGTAAATTCGGGGTAAGGGAACTCCTCGAGTGGGGAGCGGCGGACGTCTTCGTCCTGAAACCCATGGCGCTTGGCGGAATCGATGTCGCCCGGGGATCGGCAACACGGATCCGTCGGGCAGGTGCCGAGTCCGTCGTAACGTCAATCTTCGAGGGGGTCGTCGGGAGAACTGGGGCCGTTCATCTCGCCGCGTCGCTTCCGGGCCACCCGCCCGCCGGTTTGGCCACCGCATCCCGGTTCGTCTCGGATCTCGGTCCGGATCCGGCTCCAGTCCGCGATGGCTCGATCAGCCCGCCTTCGGAACCGGGACTCGGTGTGAGAGAGGTGGGTATCGATGGATGAATTCCTCAGACGAGCGAGGAGTCACCACCCAAATCGAATCGCACTGATCGACGCCAAATCCGGATCGGAGTGGACATACGGAGAACTCGACGCGTGGGCCGGGCGAATCGGTGGAGGACTCATCGAGGAGGGGGCAACCATCGGCGACCGGATCGGCCTCCACATGGCCAGAGGTCCGGAGGCGATCGCCACCGTCTGGGGCATCTTTCGAGCGGGAGGGATCGTCGTTCCGCTCGATCCGGACGAACCGGCCGCTGAAATCCGCGCGCGAGGCGAGCGGGCCGACGTGGAGATCTGTGTGACGGGGAACGGAGCGGCCGAAACGTTCGATTCGGCTGGTTCGGAGGTTCGGGAGGTCGGATTCGAGGCCATCGTCTCGAGGAGTGCCCGACGGCCGGGACGGACTGACGCCCTGCACCCCAGGACCCCCCTGCATATCGATCGAACCCGGGTGATCCTGTTCACCTCCGGAACGACCGGCAGACCGACCGGCGTTCGGCTTACGGGTCGAAACCTCGGGGCAAGTGCCGCCTCGACCGTCGAGCGGGTGGGCGCCAGCCCGGCGGACCGATGGCTGCTCGATCTCCCGATCCATCACGCCGGCGGACTGTCGATCCCGTTACGAACCGCGATGCTCGGCGCAACGACTGTCGTCAGGACCGAATTTGACGCCGTGGAATCGAGCCGGACGATGGCCGAATTCGATGTCACCGGGGTTTCGCTCGTCCCGACGATGCTCGAGCGCCTGCTCGACGGTCCCGGGATGCCCGAGGGGCTTCGCTTCGCCCTGGTCGGCGGTGCAGCCACACCCCCCTCCCTCCTCACCCGAGCCCTGGACGCTGGCATGCCGATTTTCTCGAGTTACGGGATGACCGAAACCGCGTCGGGTATCGCGACTGCCACGCCGGCGGAACTCGAGCGGAACCCCGAGTCCGTCGGCCGCCCGGTGCGGGCCGCGACGGTTGCGATCCGGGGCGACGACAACCGGCAGGTGGACGCCGGCCAGCGGGGTGAAATCACCGTCTCCGGCCCAATTGTCAGTCCGGGAACCATCGACGGGACGGAGCGGTCGCCCGGCGAGCCGCTTCGAACGGGCGATCGAGGCTACCTCACGCCGGCCGGACGGCTCGTCGTCACCGGTCGAATCGACGACCTGATCGTGACGGGTGGCGAGAACGTCTCACCGAGGGAGGTCGAGGCCGCGATCGGAAGCCTGGAAGCGGTCGGGGCAGTGACGGTACTGGGGCTGTCCGATCCGGAATGGGGCGAGCGCATCGCGGCAGCGATTGTTCCGGAGACCGAGGTGGAAGAGGAGATGATGACCGCCGCGTCGATTCGGAATCGCCTTCGGGATCGGTTGGCCCCCCACAAACTGCCGAAAACCGTTCGGGTCGTCGAGACGCTCCCACGAACGCCATCCGGGACAATCGATCGGGAGGCACTCCGAGAACGACTCCGGTCACCGAACGGCCACTGACCGGGTTGGGGGGTTCCCCGGTGACGGCACGGACCGTATCCCATGGATCGAACGGAGCCACAAGAATGAAACGTTAAATGCGTTCGCCGGGAGGGTAAACCAATGAGCGGGGAACCCACCGAGGCCGACCTCTCCGAGGACGAGCGACGCGCACTGGAACTCGTCCGCGAGCGAGGGGCAATCCACCAATCCGAATTCTGGAAGGAACTCGACGTCTCCTCGCGAAAGGGGAGTCGACTGGCGTCCAAACTCGAGCAGGCCGGACTGATCGAGCGGGAGGAAGCCGTCCACGACGGCAACAAGACCTACCGCCTCGAGCCGGTGGTGATCGAGGAGGATCTCGACTTCTCGCTGCTGATGGCCGGGGACATGCTCTCGCCGTTCGTCGGCGAGGAGAACATCGATCCGGAATCCGATCGGCTCTCCCAGTGGATCATGAATCTCGTCTACGAGGAGTGACGCGGCTTGCTCGTCACGTGACCATCCGTGCCGTTCACTCGAGGGCGCTTCCGGCCCGAATGATCCGTGATTCCCCGAACGCGGGCCCGATCAGCTGAAAGCCGACCGGGAGTCCGTCCGCCTGACCGACCGGGACCGAGATGGCCGGGAGATTCGCGAGGTTCACGGGCACGGTGTTCGCGTCAATGAGGTACATCTGGAGTGGATCGTCCAGACTTTCCCCCAACTTCGGCGGCAGAACCGGCATGGTCGGTGTGGCGAGGACGTCCGCCTCCTCGAAGGCCGCGTCGAAGTCCCGTTTGACCCACGCACGGGCCTCCTGGGCCTGCTTGTAGTACTTCTCGTGATACCCCTCAGAGAGCGCAAACGTCCCGAGGAGGATGCGCCGGATGACCTCCTCGCCGAACCCCTCGGATCGACCGGCCGAGAACGATTCGTTCCAGTTGCCCTCGAAACCCCCGGATTTCCCGAACCGAACCCCGTCGAACCGGGCGAGGTTCGAGGAGGCCTCGGACATGGCGATGACGTAGTAGGCCGCGACGGCGTACTCGACGGAGGGCAGTTCGACCGTTACCGTCTCGGCGCCCTGCTCCCGCAGCCGTCCGAGCCCCGCCTCGAATTGCTCGCGAACGGGCTCCTCGCTTCCCTCGAGAAGTTCTGTCGGGATACCGATCGTCAATCCCTCGACGTCCCCGTCCGCGGTGGCCGCATAGTCCACGTCGGCCCCCTCCTCGCGTGTCGTTCCGTCGCGGTCGTCCGGACCGGCGATGACCGAGAGCAGTTCGGCCGCCTCCTCGACCGTCGGGGCGATCGGGCCGATCTGTTCCAGGCTGTTGGCGTACGCCACCAGGCCGTACCGCGAGACGAGCCCGTAGGTGGGTTTGATCCCGACCGTCCCGGTGAACGCCGCCGGACAGCGGATGGATCCCCCGGTGTCGGTCCCGAGTGCCAGATCGGCCTCCCCGCTCTTGACGGCTGCTGCACTCCCGCCGGAGGAGCCTCCCGGCACACGCTCCTCGTCGACGGGATTCGTCGTCGGGCCAAAGACCGAGGTCTCGGTGGTCGTTCCCATCCCGAACTCGTCCATGTTGGTCTTCCCGACGATGGTCGCTCCCCCACCCTTCAGTCGGGAGACGACGGTCGCATCGTAGGGCGGGACGTAGTCCTCGAGCATCGACGAGCCACAGGTCGTTCGAACCCCCTCGGTACTGATGTTGTCCTTGACGGCCACGGTTCTCCCGGCGAGGGGACCGTCCGAATCGCCCTCGATCTCCGTCCGGGTGATGAAGGCATTGTGGCTCATGAGACACGCGGCCCCTTGAACCGGCCGTCCTCGCTCGCCGTGGCGTTTTGGAGGGCCGCCTCCTGCGGGAGGGATTCCTCGACCTCGTCAGCGCGCATCACGTTGACCAGGTCGGGTTCGGATTCCACGTCGGGAACCTCCTCTAGCGTGTCGAAGTACCCGAGAATCTCGCGGAACTGCGGGACGAAATCGTCGATTTCTTCGTCGTCCAGTTCGACTCTGGCGAGGGCCGCGACCCGCTTTACTGCCTCCGAGTCGACGGGCTCGTTTGACATACGCGGCCCGAGGGGTGGTCGTTCGGTAAGGGTTTCGATAGCCGACCCGGCGTGGCCTCGAATCGCGTCAGAAGTAGCTCGCGAGGCGGCTCTTCACGCGACGCTTGGCACCGCCCGCAGCCTGACGAAAGCTGATGTGCCACGGGGTTCGCCTGCCCTCCACCGACGTCCGACCCGCCCGAATCGCGTCGACGATCCCGGCGGCCGTTTCGCTACTCGCGTCCACGGCCGTGATGGCCTGGCCGACGAGTTCGGCGATGTGGGCGTCGGACCCCGCAGTCTGGGGCAATCCGTGTTCCTTGGCGAAGCTTCGGGCCTTCCGATTCGCACGCCCCGTGAGCAGTCGGGAATTGTACACCTCGATCGCGTCGGCGCCGGTGAGGGCCTCACGCGAGATATTGGGAGCCACGCCGCTGCGGGACTTCTGGAAGGGATGTGGCACCACTGCGATTCCGCCGGCCTCGTGGATGGCCTCGACCGTGTCCTCGAAGGACAATCCGGCCGAAATCTTCCGATCGATGCCGAGTGCGAGCACGTGGCCCGCTTCCGAGGTGATCTCCATGCCCGGAATCCCGATCAGTCCGAACTCCGGGGCGAGGTCTGCCGCCCGTTCGCTCTCCCCGAACGCGTCGTGATCCGTGACTGCGAGTGCGTCGATCCCGACGGCTGCGGCCTGCTCGAGGAGGAGTTCGATTGGATCCCGACCGTCGTGGGAGCGTTCGGAGTGGGCGTGAAGCTCGACGGTGAGCACGGTGGGCCCTTCGGTGTCGGCAATAAAAAACGACTCGATCGGCCGGACCGGGTCTCGGTCGCGCCGAATGCACGACCGTGGACATGGCAAGCCCTATGGTCGCCGGTGATGACCATCGAGATGAATGACGCTGGCCGATTCGGACCGTGAATTGATCACCGACACGCTCGATCGGGAGCCGACCCGACCCGAGGCCGCGCTCTTCGAGAACCTCTGGAGTGAGCACTGTGCCTACCGGTCCTCCAGGCCGCTCCTTGCTGCCTTCGAGAGCGAAGGGGAGCAGGTCGTCGTCGGACCGGGCGACGACGCTGCGGTGGTCGCCCTCGACGACGAGACCTATGTCGCTTTCGGGATCGAGAGCCACAACCACCCCTCCTACGTCGATCCCTACGACGGCGCAGCGACCGGAGTCGGGGGTATCGTCCGGGACATCATCTCGATGGGGGCCTATCCCATCGGGCTGGCTGATTCGCTCTACGTCGGGGACTTCGAGGACGAACATCCCCGGTACCTCCTCGAGGGCATCGTCGAGGGAATCGGCGACTACGGGAACTCGATCGGCGTCCCGACGATCGCCGGCAGTACCCGCTTTCACCCCGACTACGAGGGGAATCCACTCGTGAACGTCGCCTGCGTCGGCCTCGTCGACGAGGATCGGCTGCTCACGGCCGAGGCGAGCGAACCGGGTAACCGGCTCGTGCTCGTCGGAAACGCGACCGGCCGGGACGGACTGGGCGGGGCGAGCTTCGCCAGCGAGGACCTCGGCGAGGACGCCGAGACCGAGGACAGACCGGCCGTACAGGTCGGCGATCCCTACACCGAGAAACTCCTCATCGAGGCGAACGAGGAACTCCTCGACGCCGATCTGGTCGAATCCGCCCGGGACCTCGGCGCCGCCGGTCTCGGTGGGGCCTCCTCCGAACTGATCGCGAAGGGCGGACTGGGGGCCACGATCGACCTCGGGGCGGTCCATCTCCGCGAACCGGGCATGAACGCCACCGAGATCCTGCTGGCCGAGTCCCAGGAGCGGATGATCTACGAGGTCGAGCCCGAGAACGTTTCGCGCGTCGAGGCGATCGCCGAGCGGTTCGACCTCGGCGTCTCGGTCATCGGCGAGACGACCGACACCGGCCGGTACGTGTGCGAATTCGAGGGCGAGACCGTCGTCGACGTCCCCGCGACGTACGTCGCGGACGGAGCACCGATGAACGACCTGCCGTCGATCGAGCCACAACAACCGGAGCCGACCCTCCCGGAGATCGACCTCCAGTCGGCTGCGGAGGCGATCATCCGGAGTCCAAACACCGCGAGCGACGAGTGGGTCTACCGACAGTACGACCACGAGGTCGGTACCCGGACGGCCATGCGGCCCGGCGACGACGCCGGAATCCTGGCGATCCGCGAGGCCGAGCAGGGACTCGCGCTGACGGCGGGAACCGAACCGACGTGGACGGAGACGGCCCCGTACGAGGGGGCCTACGCGACCGCCGTCGAAAACGCGACGAACCTCGCGGCGAAGGGGGCGACCCCCCTCGCGACGGTCGACTGCGTCAATGCCGGCAATCCCGAAAAGCCGGATGTCTACGGCGAATTCGCCGCGATCGTCGACGGACTCGCCGACGGCTGCACCGACCTCGAGGTGCCGGTCGTCGGCGGGAACGTTTCGCTCTACAACGATTCGAACGCGGGTCCCATCCCTCCGACACCCACCCTGGCCATGATCGGCACCCGACCGGACTACGGGACGCCGACACTCGAAAGCAAGGGCGAGGGCGAACTGGTGTTGCTCGGGGACTTCGAGGCGCGACTCGGGGGGTCCGAACTGCTCGCCCAGTTCGGGGGCGAAGATCGGTTCCCGGAGTTGCCCCACGAGCCGAGAGCCCGAATCGAGACGATCCGTGAGGTCGCCCTGCTCGACAGCACGAAGGCCGTCCACGACGTGAGCGACGGCGGATTGCTGGTCACGCTCGCCGAAATGGTAACCGAGGACGGAGGTATCGAGGCCGCTGTCCCGGCCGCCGGAGCTCTCTTCTCCGAGGCACCGGGGCGAGTCGTCGTCGAAACGACCGATCCCTCGGCAGTCGAGGAGGCGGTGGAGGAGGCAATTCCGGTCGAGCCGCTCGGCACCGCCACCGAAACCGGCGAGCTCTCCGTGCGAGTCGAAACAGCGGACGAGAAACTCGGAACGGACGGTGGGACACTCGAGTACGACGTCGAGGCGCTACGCGAGTTCAGGTCGACGCTCGAAGCACTCGACTGAGGATCTGTTTTCAACCCGCCACAAACTCCACTTCAGACGGCTAAGGGCAGTACGAAGGCCACAAGCAGCCCAATCGCGAGGACGACAAAGCCGATCGTCACCTCACGACTGCCGAACTCCTGCATCGGGGCGGTGACACGTTCGTCGCGCACGTCCTCGTGTTCGTCTCCGTCCGGTTCCTCGGCGTCGGTCTCCGTTTCGTCCATGGGCGGGGCTCGGTGCTCCGATTACTTTGCAGTATCGAAGGCCGGTTCGAAGCAGGCGACGGATCTCTGAGATGAGGAAACGACGGAAAACTCCGATCTGAGAGGACGGGAAACGAGTTTCGGGTCCGAGGAAACGGCGAAGAAACTCCGGATCCGAGAAGACGGCGGAGAGATTTCGGAACCGAAGCGTCCGCGTGAAATTTCGATGCAGACGGGCCAGCGGGCAGTTCAGGTTGCCTCTTTGCAAGCTCATTTGACAGCATGCTTATCATTCATCGGGGCGTGTCCCCCCACATGGCAAAATGTCCGACCTGTGAAGCCGAAATCGACCACGTCGAAGCCGAAATGCTCGAACTGACGCCCTCGCCGGCGGTCGAGGAGGCGAGCGAGGAGCCGTCCCGCGCCGTCGCGACAGTGTGTCCGTCCTGTGAAGCCATCATCGGGATCTGAGTGACAATTGCCGGGACCGTCCGGGTCAATCATAACATCGTTTCGCAAACCGGCAGCCTATTTACTCGCGAACCGAAGTCCCGATATGAACCGAAGTCGCGGGATGGACGAGCGGGCCAGCGAAAACGACGTTCCACTGGAGGATTGGGGATGACCCTCACGAAGCGAATCAT
>JBDGUI010000026.1:0-58050 GCA_042216015.1 Halodesulfurarchaeum sp. | reverse complement strand
ATGGGCTCGGGCGGAGTCGAACCGCCGATCTCGTCCTTGTAAGGGACGCGTCATGACCACTAGACCACGAGCCCGGTAGGCGTACAAACCGATCCCACCGCAAAACCTTTGTCGATCCACCTCGCCCGACGGAAGCAAATCCACCTGTCTTATAATGCAGCGAAAACAACCGCAATAATAGCATGGCAACAGCCAGTGACGGCGAACTGGAGCCGCAAAAGTCCATCTGCCCCTTCTGTGGGGTCGGGTGTGGACTGACGTACAACGCGGACAACGGCAAAGGAACCGGCTGGGAAGCATCGGTCAACACCCGAGGCGAGCTCTGCCCGAAGGGAGCAGCCGCCTTCGAGATGCTCGACGCCGACGATCGGCTGACACAACCGATGGTCCGGGAGAACGGCCATCTGGTGACGGCTTCATGGGACGAAGCATTCGACCGGATCGTCGAGAACTTCTCCGAGATCGTCGAGGCACACGGACCCGAGGCGCTTGCCTTTTTCGCCTCCTCGAACTGCACGAACGAGGAGAACTACCTCCTCCAGAAGATCGCCCGAAAGATCGGAACGAACACGATCGACAATTGCGCGCGACTCTGTCACGCCTCCACTGTCGCCGCCATGGCCGACCGCCTTGGCGTGGGCGCGATGACCAATACCACCGACGACCTCGGCGAGGCCGACGTGTTCCTCGCCTGCGGTGCCAATCCCGCCGAGCAGCATCCGGTCATCTTCAACTCTCACCTCGGGCCGGCAATCCGAAACGGGACCGAACTGATTCACGTCGACCCGCGCGAGAATCAGACCACCCGACAGGCCGACCAGCACGTCCCGGTCACCCCGGGCTACGATATTCCCGTGCTGAACGCCATGGCGAAGGTCATCCTCGAAGAGGGGCTGTACGACGAGGAATTCATCGAGGAGCGCACCGAGGGGTTCGAGGCCTTCCAGGAGCACCTCGCCGACGTCGACGTGACAGAGAACGCCGAACTGGCGCAGGTCGAGGAGGGGACGATCCGCGAGGCTGCCCGGACCTTCGCCGAGGCCGAGCGGGCCGCCGCCTTCACCGGCATGGGCATGAGCCAGCACAAGTACGGGACCGACAACGTCCACGCGCTGATCAACCTCGTGCTGCTCACCGGAAACATCGGCAAACCTGGAACGGGCGTGAATCCACTCCGGGGCCAGAACAACGTTCAGGGCGCCGGCGATGTGGGCGCCAGCCCGAGCTCGCTTCCGGGCTACCAGTCCGTCGAGGACCCCGAGGTCCGGGCCGATTTCGAGGAGGCCTGGGGATTCGAACCGCCGGCCGAGCCGGGACTCACGGAGGTCGAGGCGAGTCACGCCGCGGGCGAGGAGATCCAGGGCCTCTACGTCTTCGCCGAGAACCCGGCGATCACCGAACCGCATTCCGGCCGTATCCGCGAGGAACTCGATGAGGCCTTCCTCGTCGTCCAGGACCTTTTCATGACCGAGACCGCCGAACACGCCGACGTGATCCTGCCGGGCAGCGCCTGGGCCGAGAAGACCGGCACGGTGACGAACACCGACCGTCGGGTCCAGCTGATGCGCCAGATGCGGGACCCGCCGGGGGACGCGAAAACTGACCTCGAAATCATTCAGGAGTTCGGTCGCCGGATGACCGACCTCGACGTCGAGTACGACGATCCGGAGGCGGTCTTCGACGAACTCACGTCGGTGAGCCCGATTTACGCGGGCATGTCCTACGACGGCATCGGGGAGAGCTACCAGCGCTGGCCCTTCTACGAGGGAACCGATGAAGGCGTCGACGTGCTCCACGAAGGCGAGTTTTACAGCGGCTCGAAAACCGCCGAGTTCGCCGCGGTTGGACACATCCCGCCGGGGGACGAACTCGAGGAGGGCGAACTCGTGCTCACGACTGGTCGGGTCCTCCAGCACTTCAACAGCGGGGCGCTCTCCCGCCGGACGGAGACGCTCATGCGCATGCGCGGGGAGGACACCCTCGAGATGCACCCGAGCGACGCGGAGGCGCGAGGTATCGAGGACGGCGACTGGGTGACCGTCGAAAACGAGCGGGGCGAGGTCGAGGTCGAGGTCGCCGTGACACCGGCGATCACGGAGGGGACGGTGTTCATGACCTTCCACTACGCCGAGCCGCTCGTCAACACTCTCGTCGGGGATTACCTCGACCCGGTGGCGAAGATCCCCGAATTCAAGCACAGCGGTGTCTCCGTCTCGCTCGCGGAGTAGCCGGGATTTTTCCTGTTCGGGGGCGGTTTTCGACCGACACGCGCCTTTTTCAGGACGGCTGTCGAAGGGCCGATCGATGGCGAAGAACTACCGGATCGTCGATCCCGACTCGATCCCACAGACGCCGTTTCCCGAATCCGGCGTGACCCACCGCAAACTCTCCGGCGAATTGCGTGCCCAGGAGATGCGGGTGAATCAGGTCACCGTCGACCCGGGCGAGATCGTCGGCTATCACACCCACAGGCGCCAGGAGGAGATCTACGTCTGTCATGACGGGGCCGGAGAGGTGTATATCGACGGCGAGCACCACGAGGTTCCGGAGGGAGGTATCGTTCGAGTGGGGTCTGGCGTCCCGCGACAGGTGCTGAACACTGGCGATGAGCCCACCGTCTGGATCATGTTCGGGGCGCCACCGATCGGAACCAGGGAGGACTTCGGCGAATACGAGGTCGCTGAAGGCGGGTACGACGACCGGAACTGACGGGGGTTGTTGGTACCGGCGAAATCCGGGCAGCATCAGGTATACTTAACTGGCGAACCATCGATAGTCGTGTTGTACGCTATGAGTCTCGAATTCGATCTCGAAACACAGCAGACGCCGTATATCGACCGCCTCGACGAGGAGGCGCGTGACGCCATTCACGAGGCCTCGATGTACATCATCGAAGAATTGGGTATCGAAGTCAAGCACGACGAGGCGATCGAGTACTTCGAGGAGGCAGGTGCAACCATCGAGGACGAGTATCTCGTCAAGGCCGACCGCTCGCTGATCGAGGAGAAGGTCGAGGAAGCACCCGAGTCCTTCACTCTGCATGCCAGGAACCCAGACAACAACCTCGAAATCGGCGGCGGGGATACCTTCCGGGCGCCGGGATATGGGGCACCGAACATCCGCACTTTCGAGGACGGTCGGCGCAGCTCGACGGTCGAGGACTACGAGCTGTTCATGAAACTGGCTCAGCAGGAGGACGTGATCAACTCGACGGGCTACAATGCCGCCGAACCGACCGACGTCGACCAGGAGGTCAAGCACCTCGAAATGGTCAAGCGCTCGCTCGAGTACACCGACCTGCCGGTCATGGTCTCGACCTACGGCCAGGACCGGACGGACGCCAACCTCGAGATGGTCGGCATCGCCGTCGACGATCCGGACCTCTCGAAGACCTACGCGGCGGGCCTGGTCAACACCGTCCCACCACGAACCCACGATAAGGCGATGACCGGCGGGCTCGTCGGCCTCGCAAAGGAGGGTCAGGCGCCCGTCGTCTCCTCGTTCATCCAGGCCGGCGCGTCCGGACCGGGCACGATGGCCGGCGCGGTTGCACTCGCGAACGCGGAGAACCTGATGGGCATCGCCCTCGCCCAGCTCATCAACCCCGGCAACCCCGTCGTCTACGGGGTCCCGGCCTCGAACCTCGACATGCGCTATGGGTCGCTCTCGATCGGCAGCGCGGAGTCCGCGCTCTTCGCGAACTTCGCCGGGACGATGGGCCGGTACTACGGCGTTCCCTCCCGTGGTGGTGGGGGGCTCACTGACTCGAAGACGGTCGATTACCAGGCCGGCTTCGAGTCGATGCTTGTCAACATGGCCACGGAGTTCTCCGGCGTGGACTTCATTCTCCACGCGGCCGGCATCATCGAGTCCTATTCCACCATCTCGCCGGAGAAATTCGTCCTCGACGCGGAAGCCCTTCGCTTCCTCGACCGTTTCCAGGAAGGCTACACCATCGACGAGGAGATGCTCGCCCTTGACGTCGTCGAGAAGATCGATCCCGACGACCACTTCCTCGGCGAGTCCCACACCCTGAAGTTCGCTGGGGAGGACTTCCTCATCCCCGAACTCGTTGACAAGCGCTCCCACGGTGACTGGAAGGACGACGGTGAGAAGACCGCCTTCGAGATGGGCCACGACAAGGTCCAGGAGCACCTCGAGGCCTACTCGAAGCCGGAACTCGACGAGGACATTCAGGACGCCCTGAACGCCTTCGTCGAGGAGGAGTCCGCCCGGATCATGGACGAGGCCTGATCGCCAGGAAAGCCACCCGTTCTGTGCCGTTTCGCCGTGAAGGAAGAGAAGAGTGCCAGACCTGTTGAAAAATTGAGTAGATTTGACAATATTGGGTGAAAGAGGGGCGCCAGACGAGATCAGATTTGTCAATTGTATTACTACGGGATAACGAGGGACCAGGGGGCGCAACGAGACACGGTCGAGTGGCAGGGAGACCCCGCCAGACGAATCTATCGATGTGGGAGAATCGGCCATTTCGACGCGTGCTATGTGGTTACAAACCAAATTTGATTTTCGAAGCGACGTATTCGACCGAGATCGATCCGGGCGAGACAGCCGCCGAGACGGGGACAGTCGCCCGTCGTCCTATCAGGCAAGATGAGTAGATTAATGTGGGGATGCGGCGAACGGTTGAAGTGATATGTCCTCGGAACCAGAGACTGACTACGAGATCGCACAATCCGTAGACGAGAAACCGATCTGGGAGGTCACCGAACCCTTCGGACTCGAGAAGGATGACCTCGAACTCTACGGAGACTACAAGGCCAAGATCAGCGAGGAGGCCATCGACGACCTCCTCGAGAGCGACGAGGAGGACGGCAATCTCGTACTCGTGACCGGCATGACGCCGACACCGATGGGCGAGGGGAAGACGGTTACCACCGTCGGACTCAGCCAGGCGTTCAACCACATCGGCGAGGACGCGATGATCGCCATCCGCGAGCCCTCTCTGGGCCCAGTCTTCGGGATCAAGGGCGGCGCGGCCGGCGGAGGCTGGTCGCAGGTGCTCCCGATGGAGGACATCAACCTCCACTTCACGGGGGACATCCACGCGCTCACGGCGGCTCACAACCTGATTTCCGCGATGCTCGACGCCCACATCTCGAAGGGCAACGAACTTGAAATCGACTCGACGAGTGTCGCGTGGCCACGGGCCGTCGACCACAACGACCGTGCCCTGCGCCAGACCATCGTCGGCGCCGGCGACTCGGCTGGCGTCACCCGGATGGACGAACACGTCCTGACGGCCGCCTCCGAGCTGATGGCCATTCTCTGCCTCGCCGAGGACCTCGGAGACCTCAAAGAGCGCATCAGTCGTATCATCGTCGCCTACGACGAGGACGGCGACCCCGTCACCGCGGGCGACATCGAGGCCGCCGGCGCGGCCACGATCCTGCTCCGTGACGCGCTTCGCCCGAACATCGTCCAGACCATCGAAGGGACCCCGGCCCTGGTCCACGGCGGTCCGTTCGCGAACATCGCCCACGGCACCAATTCCCTCATCGCGGACAAGGTCGGCCTGAAGATGGGCGATTACCTCATCACCGAGGCCGGCTTCGGCTCGGACCTCGGCGGCGAGAAGTTCAACAACGTCGTGAGCCAGCTCAGTGACATCCACCCCGACGCGATGGTGCTCGTGGCCTCCGCCCGGGCACTCAAGTACCACGGCAAGGACATGTGGCCCTTCGACGCCGACGAGCTCGAGAATGAGGACGTCGAGGCCGTCAAGGCCGGGTTCCCGAATCTCGACAAGCACGTTCGCAATCTGCAGCAGTTCGGCGTGCCCGTCATCGTGGCCATCAACCGGTTCCCGCAGGACACCCAGGCCGAGATCGACGCGATCATCGAGCACTACGAGGAGGAGATGGACGTCCCGGCCGCCGAGTCCAACGTCTTCGGCGAGGGCGGCGCGGGCGGTGCTGAACTCGCGGAGAAAATCGTCGACAAGGTCGAGAACGAAGACCGCAACTGGGCCCCGCTCTACGACCTCGATGCCTCGCTCAAGGAGAAAATCGAGACGGTTGCGACGAAGATCTACGGCGCCGGCGGGGTCAACTACGTTGGCTCCGCCGAGGAGGACATCGCCCAGCTCAAGGAGATGGGCCTGGACGACGTGCCGGTCGTCCTCTCGAAGACCTTCCACTCCTTCAGCGACGACGCCTCCAAGAAGGGCGTCCCGACCGACTGGGAGCTCGACGTCCGCGAACTCTACCCATCCGCAGGTGCCGGGTTCGTCGTCGCGCTCACCGGTGACGTCATGACCATGCCCGGCCTCCCCGCCCGCCCGGCGGCCGCCGACATGGACATCGACGCCGACGGCACGATCTCCGGGCTCTTCTAAACCGGCCCACATTCGCCACGAATTCCCCGTTTTCCGTATTTGAGAGCGGGATCGGGATTTGCCTGGACGAACCGAACCTGAGAGAGCCGGCGACATCCCCCCGCTGCCGAACCTTATTAATCATCTGTCCCCAATTCCAACCGAACCCGGGTCTCCGGGATGCCAATTACCATGAGCACTGAGGACGATTCGGTCAAGACGATCTGCCCGTACTGTGGGGTCGGCTGTGGGCTCAAACTCGAGCCGGGCGAGGAGCCCGGATCGGTGAACTTCAAACCGTGGTTCGACGCCCCGGTCAACGAGGGCGCACTCTGTGTGAAGGGAAGTGCCGCCGTCCAGCACGTCGACCACGAGGACCGCCTGACAGAACCCCTCATCAAGGAAGACGGTGAGTTTCGAGAGGCGACCTGGGAGGAGGCCATCTCCCGCGTCGTCGAGGGACTCGAGTCGATTCGCGAGGAGTACGGACCGGAAGCCGCGGGCTTTTTCGCCTCCTCGCAGGTGATGAACGAGGAGAACTACCTCCTCCAGAAGCTGGCCCGGCGATACGGGTCGAACAATATCGATAACTGCACCCGGCTCTGTCATGCCTCGACCGTGGCTGCGCTGCGTGACAGTCTGGGCACGGGTGCGATGACCAACAGTATGGCCGATCTGAAAGAGGCAAGTGACGTCTACTGGATCCAGGGGGCAAATCCGGCCGAGCAGCACGTCATCGGCCACTCGAAGTACTTCAAGCAGGCCGCAAACGAGGGGACGACGGTCATCCAGGTCGACCCCCACGAGAACAAGACCACGAAGTCCGCGGACGTCCACCTGCAGGTCAAGCCGGGCACGGACATCCCGCTCTTGAACATCGTCCTGAAGACGATCCTCGAGGAAGGCCTCTACGACGAGGAGTTCATCGCCGAGCGGACGAGGGGATTCGAGTCCCTGGAGACCGAACTCGCGGACTTCGACGTCGAAGAGGCCGCCGAAACCGCCGGAGTCGATGCCGAGACGGTCAAGGAGGCCGCCCGGACCTTCGCCGAGGCCGAGAACGGGGCCATCTTCACGGGCATGGGAATGAGCCAGAAGTCATGTGGCACCGACAACGTCCAGAACCTCATCAATCTCGCGCTCGTGACCGGGAACCTGGGAAAGCCGGGAACCGGGATCAACCCGCTTCGCGGGCAGAACAACGTCCAGGGGACGAGCGACGTTGGCGCGCTTCCCAACGTCCTGCCGGGCTACCGCGAGGTGGAGGATCCCGAGGATCGAGCCGCCGTTGCCGAGGTCTGGGGCTTCGAGCCGCCGGCTGAGAACGGCCTGACGAGTCTCGAGGTGACGAACGCGGCCGGCGAGGAGATCCAGTCGCTCTACGTCATGGGCGAGAATCCCGTCCTGAGCGAGCCGAACTCCGACGAGGTCCGGGAGAATCTGGGGGAACTCGAGTTCATGGTCGCCCAGGACATCTTCATGACCGAGACCGCGAAGCTCGCCGACGTCGTCCTGCCGGCGACCTCGTGGGTCGAACGTGGCGGTACGGTGACGAACACCGACCGCCGCGTCCAGCGCATGCGTCCCGCCGTCGACGTCCCGGGAAATACCCGCCACGACTTCGACATCCTGAGCGAGATCGGTACGCGTCTGTTCGGCGAGGGCTTTGCCTACGGGGACCCCGAGGAGGTCTTCGAGGAACTCCGCGAGGTCGCCCCGATCTACGCCGGGCTCACCTACGACCGAATCGGCGAGACGGGCATGCAGTGGCCCGTCGAGAGCGAGGACGACGAGGGGACTCAGTACCTCCACAAAGAGGAGTTCCCGACCGAGGACGGGCTCGGGAAGATCCGCGGTGTGAGCCATCAGCCACCGGCCGAGGTCGAGGACGAGGAGTACCCGCTCGTACTCACGACCGGCCGCATCGAGGAACACTACAACACCGGAGAGATGAGCCGGCGCTCGGAGAACCTCATGCGGAAGACCGATCACAACTTCATCGACATTCATCCGGAAGACGCCGAGGAGCGGGGGATCGAGGACGACGACATGGTCCAGTTGCGAACCCGACGCGGGGAGATCGACGTTCGAGCGAACGTGACCGAGGCCACGAAGCGGGGAGTCGTGTGGACGACCCCCCACTTCGAGGATTCGCCCACGAACCGGGTGACGAACGATGCCATGGACCCGGTGGCGAAAATCCCCGAGTTCAAGGTGGCCGCCGCCACCATCTCCGTCGACGTCACCGAATCGAGTGCGGACTGAGCCCCACAGGTTTACTACATCCCTCCCCCAATCGGGTGGCATGAGCGACGTCCCGGAAGCCGTCGACCTCGTCGACAACACGTTCTATCGCCGGGGAATGGTCGTGGCCATCCTCTATGCGATCGTCGACGTGCTCATCCTGCTGTTCGGTGGCGAATTCATCACCTTCCGAATCATCGGCGTCATCGCGGTCTACTACGCCACCCGCGACATCGTCGAGTTGCGAGAGATCGGCCTCGAGTGGGGGAAGACCCGCTATCTGGTACTCATATTCGTGGGGATCGGCGGGTTCCTCGGGTATTTCTTCTACGCGTGGCGACGGACGGGCCACCTTTCGGACGCCGAGGTCGACCCGGAGACAGAACGGATCGTGCCGGCTGCAGACGAGAGCGAGTGAATCACTCGCGGACCTCGACGAGCGGCTCCTCGGGGTCGATGAGGCGAGCGAGCGCCACCCGCTCGGCCCGACTCGATTCCAGAACGCGGTCGGCAATCGCCCGGGCAGTCCCCCGGTCGTTCTCGTCGTCGACCTTGTTGAGCACCGGAACGTACTCGGCGGAACCCGGGACGTGCTTTTCGGTCCCCTCGGGATGGGAGAGGACCGCCGCCACGTCCTCGACCCCGATCGTCTCGCCACGTTTCACTCCGGTGAGCGCGGTGACCCGTTCCGGGCGGTGGACGTACTCCTCGGTCAGGGGCTTTCCCACGACGTGAGTGCTAACCACCCCAAGCACGCGGTCGGCACCCGGGGGGATCCGGGGCTCGTCCTCGCCCGGGGCTTTGAACTCCCGGTTTCGCGCTCCGTCGGCCTTGACCAGCACGGCCTCCGGGATCGGGCTCGCCGCGATTTCCTCGATCGTCTCGAGTTCGTAGCCCAGATAGCGTGCCTCCTCGAAGCCTGGAACCAACCCGACCGGCCACCTCTCGACTGCCTCCAGGGTCGAGACTGGGTCCGTCGTCTCGTGCAGTTCCGCGACGTGCTCGTCGAAGCGGGGAATGTGCACGGCCGTCGTGACCACGCCCCGGTCGAGTGCGTTCCCGACGGTATAGAGCGTGCTTTTCTTGCCGCCGGCGCCGACGACGGCGGTCAGGCCCGAATCGAGGCCCAGCTCCGTGACGTACTCCATGGGCCTGCTACCGCGTGGGAGCCAATAAGCCCCCCGACAGTCGATCCGTGCCGATCACTCCTCCTCGACGGTGATCAGGCTCCCGACCGATTCCCCCTCCATCACCGTCGACCCGCGCTTGAGCGAGAGCAACAGTCCGTCCCGCTCGGCGGTGACGGTCTGAAGGCGCTCGTAGCTGGTCGGGTCGAAGACCTCCCCGATTTCGGTCCCCGCTTCGAGTCGGTCGCCGACGTTGACGGCGGCCGACCGAAACAGGCCCGACTCCTCCGCGAAGAGGGGCGTCTTCTCCCGCCCGACCGTTGGAGAATGTGGCTCCACCGCGACGTCGAGGACGCCGAGTTCGGCGAGGACGTTCTCGATGCCCGCGACCCCGGTCTCGACGGCGGACTCTACGATCTCGCGGCTGTGGGCGAGTTCCGGCGTGATCGCCGGAATCGCCGCAGCGGCGGCGACCTCCCGGAGCTTGCCCTGTTCGCCGGTTTCCGCGTCGACACTCGAGCCATCCGCGAGCAGCAGATCCACGCCGAAGGCTTCGGCCAGGTCCCGAGACCGGGTCTCCTCCGGGGTGAATCGGGTGTGGGAGCGCATGTACGGGCCGCCAGTGTGCAGATCGACGATGGCGTCGGCGCCACTCGCCCGTTCCCAGAGGCCGTCCACGAGCCGTTCCATGACCGTGCCGTCCGGATCGCCCGGCCAGAGCCGATTCATGTTCGAGTTGACTGCGTCGAGCCGCGTGGGAGCCATGTAGACGCGGTGATCGAAGGCGAAGGGATTGGCGACCGGAACCGCGAGCACCTCCCCCGCGAGTGGACGGCCTGCGAGCCGGTCGTGGAGCCGTCTGAGCACGGCCGCACCGTTCACCTCGCCGCCGTGCTGGAGGGCCTGGAGGTAGATGGTCGGGCCGGGTTCGTCGCCCCTGTAGCGGTGGAGGAGCGTCTCGACGGTGCGCCCCGAGGGCAATCGGGCAAGCGGCACCGATTCGACGGTGTGCGTGGGGGTGCGGTCGGTCATGGCCAAGGATCGACTGGCATCCCCCTTCAACGTTCATATCGGGCACTCGACGGCGAGCGGACGTTCTCGAGCCGGGTCTGGGAACGTCCTGGTACGGGCCAAAACGACTCCCTTCAATCACCTTTTGTATGGTCATCGTGTACGACGGGCATACACATGTCCGAGGAGTCGCAGGTTACGTTCTACCCCTGGAAGAAGACGATAGACGTCGACGCGGAGACGACCCTTCTCGACGCCGCGGCGGACGCGGGGGTGAGCATCGAGGGGCTCTGTGCCGGCAACGGCAGGTGTGGGACCTGCAAGGCGATCATCGACGACGGCGAGGAACACCTCAGCCCGGTCACCACGGCCGAGGAGCAGACACTCTCCACGGAACAGCTCGAGAACGGCTATCGACTGACCTGTCGGGCGACCATGGCCGAGTCCGGCTCCGTCGACGTGACCGTCCCCCCGGACTCCCAGAAGACCGCCGGGATCGTGCTCACGGAGGGCCACGAACTCGAGTACACCATCGACCCGGTCATCAAGAAGTACCACGTGGAGCTGCCGCTTCCCTCGCTCTCGGACAACCTCGCGGACTTCGAGCGGATCGGGGAGGCCCTCGAGGAGACCTACGACCTCGAACTCGAGAGCGTGGATTACGAGGCCCAGCGGGAGCTCCCGAACCGGGTGCGCGAACGGGAGGTCGCGGACCGCCTCGAGGCGACCGCCACCGTCTATGACGATCGGGAACTCATCGACGTCGAGCCGGGGCTCGAGGAGACCGCCTACGGCCTGGCCATCGACGTCGGGACGACGACCGTCGCGACCTACCTGGTGAACCTGAAGAGCGGGGAAACCGAGGCGATCAGCTCCCGACTCAATCCGCAGACCAAGCAGGGCGGGGACATCATGACCCGGATGCGGTACACCCGCCGGAACGAGGACGGTCGGGAGGAACTCAAGGAGGAGATCCGGAAGGGGATCAACGAGACCATCGAGGAGGTCGTCACCGAGGCGGGCATCGACCGGAGACACATCTACGAGAGCGTCTTCGTGGGCAACACGGCGATGCATCACCTCTTTTTGGGCATCGACCCGGCCTACGTCGCCGGCTCCCCCTACGTGGCCGCCAGGGAGGCCCCGATCCAGGTCAAGGCTCGCGAACTCGGCATCGACATCAACGAGTCGGGCTACGTCTACTGGTTGCCCGTGAGCGGCGGGTGGGTTGGACCGGACAAGGTGTCGGTACTCCTCGTCGCCGGCCACTACAAGGAACCCGAAACGACCGTCTGCATCGACATCGGGACGAACGGCGAGATCTCGGTGGGCAACGAGGAGAAGATGCTCGTCACCTCCGCCCCGGCGGGCCCGGCACTCGAGGGAGCCGAACTGCGATACGGCGTCCGCGCACAGGCCGGGGCGATCGAGACGCTGCGAATCGATCCGGAGACCCTGCTCCCCGAGTACGAAACCATCGAGGACGAGCCGCCGAACGGCATCACGGGTTCGGGCGTGATCGACGCGCTGGCCCAGCTGTTCGAGGTCGGGATCGTCGACCAGCGCGGGAAGTTCCGCGACGAGGTGCTCGACCATCCACGGGTTCGAGAGAACGACGACGGGGAACTCGAGTACGTCGTCGCCCCAGAGGCGGAGGCCGCCCTCGCGGAGGACATCGTCCTCACCCAGAACGACATCCGCTCGATCCAGATGGCCAAGGCTGCCATCCAGGCCGGCACGCGCGTGCTCATGGGCGAACTCGACATCGACACCCCGGACCGCGTGCTCATGGCCGGGGCCTTTGGCAACTACATCGACAAGATCTCGGCGATGACCATCGGCATGTATCCGGACATCGACCCCGACGACGTGGTCTCACTCGGGAACGCGGCCGGCGTGGGGGCGAAACTCGCCCTCCTCGACAGGGAGCGCCGAGCAGAGGCCGAACGGATCGTCGAGGAGGTCGAGTACTTCGAGATCGCGGGCACCGACGTCTTCCAGGAGAACTTCATGGAGTCGATGTATCTCCCCCACCAGGACTTCGACCTCTATCCCCACGTTAAAGAGCGGGTAACACGGAGTCGAGCGCTCGAGGCCGCGAGGCTCGAGGCGAAGGAAAACCAGGACTGAGACGCGGAGGGCGAACCCTGGTTCGCTGAGATTCCTCCAGGAGAGTGCTGAAAGCGGGCAAACGGTTCGACACTCGTACCGTCACGGGGCGG
The DNA here is from genome assembly GCA_042216015.1 of Halodesulfurarchaeum sp. Lineage (GTDB taxonomy): Archaea > Halobacteriota > Halobacteria > Halobacteriales > Halobacteriaceae > Halodesulfurarchaeum. The sequence continues at coordinate 45,109 of JBDGUI010000026.1, read as the reverse complement.
TGACCGCTGTGGGTTTTTTCTGCGAACAGACGTCGATCCGCACGCGGCCACAATTACTGACGCGGCTCTCGGTCTGTTTCGAAAGTAGATATCAGTCGGTTTCGAACGTGGCCACCGGTCAGTTTCGAGGAGGGTTGCCGGTCAGTTACCGGAAGATCTTGAAGAGCGGGTGGTCCGGATCTGCTCGCCGGCCTTCGCCCATCTGGGCGCCGTAGGCGACGTAGGCGTCGGCGGTGGACATGACCTCGTACATCTCGGGAGCGCCGTGGACCGGGCCATAGATGTTGAAGTCCGCGCCGAGGATCGAGATGACCGAGTTCGCGACGGCCTGGCGGAGCTGTCGGGAGTTTTCCGTGAGCGGGTCGTTCATCTCCCACTGGATGACCTCGTTGTGCGGTGCACAGCCCATCGGGATGCCGTACTCGTCTTTCAGCTCGTGGATGATCTTCGCGACGTACCCCGAGTCCGGGATGTCGATGATGCCGGGGTCGACGATCGGCTGCTCGATGCCGGCCTCCTCGGCGACCTCGAGGTTGGCGTCGAGGGCGCCCCGTCGACCGTCGATGGACATGTCCGTCGTGTCGATCGAGAGCAGGACCGCCGAGTTGATTCCGGACTCCTGGATCGCCTCGATCTCCTTGTCGACCTCCTTCGTGCTCGACTCGATGGAGTTGTAGATGATCTGGTCCTCGATGCCGATCTCGCCGGCGAACTTCGCGGCCTCGGATCGGATCGACGGGGTCGGTCCGTCCATGAAGATCGGGGCGTCCGTGGCGTCGGCCATGAACTCGATGTGCTTTTTGAGGGCCTCGGGAGAGTCACCGATCGTGTCGAAGGCGGGCGGGTTGCCGGTCTGCTCGGAGACCTCTTCGACCGTTTCGATGGCCTCCAGGGCGGCTTCCTCGTCGAACTCGCCCGTCTTCGGGTCCTCCTGCACGGAGTCCCCCTTGTAGAAGATGCTGCCGACCATGAGCGTGGGCGTCTCCCCGGGTTGCCCACCGATTTTCGTGCCACTGACGTCGTATACGTCTTGCTCCGCCTCGAAGGTGAACATCGTGCAAAATTCGATAACGAGTCAAGTTAATTCTTCTCAATTCCGCGCGGGGTTCAGGCCGTCAGCCTGCAATTCTTACCGGATGCTGGGGTTCTGGCCCGAATCAGACGTACTGCTGACGCCAGGCCTCGGTGTCGCCTGCCTGGTTGAAGGTGTAGAGATGCACGGCCTCGATGCCGTAGTCGCCACTCGCATAGTGCTTCCCGATCCCCTCGATGAAATCGTCCGGAGCGTACTGGCCACGGGACCCGAGGAACTGCTTGAGGAAGTCGATGATCCCGGTCGTCTTGCGGAGATAAGACAGCGAATCCCCGACCCCGATCTCCCGGGAGATGCTCAACAGGCGCTGGTACTTCATGACCCCCGGCACGCCGACGATGATGGGGAGGCTAACCTCCGCCTCCTCGCGGATCTCGCTCGCCCATGCCGCGACCGCGTCGGGGTCGAAGGTCATCTGGGTGACGATGTAATCGGCGTATGGCTCCTTCTTCACGAGGTGCTCTCGGAGCGTGTCGTCCTCGATGAACTGGTGACCTTCCGGATAGCCGGTGATGCCCACTCGTTCGAACTCGGTCCCGATCTCCTCCTCGAGATCGGTGAGCAGGGCATACGAGGAGTCATAGGGCCCCTCGGGCTCCTCGTTGTCCCCACCCGGGACGAAGATATCCTCGATTCCAGCCTCCTTCAGTCGGTCGGTGAGCTCCGCGAGGTGGTCCCGACTGCGAACGGCGCGGGCGGCCACGTGTGTCGAGACCTCGAATCCCATCTCCCGGAGTTCGATCGACCGGTCGACCGTCTCCTCGACGCCCTTCTCCGGCGAGGCGGTCAACGCGACCGTCGACCCCTCCGGAAGCTGTTCGGCCTCCTCGTACAGCCCCGAGAAGGGGAGCAGTTCGTAGTGCGGATCGGCCAGCAGTTCGCGGACGCCCTCCCGTGTCATGTGTGCCCACCCTAGCCGGGTGGGGGGTTTCACTCTTTGCCAAGCCGAAGTTTGAGGGGTATTTAGAAGCGGGCGACGAGTCGGTCTAGAAAACCTCAAGGTGGCCTCCCGGGTAGTATACAGACGGCACGGACTCCGTGTTCGATCGACCAATGACCTACATTATCGACGGCAACGAACTCGCGGACTCGATTCGGACAGACCTCGAAGACAGCGTCCAGACCCTCGAAGACGAGGGCGTCACTCCCGGTCTCGCCACCGTCCTGATGAGCGACGATCCGGCGAGTGAGACCTACGTCTCGATGAAACAGAAGGCCTGTGAGGAGATCGGCATGGAGAGTTTCCACGTCGAAATCGATCCCGATGCGCCAGCCGAGGAACTCTATGACACCATCGACGAACTGAACGCGAATCCCGAGGTTCACGGCATCCTCGTCCAGTTGCCCGTTCCCGATCAGGTCGACGAGAGCCAGGTCCTCCAGCAGATCGATCCGATCAAGGACGTCGACGGTTTCCACCCGACGAACGTGGGGTTGATGGTCTCGGGTAACGCCCGCTTCAAGCCCGCCACGCCACACGGCGTTCTCAAGATGATCGAAGACGCTGGCGTCGATACCGAAGGCAAAGACGTTACCGTCGTCGGTCGGTCGAACATCGTCGGCAAGCCGGTCGCGAACCTGCTCATGCAGAAGACCGATACCGGCAATGCGACGGTCACCGTCTGTCACTCCCGGACGGAGAACCTGGCCGAGAAGACCAGGAACGCCGACATCGTTATCGCGGCTGCTGGCGTCCCCGAGATGATCGACGGGTCGATGCTCTCGGAGGGCCAGACGGTCATCGACGTCGGCACGAACCGCGTCGACGACGAACTGGTCGGTGACGTGGACTTCGAGTCCGCCAAGGATGTCGTTGACGCCATTAGCCCGGTTCCGGGTGGTGTCGGCCCGATGACGATCACGATGCTCCTCTACAACACGGCAAAGGCCGCAGCATTACAGGAAGACGTCGACGTCGAGCTGCCGTAGGGTTCGCGACTTCTCAAGTTTTCGTCGAGTGCCCCGGAGCAAGTGCTTTGGGACTGAACGAGGTGTCTCTGTGGTCCTCGACCGTCGATCCGTTTCGAGAGAAAATGTTGGGAAAATCCCGAGGTACTGTCGCCCCGTCATCGAGGCCTCGACGAATCGGTACTCCGTCGGGGCCTCGGTGGGTCCCTACTCCTTCGCGGCCCTGATGGCCTCGATCAGTTCGGGCACGACCTCGTGGAGGTCGCCCACGATGGCGTAATCGCCCTTGTACATGATCGCCGCCTCCGGGTCGATATTGATGGCCAGGACGTTCTCCGCGCCCTTCGCACCGACCCAGTGTTGGACGGCACCGCTGATGCCGGCGGCGATGTACAGATCGGGGGAGATCTTCTGACCGGTCTGGCCGATCTGGTCGTCGTGGGGCCGCCAGCCCTCGTCGACAGCAATGCGGCTTGCCCCGACGGTCGCGCCATCGAAGAGGTCGGCAAGCTCCTCAAGCTGGTCGAAGTCCTCGGCGCTGCCGACCCCGCGGCCGCCACCGACGACGATCCGGGCCTCCGGAAGCGGGACACCCTCCACGTCTGATTCCTCGATTCGGTCGACTTTGACCTCGAAGGAGGCGTCCTCGACGTTCGGACTGACCGTCTCGACGGTGGCCTCGCCCTCGCCGACGGTCTCGATCGGAAGTTCGTGTTCCGGCGTCGTGAAGACTTTCGCCTCTCCGGACATCGTCGAATGTTCGAGCAAACTGCCGCCCCACCGCTGGCGGGTGAGTTCCCAGGTTTCACCGTCGGCCTCGATCTCGAGCGTGTTCGCCGACATCGCGAGGTCCTGCTTCGCGCTGAGGTGGGCAAAGACCTCGTTTGCGGTCTCGGTCCCACCGCCCACCAATGCTGCGGGGTCCAGGTCGTCGATCAGGACGCCGAGTGCCTCCGCACGGGCCTCCGGTGCATACGTCTCCGCGAGGTCGCCCTCACAGACGTACGCGGTGTCGACCCCGTACTCGCCCAGGTCCGCGGCGAGGTCCGAACCGCCGAACATCGCCGCGGCTACGTCCTCATCGACCTGTTCGGCGATGTCCCGGGCAAGGGTCAGCATCTCGAGAGAGGTCTCCTCGATTTCTCCGTCTGCGTGCTCGATGAGTGTCAGCACCATCCTAGAGCACCTCCAGTTCCTCGAGAACCTCGACGGCACGGTCCACAGCCTCGGGCCCTTCGCCGAGGACTTCTGCCTCTTCGTCCTCCGCCTCGGGCGTTTCGAGTTCCTGCATCTGCAGGCCATCCTCGGTTTCTTTCGGTTCGATGACCTCGAGTTCGGTCTTCTTGGCCTGCATTCGACTGCGCATCGACGGGTAGCGCGGCGTGTTCAGGCCCTCCTTGACGGTGATGACGGCGGGGATGTCGACCTCGAAGACCTCCGAGCCGCCGGGGACGTCGCGTTTGGCGATGGCCGTCTCCCCGTCCACCTCGAAGTCCTTGATTCCGGTCACGACCGGCAGGCCGAGCTGGTGGGCGACGCGAATCCCGACCTGGTAGTTCGCATTGTCACCCGACTCGTTGCCGAAGAAGAGGAGATCGAATTCTCGATCCTCGACGGCGTCGGCGATGGCGGTGGCCGTGGATTCGGGGCCCCACTCCCCGCCGTCGGTCTCGAGAATGATCCCCTCGTCGGCACCGCGGCCGATTCCTTCGTAAATCTGGTCCTCCACGTCCTCGGGGCCGAGACTCAGTACCGTCGACGTGCCGCCCTCCTCCTCGACGGTCTGGACCGCCTCCTCGATCGCACATTCCTCGTGTGGGCCCATCGTGTAGCCCACGGCGGAGGCGTCGACCGACTGCTTGTCGTCGGTCAGGACGATCTCTGCCCCGGTGTCCGCAACGCGTTTGATACAGGCTAGTGTTTCCATGTTAGTGATACCGTGTGGTCGTTACCGGTTGAGACCCGGATCCCGACGGACCCGGGAAGACTGACCGGTCGCAGTCGATTTAGCTCAGGATCCGCTCGTTGCTCGGGTCGAACAGCGGTCGGGCACCGACGACTTCGATCTCGACCGGGTAGTCCTCGCCGAAGTACTCGATCTGCAGCTCTTTGCCCTCCTCGGCGATGTCCGTCGGAATGTACGCCATCAGGAGGTGCTTGCCGACGGACGGCCCGGTCGCTGCGCTCGTGACGTACGAGCGACGGCCCTCGTCGTCGATCAGGACGTTCCCGTCGAGGTCCTTGACCGGCTCGCCGCCGAGCGGGTAGCGTTCCTCGCCACCGTTCGGGGAGTGATCTTTCACGGAGAGCGTGCAGAGCTTGGCCGCTGGCTCGCTCTCGACGGCCTCGACGTAGGCATCCTTGCCGATGAAGTCGGCGTCCTTCACGCCGTGGAAGTCGAGTCCGGCCTCGACCGGGTTGTAATCCGCCTCGAGTTCCGCACCGAGTAGGCGGTAGCCCTTCTCCATGCGACCGGTCGAACCGTAGACACCCGTCCCGACCGGACGGAGATCGTACTCCTGGCCGGCCTCGTAGATGGTGTCCCACAGGCGACCGGTCTGCTCCATCGGTGCGTAGATCTCCCAGCCGAGTTCACCGACGTAGGAGAGGCGCATCGCGAAGGCCTCGACGTCGCCGATGTGGACCTCCTTTGCCGTGTAGGCGGGGAAGGCCTCATCGGACATGTCCTCCACGGTGATCTGCTGCATGACCTTCCGGGCATTCGGACCCCAGACGCCCATCGTCCCGAGGGCGGAGCTCTTGCTGACGAGCTCGACCTCCATGTCGCCCTCCATGTGCTGTCGGATCCACTGCTTGTCGTGACCGGCGTCTCCGCCACCGGTGATGAAGCGGAAGTGATCCTCGCCGAGACGGACGACGGTGAGGTCTGCGCGGAAGCCAGCTTCCTCGTCGAGGACCGGCGTGTAGACGAGATCGCCCACGTCGACGTCCATCCGGCCGACGGTGAGTTTCTCCGCCATGTCGAGGGCGTCTGGCCCCTGGAGTTCGTAGATGCCAAAGCCCATGTCCCCGATCAGACCGACGTTATCCCGCATGTGCAGGTGCTCGGCCAGGATGATCGGCGACCACCAGCGACGGTCCCACTCGTTGGGTCGGGAAAACTCGTTGATGGTCTGCTGATACGTCTGAAGGAGGTCCGCGTTCTCCCGGAACCAGCGCGGCCGTTCCCAGCCGGCGGACTCCCAGAATTCGGCGTCGTGCTCCTCGAGGCGGTCGTGGAAGCCCGTCGTGCGGAGTGGACGGGCACTCTGCCACTGCTCGGAGGGGTGTACTGTACCGTAGATCTTGCGGAAGCCCTCCCTCGAGCGGGCGTCGATGTAGTCCTCGGCGCGACCGTACTCGTCGTAGCGGGCGATGTTGATGCCCTCGAGGTCCGTCTCGATGGCACCGTAGCCCTGGGTCATCCACTTTGCGACCTCCTTCGCGATGGCTGGTGCCTCCTTGATCCAGATGGCCGCGACGGACCACAGGTTGTCGAGGTCCTTGACCGGACCCACGACCGGGCCGCCGTCGGCAGTCAGAGAGAGCAGGCCGTCGATGGAGTGGCGGATCCCCGCGTTGGGGTCGTCCAGGATCTCCGGCATGATCTCGAGAGCGTGCTCCATCGACTCCTCGAAGGCGTCGTCGGTGAGCGGCGGCTGGGTCGGAGAGAGCGGCGCCTCGTCGATGGACGGGATATCCTCGACGTCCCACAGGATCGGTCGATGCGAATAGGAGCCGACCTCGATCTCGCTGCCGTGCTGGCGTTCGTACATCCGGTGGTCCATGTCACGGACGATCGGGTCTTCAATGCCCTCGACGCCCCGCTCCTCGAACTGCTCGATGGGGCCGACGCTGATCATCTGGTGGACCGCCGGGGTGAGCGGAATGCGGGTGCCCGCCATCTCGGCCAGTTTCGGGCTCCAGATACCGGCGGCAATGACGAGTTCGTCCTCGACCTTCACGTTACCACGGTCGGTCTCGATCTCGGTGACGGTGTCCCACTCGGTGTGGATGTCGGTGACCTCCGTGTTCGGCGAGACCGTCAGTGCGCCCATGTCCTTCGCGCGCTCGCGGCAGATCTCACCGAACTGGAGGGAGTCACAGACACCGGCGTCGGGCGCGTACATGGCGCCCTTGATGATGTCCTCGTTGATGTACGGGACGAGCTCTTTGACCTCATCGGCGTCGATGAGTTTGGCGTTGGCCCCGTAGGCCTTCGCGGACTGAACCCGGCGCTTGTTCTCCTCCATCTGTTCCTCGGTCCGGGCGACCTCGAGCCCACCGGCCTTCGTGAAGACGCCGGCCTCCTTGTACTGCTCGATGGCGTCCTGGGTGAGCTCAGTCATCTCCTTTGAATGCTCGACCGGCATCAGGAAGTTCGATGCGTGACCGGTCGATCCACCCGGGTCGGGCAGCGGGCCCTTGTCCACGAGCAAAATGTCCTCTCGACCCTGATCTGCGAGATGATATGCGAGACTGTTCCCCACGATGCCGGCGCCGATAATTACTGTACCGGCGCTGTCGGGTAGTGTGTTCGAACTCATTTATTGTACCTCGGGACTGTCCACGTGCGATCGCCATGAGGCGACGATCCTTCCGATCGTCGCAGGATGTGAACCGGCCCCACATCAATTTGTCTAGCCGGTTTTGCACATATAACTAACGAAGTTGGTGATACACAATGTATAAAAGCGTCGTGCCATCAAATGGTGGATGACATTTCACGTTATGGAAAAGTGGGAGAGGGTGGCGGCACAGACCTGACAGAATCACGTAGTGTATTCGGAAACTCATGGGTGACGACCATCGTGGGACACCGGGAACCGGCGACGGTCGACGGTAAAAGTGTCACGCATGAAGAATGGTTCGTCCGGCACAATTGGAGGTCTTCGAAGCGATGAGCCTGACACCCCGTCAGTACCGACCGGGTGGAGGGAAAAGACGGGACGACTGTCGTAGCTCGGGTACTCGCCGAAACCGGTGGACTTCTCAACCCGTATCCACTACCGAGTGTTCATGAGCCCGGAGACAGTCCCACCCCGTCGAACGTCGATGCTCGAAGTCGACCTCACCGAACGGTCGGTCCATCGGGCGGAGATTCCGCCCGCCTGGCGACGGCAGTTCATCGGTGGGAAGGGGCTCGGAGCCCGATATCTCTACGAGCGAACCGAAGCGGGAGTCGACCCGCTCGGCCCGGGAAACGCCCTGCTCTTCATGACCGGCCCAATTTCGGGATTGATCCCGGGAGAGCCGCGCTACGCGGCGATCACGAAGTCGCCGCTCACCGGCACGTTCCTCGACTCCTACAGCGGCGGCGACTTCGCCGCCCACCTGGCCGGGAGCCTGGCCGACGCGATGGGGATCATCGTCACCGGCCGGGCCGATGACCCGGTCTCGCTCGTCGTCTCAAACGGCGACATCGAGATTGAATCGGCCTCAGAGTGGAGCGAGGACGTCGAGACGGCCTGTGCGGCCTATCCGGACGCGAAGGTCGCCTGCACGGGACCGGCAGGCGAGAACAGGGTGGTCTATGCCACGATCGCCTCGGACGGCGGCGACCATCATGCAGGACGTGGGGGTGCCGGGGCAGTCATGGGATCGAAGCGACTCAAGGCAGTCGTCGTGAGAGACCCTCCTCCGGAGGGGCTCGAGTCCCTCCGGGCCGAGTACGAGGAGCGGTACGGCGACGGGGCGACCGACGACTGGCACCGGGCGAGCGAGACCGTCGAATCCGTGGACTTCGCCGACGAGGTCGGGGCCCTCTCGACCCGCGGGTGGCAGGAGAGCACCTTCGAGGGGGCCGACGACATCGGAATCGAGGCCGTCGAGTCGAGCGCGCAGGGGCGCGAACACGGCTCCGAGTCGATTCCGGGCGGTTTCCAGGTGTCAGTCGACGGCGAGCGGAGCACGCCCCGTGGTGGCACCCAGATGACCCTCGGTGCCGGCCTGGGCATCGACGACTTCGAGGACGTGGCGAGGCTCGGACTCACCTGCGATCGGCTGGGGGTGGACATCATCGGCGTGGGCAACGCGATCGCGTGGGCGATTCGGGCCGGCGAGGAGGGCGTCATCGACTTCGAGGGGGAGTTCGGTGATCTCGATGCCGCCGTCTCCCTCGCCGAGGATATCGCGACGCGGGGGACCGAACTCGGAGACGCGCTCGCGGACGGAATCGACGAGGCTGCCGCCCGCTACGGCGGCGAGGACCTGATCCCGACGGTCAAGGGGATGGAACTGCCCTCTTATGACCCCCGTCGGGCCCCGAGCATGGCCCTCGCGTACGCGACGAGCGACCGCGGGGCGTGTCACCGCCGGGCCCGACCGATCGAGACGGCCGTCTTCGAGCCCGAGATGGACGAACCCGTCCGGCGCGCCCGGGAGGTCATCGCGGAGCAGGACTTCCGGTCGTTGCTCTGGAGTCTCATCGCCGACGACTTCACGGAGACCCTGTTCGCGGAGGACTTCGGGGCGGAGTGGCTCGAGGCGGTGGGGCTTGATCTCTCGCCGGAGGCACTCGGACGAGTCGGGACACGCATCTGGACGATGACCCGGCTGTACAACGTACGGGAAGGGTTCGACCGAGCCGACGACGAACTGCCCCCGGTCCTCGAGGAGCCGATCGGGGAGGGACCGGGAGCCGGTGAGGCCGTCTCGAGGGAAGCGTTCGAGGCAATGCGGGAGGCGTACTACGCGGAGCGGGGCTGGGACGACCGGGGCGTTCCGACGGGCGATCTACTCGAGGCCCTCGGCCTCGCGGATCTCGATTTGCCGGACGGGATCGAGTGAACTCCCGCGACGGTGAGAGAGCACGAGCGAGAGAGATTCTGCGAGCCGGACCCGTCACACCGAGCAAAGCGATTGACGAGCGCCGAGTTCACCTGTTCGATCCGGAGATCCAGCAAAGAGAAGCGATTGTCGGGACGGGAAACCGAGGGAGGGGGAGTTTGTCGGATGGGACGCCGATACTGTCGGACGAGCAGTTCCAATTTTAGTTTACTTAATGAAGGTCTGATTGTATAGCCCGAGGGCGATCGATTTTCGAGAAAACCACACGACGGGAGCGGGGGCAAACGAGTCAACTATCGAACGGGTAGACCGGGTTTCCAAAACCTTTATTCTTGCAACAGCGACCTATTGGGATAGGGATTCACATGACAGACGAGGACTCAGCCGACGACCTCGACCCCATCATCGAGGACATCCAGCAGGCGATCATCGACCTCGAGGAGGACAAAACGGCCGAACTCACCCAGGAGGCCATCGACAAGGGCATTAGCCCGCTCATCATCCTCCAGGAGGGACTGACCGAGGGGGTCCGGACCGTCGGTGACAAGTTCGGAAGGGGCGAGGTCTTCCTGCCCGAACTGGCCATGTCCGCTGACTGTATGCGGGCCGGCGTCGAACTCGTCGAGCCGCTTTTGGACGAGATGGACCTCGGGGACGAGGACACGGCCGGGAAGGTCATCCTCGGCACCGTCAACGAGGACATCCACAACATCGGGAAGAACATTTTGATCACGATGCTGAAGGCCAACGGCTTCGACGTCGTCGACCTGGGCGTCGAGATTCCCAACGAGGACTTCGTCCAGGCCGTCAAGGACGAGGACCCCGACATCCTCGGCATGTCCGCCCTCATGACCATGACGATGGACCACCAGGAGGAGGTCATCGAACTGCTCGAGGAGGAGGGCGTCCGCGATCAGGTCAAGGTCATGGTCGGTGGCGCACCGACCTCCGAGGAGTGGCGCGACGAGATCGGGGCGGACGGCTACGCCGACAACGCCGACGCGGCCGTGGAGAAGGCGATCGATCTGCTCGCCGAGTGACGCAATATTTGGCGCCGACGCCAGCTTTATCCCGATCTATCAGTTCTAAAACCCCTGGAAAGCGTGTGCTCTTCGACATCGGCGTTCGATCATGACGAAAAAGGAATAAATAATTTCATAAACCCCGAGTGGCATCGTTAGTGCGTATCGGACCCACAACCAACGGTTGGGTGACGATAACACACATGAGTTCAGGAAACAAAGGTGCAATCGGCACGTTCATCGACGAAATCGATTGGACGGTGTATGGCATCGGCCTTGGGGTATCGCTTCTCGCGATTCTCGCATTGCTTCTCTCCCCGAAGGCGTCGAAAAGAGTAATCAACAACATCTTCAACTGGATGACCTCGACGCTGGGATGGGCCTACCTCCTGGTGGGCTTCTTCCTGGTGCTCTTCGGGCTCTTCCTCTTCTTCGGTCCGTGGGGCAATATTCGGATCGGCAAGCCCGACGAGGAACCGGAGCACAGCTACAAGTCTTACTTCGCGATGCTCTACTCGGCGGGCATCGCCGCAGGGATCGTGTTCTGGGGGCCCGCAGAGGCCATCTCCCACTACACGCTTTGGGTGCCACCGGCCAACAGTCCGTTTGGTGGTCCCTACGCCGGCGGCACGCCACAGGCTGCCGTTGACGCGATCACCTACACGTTCTTCCACTGGGGGATCTCGGCGTGGTCGTTCTACGTGCTTCTGGCCCTGCCGATCGCGTTCTTCGCCTACCGGTATGGCGCACCGCTCCGGATCTCGACGGTGCTCGCGCCGTTCCTCGGCACGGAGAACCTCGATGGCCCGCTGCCGAAACTCGTCGACATCCTCGGCGTGTTCGCGACCATCGGCGGGATCGCGACCTCGCTCGGCTTCGTCGGGGGGCAGTTCCTCGGCGGATTGACCTACATCTTCGGGCTTCAACCGAGCGACCTGCTCACGGTCCTGATGATCACGGGCCTGACGATCTTCTTCACCCTCTCGGCCGCACTCGGCGTGGAGAAGGGCATCAAGCGGGTCTCGAACGCCAACATGGTGATTTTCTTCTTCCTGATGGCCGTGGTCTTCGTCTTCGGCCCGACCGGGTACATCCTCGACCTGGGTACTGACGCACTCGGGAAGTACATCACCTTCTTCCCGGCAATCAGCACGTACGTGAACTCCGCCGGCCTCAAACCGGCCTCGTTCCCGGCTGCCTGGACCGTGTTCTACTGGGCCTGGTGGTTCGCGTGGGCGCCGTTCGTCGGGCTGTTCATCGCCCGCATTTCGCGTGGCCGGACGGTCCGACAGATGGTCGGCACCGGCGTGCTCGCCTCCACTGGCGTGACCATCCCGTGGTTCGCCGCGCTGGGCGGTACCTCCATCTGGATGGAGGTGAACAAGGTCGCCCCGATCGTCGAGACCTACAACAACCTCGGATACGACGGACTGGGCTACCCGCTGTTTCAGGCCCTGCTCCCGGGTGTGCTGGGCCTGTTCCTCATGCTCACGTTCCTGGCACTCGTGACGACCTTCTTCGTCACGTCCGCGGACTCCTCGACGCTCGCGCTGGGTATGCTCACCACGGGCGGCAAGGAGCACCCCTCGACGATCAACCGCACCATCTGGGGGATCACGATGGGTGCACTCGCATCGCTGCTGATGGTCTTCGGCGGCGGGAACGCGTTGCAGACCGCCTCCGTGCTCACCGGTGGACCGTTCGCCCTCGTCCTGCTAATCGCGGTGTGGGCCACCATCCGCACCTTCCGTCAGGTCGAACCGATCTTCCTGACCCAGGAGCAACACGACGCATCCGATCGCGAGATCGATCCGAGCGGCGGCATCAGTCCGGACGACGACTGATCGCCTGAAATACTTCGATTTTCTTCCGTTTTTACGCCGAAGAGCGGCGACTCCACCAAAAAGAGCTACTCCGTCTGCACGCCGCGGACAGTCCGAATCGCGGCGAGATTCTCGCGGACGTCGTGAACGCGAAGCGCCGCCGCCCCACGCTCTGCCGCGAGTGCCGAGGCGACTACCGTCGGTAGCAAACGATCGCCGTTCGCGTCTCCGATATCCGCAAAGAGCGACTTGTGGGAGTGAGCAAAGAGCACGGGCAGTCCCAGCCCGGTCAGTTCGTGCAATCGATCGAGGAGTTCGAAGTTCTCCGCCGGGGTCTTGCCAAAGCCAATGCCCGGGTCCAGGATGATCCTACCGGGGTCGATCCCGGCCCGTTCGGCCAGCCGAACCCGCTCGTGGAGGTCGCCAATGACGTCTGCAACCACATCGTCGTAGGGCACCGCCGCATCCGGATCGACGGGGGTGTTGATGCTGTGCATCACGATGACCGGGACGTCGTGCTCGGCGACGACCGCCCGCATCTCCGGATCCTCGAGGCCGTCCTGATCGTTGATGACCTCCGCGCCAGCTTCGATCGCCGCCTCCGCAACCGCCGCCTTGCGCGTATCGACGGAGACCGGGACGTCCAGCCCCTGCAGGGCTTCGAGCACCGGCACGACCCGGTCGATCTCCTGCTGAATTTCGACAGGGTCGGCCCCGGGCCGGGTGCTCTCCCCGCCCACATCGAGGATATCTGCCCCCTCCTCGAGGAGTCGCTCCGCGCGCTCGACGGCCTGTTCGACAGTGTCGTACTCACCGCCGTCGTGGAAGGAGTCCGGCGTGATGTTGAGAATGCCGAGAAGCGCCGGTGTACGGTCCGTCTCGATCGGGAGCTCCCTCGGCGTCGGCTCGAGCGCGGCCCGGACGTCGTTCGGCAGGGTCGGACACCCCGGTCGGGATTCGATCCGCTCGAGGAATGCCTCGAACGTCGACCGGGTTCCCGAAAGGAGCACGTCCACGAATCTGGCCGCCTCGATGAGGGCCGAGACCCGACATTCCCCGCCCGCCCGGAGCATCCCCCGCTGGACCGTCCGCGCACAGGAAGTGGGGAGGCGAGTCCGGAGCGTGAGGTGGCGCCGCGAATCGGGATCGGGGGGATCCGTCGCCACGTCGAGGTCCGCAACCGGGGCCGTCCCGTCCGCCTCGCTGGCCAGTTTCGAGTCGGTCGGAACGACCGTCCGCGTCCATCGCTGTCTGGCCTCCGAGACCGTGTAGAGCGAGCCGGCCACCACGACCAGATCGCCCTCGTCGGCAAGAGCGATGGCGCGGTCGACAGCCTCGAGCACCGACGGGATCGGCGTCGCGTCCACCCCGGCGGCCTCGAATCCCCTCGCGAGCACCCGCTCGTCCTCGGCGCGCGTGGTATCCGGCCGGCAAGTGAACGCCCGATCGGGGCGGGGCAGCGCCTCGATCATCGCGGCCTGGTCCTTGTCGTGCATGGCCCCGAAGACGAGGTGAAGGTGGTCGTACTCGAGGTCCTCAAGCACTGCCCCGAGCTGCTTGCAGGCGTCAGGGTTGTGCGCGCCGTCGAGCAGCACAGTCGGGTCCCGCTCCATCACGTCGAAGCGACCCGGCCACTCGGCCTTCCGGAGCCCGCGAGCGATCGTGTCCCCCTCGATTTCGGTGAGGTGGCCGGCCAGGGCGACGGCCACCCCGGCGTTGAGCGCCTGGTGACGACCGAGGTGAGGGATTCGCGCCTCGAGATCGATGCCCGACCCGCGAATCCCGATCGTCTGTGACTCGATCCCGTTCCGCCCGAGGGACTCGACCACGAGGTCGGTGCCCTCGGTGCCGACGGTATACAGGTCACTCTGCTCCCGAAGCGTGTCGAAGACGTTCGCCGCGGCGGTCACGAGCGGGCCGTTGACGGGCGCAACGTGGGCCTTGTCGCGAGCGATCTCCTCGACGGTGTCACCGAGGACGTCGGTGTGCTCGAGCGAGACGTTCGTCACACAGCTCGCGACCGGCGAGACCACGCTCGTCGCGTCGTATTTGCCGCCGATTCCCACCTCCAGGATGGCCACGTCGACGTCCCGGCGGTCGAAGTACCAGATGGCGAGGGCGGTCGTCGCCTCGAAGTGCGTCAGCGGTTCGTCGCGGGCGGCCCCGCTGTCGATCCCGTCCCGGTAGGTCTCGACGAACTCGGTGACGGCGGATTTCGGGATCTTCCGGCCGTCTACCTGGATCCGCTCTCGAAACTCGTCGAGTTCGGGGGAGGTGTAGAGCCCGACGTCGAGGCCTGCCTCCCGGAGGATCGAGTCGAGCATCCGGGCGGTGCTGCCCTTGCCGTTCGACCCCGCGACCTGGACGAAGTCCGTCCCCTCGTGTGGTGAGCCGGCCCGTTCAAGAACGTTCCGCGTGGCTTCGGTCCCGAGCTGGGTCCGGAACCGACGCAAGCCGAGGAGGTAACTCGCCGCCTCGCTGTAGTGCATGTGCCGGACTTGGAGAACCGCTCGCTTTAACGTACCGGAGACGGCGATCCGCCGATGGGAGCTGTCGTTTTCGAACAGGCTTAACCCGAAGGGCGTTCGCCGTTCTCACATGGCGGTGGCCATCATCACGGTCGGGGACGAACTCCTCGCCGGGGAAACCGAGAACACCAACGCGACGTGGCTGGCCCGCCAGATAACCGAGCGCGGCGGGCGCGTCCACGAGATCCTGACGGTCGGTGACGACCACCGAACGATCGCGTCCCGGGTCGAATCGCGGGCCGGGGAATTCGATCGGGTGATCGTCACCGGGGGACTCGGCGGAACGCCCGACGACGTGACGATGGCGGCGGTGGCAGCCGCCCTGGACCGGGATCTCGAGATCGATCCGGAGGCCCGCGAGGCCGCCCGGCGGTCCTCTGCGGCCTTCATCGAGTCCCATCCCGAACTCGCGGAGAAATACGACCTCGGCCTGGACACGGAGCGGGTCGCAGAGACGATCGCCGGCGGGGAGATCATCGAGAATCCCGAGGGACTCGCCAACGGCTGTGTCGCCGACGGCGTCTATGTGCTGCCGGGCGTCCCCAGCGAATTGCGAGCCACGTTCGAACGGGTCGCCGGGGAGTTCGCGGGTGACGTGGCGATGGAGACGAGATATACGGATGCGCCGGAGGGCGTCCTGGGGAGACATCTGGCCGAGCTCGAGTCACACTTTGACGTCCGAGCCGGCAGCTACCCGGGCGAGCGGGCGGATCGTAATCGTGTCCGCGTGACCGGCGACGACGCCGAGGCGGTGGAGGCCGCCCTCGACTGGCTCGGCGAACGCATCAGCCTCGGAGAGGATCCGGAAGCGCTTTGCTAACGAGGACCGTCGTTCCCGAGTCCACCCGGGGCGGTTACGTGTCCGCGCCCCAGGCCTCGTGAGTTTTGATCTCCTCCTGCACCGGTTCGAGGTCGTCCTCGTCGTCGATACCGAGGAAGTTCAGGACGTCCTGTCTGGTCTGTCGATCCACTGTCTCCACGTCGCCCCGTTCGACCAGCTTGAACGACGGCTTCGTCCGCCCGCCCAGGAGGCCTGAGACCTCTGCCTCCTCGTCCACCACCGGCAGGGTCTCGGTCCGGGCCAGCAGTTCGATGGTCTCCTCCCGACCCGTCTCCATCGCTTCGCGGAGTTCGCTTTGTACCACCATGGTCCAGATCCACCTACCGATTGAATGATAGTAAATTTCACCCCGTTCGATCGCCGGTGTTCGGGGTTTCTCGGAAACCGGAATTCGGTTCTCCACACCACCCCAGCTCGCCCCAGGCCCCGTGGTTCCTGATCTTCACCCAAGCCGGAAAGAGGTCGTCTTCGCTCGTGACTCCGTGGTCCTCGATTATTGCCTCCTGTTCGGGTGACATCAATCAATGCTCCGTTTCTGGACCCGCCGGTCGGCGTCGGTGATTGCTAATAGCCGTGATTTGTTTCGTTTCTCGGCGTCGTACAGACCCCAATCGAGCCAACCTCTCTCCAATACCAGAAAGGGGCACAAAAAACACAATCCCCCCATCAAAAACACAACTTCGATTGAGGTAGACAAATTTAAGTTGTACTGCCCAGTTGATCAAGACAATGCGTCACCAAAAGCAACTGTTCGCCGTGGCACTCGCCCTGCTCGTCCTGAGCACCGGGGCAATCGGGGCCATCGGCACGGTCACTGCACAGGAAGAGCCAACGGCCGTTTCGTACCCACTCACCGTGACTGACGCCACCGGCGAGGAGGTGACGATCGAGGCGCCACCCGAGCGCGTGGTGACACTCGCGCCAAGCGCGGCCCAGACGATGTTCGAGATCGGTGCCCAGAAGCAGGTGGTCGCCACCTCCGCCCGAGCGACGTACCTCGACTGGGACGAAGAGAAGGCGATCATCTCGGGCGAGAAGGGCTTTGCGAGCACCGAGAAGGTCGTCGCCCAAAAGCCGGATCTGGTGCTCGCCCCGGACATCATCTCGGACAAGAAGGTCGAACAGCTCAGAAGCGTTGGCCTCACCGTCTACAACTTCAGAAGAGCGACCTCGCTGGCGGACGTGGTCGAGAAAACTCGATTGACGGGAAAACTCGTCGGAAGGGTCAAGGCGGCAGACGCCCGCGCCGATCAGATGGAGAAGTCACTCGACATCGTCCGGACCGCTGTCGAGGGGACGGAACGGCCGACCGCACTCTACCTGCTCGGCGGCCAGTTCACGGCCGGTGAGAACACGTTCATCGATAGCGTCATCGAGACCGCGGGCGGGACGAACGTCGCCGCGAAGGCCGGCATCACCGGATACGAAATGATCAGTGCGGAGGTCGTGGCCAATCGGAGCATCGAGTACATCATCGTGAGCAACGAGGCCCCGCAAGTGGTTCCGAACACCGAGGCGTACAACAACACGTACGCGGTCAGGCACGACCAGATCATCGAGGTCAACGCCAACTACCTCAACCAGCCCGCACCCCGGACCGTCCAGGTCGTGGAGGACCTCGCGAGCACGTGGCACCCCGACGCGTACGAATCCGCCCTGGAGAGCTTCGCCGAGGGAACCACGACCGAGGCCACACCGGAGACGAGCGCCCAGACCACGCACAGCAAAGCACCTGGCTTCGGCCCGATCGTGGCCCTGATCGCGATCATCGGTGCGATGCTCGTGGCCCGCGAGTGAGTGGACGCCGTCACCGCGGCCACAGGACCGACCGACTGATATCCCACGCGCCGGACATTCGAGTCAGACATGACACCACTCGGCCCCCTGGCGGTCGGCGTCGCCCTGCTACTGGACGCCACCGTCGGGGAGCCACCCGAGTCGATCCATCCGGTCGCCAGACTCGGCGCGTTGATCGCCATCCTCGATCGACCCGGGCCCGTTCCCTCCCTCTTCGGGGGGATCATCGCGCTGGTCGTTCCCCTCTTTGCGGCCTTCTTCGCGGCGTTGCCCGTCTGGCTCCTCGTCGAATACAGCCCCCTCGGAGCCGCGGTCCTGGCCGGCACGATCCTCTTTTCGACCGTGAGCCTCGACATGCTCACCGGCCTGAGCAAAGACGTGATCGAGGCGAGTAAAACCGACCTCGATCGGGCGAAAGGCGAGGTCATCGGTCTCGTCGGTCGGGACACCGAGGACCTCTCGGCTGGCGAGGTTCGAAGCGCGGCCGTCGAGAGTCTGGCGGAGAACCTCGCGGACGGGCTCCTCGCCCCGCTTCTTGCCTTCGGTCTCGGCAGCCTCGTCTCGCTTCCCGTCGCCGTCGGGGCGGCGGCGTGGGTGAAGGCGGTCAACACGCTCGATTCGATGCTCGGCTATCGCGATCGGCCCCACGGCACGGCGAGCGCCCGCCTGGACGACGCGGTCGAGTGGGTCCCAGCCAGGGTGAGCGCGGCCCTGATCGCCTTCGCGGCCCTCGATCCCGGGGCGGTCTGGCGGGCTGCCGAATGGACCCGCGAGCCGGCCTCGCCGAACTCCGGCTGGCCGATGGCGACGATGGCCGCGGCCATCGACGTCCGGCTCCACAAGCCCGGTCTGTACGATCTCAACCCGACAGCCCGGCTGCCGACCCTGTCGGACGCCCGACGGGGGGTAACTGTCGGTCAGCGAGCCGGGCTCCTGGCCTTCGGCCTCGCTGCCGGAGTCGCCTGGCTCGGGAGCGGGATCGGCTTGCCGCCGAGCGGTGTCGGCTGGATGGCAGGCAGCGTCGGCTGGGCCAGCGACATTCCTTCGGTTCCCGGCGGGGTGACCGAATGGGACTGACGGCGTTTCGGGGGGCACTCGGCTTCCTGACGACGCTTCCCGTGGGGCAGTCCCCGGGCGCCTGGGAGGCCTTCGCGGACCGGCCGGCCGTCATGGTCGCTGTTGGCTACGTCCTCGGCGGTTTGCTTACCCTGCCGCTTTTCCTCCCGCTTCCCGGGACGGTCGCTGGCTTCGGGTTCGTGCTTTCGATCGGCGTCTTCGCGGGCATCAACAACGTCGACGGGTTGCTGGACGTCGCTGACGGGGTCGCGACCCACGGCGACCCGGCCGAGGCCCGAGCGGCGATGAAGGACAGCGCGATCGGCGTCGGCGCGGTCCTCGCGCTGGGCCTGCTCCTGCTCGGCCTGTTCGCGGTCGGATCGACGCTTGCCGGGGCGCCATCGCGGGCACTCCTCCTCGTCGTCGCCGCCGAGGTGAGCGCGAAACTCGCCATGGTCGGGGTCGTGGCCCGGGGAACCGCCAGCCACGAGGGGCTGGGTTCCGCACTGTCGAACAGCACGGGCCCGTGGACGCTTCCGGTGGGCGTGATCCTCGCGCTTCCGGCGACCATCCTGACTTTTCCCCACCCCGCCGCGGCGATCTCCGTCGCAGTGGGGCTCGGAACGGGGCTCGTGACCGAGTACTGGGCGAGAGATCGACTCGGGGGCATCAACGGCGACGTGCTGGGCGCGACGAACGAGGTGGCCCGGCTGGCCGCGCTCCTCGCGGGGGTGATCGCATGGACGCTCTGGTGATGTGCGGGGGGCGGGGGAAACGACTCGAGTTCGACGGCGAGAAGCCGC
Source organism: Halodesulfurarchaeum sp. (assembly GCA_042216015.1). Taxonomy (GTDB): domain Archaea; phylum Halobacteriota; class Halobacteria; order Halobacteriales; family Halobacteriaceae; genus Halodesulfurarchaeum. Next base: position 25,449 of record JBDGUI010000026.1, on the reverse strand, counting down.
TCTACGAGATCGACGGCGAACCAATGATCGACCGCGTCATCGACGCTCTGCAGGCGAGTCGGATCGAGGAAATCCTGGCGGTCGGATCACCTCACGTTCCCGGGACCATGGCCCACGTGGAGGTCCCGGCGATCGAGGGGGTAGGCGAGGGATACGTCTCTGACCTGCTCGTGGCCCTCGAGTCCGTCGAGAAGCCGGTGCTGACCGTGGGCGCCGACCTGCCCCTTCTCGACGGCTCAGCCGTCGATTGGGTTCTCGACCGGTACGAGACCGGCTCGGCGATGGTCGCCGTGCCGGCCGAGCGAAAGACCGAACTGGGCGTTTCGATCGACGAGACCACAGCACCTGACGGACAGCCCGTCGTCCCGAGCGGCGTCAACGTCGTGGGGGACCCTGAACCCGAACACACACTCATGAGCACCGACCCGAGATTCGCCGTGAACGTGAACCGGCCGAGAGACGCACGGATCGCGACCCACCTCGCGAGGCAGGATGGATCGCGATAGCATCGACGACGTGGGGCGAGTGCCCCACGGGAGCGAACCCGAGAGCGAGGGGATCGACTTCAGTGCGAACGTCAACCCGGAGATTCCCCCGGGGATCGAATCGGTGTACGAGTCGGCTCTGGATTCGAGTCGAAGCTACCCACCGGACGCCGCGCCGACCTACCGATTTGCCGCCGGCGAGTACGTCGACGTCGACCCGGAGGCGGTGATTCCGACTGCCGGCGGCCTGGCCGCGATCAGGCTCGCCCTCTCGGTTACCGTCTCCCCGGAGGACAGCGTCCTCATTCCCTATCCGAGTTTCGGGGAGTACGCCCGGGAGGTTCGCCTCCAGGGGGGCAAACCCGAGTTCGCTCCCCACGACGAACTGCTCGATGCCGATCCGGAGCCCCACGAACTCGCCGTCGTCTGCAATCCCAACAATCCCACGGGAGCGGCATACGACGCCCGGGACCTCTGGGCCTTCGTCGACCGGGCCAGGGAGGCCGAGACGCCGGTACTCGTGGACGAGGCGTTCCTCGGATTCACCGAGGAGCCGACGCTCGCCGGTACCGAGGGGGTGATCGTCGCCCGCTCGCTGACCAAGCTCTTCGGGCTCCCGGGGCTTCGAGCCGGGTTCGCGGTCGCGACTGGGGACCTCCGCGACCGACTCGAGACGGCACGGCCCACCTGGAACGTCGGGGTTCCGGCCATGGAGGTCGGCGTCCAGGTCATGCGGGCGACCGATTTCATAGAAGAGACCCGGGATCGGGTCCGGAGGGAACGAGCCCAGCTGCGAGCCACGCTGGAGGATCGGTACGACATCCACGAATCCGAGGCGCCGTTCCTCCTGCTGGAGGTCGATGGGTCCGTCACCGCGCTTCTCGAGCGGGCCCGCGAACGAGGGGTCATCCTCCGGGACGCCCGGACTTTTCGGGGCCTTGACTCCCACGTCCGGGTCGCGGTTCGCATGCCCTCGGAAAATCGCCGCCTGGAGGAGGTGCTGTTGCATGTTTGAGACCACAGTCCGTGACGGGGTTCTCCAGGCCCGATCGCCCGATTCCCGCTGGTTGCTCACGGGCTTTGGTGGGGGGTACAGCGACCGCGAGGCGGTCTACAACGTCTCTGTTCCCGAGGGGTGGAATCGGACGGATCTCGACGCGTACGCCGCCGAGAGACGGGAGGCGGCCGGATTCGACGTCCCGGGCCCGGCGCTCCTGACCGGGGTCGACATGGAACACGCCGCCGGTGCCGAACTCGACGGCGTTCGAGTCGTCGCCACCGTCGGCCTCTCGAACCCGGCTGCGCTTCCCATGGAGCCGGACGGAACCGTGCCACCAGGGTTGGTGAGCGAGGAGCCACCCGAAGCCGGCACCGTCAACCTGCTCGTCGGGACGGACCGCAGGCTTTCGGACGGCGCGCTCGCGACGCTCATGGCCGTCGCCGTCGAGGCGAAGGCCGCGACCCTGCAGCAGGTGACCGGCTTCTCGGGAACGACCTCCGACGCCGTGGCCGTCGGCACCGACCGCGGGGGCGAGGAGAGCACCTTTGCCGGAAGCGCGACAGGCGTCGGCGACGCCACGAGAGCCGCCGTGCGCGAGGCCATCCGAAAAAGTTTCGAGTCGAGATACGCCCCCGAGGCCCCACCGACGTCGGTCGAATCGGCCGACTCCGGGATCGTGACGAGCAGGCGGGCCGAGGTGTTCCATCCGTGAGCGAGACGGGCAAGGAGGAACCCGACGCGACGACGATCCTCGTGGCCGGCACGGCCAGCCACGTTGGCAAGTCGGTGGTGACGGCCGGGCTGGCCCGATCATTGACCAACCGGGGTGTCGACGTCGCTCCGTTCAAGGCCCAGAACATGAGCAACAACGCCCGTGTGGTGGTCTCGCCGGACCGGGACGACGAATCCGGGCCCGACGCGGATGCGGAGTGGGGCGAGATCGGCGTCTCGCAGTACGTGCAGGCCCGGGCTGCCGAGGTGACCCCGACGACGGACATGAATCCCGTGCTCCTCAAACCCCGCGGGGACGGCGAGAGCCAGCTCGTCGTCCAGGGCCAGGCCAGGGAACACTTCGAACCCGGGACGTACTACGAGGAACACTGGGCGTCCGCGCGTGAGGCCGCGATCGCCTCACACCGCCGGCTCGCCGCGGAGTACGACGTGCTCGTCGCCGAGGGCGCCGGGAGCGTCGCGGAGATCAACCTGCTCGACCGCGATCTCGCGAACGTCGAGACCGCCCGGTTCGCCGACAGTGAAGTCGTTCTGGTCGGCGACATCGAGCGCGGCGGGGTCTTCGCCAGCCTCTATGGCACCCTCGAGTTGATGCCGGCGGACGTCCGCGAGCGGGTCGCCGGCGTCGTCATCAACAAGTTCCGGGGCTCGAAAGCCGTCCTCGACCCGGGAATCGAGGAGTTCGAGGAGCTGACCGGCGTACCCGTGCTCGGTGTGCTTCCGGCCGACGATCCGGGACTCCCCGAGGAAGACAGCGTCTCGCTCCCGGCCGAGGGCGAGCACACCGTCTTCGGGGCCGAGGACGGGATCGAGGAGGACCGGGCGGTCGACGTGGCCGTCCCGCGGATCCCCTTCATCTCGAACTTCACCGACCTCGAACCGCTCGCCGCCCAGGCGGGTGTCCGGGTCCATTACCTCCCGCTTTCGGCCGACCTCGACCGCTTCGAGGCAGTCCTCCTCCCGGGCTCGAAAAACACCGTCGACGACCTGCTCGCCCTGCGGGAGGCTGGGTTCGGTCCGCGGATTCGGGCCTTCGACGGACCGGTCGTGGGCATCTGTGCCGGATACCAGACGCTTGGCGACCGGATCGAACGGGCCGGCATCGAGAGCACGGCCGTCGAAGGGACGGTCGAGGGTCTCGGACTGCTTCCAGTCGCGACCGAATTCTCCAATGAGAAGGCGGTTACCAGGACGACCTGCCAGGTCCGGGGGAGCGGACCGATCGCCGGGGCCACCGGCTCCGCCTCGGGCTACGAGATCCACATGGGCGAAACGCGCTTTCTCACGTCCCTCGAGCATCCCCTCGAGCCAACGAGCGCGGTCGACGGGGACGTGGTGGGAACCTATCTCCACGGCCTCTTCGAGAACCGGTCGGTTCGGGAGGCCTTCGTCCGGACGCTGTTCGACCGAGCCGGACTGGAGCGACCCGAAGCGGAGGATGCGGGTCAGTCCCCGTATGAACGGGCCGCCTCGCTCCTGGAGACCCACCTCGATTTCGAGCCAGTCGACGGTCTCAGGTGGCTGCATTAGCGACCTCCCCCCCCAACTCGTGGCAGTCAGAACAGGTGTTTCACCGAGGGTTCGACGCCACCGGCCACCCGCCAGACGCGGGTCGGAATCCCCTCGTCCTCGATGGCCTGGCGGACCGTCTCGACGTGTTCGGCGGTCGTGTTGAGGTAGGCCGTCGCCCCCGTGTCCGCAGAGAAGTACACCGGGACCCCGCTTTCTCGAAGGTTCCTGGCGGTCTCAAGCACGCCGAGGGTCTCCGGCCGCCAGTAGAGCCAGCCCTCCGGACCGGTCATCGTGACGCCCAGGAGTTCGACCGACTCGCGTTCGGCAATGGCGAAGGTGGTCTCGAAGTCCCCCCGTCGAATCGCTCGCCTGAGCGCTGCGCTCGTCTCGTGCACCCCGGCCAGCCGGGCCTCGAAGTGCGGCGAGTCCGGGGTCGTCGCGTGGGCCCGGGAGGTGTACTTCCGCTCGGGGAGCGAGGCGATGACGATCCGGACGTCCTCGTCGAATCCTGGTGGGATCGGTCTCGCGACTGCCTCCTCGGGGGCCCCCTGGGTCTGGAGATGGGCGAACCCCCCGACGACGCTCCGGGCGGCGGAGGCGGCTCCCCGTCGGGCCAGCCGGGAGAGTTCCTCCCGGGAGGGGTCGAGGCCCGCCGCATCGGCAGCGGCCTTCGCCAGTGCCGCGTAGGCCGAGGCCGAGGCTCCCAATCCCACGTTCGACTCGAAGGTGTTCTCGGAGACGACGCGTGCGCCGCTGTCGAGGCCCGCCTGTGCCCTCACCAGCGCCAGGACCGTGTTGGCACGACCCGCGCCCTCCTCGTCGATGGGGTCGCCGTTCACGACGACCGAATCGGTGTCGTGGCCGAACTCGACCGTCGTCGTGGTCCGGGAGGGGGCCGTGCAGACCGAGATCGAGTCGTGGGCCGGGACGTTCCGGGCCGGGTCGCGGAACCCGTGGTACTTCAGGAGGCCCTGGATCGGATGCGCGACGGCGGTCGCCTTCATGGCCTGTCAGGCGGTACGGACACCGGGCAATAACCACTTCCGGTCTCGCAGGACCCACGATGGGGTGGTTCACAACAGTCCTCCGACAGGCGGATTACCGTCACGGGCACGGTTAACTGCATGGCCCCCCATTTGGATTTATGAACGTCTTGGTCACCGGAGCGACCGGCTTCATTGGAGGCAACCTGGTTCCAGCCCTGCTGGAGCAGGACTACGAGGTGACGGCGCTGACAAGGGACCGGGAGCGAGGACGTGACCAACTGGATTCCCGGGTCGAGGTCCGCGAAGGTGACGTCTTGGACCCCGAGTCTCTCGAGGGCGTTTTCGAGGATATCGACGTGGTCTACTATCTCATCCACTCCCTCGGCATCGGCGACGAGTTCGAGGAGCGGGATAAGCGGGCAGCCAAAAACTTCGCCGAGGCCGCGAGCGAGGTGGGAGTCGACCGAGTGATCTACCTCGGCGGGCTCGGAGAGACCGGCGAAGATCTCTCACCCCACCTCAGGTCCCGGCAGGAGGTCGAGGAAACCCTCCGGACCGGCAGCTACGATCTCACGAGTTTTCGGGCGGCGATCGTCGTTGGAGCCGGGAGCGCGAGTTTCGAAATGGTGCGCCAGATGGTCTCCCGGCTGCCGGTGATGATCACGCCGAAGTGGGTCAGGACCCCCTCCCAGCCGATCGCAATTTCTGACGTGGTGGAATACCTCCTCGGGGCGCTCGAGGAGCCCGAAACTCGCGGTGAAACGCTCGAAATCGGTGGGCCAGAAGTGCTCTCCTACCAGGAGATGATGGAGCGAACGGCGGCGGCGATGGGACGGCGACTTTCCATCCTTCCCGTCCCGGTGCTTACACCCAAACTCTCGGTGTACTGGATCGACCTGGTGACCGACACGCCGAAACACATCTCCCACCCGCTGATCGAAGGGCTGCGGAACCCGGTCGTCGTGCAGGACGATCGGGCCCAGGAGTTGCTGCCGGTCGAGCGGACGCCCTTCGACGAAGCCGTCCGACGGGCCATCGAAGCGGAATGAGCCAGTCAGATCCGGATCGAACCGAAAGGAGTCAGCCACGCCCCCCGGGTGATCGAGAATGGGTGTACGAGAGCATCGTGCGCAGCGTCCCCGGAGTCAATACTTCCCGCCGGGTCGCCGTGGCTGTCCAGTTTCTCGCCTTCGAAGCCGCAGTGCTGGCGTTGGGCTGGTATCACGACCTCCCCGAGGCTGCACTCGCAGGGACAGCCGGGGTCCTGGTCGCCGTCGCGGGCAGCGTCTTCATGCTCCGGCTCTCCCGCGGCCTCAGAAACGGGGACGGACCGGACCAATACATCGATCGGCTCTTCGGCTCGAGCATCGAAATCGTCCTCGGACTGCTCTCCTTTACCCTGTTGATCGTCTACGCGTTCGTGTACGACCAGCAGGGCGCTGGCCCGGAACTCGTCGCCGACCTTCTCGGGGCCCACCCACCGGCTGGATTCACGTTCGTGCTGCTGCTCGTGGGGTGGGATGTCGCCTACCGGATCGGGGTCGGGTGGTGGGCGAGTGTCACCGGGCTCTGGCGCTCGCTCGTCGTAGGTGACAAACTCTCGAGGCCGTCGCGCCGCCGCTATGCCAGACTGGATGCGATGACGATCGGATTCGCCGGCCTGCAACTGGTGCTCGTGCCGATTCTCGGAGGCCATCCGCTCATCCAGATTGCCCTCCTCGGGCACGTCGTCGCGGTCGGCGTCGTTTCCAGCGCATCGATCCTGCTCCTCCGGCAATGAGCGGGTGGGCCGGACGGATGGGTTTTCACGGTCACCTTCGAAGATGGGTCCGATGAGTCGACGTCACCCCTGGCTACTGGCCCTCGCCGTGCTCCTCGTGGCCTTCGCGCTCGTCGGCGGCGGCCCACGCGGGGAGGTCCGCGTGGGCGAGCAGGCGACGCACGGGGCGGAAACCGCGACGGTCACCTTCGTCGACGATTCCGGCACCGAGCTGGGACAGGTATCCGGCCCCATCGCCGACACGAGATCCGAGCGGTACACCGGACTCAGCGAGACGGACAGTCTCGGCCCGAACGAGGGGATGATCTTCGTCTACGAGGATGAAGCCACCCGAGCCTTCGTCATGCGGAACATGTCCTTCCCACTCGACATCATCTTCGTCGGGGCCGACCGCAGGATCACCGCGATTCACCACGCGGCCGCCGACGCCGAGGGGCATTTCACCGCCCGGGCCAGGTGGGTCATCGAGGTGAATCGCGGGTACACAGCGGCCCATAACGTCTCGGTCGGGGACGAGGTCCGGGGCCTGCCCCGGTGAAATCCCACGCGACCGTGGGGATTCGACAACCCTTTTGAACGAACACCGCCCCACATGGAGATATGGCCTACGCCCCCGAGGAGGACGACCCGTTCGAGGACGTCCGCGAGCAGGCCTCGAACCCGATGGGTCGGCTGTTCGTCGGCTACGGCCGGGGATATCTTTCCTACTTCCTCGTGGGTCTGTTCACGAGCGTCTTCGCCCGGTTGCTCGACCTCCTCCCACCGATTCTCCTGGGAATCGCCATCGACTCGGTCTTCCGGGACACCGTCCCCTTCGATTCCAGGTTGCCGATCTCGTGGTTCCCAGAGGCCTGGTTACCCACCACGCCAGAGGGGAAGTTCTGGTTCACTGTCGGCCTGATCGCCTTCAGCTTCGCCGGCGCCGCGGTCTTCCACTGGGCCCGCAACTGGGGATGGAACTCCTTCGCCCAGAAGATCCAGCACGACGTGCGCACCGACACCTACGACGAGATGCAGCGCCTGGACATGCGCTTTTTCGCCGACAAGCAGACCGGCGAGCTGATGTCGATCCTCTCGAACGACGTCAACCGTCTCGAGCGATTCCTCAACGAGGGAATGAACGGAGCCCTCCGGCTGGCCGTCATGGTGCTTGGAATCGGCGGGGTGCTGTTCGCGCTCAACTGGCAGCTCGCGCTCGTCGCGCTCGTTCCGGTACCCCTGATCGGGGGCTTCACCTCCCTCTTCGTCCGCCTGATCCAGCCGAAATACGCCGCCGTTCGCTCCTCGGTCGGCACGCTCAACTCCCGACTGGAGAACAATCTCGGGGGCATCTCGGTGATCAAGAGTTCGAACACGGAGGCCTACGAGTCAGAAAGAGTCGAGGACGTCTCGATGGAGTACTACGACGCCAACTGGGACGCGATCCGGACCCGGATCACCTTCTTCCCCGGATTGCGGCTTTTGGCCGGGGTCGGCTTCGTCACCACGTTCACCGTTGGCGGCCTGTGGGTCTTCCGCGGGGCCGCGCCTGGTCCGTTCACCGGGACGCTCGAGGTCGGGAGTTTCGTCACGTTCATCCTCCTGACCCAGCAGTTCATCTGGCCGATGGCGCAGTTCGGCCAGATCATCAATATGTACCAGCGGGCCAGGGCCTCCGCCGAACGGATCTTCGGCCTGATGGACGAACCGAGCCAGATCCCCGAGGATCCAGACGCACCTGATCTCGAGGTGACCGACGGCGAGGTCGTCTTCGACTCGGTGAGTTTCGGATACGAGGAGGAGGGGATCCTCGAGGACCTCTCCTTCCGGGCGGAAAGCGGCGACACCCTGGCGCTCGTCGGGCCCACGGGCGCCGGGAAATCGACCGCACTCAAGCTCCTGCTCCGAATGTACGACGTCGACGAGGGGGCGATACGAATCGACGGACAGGACGTCCGGGAGGTCTCCCGGTCCAGTCTCCGCTCGCACATCGGGTACGTCAGCCAGGACACGTTCCTCTTCTACGGGACGGTGCTGGAGAACATCCGCTATGGCGCCAGGGACGCCACGGACGAAGAGATCATCGAGGCGGCGAAGGCCGCCAGGGCCCACGAGTTCATCGAGAACCTGCCCGAGGGATACGACACCAAGGTGGGCGAACGCGGGGTCAAACTGTCGGGCGGACAGCGCCAGCGAATCGCCATCGCCCGGGCGATCCTGGAGGATCCCGAGATTCTGATCCTCGACGAGGCGACCTCCGACGTCGACACGGAGACGGAGATGCTCATCCAGCGGAGTTTGCGCGAACTCACCGCTGATCGGACCACCTTCGCCATCGCTCACCGCCTCTCGACGGTAAAAGACGCCGAGACCATCGTCGTGCTGGACGAAGGACGGGTCGTCGAGCAGGGCACTCACGAGGAATTGCTGGAAGAGGGAGGGCTCTACGCCAACCTCTGGGGCGTCCAGGCCGGAGAGATCGAGGACCTCCCCGAGGCGTTCGTCGAGCGGGCCCGCGAGCGGTTGATCGAGGGCGAACTCGATTCGGGAGACTGACCGAAGGTCGGCGATCCGGCCGAACGGGCCGACGATCCGTCTGGACGGGTCGACGATCTGCCGAGACGGGCCAACTCCGGGCCCCTCCCTCCCAGACGCGCTCGGCACCCGCTGATTCCCGGAGCCCCGCGAACGGGGTGTTTTTTGGTCTCCCCACCCGGGGATTCCACATGGACCTGCACGCGAGTACCTGGACCGACGCCGACGCGGCCGGGACCGACCTGGCCCTCCTGCCCGTCGGCAGCACCGAGCAACACGGTCCCCACGACCCGCTCGGAACGGACTACCTGGCCGCGGAGATGGTCGCACGCGAGACCGCCGAACGGACTGAAACCGAGGTCGTGGTCGCCCCGTCGGTTCCGGTCGGGATCTCCGAGGAGCATCGCCAGTTCACCGGGACGCTCTGGGTCTCCCCGAACACCTTCCGTTCCTACGTCCGGGAGGTCGCCGAGTCGCTCCTCCATCACGGCTGGAACCGGATCGTCCTCGTCAACGGCCACGGGGGGAACGTGCCGGCACTCGGTGAAGTGGCCGCGAACCTCGCGCGACACCACGACGCGGTCGTCGTCCCGTTCACCTGGTTCGATGCCGTCGAGGCCAGCTTCGAGATGGGCCACGCCGGGCCGGTCGAGACCTCCTTCCTGCTCCACACGCGGCCCGAACTGGTGCACGAGGACCGATTCGAGGCGGCGCGTGACGGCGGCATGGACCGCTGGGGGGAATGGGTGGCCGGCCTGAATCTGGCCCACGATGCGGCCGAATTCACCGAGAATGGAACGGTCGGGGACCCGACGGAGGCGACGGCAGAGGAGGGTGAACGCCTCCTCGAGGGGGCCGTCACGGCGCTCGACGCCCTCCTCGAGGCCATCGCCGAGCGCCCGGTAAAACAGCCGCCACATCGGTAGTCCTCATCGCTGGGTCGGCCCACGGCAACGTGGAGGGCAAAGAAAGTCGAGCCATGCCGTCAGTCTCCCAACCGAAGAGTCTGTAGCGGATCGTTCAGGAAGAACCCTCGAGGGACCACTCACTCGTCGTACTGCACGGGAGAGCGTCGAATTTGATCGGTCTGCGTGCCTCCGAGACCGAGCCGCGGCAGTGGAGCGGGTTTTACACGACGGAGCAAGCGGGGCTATCGGAGATCGGCGCGTCCGTTCGGCGGCGATCGTGACGGGACGGCCCTCATTCGACCGAATCGAGGGTCATCAGCGGGTAGCCCTCGACCATCGCCATCGAGCCGCGAGCTCGCGTGTCGTCCATCGACACGACGACCTCGACGTCCACGTGCCTGCCCGCGAGTCCGGTGTAGCCGTACGGTCCGACGTCCCTGGCCACGGAATCGCGATCGATCGTCACCGCGACCGACTCGCAGTGGGGCTGGTTCTCGATCGCCGCCTCGATTGCGGCCTCGAGACTCGCCGCACTCTCCTCGCTAACCGGCGTCCCGACGAACTGGTGGAAGAGCGAGCCGAACTTGATCCCGAGTTCGAAACTCGCCTGTTCCCCGGCTGTGGGCATGCTACAGACCAGTGCGGTCGGGGCCAAAGCCGTTCGGGTTCGAACCACATCCTACTTATTCCCGCTCGTCCACTCACCACTCGAATGGACGATCCGGTGTTACTAACCGGGGCCTCTGGACGGGTCGGAACCGCCATCAGGGAGGGAATCGGCGATCGGTACGACTTCCGTCTTCTCGATCGCGAACCGCCCGCCGAACCGGTCTCCCACCCGCTCTACGTCGGCGACATCACCGACCGCGAGACCCTCGAGGAGGCGATGGACGGGGTCGGGGTCGTCGTGCATCTCGCCGGGGACCCCCGCACCGACGCCCCCTGGGAGAGCGTGCTCCGGAACAACATCGACGGCACCCGGACCGTCTACGAGGTGGCGGTCGAGAAGGGGGTCGAGAAGGTCGTCTTCGCCTCTTCGAACCACGCCGTCGGGCACTACGAGACCGACCGGGAGCCCGAGATCTACCGGGCCGAGGACGAGTTCCGCCTCGATGGTACCGAACTGCCCCGTCCGGGCAACCTCTACGGCGTGAGCAAGGCCGCCGGCGAGATCCTCGGCCGGTACTACCACGACGAGCACGGAATCAGCGTCCTGAACATCCGAATCGGCAACCTGACGAGGGACCACCCGCCGCGGAACTACGAGCGCGGGCAGGCGATGTGGCTCTCCCACCGGGACTGTGGCCACCTGATCGACCGGGCCATCCAGGCCGAGTACGACTACGAGATCGTCTACGGCATCTCCGATAACGACCGGAGGTTTTACTCGCTGGATCGGGCACGGAAGGTGCTGGGGTACGAGCCACAGGACAATTCGGGGGATTTCACGCTGGCTGGCGAGCCGAAAGAGGGCGGCGACTCGTGAGTTCTCGCCCGATCGAGTGATCCAATCCAGTTGCGATGGGAAGCCCACACGAGTGGTCGGTACTTTCAGCGGCAACTCGCCGGGTGAAGTGAACAACTGGTAGGCGAGGGGACCCCGGGAAGGTTTCTAAAGGTATGATCAGGACGGTCTGGGATAAATTGAGTGAGCATTCGGAAACGTCGATGACCTCGGTCACCTGCTTCGTGCTGGACACGAATAAGGAGGCCCCGATCTGGGCTCGAGACCGGACCGCTTCGCGTGTTTTCGCCCTAGGCGGATTGTTCGTTCTGATGCGCCCGGACGAACGCCCGCCGAAGGACGGTCAACAGGACGTACGTCTCGTATTTCTGGTTTCGACAGTGCTCACAGGGTTGCATCTCCTGGGTGATGTCGGCCAACTCGTCGTCGTACTCGTCGGTCAACGTCCTGAGGGCTTCCTCGATTACTGGCTGGACCGCCTCGATCATCCCCTCGAGGGCGGGATCGGCCGATTCCGGTATCGAATACGAGAGGATGGTCGTATTGGCCCCGTAGTACTTTTTCGTCCCGCCTCGCCCCTCCTCGAACCGGACGACGTCGACGAGTCCGGCGTCCCGGAGTTCGTTGATGTGGTGGCGAACCGTGTTCTCCGTCCGGTCGATGCCCCTGTCGGCGAGGCGACCATGGACCTCGCGTGCGGTCAGTGTCTCCTCGGCGAGGATGTCGAGGATCATCGTCCGCATCGGTTCGTCGATGGCATCAGACACCCGCGTGTCACGAACGGCGATGTCCTCGAGTGTATGACCGGTTTCGGGCGTGCTCATGTCCGCACCGACGGCACGAACGGGTTAAGTTGTGACGACTGTCGTCCGCTCGCTTCCGCCATCGGGGTTGTCTCCCCAAGCCCTAGACGACTCGTTTGTCCGCTCAAACGCCCCGTTTTACCGTTCAAACATGTCGTCTAAAAAATACTTTGGCGAGTCTGGGAACTACGCCGAACTGCGATGAGTGACACCGACACGTTGCAACTCGGCGATTTCGACCGTTCGAGCGGTGAACCTTCGAACGGTCCATCGACAGAGTCGATGGACGAGGATGTCCCGAATGATTCGACCCGTCGAATCGGAATCGGGAGAGGAAACTGCGTGGCCACGGTCGAAAGGGGTGTACAGCCCGTCGAGAATGGGACAAACATGCCCAAGCGGGCCTGAGAAGGTGGAATGATGGATTCGAAAACGATCGATCGGGGGACGATAGCAAAGATCCTCGCGGGGATCTTCGTCCTCAATCTCGTCGTGATGGGGCTCGGGGCGTGGTACACCTACGAATCGGCCCCAGCGATACCCGAGGACGTCGTCGGACCGGAGGGACAAACCATCGCCACGGGCGAGCAGATCCAGGCCGGGAAGGTCACCCTCCAGTCGAACGGGTTGATGGACTTCGGGTCGGTGCTTGGAGAGGGGTCCTACTATGGGGAGGACTTCACCGCGGATGCACTCGCCCTGAAGCGGGACTTCATGGGGCAGTACTACGCCCAACAGCGATATGACACGGCCTATTCGAACCTCGCCCCAGCACAGGTCACGGTGATCGACGCGACGGTCAAGGCGGATCTGCAATCGAGTCCGGGGTCCGATGAGAGCGTAATCCGGTATTCGGCTGCCGAAGTCTACGCCCACGAGCAGGTGCGTGAGGCGTACGTCGAGAAATTCTACGAGGGCGATCTGGACCGGGGAATCGCCGCTGGAACCGTCGAGTCCGCCGCTGACGCCCGGCGGCTCGCCGATTTCGCCCTCTGGACCGCCTGGATTGCCCACACTGAGAGACCCGGCTCCGACATGAGCTACACGAACGACTGGCCGCCCGTCCCCGGGACTGGCAACCAACTCCCGGATGCGGCGATGATCTGGAGTGTCTTCGCGCTGCTATTCCTGGTGGTTGGGGTGGGCGCCGCCGTGGCGCTGTTCTTCTCCGTCGAACTCCCGGAACCGGAACACGAGGGCGTGGATATTCCGTCCCCCGAGGATATTTCGCTCCTCCCCTCACAGATCGCCTCCGCCCGGTTCATGCTACTCGCTGCTGTTCTCTTCGTCCTGCAGACGCTCCTTGGGGGATTCATGGCCCACTACTATATCGAACGGGGAGGCTTCTACGGGCTCGGTGAACTCCTCGGGGTCAACCTCATCGCCCTTCTTCCGTTTCAGGTCCTGAAGGCCTGGCACGTCGAGTTGGCCATCGTCTGGGTCGCGGTCCTCTGGATGGGTGGCGGCCTGTTCCTGGCGTCGCTGCTTTCCGGATACGAGCCTCGCTGGCAAAAGTCGCTCACGAATCTCCTCCTCGGGGCGGTGACGGTGGTCGGTGTCGGCGCACTCCTTGGGATCTGGGCCGGGACTCTCGACCTCTTCGGGGGCGATCTCTGGTGGATTCTCGGAAACGAGGGGCTCGAGTACCTCGAGATGGGACGGCTCTGGCAGGTCGGCGTGCTCGTCGGTTTCCTGCTCTGGGTCGGCCTCATGTATCGCGCAATTCGGCCGGTCCTCGAAGGTGAACAGCGGTACGGCATCGGGCACATGTTGTTGTACGCGAGCGTCTCGATCCCGGGCCTGTTCCTCGCGGGCTTCCTCTTCACCCCGGCGAGCAACTGGGTCGTCACCCAGTTCTGGCGCTGGTGGGTCGTCCACATGTGGGTCGAGGGGGTCTTCGAATTCTTCATCGTGGCCGCAATCGCCGGCATCCTGCTTTCGATTGGACTCCTCCGCAGGCGTGTCGCGGAGAAGGCCATCCTCCTCGAGGCCGCCCTCGTCATGGGGACCGGCATCGTCGGGATTGCCCACCACTACTGGTGGATCGGGATGCCCGAGGCCTGGATGCCGATCTCCAGTGTCTGGTCGACGTTGGAACTCGTCCCGCTTCTGATCATCCTCTACGATGCCATCGCACAGTACCGGACCCTCGGTGAGTTGAAAAGCGACTTCGCCTACAGCGTTCCGCTCCTCTTCGTCATCGCAAGCGGCGTCTGGAACTTCCTCGGCGCGGGCATTCTCGGAACCATGATCAACTTCCCCGTCGTCGGGTACTTCGAGCATGGAACCTACCTCACCGTGGCCCACGCACATGCCGCGTTCTTCGGGTCTTTCGGCATGTTAGCTCTCGGTCTCGGAACCTTCGTCCTGCGGTACACCACCTCCCAGACCGCGTTCCCGGAGACCCGCTTCCGGCAGGGCTTCTGGGCGATGAATATCGGTCTCTCGCTGATGCTCCTCCTCTCGGTCATTCCCATCGGCTTCCTGCAGTTGGAAACGGTTTACACGGCCGGGTACGACGTGGCCCGGTCGATTGCCTTCTATAATCGACCGCTCGTCCAACAGCTCATGTGGGCCCGGATGCCGGGGGACATCCTCCTGATCGCAGGAGCGATCCTGTATCTCGTGGCGATGGGGCGGGCCGTCCTCGCGAGCCGGAGTCCTGCAAGTGATACCGATGCGGTGAGTGGAAGGATCGTTCCGTCGGACGATTGAACCGAATCACCACTCCCGAGATCGCCCCGATCGGGTCTGTGGTCGAACCACCAGCAGGCTCCGTCGAACCCACGGTGGTCACCTGTTGACTGCCAACCTCGATTCGAGGACCGGAACGTTCTAGACGGCCTGTTTGTCCGTTCAAACACCCCATATCGGTGTTCAAACATATCATTTGGCAAATACTTATTGGAAGACGCCCATTATGTGGAAATGCAATGAGCGAAACGACCCAACTCCGTGTCCTGGACTTCGACTGTCCGAGCTGTGCGAGCACCGTCGAACGGGCCCTCTCGAACGTCGAGGGTGTCGAAGCCGTCGAGGTGCACTATACGACCGGTCGGGTGGAAATCGACTACGACGACAGTGTTGCAGAGCCCGACACGTTCGCACAGACCATCGAGAACCAGGGCTACACGCCCCAGCCCGCATGAGGGAAAGAGACATGAAAACACAATCAGTGAAACAGCACTATCGCAAACACCGAAAGGCCATCATCGTCGCGCTGAGCGGTCTGCTCTACGGTGGAGGCTGGAGTCTCGGGTACTTCACGGGGCTCGAAGCAACCAGTGACGCGATCTTGCTCATCGCGGCGGTCGTCGGCGGGTACGACATCGCCAAGACCGCCTACCACGAGATCAAGAGCCGAACGCTCGGGATCAAGACGCTCGTGACGCTGGCGGCACTCGGTGCCATCGCCATTGGAGCCTACTGGGAGGCCGCAGCCGTGGTCTTCCTGTTCGCGCTCGGATCCTACCTCGAGGGACGGACGATGCGAAAGACCCGCAACGCCCTCGAGGAACTCCTCGAAATGACGCCGGACACGGCGACGGTTCGCCGCGACGGCGAACAGCAGGAGGTGCCCGCCCGTGAGGTCGAAGACGGCGAGATCGTGATCGTGAAGCCGGGCGAGAAGATTCCGGTCGATGGGGACGTCGTCGATGGCGAGAGCGCCGTCAACCAGGCCCCGGTCACCGGCGAGAGCGCGCCCGTCCACAAGGTCGACGGCGAGGAGGTCTACGCCGGGACCATCAATCAGGAGGGGGCCCTGGAAATCGAGACGACCGGTGCCGGATCGGATACGACTCTCCAGCGCATCATCCAGCGCGTCGAGGAGGCCCAGGAGGCCCAGTCGCCGACCGAGAGCCTGATCGATCGGTTCGCGAAGTACTACACGCCGGGAGTGATCGCGCTATCCATCGGGGCCTACGCTCTCACGCAGAACGCGATTCTCTCGCTGACGCTGCTGGTGATCGGCTGCCCCGGTGCGCTGGTGATCGGGCCGCCGGTGAGTATCGTGAGCGCCATCGGCAACGCCGCTCGAAACGGCGTCCTCATGAAGGGCGGCGAGCACCTCGAGGAGGCCGGCAAGATCGACCTCGTCGCCTTCGACAAGACCGGGACCCTGACGAAGGGCGAGACTGCCGTTGCCGACGTGGACGGGTTCGCCACCGATGACGACGAGGTCCTCGAGCTCGCGGCCATCGCCGAGAAGAAGAGCGAGCATCACCTCGGCGATGCCATCCTCGAGGCGGCCCGGGACCGGCGGGAACCCGTCGCCGACGGGGGGACGAAAGCGGCCCAGGCAGGCACCGAACCGCCCGGCGGAGGTCGGGAGTCTCTCCCCGACCCGGAGGACTTCGAGGTGGTCGCCGGAAAGGGCGTCATTGCCCACCACGACGGAAGCGAGATCGTCGTGGGGAACCGGGCGCTGCTCGACGAGCGCGGGATCGACATCCCAGCGGAGGTCAGGGAGTACGTCCGGGAGCGCGAGGAGCACGGCGAAACTGCCATCCACGTCGTCCGCGATGGTGTCGTCGTCGGGGCCATCGCGCTCCGGGACGAACTTCGCGAGTCCGCACCTGGCGTCATCGCCAGCCTGCAGGACGCCGGGATCGAGACGGTGATGCTGACCGGCGACAACGAACGCACGGCCCGGGCGGTCGCCGACGCGGTCGGCATCGACGATTACCGTGCCGAACTCCTCCCCGAGGACAAGCAGGCAGTCATCGAGGAGTTCAGCGAAGCGCACGTCGTGGCGATGGTCGGCGACGGCATCAACGACGCCCCGTCGCTTGCGACCGCAGACGTGGGCATCGCCATGGGCGCAGCGGGAACCGACACCGCGATCGAGACGGCGGACATGGCGCTGATGGCCGACGACCTCGAGCGCATCCCCTATGCGGTCACGCTCAGCAAGGCCACGCGGTGGAACATCTACGAGAACGTGGGGCTGGCCGTGCTGACGGTCACGTTGTTGCTGGCCGGCGTGCTGAGTAGTTACGTCACGCTCGCACTCGGCATGCTGGTTCACGAGGCGAGCGTCCTCGCGGTGATCCTCAACGGGATGCGCCTGCTGCGGCACTGAGCACAGACACACAACCAGACGCGAACTTTCACCACAATGTCACAGAACACGACTCCGACCGACACGAACCGGAAAGAATCGAACGTGGCCGTCGACTACGACGTCGAACCGATCCGGATCCGCGATCCGGTCGCGGAGGCACTGGCGGTCCTCGAACCCGGCGAGCCGTTCGTCCTCACCTACGAGGATCTGGTCAAAGCCGCCGGCCACTCCTGCCCGACCGCATCCGGCGCATACAGGATTGCCCAATTGAGCCTCGACGCCCTCTACCCGGAGGATCTCCCGGTTCGAGGCGACGTCGAAGTGCGTGCCCCGGAACCCCGCGAGGACGCCACCTACGGGGTGATGGGGCGACTCATCTCGTACGTGACCGGCGCGGCCCAGGAGGACGGCTTCGGCGGCCTGGGGAACGGCCATGGAGATCGTCGGAACCTGCTGGTGTACGACGCATTCGAACCCGACAGCGCGGCACCCACGTTCCGATTCCACCGGACCGACACGGACGACACCGTCGAGGTGACCTACGACGTCGGAGCCGTCCCGGATGGGGGACCGGCGCTCGGCACCCTCCCGCGGATGATCGAGGGGACGGCCAGCGAGGAGGAGCGGCGAGTGTTCGCCGAGGCGTGGCACGGCCGGGTGCAGACGGTCCTTTCGGATGCCTCCCTGTTCTCGGTGAGGACCGTGGATCGCGAACGTCGAGCGTGAATGGCATTTCCGAAAGGGCCAGGAGATCGGACGACATCTGCCCAGCACTGTGGGGGTTCGTGGGTATGGAATCAGCTTATTCGAACAGTGTCGTATCGACAGAAGTGAATTTCAGTAATTCGGATTACAGAAATGTAATTCAGATTATACTTATGGAGGTGGGATTCCTCTCACAAGCTGTAATGATGACTTCCCATTCCCCCACAGGCCAAGAATCGACGCGAACCTACACCACGATCGAGATCGGCAAAGCGAGTGCGATCGTGTTGATCGCGATAGGGGGTCTCGTGTTCGCGCTTTCCTATCCAGTCGCCGCGACGAGCGCAATCATGGGGCTGGTGGCCGGACTGGTCGCCAGCCGGGTCTGGCGACCCAGCGGAAGCCGACTCCATCCAAGTGCTGTAATAACTGGTATTAGCCACGAAGGAGGGCGGCATGACCGGTTGCCGAAACTCGATCGGTAGGTCACCGAGCGTGCTACTGATCGATCGAGACGCGTTCGACGGTCACCTCGGGCCCGACCGTTGCCCGGAGGGTTTCGGCCCCCATCGTGACGACCACCTCGACCCGCACCGGTTCTTCGTCGACGATCTCGACGCTGACCTCGTCCTCCGGGCCGTAAAACTGCCAGGTGGGATCCCGGAAGACGTCGACGCCGTGCCGATCGAAAAACGAGACGGCCGTCGAGTGGAAAAACACCGGCAGCGATGGCGAGGCCTGGAGTTCCTCGCCACACCGTCCACACTCGTAGGTGGCCCGAATCGGCAACGGATCCCCGGCGGCCGTTTGCTCGAGGCAAGCCTCCACCCGGCCACCGCAGTTCGCACAGAAGCCGTGGAGGAACGTTTGTAGCGTCGTCCGCATCCAGCGATCGAAGGCAGCCGGCAATTCCTGGCGATCGAACTCGCCCAGACTGCCGGGTGGAAACGGGAATTCGTTGAACCAGTCCTCGCAGTTCGGACAGTGCAGTTCCGGGGTCTCCGCTGCGTACTCCGCGACGAGGACGTCGTTCCCACACAGGGGACAGGGCCCGTCGAATTCGAAGGGTTCGACGGTCGCATGGGCCGTGTAGGCCCCCGAAAGCATCGTCCCGTACATCTGTTCGCCAGCGATGGAGAGCCGGTAGCCCTGCTCTCCCTGGGTCACGAAGTGCCCGACGAGCTTTCGGAGATGATAGTTGAACTTGCCCGAATCCCGCTCACCCACGATTTCGCGCAGCGAGGAAAACGAGAGGGGCTCTCGAGCCTCGCCGAGTGCTCTGACGATGTCCACCCGGAGGTCGTTCGAAACGAGTTCGAACACCGCCCCGGGCTTTCGGTGGTCCACCGCGAGTTCCTCGTCCTCGGTCATTGCGGTATCATACGGCAGGCGCGGGACAAAGCAATTGCGGGGAGCGGTCCCAGCTAGCCAAGAAACACGTGCCTGGGCCGATCCCCGAGCATTTCGCGCCCCGCAGAAACCGTCTCGCGGAACGCCGCGGATTCGAAGAAGTCCATCGCGTCCTCGCGGGAATCCCATTGGCTGGCGATGAACATGTCGTTCTCGTCGTCCACGTTCACGAGCAGGTCGGTCTCGCGATGTCCATCGAGGTCCTCGAGTGCGTCCACGACGCCATCGAAGGTCTCGACGAACTCCTCGCGATGGTCTGGTTCGACGGTGTAGAACATCCCCATGGTGCCCCACCCGTCCGGGGCGTCGCCCGGCCGGCCGACGGTCTCCGGGAGGTCGGCGAGAAAGCCACTGGCCGTCTCGGCCGCCGACTGAGTGTCCCAGATGCTCACGACCGCGTTCGGGCCGTCGCCACGGGAGCGGTACACCACCGTCGAGACGTGGGTGTCGTAGTGCTCGAAGTTCGAACGCATTCCGTCGATCGTCTCTTCGAGGGTCTCGACATCGGCTTCCGAATAGAGCGCGACGGCGTGGACGTCCTCGCCGTGCGGTTGGCCGGCGTAGACGTTCTCCGCGTCAAGGGCCTCGCGGACGGCGTGGCCCTCGGCGTCGGTCTCCGCCCCGTCCCCGCTCTCGACTGGAACCGTCTCACCCGCCATGTAAGCCCCGAGATCGCTTGGAGGGAAGCGACGGCCGACGAAGAAGGGACCGAACTCGCCGTACTTGGCGGTCGCCTCGTCGAAGCGCATCTCGTAGACGATCCGCTTGAGCGCCGTCGGGTCTTCGCTGAAGAGGGTGACCCCCCACTCCCAGTCGTCGAGCCCGAACCCGGAGGTGATGTACTGGACGACCTGGCCAGCGTAGCCCTTCCCGGTCTCGCCGTGTTCGGCCATCATTTGGGCCCGCTCGTCCATGGGCGTGTCATACCAGTTGTACTCGGGGTCCCGGCGCTTTTCCATCGGATAGAAGGAGACATAACCCGTCTCGGGAATCGAGGGATACAGTTTCGACTCCATGTACCGGGCCAGTCCTGGATCGACCTCGCCGTCCTCCTCGAAGTAGTCCCGTGAGGTGTAGCCGCCGACCTCCGTGACCGAGACGAACGAGCGGGTGGACCCGGCGAATCGGCCGAACGGCGTGAGGTCGAGCTGGCGTTCGGCCCGCTCGACCGCGTCGAGTGTCGGGCGCAGGTGAATGAGGAGGAGGTCGGCCTCGTGCCCGGCGACGGTGAAGATGGCCGTCTCGCCCACTTCCCCCTCGCCAATCGTTTCGAGGTACTCGACAGCGGCCTCGATCGCGACCTCCTGCTGGGATTCGGGGGTATCCTGCCACTCGGGCCAGTCGATTCGGCGGAAGTCATGGAGTACGAACCAGCCCTCCTCGGTGGGCGGTGGGTCAGCCATTGCCGGAGCGTTCCGCGCCCGGGTAAAAGAGGGTTCGCAGTGCGGCAGGCGCCACTGGCTTTCCGGTCGCTCGGATCCCACGGCCATTCCGATTCTTCACGATCGATGTGGCAGGCAGTAACACTGTCCCGAATCGAAAGGGCCTACTTGCCGACTGCGAGACGTACGCACAATGCAATCAGGGAACTCGTTCGAACTCGACGCGACGACGGTCGCGCTCAGCGCGGTGATCGGGGCCGCCGTGACAGTCGCCACGATGGCCATCGCAATTCCCGTCGGAATCGGCTATCTGAACTTCGGCGAGGTGATCATCTACACGGCCGCGTTCCTCTTCGGGGGAACGGTCGCCGGGCTTGCAGGTGGGGTGGGAGCGGCGGCGGCGGACGTCCTTCTGGGGTTTCCGATGTACGCCCCGATCACCTTCATAGCGAAGGGGGTCGAGGGATACGTCGTCGGCCGATTGTCGGGAGCAAGTCTCCGGAGCAAGGCCATCGCCGTCGCGGCGGGGGCACCCGTGATGATCGTGGCCTACGTCCTCACGGTAGCCGTCGTGGAGGGGATTCCCTTCGCGGGCAAGGAGCTGCTGATCGACGTCCTCCAGGCGGTGGTGGGCTTCGCCCTCGCGGTTCCGCTGTCGAAGGTCCTCGAGGATCGAATCCCCGAACTCAGATGAGTCTCCTCACCGTCGAGGCGTTGACCGTCCGCGCTACGGACGAAACGAAGCTCTTGGACGGGGTCTCACTCGCGGTCACACCCGAGGAGTCAGTCCTGCTCGCGGGGCCATCGGGAAGCGGGAAAACCCTGCTGGGACGGGCGGTCGCTGGGCTGCTCTCGGGCGCCTCGACGGTCACGGTCGACGGCGAGGTCAGCCGAGACGGCTCCGTCGGTATGTGCTTTCAGGACCCGCGAACCCAGCTCGTCCGGGGCCGGGTCCGCGCCGATGTGGCCTTCGGCCTCGAAAACCGGGGGGTCGAGCCGCCGGAGATCCACCGGCGGATAGCGGACTGGGCCGACCGACTCGATGTGACCCACCTCCTCGACCGGGAGATAGCGGCGCTGTCCCGGGGCGAAACGACACTCGTGGCGCTCCTCGGGACCCTCGTCACCGAGCCGGACCTCGTCGTCCTCGACGAACCGCTGGCCGCTCTCGACGCCAGGAATCGCCGACTGGTGCTCGACGCGATCGAGGAGCTGCATGGTGAGCGAGCCCTCCTGATCGCCGAACACGACGCGACCGCCCTCCTCGAACTCGCCGACCGGGCGATCCTGCTCGAGGACGGGAAAATCGGTGCGAGCGGGGCCCCGAGGACGGTCGTCGGTTCACTCGAAGAGGCGGGCGTCGAGATCCCCTTCGCGACCGCCGTCGCGCTGGCGAGAGGAGAGCCGGCCGAGTCCGTTCCGCTCTCCGGAGGGTGACCCGTGCTCGAAATCGAGGACCTGTCCTTCGCGTTCGACGACGGCCCTCAGGTGTTCGACGGGCTCACCCTCTCCATCGAGACCGGCGGGGTCCTCGCCGTGCTCGGGGCAAACGGGACCGGCAAGACGACGCTTCTCCGATTGCTCGCCGGACTGCTCGAACCGGCAGCCGGCGGAATCGAGATCGACGGGCGAGGGGAGCCGATCGTCGGCCTCGCCCCGGAGACGCCGGCCGACGGGCTCTTCTCCCCGACGGTCGCCGAGGAGATCGCCTTCTTCCCCGAGAATCGGGGCCTGCCCGTCGACGAACACGTGACCGAGGCCATGCATCGGCTCGGGATCGCGGGACTCGCCGAGCGCGATCCCCACACCCTCTCCGAGGGCGAGAAGCGTCTCGTGACGATCGCCGCGGTGCTCGCCGGGGATCCGGACATCCTCGGACTCGACGAACCCACGAGCGGGCTCGACCGGGAGGCATGGGAGCGCCTCGGGGACCGCCTCGGCGCACTCGATCGAACGGTCCTCGCGGTCACCCATGACACGGATTTCGCGTGGCGGTACGCCGACCGGGCGATCGTGCTCGACGAGTCGGGACTCCGTCGGCAGGGACCGGTCGATTCGGTACTCGCCGATCCCGACTTCGACCTCGAGGCCGCCGGTCTCGACCCACCACAGCCGGTCGCGTGGGCCAGCGCGCGGGACATCGAGCCGCCGCCACGCACCGTCGCCGAGGCCGTCGACCTGCTCGAACGGGGCGAGAAGCCGGAGGGCGGGCCATGACGGAGGCCCCCCGTTTCGATCCACGGGCCAAATTCGCCCTCGCCAGCGGGTTCGTCCTCGCGAGCTTCCTCGCCGGTTCGATCCCGAGTCAGCTGGTGTTGCTCTCCCTGTTCGTGGGCCTCGTCGTGGTTCTCCGCGAGGTTTCCCTCGGGGAGTGGCTTTCCGCGCTGGCCCCCATCGGCGTCCTCGTCGTCCTCATCGTCGGGATCAACTCGATCTTCTATGCCTCCGGGCCGGCGTGGATCTCGGTGCCAGTCGGGCCGGTCCGGCTCGCGCTCACGCCCGCCGGAGTGAGACGGGCACTGCTCATCGCGGTGCGGCTCGTCGTCGTAGCGGGAGCGGCGGCCTGGTTCGCCCTCGGCACCGAGACCGACCGGTTCGAGGCCGCACTCGCGGGGATCGGCGTTCCGTGGTCGTTCGCCTTCCTGCTCTCGCTCACGATCGGACTCGTGCCGGTACTCCGGCGTCGATTCCGCCGGATCGAGGACGCCCAGCGCAGTCGCGGCCTCGATCTCTCGGGCGGACCGATCGCCCGGACGCGGGCCCGCATCCCGATGCTGGTCCCCTTCCTCGTCGCGACGATTCGCTACGGGTACGAGCTCTCGACGGCCCTCAGGGCCCGCGGCTTCGACGAGCCGGGGCCGCGGACCTCGATCACGACCGTCGAGCACGGGCCGATCGATCTCGGCCTCTACCTCCTCGCCGTCGGCGTGGTGGCAGGGACAATCGTGTGGCTGTGAAGGGCGACGTCTTGCTCCGAGTCGAGCGATTTCGACCCCGATTCACGCATCGACCTGCGCCGCCGCGTCCCGGAAGGCCGCCTCGACGACCTTCGAGAGGGTCGGATGTGCGTGGATCGCGTCGGCGATATCCCAGACGGTGCCGCTCCCGTCCCGCATCGCGATCACGGCCTCGTGGATCAGTGAGGAGGCCTCGTGTCCGAGGACGTGAACCCCCAGGATCTCGCCGTCCGGGGCGGCGAGGACCTTCGCTAGGCCCTCCAGTCCCTTCGCACGCCCCATCGCCGTGTCTTCGAATCGGGCCCGGCCCAGGACGAAGTCCCGCGTTTCGCTCTCGAGAGCCTGCTGGGTGTCCCCGACCCCACCGATCTGCGGCTCCGCGAAGACGGCGTGGGGCATCGCGGTGTAATCGACCGGCTCGCGCTCCTCGTGGACGATGGCGTCGATAGCGTGCCTGGTCTCGAAGTCCCCCGCGTGTTTGAACGGGAAGTGGCCCGCGACGTCACCCTGTGCCCAGACGTTCTCCGCGGTGGTTTCGAGGGACGCGTTCGTGTCGACGAAGCCCCGCTCGTCGGTCTCGACGGCGGTGTGTTCCAGCCCGAGATCGTCAGTGTTGGGCCGCCGACCGACCGCGAGCAGGAGACGGTCTCCCGTGACGGTCGTCTCGCCGTCCTCGCTTTCGGCGTGTACCGCCACGCCGGCGTCCGCCGCTTCCACCGCGATCGCCCGATGCCCGGTCAGGACGGTGTGGCGCGTCGCGGCAATCTCGGTGAATTCGGCCGCGACCTCTCGATCCTCCCGGTCGAGCAGGCGATCCCCGGAATGCACGATCGTGACCGCAGTCCCCATTCGTTCGAAGAAGTAGCCCAGTTCGGCCCCGATGTACCCGCCACCGACGATCACGAGGCTCCCGGGCTGGTCGGAGAGGGCGATGGCGTCGTCACTCGTGAGGAACGGGACCGCCTCCAACCCCTCGATGGGCGGGACGACCGGCCGGCTGCCGGTCGCAATGAGGACCCGATCCCCGCGGTAGGTCTCCCCGGCGACCTCGATCGTTCGGTCGTCGACGAAGCGAGCGTGGTCTTTGACGAGGGTAAGGTTCGCTCGCTCGCGAAAGTCCTGCTCCATCCGGTCCGCGATGTCTCCAAGCGTTGCGTTCACGTCCTCGACGGTTCCCTCGAAGTCCACGTTCTCGACCGTCGCATCGATGCCGAAGTGTCCGGCCGAGTCGATCGCGTCCACGATCGTCGCCCGGTGGATGAGCATCTTCGAGGGGTTACAGCCCCGATTCAGACAGGTGCCACCGAGCGGGCCCCTCTCGATCAGCACCGTCTCCAGCCCCGCCTCCGCGGCGGCTTCGGCCACGGAGTTGCCCGTTCCGCCGCCGATGACGATCACGTCAACGTCTCGCATAGCGGAAGCAAGCGGGGTAGGGGTAAATAGGCGGTGGCAGCGGGGTTTCCACCTCAGCAAGACGGTGAGTCCTGTCAATGGACGAGTTTTGGACGTGAATAGAACGGCGTAGAAGCCACCGAGCGATGACAAATCAAGAAACCCACGGTGTTCGTTCCGTGAGCTTCCACGGAACGTCCTGGCGGAGTCCCCGGGAACGAAGCGACCGGGGGCACGTCAGGACGACATTCGACCCGCGACGAGCGACGGCGTCGCTCGTCGCGTGAGCGTGGGAGAATGACGTCCTGGCGGAGATTTGAACTCCGGTCCCTGGCTCCGCAAGCCAGGAGGAT
>JBDGUI010000004.1:35392-70104 GCA_042216015.1 Halodesulfurarchaeum sp. | reverse complement strand
CCGATATCAGGAATTGATGGAGGAACTGGGCTTGGAATGACGTAGAGTCTCAGTCAAGCTACTGACGGATGATATACTACGGAGGTCCATTTTTCTCTGGAAAAATCGGAAGTTTCTAGGCTTCCCACGCATAATCATACGTAGGAAGTAGGGCCTCGGCACTCATAGGGCTCGTCATCGCCGGGTGCCTATGCCGGCTCGGCCCGGTGGATCGTCATCGGCCACCTCGGCGTTCGGCCCGGAGGAAAAAACAAACTCCGGTCCGAAAACCGACTGGACCGCGTCCCGGCGGACCTGTTCCCGGATCGAAAGTGATGGACTCTTTACGCCGCGTCCCGCCCCATTCACTATGACCGAGGACACCAGAGACAACGTCGTTCCGGGGTCGAAAGCGAACCTCTCCGGCCCCGACGTCCGGGGCTATGACTTCCGGGGCGAATTCGACGTGGGCGAGTTGCTCGACAGCTACGCGACGACCGGCTTCCAGGCCAGTGCCGTCAGCGAGGCCATCGACCTGATCGAACAGATGCGTGCGGCCGACGCGACGATCTATCTCACCCTCACCTCGAACATCGTCTCCTCCGGGCTGCGGGAGGTCGTCGCCGCCATGGTCCGGGAGGGACTCGTGGACGTGCTCATTACCACCTCCGGGTCGATCACCGAGGACATCATCAAATCGGCAAAACCGTTCAAGATGGGCGAGTGGGACGTCGACGAGGGGAAAATGCGCGAGCAGGGGATCAATCGGCTCGGGAACATCTTCGTCCCCTCGGACCGCTACGTCTGGCTCGAGTCCTACCTCAACGACTTCTTCCCCGACTTCTTCGCCGAGGAGAAGATCCGGACTCCCACCGCCTTCTCCCGCGAGATCGGCGAGCGCATGGAGGACGAGGACTCGATGCTCGTCCAGGCCGCCGAAAACGACGTGCCGGTGTACTGCCCGGCGCTCACCGACGCCGAGGTGGGGAACTTCCTCTACTACTACCGGCAGAACGAGGACCCCGAGGTCGGCATCGAGATCCTCGAGGATTACGACGCGCTGATCGACGAGGGCCTGCTGGCCGAGGAGACCGGCCTGATCGTGCTGGGCGGCGGGGTGCCCAAGCACCAGGCGATCATGACCAACCTCTTCCGCGGCGGCGCGGACTACGCGGTTTACGTCTCGACGGGGATGGAGGGCGATGGCTCGCTCTCGGGCGCGCCGCCGAAGGAGGCCGTCTCGTGGGGCAAGATCAAGGATGGCGAGAAGAACCACACGCAGGTCGAGGCCGAGGCCACGCTGGTGCTCCCGCTGATCGTCGCGGGCGTCCTCGAAGATCTCTGAGTCACCGGAACGGATCCGAACAGTCGAAGACGACGCCGTGGTTCGGACAGACGTACTTGCAGTGTCGGCGGGAAAGCGCCCGGTCGCAGGCCGGACAGACCGGGCCCGTTGTGGGAACTGCTGGCACGGATCCACGCACGGCAGACGGTCACAAAGGCGTTCGGGAGGCGGCTGTGAGAACGTCTCGAGCCTATCTCCGGCAAAAAGAGTTCACACGTGGTTCCGGCGGGGCCTCAGAGCCCGGTCGGTTCGCCGATGACCGTCGTCTCCGGCCCCCACTCCGCGACCAGATCGGCCAGCGACTCGACGCCGAAGGTCTCGGTGGCGTAGTGCCCGCCGAGAAACACGTTCACGCCCGATTCCCGGGCCATGTGATAGAGTTTGCCCTTCCCCTCGCCGGTGATGAACGCGTCGACGTCCGCGGCCGCCGCGTCGTCGAGCCAGTCCGTCCCGCTCCCGGTGACGATGGCCGCGGTTTCGATCGTCTCCGGACCGAAGTCGAGCACGTCGACGCCGGCTCCGCCGTGATCGAGTTCGTCCTCGAGGGTCGATCGCAACTCCCCCCGGCCCATCGGTTGTCGGAGCCAGCCCTGCTGCCCGATCGTCACCGGCCCGAGTGTCCCGAACGGCGCCCGGTTGCCCATATCGAGAAGGTCGGCGAGTCCCGCCGCGTTGCCGAATGACTGGTGGCCGTCGAGGGGGAGATGGGCCACGTAGAGGTCGATACCGTTCTCGACCAGCGCGGCAATCCGATCGTGGGTCCGACCGGTGATCCGCTCGATTCCACCCCACGAAAGCCCGTGATGGACGATGAGTGCGTCTGCATTCCACTCCGCCGCCGCCTCGATGGTGGCGAGAACGCCGTCGACGGCGAAGGCGACCCGCTCCGTGGATCCGGCGGTCGTTCCGACCTGGAGCCCGTTCGCGCTCGCGTCGACCCCGGCGTAGTCCTCGATCGACAGTTCCTCGTCCAGCCGGTCGAACAGTTCATCGGTTTGCATGCCGGGTCGATCGCGTTGCTCCTACAAAGAGTTCCGGGTCGATCCGCCCGCCGCCGATCGAAAGACGGCCAGCCTGAGGAGTTTCGCCCCGAGAGTGGCTGCCTGGCCGTCGTCCCGATCGTTGACTTCGACCACGTCGAACCCGTCCATGATCGGAGCCACCTGCTCGACGACGTGCCGGAGGTCCCGGGACCCGAGTCCGAACGGTTCTTTCGTTCCCGTCCCTGGGGCGACCCCGGGATCGGCGGCGTCGATGTCCACGCTGAGGTAGACCGATTCGGCGTCGAATTCCGGTGTCCAGTCCCCGACGTCCCCGGGCGGAACGACGGCGACGTCCGCCGCCTCGGCACGGTCCCACTCCGCCTCGCTGCCGGCCCTCGCCCCGAGAATCACCGCCCGATCCGCCACGGAGAGGGCGTGATTGGTCACCGTCGCGTGGCTCCACTCGGTGCCGCCCAGCTCCTCCCGGAGGTCCAGGTGCGCATCGAGCGTGACGAACACGTCCGGGTCCACGGCCTCGACGCCGGCCACGGTGACCGTGTGTTCGCCCCCGAGAAGGAGGGGGATGGACCCCTCGCTCCGAACGTCGCCGAGCGTGCCGGCGAGGAAATCGAGGTACTCCCGCGCGTCGTTCCACGCCTCAATGTTGCCGTGATCGTGGACCCGGAGGTCGGTGAAATGCTGCTCGGTGTGGTGGTCGTAATCCTCGAATCCCGCCGCGAAGCGACGGATCCGGTCGGGGCCGAAGCGAGTGCCGGGCTGAAAACTCGTGGAGACGTCGAGTGGGGCCCCGACGATCACGAAGTCGCTTTCCGCACGATCCGCGTTCGCGCCGGGGAACATCACCCGACGATCTTTCGCTGCCCCTCGTACTCCAGATACTCGATCTCGTCGTCGGGCGAGAGGGACTCGTCCTCGGGGACCCGCATCGTAAAGGTCTCGTATGTCTCGAGGTCCATGATCTGGGCGTCGTCGCCCTCGACGGAGACGACCTGGCCCTGCTGGCGCTCGATCATCGGGACCCACACCTTCTGGTCGACCGGCTGGGAGAAGGATCGCTTCTTGTTGTCGAAGACCCCGCGGCCCTCCACTCGGGCCTTGGCACTGCCGTGCTTGCCCGGTTTGGCCGTACTGTAGGCCGTGATCTTGCAGGCGGCGTCGTCCATCATCACGTAGTTCCCCTCCTGAAGATCTCGAACCTCCTTCTGCTGTTTCGGCATACCGCGGGTTTTTCGCCTGTGCGGTATAAACAGTTTGGAACGGCCCGCCCCGGAACGATCCGTCAGGCCCGCGAACCACCGATCGGCGACGGACGAACGGGCAGTCCCGTCGACCGCATTCTTCGACCATCGCTCTCCGACCGTCGCCTTCGTCTCTCCGAGGACGGGACTTCCGCGAGGGGCACAATTAAACCCTGAAGGCCGCAATTACTCAGCGATGAAACGATCGAATCGGGACTGGTGGCCGGACCAGTTACCCGTCGACATACTCGACCAGAACGCACAGGAGACCGATCCGTACGGCCCGGATTTCGACTACAGCGAGGCCTTCCAGGACCTCGACTTCGAGGCGGTCAAGGCCGACATCGAGGCGGTGATGACCGACTCGAAGGACTGGTGGCCGGCGGACTACGGCCACTACGGGCCGCTCTTCATCCGGATGGCCTGGCACAGCGCCGGGACGTATCGAACCTTCGACGGCCGGGGCGGGGCCGCCGGTGGCCGGCAGCGACTCCCGCCACTCGATAGCTGGCCGGACAACGCCAACCTCGATAAGGCCCGGCGGCTCCTCTGGCCGGTCAAACAGAAGTACGGCCGCAAACTCTCCTGGGGCGACCTCATCGTCCTGGCCGGGAACGTGGCCCTCGAATCCATGGGCTTCGAGACGTTCGGGTTCGCTGGTGGTCGCAAGGACGACTACACGCCCGATGAAGCCGTCGACTGGGGCCCCGAGGAGGAGTGGGAGGCAAGTTCCGAGGAGCGCTTCACCGAGGAGGGGAGCCTCAAGTGGCCCCTGGGGAACACGGTGATGGGCCTCATCTACGTGAACCCCGAGGGCCCGAACGGCGAGCCGGACCCTGAGGCCTCCGCGAAGAACATTCGCGAGTCCTTCGGACAGATGGCGATGGACGACGAGGAGACGGCCGCGCTCATCGCCGGCGGACACACCTTCGGCAAGGTCCACGGGGCCGCAGATCCCGACGAGCACCTGGGCCCAGAGCCGGCGGCCGCGCCCATCGAGGATCAGAACCTCGGCTGGGAGAACGAGTACGGCGAGGGGAAGGGCCCCGACACGATCACGAGCGGCATCGAAGGGCCCTGGAACACCACGCCGACCCAGTGGGACATGAGCTACATCGACAACCTGCTCGAGCACCAGTGGTGGCCGGAGAAGGGGCCCGGTGGCGCGTGGCAGTGGACGACACAGAGCGGCGAACTTGACGAGGCCGCACCGGGCGTCGCGGACCCCACGGAGAAGGAGGACGTGATGATGCTGACCACGGACGTCGCGCTCAAGCGCGACCCCGACTACCGGGAGATTCTCGAGCGGTTCCAGGAGGACCCCTCGGCGTTCCAGAAGGCCTTCGCGAGGGCGTGGTACAAGCTAATCCACCGGGACATGGGGCCACCGGAGCGGTTCCTCGGCCCCGAGGTCCCCGATGAGGTGATGATCTGGCAGGATCCCATCCCGGACGTCGACCACGACCTGATCGGGGAGGACGCCGTCGCCGAGCTCGAAGCGCGAGTTCTCGAATCCGAGCACACCATTCCCGAACTCGTCAAGACCGCCTGGGCGGCTGCCTCGACCTACCGCGACAGCGACAAGCGCGGCGGGGCGAACGGCGCCCGGATCCGCCTCGAGCCCCAGCGGAGCTGGGAGGTGAACGAACCGGCACAGCTCGAGTCGGTCCTCGAGACCCTGGAATCGATCCAGGCGGACTTCAACGATTCACAGTCCGACCGAACGCGGGTCTCGCTCGCGGATCTTATCGTGCTGAGTGGGAACGCCGCCGTCGAGCAGGCGGCCGCTGCGGCAGGGTACGACGTGACCGTGCCCTTCGAACCGGGCCGGGCGGACGCCAGCCAGGAGCAGACCGACGTCGACTCCTTCGAGGCGCTCAAACCGGCGGCGGACGGCTTCCGGAACTACTACAGCGATGGCGCCGAGCGAGACCCGGAGGAGATGTTGATCGATCGGTCCGATCTGCTCTCGCTTTCGGCACCGGAGATGACGGTGCTGGTCGGCGGGATGCGCGCGCTTGGCGCCAACTACGGCGACTCCGAGCTGGGGGTGTTCACCGACCGTCCCGGCACGCTGAGCAACGACTTCTTCGTGAACCTGCTCGACAACGAGACGAAGTGGGAAGCCGTCGACGGCTCCGAGAACCGCTTCGAGGGACTGGATCGCGCGACGGGCGAGGTCCTGTGGGAGGGTTCACGCGTGGATCTGGTCTTCGGGGCGAATGCCAGGCTCCGCGCGATCGCCGAGGTCTACGGTGCCGAAGACGCAGAGGCGAAGTTCGTCGAGGACTTCGTCGAGGCGTGGTCGACGGTGATGCAGCTCGACCGCTTCGACCTCGACTGAGGCGTTTCCCCCAGGTGGTTCCGATTTCCCCAATCTGTCCCCGTTTTCCCCAAGCTGGTTCCGTTTTCTCCAACCTGTCCCCGTTTTTTCGCGTGGTGACACGTTCCATCACGAATCGAGCGACGTGGAGGGGTCGGCTCGGTCCGGAGACGGGATGGCAGTTCAATCCGATGACGAGGTATCGGTTCAGTCGGGGATGAAGTGTGGGCTCTGTCCGGAATCGAGGTATCGGTTCAGTCGGGGGTCGGGGTGTCGGCTCGGGCCAAAAACGAGTCCAATCGGTCGAGTCCCTCCGCCAACTCGGCGGTCGGGAGCCCGAAGCCGATCCGGAAGTAGTCCTCGAAGCCAAAGGCCGCGCCGGGTGCCAGCACCACCGACTCCTGCTCCACGAATTCGCGGCAAAACGCCTCCGAACCGTCGAATCCCGGCGGAACCTCGACGAACCCGTTGACTCCGACCGGGTCGGACCAGTCGAGGTCCCGTTCTGCGAGAAAGTCCCGGACGATGGCTCGATTCCGGTCGGCGAGTTCCCGGTTCGCAGCGAGGATGTCGGCCTCCTGCTCGCCGAGGGCCTGTTTGGCGATGTGCTGGCCGATCTTCGAGGGCGAGATCGTGGTGTAGTCCTTCCACTGCCACGCCCCCTCGACGATCTCCTCGGCACCCACGAGCCAGCCGAATCGGAGGCCAGCGAGCCCGTAGGCCTTGGTGAGCCCGGCCGTGCTGATGCCCCGCTCGCCGAGTGAGGCAACCGCGGGTCCGGATCCGGGGAGAGGAGGCGGTAGACCTCGTCCGCGTGGAGGGAGGCGTCGTTGTCCGCCGCGAGGTCGTAGAGCGCCTCGATCGTCTCCGGGTCATGATACCGGCCGGTCGGGTTGTTGGGATTGTTGAGAACGATGAGTTTCGTCTCGGGGCGGATCGCCTCGCGAACGGCGTCGAGGTTGAGGATCCAGTCCGGAGGCTGGAGTGAGACGGTGGTCACCGAGGCGATCGTTTCGGGGACGGTTCGGAGCGCCTGGTAGGTCGGCGTGATCACGACTGCGTGATCACCGCGATCGAGGAGCGAGCGGTGGAGCGTGTAATTCGCCTCCTGCGTGCCGACGGTGAGCAGCACCTCATCCCGGCTTCGACCGTATCGGGACCCGATCGCTGCGCGCAGTTCGGAATCGCCGTTCGTCGGGATGACGTATCCGAGACGGCCAGGGTCGAGGTCGAAGCGGTCGGCCGACAGGCTCCTGATCCCCGATTCCGCGAGCATGATGTCGGCGTCGAACTCGTACTCCGCGAACCAGCGCTCGAGTTCGAACGGCGGAACGTCCATACCCCGCTGTCGGGCCGAGGAACGTAGTGCCCCTCGAATCGGGTCGGATTGGCGGAGAAACGAGGGTTGCGGTGATCCCGATCCCTCCCGAGGGCGCAGGCCACCGCCGTCAAAACGCCTCGCTCGCCGGGGAAAACTCGATCGTGGTACCCAGCCCGGCCTCGCTGGCCCGCTCGTAGAGGAGGTACCCGGCTGCTGCGGTCTCGATGCCGGTGCCCCCGCTGTCGAAGACGGTGATCTGCTCGGGATCCGTTCGACCGGGTGCCACGTCAGCGATCACCTCCCCGAGTTCCGCGTGGGCATGATCAGCATCGATGGCGCCCGTTTCGACGGCGTTGAGATAGGCACCGGCGTCCTGATCGGTTCGGGCAACCAGATCGGGCACGTACACGGAGCGCTCGACGGTCGTCGCGTCGAGTTCGAAGCGATCGGGATCGTACTGGCCCATCGCGGTGACGTGGGTCCCAGGTTCGAGGAGCGAGCCGTCGAAGACTGGCTCGCTGGCTTTCGTGGCCGTGATGACGATATCGGCCCCCTCGATCGCGGTCTCGGCGCTCTCGACGGGCGTGATCGAGAGATCCAGTTCGGCGGTCATTTCCTCGGCGAACGTCTCGCGGTTTTCCCGGGTCGGCGAGAAGACCCGGACCGCATCGAGGTTCCGCACCGTCGCCGTCGCCCGGAGTTGCCCCCGGGCCTGGGTGCCACTGCCGATGATCGCGAGTTCGCTTGCGTCCTCGCGAGCCAATGTGTCGACACCGACGGCCCCGGTGGCCCCGGTCTTGTGTGGGTTCATGCTCGCCCCGTCGACGATCGAAAGCAGTTCGCCCGAGTCGGCGTCGAAAAGCGGCGTGACGAACCACGCGTCACCGGCCCCGAACCCGGCGCTGTACATGTAGCCGCCCATAACCCCCGTGTCCGGGAGCACGGCTGCATAGGTCGTGAACAGTCCCGCTGGCGACTCGCTCTCGAGAGCGGTGCGAGGTTTCGCCGGGGCGCCCTCACCCCGCTGGCGATACGCGTCACGGACGGCCTCGACGAACGCCGCCGGCTCGGCGAGCCCCGAGACTTCCTCGCTCGTCAGGAACAGGACGTCGGTCATGACTCTGGAGACGGACTCGAGTGCAAAAACGTCGGGGTACTCCTCACCACCGATCCCCGTCGTACCCGGCCCAACTCCCCCCCCCCTTTCCCACGGAACCACCTACCCCGCCTGTTTTGGCGGAACATCACGTATGCGTGCCCATGAACCGGCCCAGTGGGTTCGTCCCGGACGGGGGATCGACGACCGTCGAGGACGCAATCGCCGAACTCGGGAGGAAAATCGGCCGGATCGACCGAACCGAAACGGTTGCAGTCCGGGAAGCAACGGGCCGGGTGCTCGCCGAGCCCATCGAGGTCGAACGGCCACAGCCCCACTACCGGCGGTCGAATCGTGACGGCTACGCGATCCGGGCCCGGGACACGGCGGGAGCCACCGCGGCGGAGCCGACGTTCCTCGAAACGACGGACGGACCTGTCGGGGACGGTGAAGCGACGTGGGTTCACACGGGCTCGGCGGTTCCCGAGGGGGCAGACGCCGTCGTGATGGTCGAATCGGTCGAGGAGACCGGCGAGGGGATCACGGTTACCGAGCCGGTCGCCTCGGGAACCCACGTGACCCCGATCGGGGCGGACTTCGAGGTCGGGGCCCAACTGTACGAAGCGGCTCACCGCCTTCGACCGGGTGATCTGGGGGCGCTGCGAGTGGCCGGCATCCGGGCGGTTCCGGTGGTCGAACCGCCAGAGGTCGCGGTCGTTCCGACGGGCGAGGAACTCGTCGGGTCGGATCCGGGGCCGGGGGAGGTCGTGGAGACGAACGGGCTCGTCGGCTCAATGCTCGTCGAACACTGGTGTGGGCACGCCAGGTACCGCGACGTCGTGACGGACGAGGAGGACGCTCTTGGAGCGGCGATCGATCGGGAGCTGGACGCGGACCTCATCGTCACGACCGGCGGATCCTCGGTGGGTTCACGGGACCTCCTGCCGGCGGTCGTGGCGGATCGGGGCGAGGTAGTGGTCGACGGACTGGCGCTTCGACCCGGCCACAGCGCGGGCATCGGCGTCGTCTCTGGAACCCCCATCGCGATGCTCCCCGGGACGCCGATCGCCGCCATGGTCGTCGCCTGGGTGCTCGTTCGACCGGCGCTCGGCGGGGCGGCCGGGACAGCCGTCGTCGATCCACCCACCGTCCGAGCCACGCTCCCCGACGGTCTCGAAAGCGAGCAGGGTCACCGGACGGTTCACGGCCTCAGCCTCGAGGAACCGACGAAGACGGGCGAGAGCCCAACCGCCCGAGTCGCTCCGCGAGGC
This sequence comes from Halodesulfurarchaeum sp., assembly GCA_042216015.1. Taxonomy (GTDB): domain Archaea; phylum Halobacteriota; class Halobacteria; order Halobacteriales; family Halobacteriaceae; genus Halodesulfurarchaeum. The sequence continues at coordinate 60,527 of JBDGUI010000004.1, read as the reverse complement.
GGGCTTCCCTCCCTCGGAGAGATCGACGGCTGGGTGCAGGTCGAGGAGGCACGAACCGAAATCCCATCGACCGAAATAATCACGGTGGAACGGTGGGGCGAGGGATCGTGCTGACCCGGTCGAGGCCGCAGCATCGGTGCTGCGGGGTAATCGTGATGGGAAACTGTGACGGCTGTCAGTGCTTTACGTCCTGGTAGCGAATGTCCGCCGACAAACGCATCCCGGTGACCGATGAAACCAGAAGGGAACTCCACGAGTTGAAAGACCCTCGACAGACCTACGATGACTTGCTCGAGGAGATGGTCACGCGACAGCGACGAACGAACCTGGAAGCGCGATTTCAGGACCTCGAAGCCGCGGACAGCGACGAGTTGACGCATCTCGAAGATGCCTGAATACGACGTACTGCTCGGTCCGGACCCGGCGGAGTTTCTGCCGGTCGCCGACGAGAAAACGACGCGGATCTGCAGAGAGAAACTGGGCCATTTGGCGGAAAACCCGTACCCTGGACGCGGTCGAGGGGACAGAGAAAAGCGCCCAATAGCCGGTCGCCGCGATCGGTACCGACTCCACATTTCGCGGAGTTTCACCGCCTTTTACACGGTGTTGGAGGACGAAGGGGAGGTCGGTGTGCTCGAGATCGTTCCGATCGAGGACGTCCACGACCGATACGGCGTTTGACTGGCGAGCGGGGGTACTCGATGGTTCCGCGCGGAATCAATCCGAGGCCGACTGGGTCCACAGGTCGGTAAAGCTCGAGACCCGATAATCGCCCAGCACGCACTTCCCGCGCTCTGTGGCTCCGTGGCGCTCGACGTGGACGGCGTCGAGTCCCGCGTTCCAGGCCGCGCCGACGTCCGTGTCCGCGTCGCCAGCCATCACCCCCGTCGAGGTGTCGGGGGAGACGCCGAGGTCGTCCATCGCCGCCTCGACCGGGGTCGGGTCCGGCTTCCAGCCGAGTTCCGCAGAGCAGGTGACGACCGTGTCGAACCAGTCCGCGATGTCGAGGCTCTCGAGCACCGGCTCGGCGAGGAACGGCTGGGAGTGCGTGACGATGCCCACCGGCACGTCCAGGTCCGCGACGAACGCCGCGTCGTCGTGGAGGTAGGTGGCCGCCGCCCGCTCCATCGGGTCCTCGACGGCGTGGAAGGTCTCCCAGAACGTGACCGGTTCGAAGCCGAGTCGCTCGAGATAGGCGTCGCGCGAGCCGACGAGCCCGTGCCAGAGCGAGCGGGCCTCGCGGTCGGTGAAGTGATACCCCATTCGCTCGCCGACCGCGTCGAAGACCTCCCGCGTGTAGGCCCACTCGGTGTCGACCAGCGTGCCGTCGAGGTCGAGCACCCAGAAATCGTAGGCCTCGGGCTGCATTCGAGCCACAGTTGTCAGCGGGCGGATAAGTGCTTTGCGTTGCGCGACGGGTGAATCGATGGCCCGTCAGTCGAGGAGAGAGACCGCTCCCATCACCACGGGCGTATGGGTGTCGCGGTGGGGGTTCAGAGCTGCTCGACCCGTTCGACGAGTTCGAGGTCCTGCTCGGTGACGCCCCCGGCCTCGTGGCTGGTGAACGCGACGGTGACGGCGCGGAACTCGATCACGATTCGAGGGTGATGGACGGCCTCCTCGGCGAGTTCGGCGACCCTCCTCGCGAAGTCCACCCCGGCGAGATACGAGTCGAACTCGAATGTCCGACGGACCCGTCCGTCCTCATAGGTCCACCCTGCCGGGAGTCGGTTTCGGATCGTTTCGGGCGCGAGTGTCTCTCCCATACCTGTCGTCTCGAGCCGGCGGATGAAACGGGCTTTCGTTCCGGCGTGGCCGACCGGTTTTGCGCTCTCACTCCGGGAGGACGAACCCGTCCTCGGTGATCGGGACGACCGCGTCGACGAGTTCGTTCACCGCGGAGACGATGGCGCCCTGTTCGCCCCGCCGTTCCCAGTAGAAGACGAGGTCGAAGGTGTGCTCGCGGAGGAGTTGCTGGCACTCCCAGATGATCCCATCGTCGTCCAGCCGGCGACCGTGGAACTGGCCGGCCCCGAAGCGGTCGTCGTCTTCGCCCGCGTAGACGTACATCTCGCCCTCCTGAAGCTGGTCGGCGATTCGCTCGCCGATCGAGAGCATCAACTCGTTCATCGCTGCCTCCTCGGTCCGGTCGAAGTCCGTGTGAACGACGATTCCGGCGAGTTCGGCCTCGCCCGGGCCCAGAAGCGAGACCGCCTGCTGGTAGAGTTCCGTGTCGGCTGTCTCGGCCATGGGAGGGGTTGGGCGAGGGACCGTTTAGCCGCTCCGGTCTCCCGGACGACGAATCGATTCCCTTCCCCGGGGATTTCCCGACCGCTTCGATCCCGAGCCCAACGCCGACTGAGACCGGGCTTCGAGCGGAAAACTCATGGACGCCGGGAGAGTGGATTCAGACGATGCGAGAGTGGGTCACCCGCAGCTTCCGGGCCATCTACAAGGGACTGCTCCGCCGGGAGATCTCGGGGGCGCCCACCCACGTGGCGATCATCCAGGACGGGAACCGTCGCTACGCCCGCGAGCAGGGGGACGCGCCGAAGGAGGGTCACGAGGCCGGCGCGAAGACCACCGAGCGCGTCCTCGAGTGGTGTGCCGAGCTGGGAATCGAGGAGCTGACGATCTATGCCTTCTCCACGGAGAACTTCGACCGACCCCCCGCGGAGCGAGAACACCTCTATGACCTGCTCGCCGAGAAGCTCTCCGAGTTCGCGGACAGCGACCGGGTCCACGAGGAGGAGGTGCACATCCGGGTGCTCGGCCAGACCCACCGGATGCCCCAGCGGGTGCAGGAGGCCATCGATTTCGCCCAGCGCCAGACCGCCGAGTACGACGCTTTGACGCTCAATGTCGCGATCGCCTACGGCGGCCGGGCCGCCCTGCTCGACGTGACCCGGGAGGTGGCCCGCGACGTCGCCACCGGCGAACTCGACCCCGCGACGGTCGACGTGGACACCGTCGAATCCCGGCTCTACCACGGATCGATGCGGGAGGTCGACCTCATCGTCCGGACCGGAGGGGACGAGCGGACGAGCAACTTCCTCCCCTGGTATGCGAACGGGAACGAGGCCGCGGCCTTCTTCTGTACGCCCTACTGGCCCGAGTTCTCGAAGGTCGACTTCCTCCGGGCGATCCGGACCTACGAGGCCCGCGAGGCCTCCTGGCGCCGGACCCGAACCCGGCGGGCCCTCGCGCTGGTCCGGGCCCTGGGCGACGAGGTGCAGGGCCGACGGGTGCTCGACCGGCTGGGCGAGACGCTGCCGGACGGGGAGCAGCCGGTCGAGGAGGCCGATTCGCCCGCCGATTGACCCGGTCGCTGCCGGACGAAGGTTAAGATACCGGGACACCCAATGGGTGGTATGGACCGACGCACACTGGCAGTCGTGGCACTCGTGGCACTCGTCTCGCTGAGCGGGTGTGCGCTCCTCACCGGAGAGACGCTCGAATTCAGCGCCAACGCGGCGACCGTTTCGAATGACACACTGCAGGAGGCCCGGTACGACCTCCGCGGCGTGGAGAACCAGTCGATCAGCCGGACGGTCGAGGCCCTCGGCCAGGAACGGACCATCGAAGCGACCAACTGGATCGCCACCTACGAACGGAACCGCTCGGTGGAAAGCACCGGCGCCGTCGGGACGGTGGTCGTGGTCGCGACTCCCCAGATGATCGTGGCCGGGCAGGCCGTGAACCCGGTGGGGAAGCTGAGCCCGCGCCAGCTCCTCGGGACGATCTCGACGGCCCAGAGGGGGCTCTCGAACGTGGCGTTTCGTGACAACCGCACAGTGACCGTCCTCGGCGAGGACGCGACCGTCTCGGTCTTCGAGGCCACGACCCGGGTTGCCGACCGGGAGGTCGACGTCACCGTCCATCTCGTTCGGGTCGCCCACGGGGAGGATTACGTCATCGGGGTCGCGGTCCATCCCTCCGTCATGACGGCCGAGCAGGCCGGGGTCGACACGATGTTCGCCGGCATCCAGCACCCGACTTCGGGGTGATTCCCTGACATCCGGTGATTCTCTGGCATCGAGTGATTCCCTGACATCCGGTGATTCTCTGGCATCCGGCAATCGAGTTGGAAGGGTACTCCACCCCAGGATCGGCGAATGGATGGATGGGGGTCATTCCTCAAACGATCCGAAACCGCCATGGAACTGCCGCCGACGCCGCCTATTTACGACAGCACGCCGATATCTCGGTATGTTCGAGTCCGACGAGGTCGGCCGATTCGAGCGCCAGGAGGCGGTCTTCCGGGACAAAATTCGGGACGACCCCGAGGCCACCTTCCGGCCGGAGCCGGATCGCTATCACCTCTACATCTCGCGGGCCTGTCCGTGGGCCCACGGGGCCGTGCTCGTGCGGAAGTTGCTGGGGCTCGAGGACGTCATCTCGATGGACGTCCTCGACCCGTATCGCGAGGATCGGGGCTGGCAGTTCACCCCCGAGAAGGACGGGTGCACCCCCGACACGGTCAACGGCACCGACTACCTCGCGGAGGTCTACCAGCTCGCAGATTCGCGGTTCTCGAAGCGGCCGACGGTGCCGGTCCTCTGGGACCGCGAGACCGAGACGATCGTCAACAACGAGTCGATCGAGATCATGCGCATGCTCGCGACGGCCTTCGACGCCCGCCGCGATGGGCCAGTCGATCTCTACCCGGAGGATCGGCGCGAGGAGATCGACCGGGTCGTCTCAGACCTCTATGAGGGGGTCAACAACGGCGTCTACCGGGCCGGCTTCGCGGACTCCCAGGCGGCCTACGACGAGGCGGTCGAGGACCTCTTCGCGGCGCTCGACCGCTGGGAGGAGCGACTCGCCGAGCAGCGATACCTCGTGGGCGACCGGCTGACCCTCGCCGACCTGCGGCTCTTTGCCACCCTCGTCCGCTTCGACTCGGTCTATCACACCCACTTCAAGTGCAACGTGAGCCAGCTCCGGGACTATCCCACCCTGTGGGGCCACACCCGCGATAGCTACCAGCTCCCCGGCGTCCCCGAGACGGTGAACCTGGCCCACATCAAGGAGCACTACTACCGGACCCACCCCCAGATCAACCCCAAGCGGATCGTCGCCCGGGGGCCCGACCTCGACTTCGAGGCGCCCCACGACCGTGAGGAGTTGCCCGGCGAGGCGCCCGCCGGGTTGCAATAGCGGGGCAGCCGGCTGCGATCGGCGCCCGGGCAGTTTCACTTTCACCCCGGTAGGCGGTCGGTTTAGGCCGAGGATCTCCGACGGTCCATCATGCTCCGTCGGTCCCATCGAGGCGCGATCTTCGCGGACAGCGCGGTCTTCGGCGCCGAGTGGGTCCCGGCCGACTTTCACTCCCGCGACGGGGAACTCGACACGATGGCGACGGCGCTCGAGCCGATCCTCGAGGGCGAACCCGCCCCGGGGCTCTTCCTCGCCGGTCCCGCCGGGACGGGCAAGACGAGCAGTAGCCGCTATCTCCTCGAGAGACTCGCCGCCCACGCCGGCGAATTGCACACCGCGGTCGTCAACTGCTGGTCCGAACACTCCCGGTATCGAGTGCTCTACCGGATCGTCGAGGCTATCGAGGGGGAGCAGGTGCGGGCCCGGGATCACGCCGCGACGGCGCTCCAGGACGCCCTCCGGGAGATCGGGGCGCCGGTCGTCGTGATCCTCGACGAGGCCGACCAGCTCGCCGATCCCGAGGTGCTCTATGACCTCTACGAAACGCGGGACCTCGCGGTCGTCGTGACCGCGAACGACCGGGCCGGCGTGACGGCCGGACTGGACGAGCGGATCCAGTCCCGGCTCCGCACCTTCGTCGACGTGACGTTCTCCCCCTACACGGCCGCGGAACTCGAGCCGATCCTGGAACAGCGGGCCAGATACGGCCTCCAGCCCGACGTGATCGAACCGGACCTGCTCGGAGACGTCGCCCGGGCCGCGAACGGCAACGCTCGGGACGCCATCGCCGCACTCGAGGGCGCCGCCCGCCGAGCCGTCGAGGACGGCACGGAGCGGATCGGGCCCGACCACGTGACGAGGGCGATCGACGCGGCCAGCCACGACGTGCGCCGGGCGACCCTCGAGCGGCTGAACGACCACCAGCGGGCGATCTACGAGCTCCTCGCGGCGGCCGGGCCGCTCAGCCCGGGCGCGATCTACGAGCGGTATGCCGAGCGGATGGACGATCCGCGCTCGCGACGGACGGTCCGGAAGTACCTCCGGAAGCTCGAGCAGTACGACCTCCTCGCGGCCTCGGGGGCCGCCCAGCGCCGCGAGTACCGCCTCGTGGAGGACGCCCCGCGACCGGACTGACCCGGTCCGGAAGGGTCGGAAGGGTCCGTGGCCGCTTTTTCCGGTCGGGACTCCTCGAATTACCCATGCAGCACTCCCGGTCCATCCCCGAACTGCCCCAGTTGTGCGAGGGGGTCCACCTCCTCGAAACGGACGGCCGAGCGGTCGGCCCCCTGCATGCCCTCGTGCTCGATCACCTGCTCCTCGAGGGCGGGTCGGCGGTCTGGATCGACGCGAACGGCCACGGGATCTCGAGCCACCTCGCCGAGGTCGCCCCCTCCAGGCGGGTTCTCGACCGCATTCGAATCGCCCGCGGGTTCACGGCCTCCCAGCACCGGGCGCTGGTCCAAAACGCGGGAGCGGAACTGGGAGCGGAAACCGGGCTCCTCGTCGTCCCGGCCGTCGACGCCCGCTACCGGGACGAGGACATCCGGGGTGCCGAGCCCGAGACGCTCCTCCTGCAGACTCTCTCCCGGCTGGCCCGGTACGCCCGCGAGGAGGGGCTGCCCGTCCTCGCGACCCGGACCGACGCGGACGCGTTCAGCGCCCCGGTCGAGCGGCTCGCGACCGACGTCATCGAGGTCGAGCGGACGGCGTTTGGTCCGCGATTCCGGGGGGCGGATTTCGAGACGCTGGTCTATCCCGAGGGCGGGTCCACGGTACAGACGACCCTGGCCTACTGGGCCCGGATCCTCGGGGCCCGACGGCCGCTCCACGAGAGGGGGGCAACGCAACGATCCACAGCCCGGGTGAGTCCCTGATGGGCCGCACCAACCCGACCTACCGCGATCGGCTCCGCACCCTCGAGGAGCGCTGGGGCGACTACCGTCACACGCTCCGGCGGCGAAACCGCGAGCCCTTCGACCGGCTCTGGGAGCACGCCCGGGCCCACGCCGACGCGGGCGGCTTCCAGAACCCGTCCGATCCGATGGACGCCGTCCTCCTCTCGATCTGTCTGGAGCAGGAGCGCCGGATCGGCGCACTCGAGGAGCGGGTCGAGTCGCTCCAGGCGGCGTTGGTCGACGCCGAAACGGCTGCCGCTTCCGGCGGGAGTGCGGCAGCCGGTGAGGGGGAAGTCGATCCGACCGAATCCGGGGCGAGGGAGTGAATGTTCACCGTCGATTTCCTCGAGGACGGACGCGTCCGCCGGTGGACGGCAGCGGCCGACGGCGCGACGGCCACGGTCGATGCGGACTACCGGCCGACCATCTACGTCGGCAGCGAGGACCGGGAGGCGCTCGCGAGCGTCCACGAGAACCTCGCGGCCCACCCGACCGTCGCGAAGGTCGCCGTCGCCGAAAAGCGGCCGGGCTGGCGACACGAGGCCCGCGAGGTCCTCGCCGTCGAGGTGGACCACGTCGAGAGCGTGGACGCGCTCGCGCCGCAGATCGCGAACATGGACCGGCCCGGCACGCTGCGGCTCTTCGACGTGGATTTCACGCCGCAGTTTCGCTACTGTCTCGAGACGGGCCGTTCGCCGGTCCCGGAGCGGGACCTCGAGACGCTCTCGATCGACGTCCCGGTGACCGAAATGGCCGGGGAAAGCGGCTTCCGCGAGGCCACCATCGGCGACCAGCGGGTCACCGGCGACCGGCTCGCCGTGCTCGAAACCGTCCTCGACCGGCTCCAGGCCCTCGACCCGGACGTGCTCGTGGTCTCGAGCGCCGACGTGATCCCTCAGCTGTTCGACGTGGCCGCCGACCACGACCGCGAGCCGATCTCGGTGGGGCGAAAGCCGGGCTATCGGCAGCTCGCGGGTCAGTCCACCTACGAGAGTTACGGGCGGGTGGGCCACTCCCCGGCCCGGTATGCCGTCCCCGGTCGGGCCATCATCGACCGCTCGAACACCTTCTTCTACAGCCGGACGAACCTCGCGGGCGTCCTCGATTTGGTCGAGCGATCCCGGAAGCCGCTCCAGGAACTCGGGTGGGCCTCCATCGGCAACGTCCTCACCGCGATCCAGATCCGGGAGGCCCGCCGGCGGAACGTGCTCGTGCCCTGGCGCTCGTGGCGCCACGAGCGATTCAAGACGATGGCCCAGCTCCAGGCGGCCGATCGGGGCGGGACGACCCTCTCCCCCGAGGTGGGCCTCCACGAGGACGTCCACGAACTCGACTTCGCCTCGATGTACCCGAACATCATCGTCACCCGGAACATCTCCCCGGAGACGATCCGCGGGGACTGTCGGGAGTCGACGACGGTCCCCGGGCTTGACTACGAGATCTGTGCGGAGCGGGGCTATCTCCCCGACGTCCTCGAGCCGCTGATCGCGGATCGCGAGGCGATCAAGGCCGAACTCCGCGAGACCGACGATCCGGACCGCCGCGCGGCGTTGGCGGGGCGCTCGGAGGCGCTCAAGTGGATCCTCGTCTCCTGCTTTGGCTACCAGGGCTTCTCGAACGCGAAGTTCGGCCGGATCGAGGCCCACGAGGCCATCAACGCCTTCGCCCGGCGACTCCTGCTCGCGGCCAAGGACCACCTCGAGGCGGGCGGCTATCGCGTGCTCCACGGCATCGTGGATTCGATCTGGGTGACCCCACGGGCGGACGCCGCACAGCGGCCACTCGAGGAGATCGCGGCCACCGTCTCAGCGCAAACCGACATCGATCTGGAGTACGAGGCCGCCTACGACTGGGTGGCCTTCGTCCCGACGAAGGAGGGCGAGGAAGGGGCGCTCACGAAGTACTTCGGCCGCCGCACCGACCCGGCGCCGGGCGAGGACCCCTACAGGGTCCGGGGGATCGAACTGCGCCAGCGCTCGACCTGTGCGTGGGTCGGGGATCTCCAGCGCGCGCTGCTCGAGACACTCGACGAGCACCGGGCCCCGGAGCCGGTCCTGCGGACCCTCCGACGGTGGCTCGACGAACTCGCCACGGGGACGGTCGACCCGGATCGGCTCCGGCTCACGAACCGGGTCTCGAAGTCCCTCGAGGCATACACCCGGTCCACGCGAAACGTGGCCGCACTCGAGCGCTCCCGCGTGCAGGGGATCGACGTCAGCCCGGGCCAGGACGTCCACTACGTCGTGGTCGACGACGAGAAATCCTCGCGGGACCGGGTCCGATTGGCCCACGAGCCGGGCGACACCTACGACGTGGGCTTCTACCACGATCGGGCGATCCGGGCCGCGGCGTCGATCCTCTCGCCGCTCGGAGTCCGGGAGGAGGACGTTCGCAAGGCACTCGAACCGACTGCGACCACGAGGCTGTCCGGGTGGAGTGCCAGTTCCTGAAGGGGGTCCCCGGTCGTCCAAGCCTGCGGGGACGGATCCGACAAGGAACCATCGGTACCCAACGTTATTGTCCCGACCCTGCGAGAAGTTACCCATGAAAGCCGCGCTGATCGGACTCGGACAGGCCGGCGGTCGCGTCGCCGAGGCGATCCGGGACGCCGACCGCCAGGCCGGCTACGACGGCGTTCGCGGCGTCCTGGCCGTGAACACCGCGAGCGCAGACCTCAAGGGACTCGACGTGGAGACGATGTTGATCGGGGAGGACCGCGTCAGCGGCCACGGGGTCGGCGGGGACAACCAACTCGGGGCGTCCATCATGCAGGCGGACGTCGGCGAGGTGCTCGCCGGTCTCGACGGAATCGTCCAGCCGGAAACGGAGGCAATCCTCCTCGTCGCGGGGCTCGGCGGGGGCACCGGGAGCGGCGGCGCGCCGGTCCTCACAAAGGAGCTTCGGCGACTCTACGACAAGCCGGTCTACGGCCTCGGCATCCTGCCGGGCCGGGACGAGGGGGCGATCTACCTGCAAAACGCCGGGCAGTCCGTCCAGACGGTCGCCCGGGAGGCCGACTCGCTGATCCTCCTCGAAAACGACGCCTGGCGCCAGACCGGCGAATCCGTCGCCGGGTCCTTCGAGGCCATCAACGACCGAATCGCCCGACGGATCGGACTGGTGCTCGCGGCCGGCGAGGCCGTCGAGGGTGTGGGCGAGTCGGTCGTCGACTCGAGCGAGGTGATCAACACGCTGAAGCGGGGGTCGATGGCCGCGATCGGCTACGCCGCGGCGGACGCCTCCCCGGACCCCGCCGAGAACGTCAACGTCATCACGAGCACGGCCCGCCAGGCGCTATTGACGGACATGAGCGTTCCCGAGACGACGACGGCGGAGTCGGCACTCGTGATCGTCGCCGGCGATCCGGACCGACTCTCGCGAAAGGGGGTCGAGCGCGCCCGGAAGTGGGTCGAGGACGAGACGGGAAGCATGCTGGTCAGGGGCGGTGACTTCCCGCTCTCGAGCGAGCGGATCGCGGTCGTCGTGGTCCTCTCTGGGATCGCCGGATCGCCCCGGCTCCAGTCGTTCATGGACCGGGCACGCGAGGCGGCCGAGGAGGTCGACACGGGCCCGGACCGAAAGCGGGCCTTCGAGACCGACGAACTGGAGGACCTGTTCTAGAACAGCACCGGAGCCGGGGTTCACTGCCCGAACCGGCGCGTGCGTTTTTTGTACTCGAGGACCGCTCGAAGGAACTCGCGATCGCGGAAGTCCCGCCAGTTGACGTCGGTGAAGTACAGTTCCGAGTACACCGACTGCCAGATCATGAAATCCGAGAGGCGCTCCTCGCCGGTCTTGATGACCAGGTCGGGCTCGTCGGCGAACACCAGCCGGTCCTCGATGTCGCGCTCGGAGATCGATTCGGGATCCAGCTCGCCGGCCTCGACGGCCTCGGCGATCGACCGCACGGCGGTGGCGAACTCCTCCTTGCCGCCCAGCCCGAGGTTGATCTGGATCGGCGCCGACCCGGGTTCGGGCGCCCGGGGGTCCCGGATGGCCACCTCGCGGGGAAAGTCGAGCTGTCGAACCGATCGCTCGACGGTCCCCAGGACGGCCGAATCGAGGACGCTCACGTACACCGTCACCCGCTCGGCCCCGACCTCGAAGGCCAGTTCGACGAAGCGCTCGAGGCTCCCGTACGCGCCCCGCTCCAGCAGGTCCCGCTCGGTGATGACCAGCGCGACGTGGGCCGGCGGCTCGCCCGCGGTCAGCCGGACCCGGAGCGCGAGATAGCGATCGTAGAGGGCCACAGGGAACGTTGCACGCCCGGGGACAAAACCCGCGTGGATCGGCACCCCGCTTCGAGGACCTTAAGTGAGCCGCCCCGAAACGTCCCCGAACGTGTGAACCGTTTCCTCTCCCGGGCAGCGGCGTTCGCGGCACTCTCCACGGTGTCCCTTGCCGTCGCGGTTTCGGTGTGGGGGACGGTGGCGATCTTTCTCTCCATCGCGGTTCTGGGCGCCCTCCTCCCGGCGGGAAGGCTCTTCGACGCCCTCTCGACCGCCGTCGACGTGCAGGACGGCCGGCTGCGGACCCTCGTCTCGTTCGCGCTCACGGGCGGGGCGCTCGCCGCCCTGATTCCGGCCGTGGAACTGCCTCCACCCGTCTACGTGACCACGATGCTCACCGTCGGGTACGGGGATCTCGGACGCCGGGCCGTCGAACGGGTCCGCCGCGGGGCGGTCTCCTCGACTGCCGGCTTCGTGTTCGCCGGTGGCGCAGCCGGAATCGTCGGCCAGCTCGTCCTGGGAGCGCTGACGGGCGGAGCGACAGGCTCCTCTCACGTCCTGTTCGTCGCCGCGAGCGGGGCGTTCCTGGGGGCCCTGCTCAGATCCGTGCTCGTCGCCCGGAACGACCCGCTCGTGCTTGGCTTTCTGACGCTTTTTCTGTGGCTGCTCTTCGACCTCGCCGTGGGCGTCTCCTGGACCCCCGTTTTCGTGGCCCTCCTCGTGTCCTTCCTGTTCGGCTGGCTCTCGATCTCGCTCGAGACCGCCTCCATTCCGGGCATGCTCACGGGCGTGTTTCTCTCGCTTCTGGCCGTCGTGCTCGGGGGCTATGGCTGGTTCGTCGTCTTGATCGCCTTCTTCGGCATCGGCGGGCTCGCAACGAAGTTCCGCTACGAGCAGAAGGTGGCCCGGGGAGTCGCCGAGGCCAACGAGGGGGCCCGCGGGACCGGCAACGTCCTCGGGAACTCGCTCGCCGCGCTGGTCGCCCTGCTCTTCTTCGCCGCCCATCCCCGCCTCCCCGTCTCCAGTGTGGTGCTGGTCTACGCGTTCGCCGGCAGCGTGGCGACCGCGCTCGCCGATACGCTCTCGAGCGAGATCGGCGGGCTGTTCGACGATCCACGCCTCCTGACCACCTTCGAACGGGTCGAGCCCGGGACCGACGGGGCGGTGACCTGGCAGGGGGAGTTCGCCGGCCTCGCCGGGGCCGCTCTCACCGGCCTGCTGGCCGTCGGGTTCCTCCCGATTTCGCCGATCGGGGTGGCGGTCATCGTCCTGAGCGGGCTCATCGGGATGACCGTCGACAGCCTGGCCGGGGCGACGATCGAGGGGCAGTACGTTGGCAACCAGACCGTGAACTTCCTCGCCACGAGCGCGGGCGGTGTCGCCGGGGCGCTCGTCTCGCTGCTCGTCGTGTGAATGCCCGTTCCCACCGACGTTCCGTTCGTATCGGTTCAGCGATCCGCGAGTGACCGGATCCCGACCGACGCGGGCTGTTTCACGATGTCTCCCTCCTCCCGGGCATAGATGGTGCCGATGCCGCCCTCGGCGGCCAGGTCGAGGTGTTTCTGCGTGACGGTTCCATCCATGAGGACGGTCGCTGCGTCCGGGTCGGCCTCGGCGAGCAGCGATTTGGCCGCCGAAACGGCGCCCGAATCGAGTTGCCTCGCATCCTCGGCGAGGATCCGGACCGTTTCGCTCCCCGAGACGGCGTCGATGTGGTCAGCGAGCGTGGGGGCAGCTGGGGTTTCGGCACTCCCCTCGCCGGCTTCTGTCGGCTGTTCCTCGGCATTCGGTGTGTCCTCGACGGACGACTCGGGAGCAGTGGGCCTCGATTCGGCGGCGAGCGCAACGGCGCCGCCCCCCTCCACACTCGACTGGGAACCCCCCACGGTCGGTACGGGCTGATCGGCTCCCTCGGCCTCCTGACCCGTCTCGAGGGCCTCGACTGGGACCTTCTCCTGGAGTGCCGTGTGGACCTCCTGGCGGGAGAGATCCTCGACGGAGCGCTCGCGGGGCGAGAGTGCGACGTAGTCGAGATCGCCGACCTGCATGAGTTCCTCCCGGATGAGTTCCCCGCCGCGGTCGCCGTCGAGAAAGGCCGTGGCGGTTCGCTCGCGGGTGAGTGCGGCGACGGCCTCGGGGACGTCCGTGCCCTCGACGGCGATCGCGTTTTTGATCCCGTAACGCAGCAGGTTTCGGACGTCCGCCCGACCCTCCACGACGATGACGGCGTCGCTCTCCTCGACCCGCGGGCCGGCCGGGAAGCCCTCGTACTCGATGATGTCCTCGACCCTGATCGACTCCCGGACCTCCTCGAGAATGGCCCGACTGTCCATCACCTGTTCGTCGAAGGCGGTCGCGAGGAGTTCCTTCGCCCGCTCGACGACCTCCCGGCGCTTCGCGGCCCTGACGTCCTCGATCCGCTGGATCTCGACAGCGGCCTGACTCGGGCCGATCCGCTCGATCGCCTCGAGTGCGGCCGCGAGGGTCGCGGTTTCGACCCGGTCGAGGCTGCTCGCGATCGTGATCGTCCCCCGTGACTGCCCGCCAGTACTCTCGACCTCGACGTCGATCCGCCCGAGTTTGGCGGACTCCTGGAGGTCACGGAGTTCGAGTTCGTCACCCAGGAGGCCCTCGGTCTGGCCGAATACGGCCCCAACGACGTCGCTGCGCTCGACGACGCCATCCGCGACGAAGTCCGCGTGGATGAGATATTTCGCCGTGTCCTCCATGTTCGTGTCAGTTCAAAAGACGAATGGGCCGCTTTAATAGCTGTCGTCGGTGTCAAAGGGGCACGAGCCGGGCCGTGGAACCCTTTTCCACCCCCCCCCCGAAAACGCCGCGAGACAGGGTTACAGGAACCCCCCTCGCGTTCCTGGATAGCAGCGGTACCGAACCGCCGGCCGAACACCACCAATTCAGAACCACCGACCGGATCCATCAGTGCCGAAACGTCCGCCGGACGCCTCCAGTTCCGGATCACCGGTCGGATTTATCAGTGCCGACCCATCCGCCGAACGCCACCGGTTCCGAACCACCGGCCGGACACCGCCGGTTCCGAACCGGCGACCGGGCCGAAACGATCCCACATGGGACTTCATTGAAGAATATATTTCTTCGAACGGGCAGTATGCAAAGAAATAGTAACCTATTAACCCTCGAAAACCGAGTTCGTTATCAAATGGACGCACGATCGATCGGCTGGGCTGGCGTGTTCGCCCTGTTGCTCGGACTGGCGATCCCCTGGTTCCTCTGGGGGTCTGCTCGTTTGCTCTTCGGACTCCCGCTCTGGCTCTGGTGGCACATCGGCTGGCTGGGACTCGCGGCGGTCGTCTTTCGGATCTTCGCCACGCGGGCGTGGGGGCTCTGGATCACGGATCGACCGGGGATCAGGGATCGGCCGGACGGAACCCACGATGGGGGACCCGGGGGTGGGAGACGATGAGCGTGACTCTCCAGATGGGGATCATCGTCGGTTATCTCCTCGTCGCGCTGGCGGTCGGCCTGATCGCCTACCGCGTGACCGAGCGGACGGCTGAGGACTTCTACCTCGCGAGCCGCAGCCTCGGAACGGTCGTGCTCCTCTTCACCGTGTTCGCCACGCTGCTCTCGGCGTTCACGTTCTTCGGCGGGCCGGACACCGCGTTCTCGCTCGGCCCGGAGTGGATCCTCGTCATGGGCCTGATGGACGGGCTCATCTTCGCCGTCCTGTGGTACGTGATCGGGTACAAGCAGTGGCTCATGGGCCAGCGCTCGGGGTATGTGACCCTCGGGGAACTGCTCGATGACCGCTTTGACTCCCGGGGGATCCGGGGGCTGGTCGCGGGTGTCTCCCTCTTCTGGCTGTTCCCCTACGTGATGCTCCAGCAGATCGGCGCGGGCGCGGCAATTACTGGGCTCACCCGGGGCGCGGTTCCCTTCTGGACCGGCGCGACGCTCATCACCGTCTTCATGATCGCGTACGTCGCACTCGCGGGAATGCGTGGAATCGCCTGGACGGACACGCTCCAGGGGGTCTTCATGCTCGTCGTCGTCTGGCTGGCCCTGGGGTGGGTGCTCGTGGCCGTCGACGGCGGGATCGGCGCGATCAACGCGGGCATCCAGGCGACCGAGCCGGGCTTTCTCGCCCTCGGGGGAGGGGCCTACACGCCGCAGTTCATGCTCTCGTTTGCCATCTCGATCGCCATCGGGGTGACCATGTTTCCACAGATCAACCAGCGGTTCTTCGCCGCCAGGTCCGAACGGGTCCTGAAGCGAACCTTCACCCTCTGGCCAGTGCTCGTGCTCCTGCTTTTCGTTCCCGCGTTCCTGCTTGGAACCTGGGCCGCCGGGCTGGGAATCGAGGCCGACGTGGCGGCGGGTGAGAGCGTGCTTCCGTCGCTGCTTGCGGCCTACACCCCGGGCTGGTTTGCCGCGCTCGTCATCGCCGGGGCCATCGCGGCGATGATGTCATCCTCGGACTCGATGCTCCTCTCTGGATCCTCCTATTTCACCCGGGACCTCTACCGACCGTTCGTCGCCCGGGACCTCTCGGATCGTCGCGAGGATCAGCTGGGACGAATCGGGGTCGTCGTCTTCGCCCTCGCGGCGTTGCTCGCGAGCCTCTGGATCGAGAAGGGGGGATTCGGTGCGGCCACCGTCGGTTCGCTGTTGGTCGATATCGGCGATCTCGCCTTCGGGGGGTTCGCCCAGTTGGCCGGGCCGGTGGTCCTCGCGCTCTACTGGCGGGGGACGACACGGACGGGCATGGGTGCCGGGATCGTCGTCCCACAGGCGATCTACCTCGCCTTCAACGTCCTCCCCGAGACGACGGTCTCGGGAGTCGTCCTCTTTGCCACCGCCTATTTCGGCTGGAGTCTCTCCCTGTATGCGATCGGGGTCGGGGTCCTCGTGACGGTCGTCGCCTCGATCCTCTCGGGATCGGCTCCGGGCGAAGATCCGTCCCTCATCGAGGTGCGTGAGCGATGACCGAGGGACCACCCGACGCCGAGCGGCCACAGACACACATCGTCCCGGTGGGGTTCGATTACGACCGGCTGATCGCCCCGCTCGTCCGGGATCAGCTTCGGGTCGACCGCGTCGTGCTCCTCCAGGGAGCCGTCGGGAGCGAGGGGAACGTCGAGTACTCGAAGCGCCTGGCCGGCAAACTCGAGGCGGACTTCGAGAACCTGCTCGGCGCGAGGACCGAGCGAATGACGATCACGGACGTGTACGACTACGATACGGCCTTCGAACTGGCCTTCGAGGCCATCACCGCGGCACTCGAGGCGGGCCAGGAGGTGTGGGTGAACGTCTCCTCGATGCCGCGGCCGGTGAGTTTCGCTTTCGCCACCGCCGCTCACTCCGTGATGGTCGAACGTGAGGGGGACCGCGACCGGATCCACACGTACTACACGGCCCCGGAGAAGTACCTCGAGACCGAACTCGCCGAGGAACTGGGGGCAGAGATCGACCTGCTCGAGACCCTCCGAGAGGAGGTGAACAGGGAGGGGGCCGTCCGGATCGATCCCGAGACGATCGACGAACGACTCGAGACCGCCCGCGAACTCCGCGCCGAGTTCGACGAGCGTGGCACGACGATCGGGGCGAAGGAGATCGACGGAAGCCACGTGAAAGAACTCCCCGTCGCGCCGTTCTCGAACGTCAAGCCCTTCGAGGAACTGATCCTGTTCACCCTCGGGGAACACGGCGAATTCGACTCGATCAGCGACCTCGCAGAGACCCTTGCGGCTGACCTCGAGGAACAGTACACGGACAGCTTCCGATCGAAGGTCATCTACAACGTCGACCGGCTCGGCCCGGGAGGGGTCGGATACGTCGAGCGGGAGGCCGAGGGTAATTCCTATCGTATCCGGCTCTCTCGCATCGGGGAGCTGTGGGTCCGCTCGCACTCGACGGAGTGACCGAAGCCACAAATTCAATCGATCGCTCGGCCCCGTTCCGATCGTGGACGAAAAGAGGCACAGCCGATGATTCGTTTTCCCACAGTTTTCAAAACAGGATCTCGGTCGCCAATTGCCGCAATTTCTCCTGAAGATCGCTTCCCGGTTCCGCCGCGACCGACCGCGTATAGGTTCCGGTGGACGGTGCCTCGGCAAGGTTCACCCCCACCACCGGGAAGGTCGTCGCCTCGATCGTCTGTGCAAAACTCCGTGGGTTGGCCGGCCTGTCGTCCGTGAGGACGAACATGACCCGTCTGGTTTCCCGGGTTGCCTCGCGGTTCAGGCGTTCTCGAACGATGTGCAGCACCGTCGTCAACGGCGTCGCCCCGCCGGTTCGTCCGTGGAAGAGCCGGTCCCGATTGCGATCTGCCGGGACCCCGAACGGTTTGGCGATTCGCACGGTCGAGTCGTAGAGTTCGAAGACGGAGGTTTCGACACCCACGTCCTCGAGGGCGTAGATCAGGAGCCCCAGGGCGAGTTCTGCCTGACGGATCTTCCGGCCCATCGACGCGGATCGGTCGAGCACGAACGCGACGTGGTAGTCCTTCTCATCGGGTTCCTCGCGATGGCGCCTGAGGTCATCCGGCATCGGTTCCACGCCGGTTCGATAGAGGCGCTGGGGATCCAGCCGGCCCCGGCGGGTCCCCCGACGAATTGCCGTGCGTCGTTCGTGTTGCAGGCGATTTCGGAAGATTCGGGCCAGCCGCCGGTACGCCGAGCGGACCCGCTCCAGGACCGTCTCGTCGGCTTCCCAGGACTCGGTCGGAATCACGAGTTCGAGTGAACGGAGCCCGTCACTGGCCCACTCACCGTCGCCGGATAGCGACCCGACGAGCTCCTCGTATTCGTCGAGCGCGGCCTCCGTCACGCCAGCCTCCTCGCGGGCGTCGTCTGCGGCCTCCTCGATGGCCCCCGCTTCCACGTCCTCGATCACATCGACCGCCGACAGCGAGTCGAGTGACGAGCCGCCTGGCCCCCGTTCGGTCGGTTCGATATCCTTCAAATCCGGGTTCTCGAGGGCGTCCGCTGGGGCCACACTTTCCCCGGAGTGATTGTCCCGCGAATCGTCGGGCATCCCCTCTCCCGTCGCACCCGTGCCCTCGCGGCCCCGTTGCTGGGTCCGACCGTCGGCGTCGGCGTCCTCGAGAAGGTCGAGAACCGTTCGAACGAAGTCGAGGATCGCCGCGTTTCGGTCCAAACTCTGGGGGGTCGACCGGACGGTTTCGACGATCCCCGGGAGCCGGGGCAACACCTCGGTCTCGAACAGCGTTCGGTCCGCATCGGTAACGAAGTGGTGTGTGGAATCCGCCGGGTCGAGCAGGGAATCGAGGACGCCAAACTCCAGGTCGTACACCGCAGCGAGCCAGACGTCGAGGATCGAGGCGTGGACGGCGTGGGCGACGGGATAGACGAATCCGCCGCGTTCGGGATCAGGAATGCCGATGGTGGCGTTCTCGAGGAGGTTTGCACGAATGGTCCGAAGCGGATCGGAGTAGTTCGGCCATCGCTCGGCGATCTGGGTCTCGATCGCGGCGTCCTCGAGGGCGTTGTGAAGCGTGTGAGCCACTCCCTCGTCGCCGGTGTCGAGGGTCGCCAGTCGGTCCTCCCAGTCCTCGTAGTCCGTGTACCGGATGTGGCCGGCCTCGTGCACGGCGAGAGCCCGCTGGACGAGCCAATCCCAGGCCCGCGGATCGTATTCGGTCACCGGCTGGGGAACCCGGCGGCCCGTGATCGTGACCTCGTATTCGGGTTCGTCCGCCGGGCCGCTCGAGTCCAGTGCAGTCGTGCGGATCTCCTCGTCGATCTCGACCGTCGTTTCCCAGGCCCGGGAGAGACGACGGAGGTTTCGTTCGAGGCGGCGACGACGGGCCTCACCCGTGCGAACGGCCTGCCTGTCGACGGCCCTGCCGAGGGCGGTCGCGAGGGCGTCCCGATCGACGTCGGGGGTGAGCGTCACTGGCATGGGCGGGACGGGTGATTGGGAACCGCTCAGAGTTCGTCGGCGATCGCGTCTCTGATGAACTGCTTGTCGCTCTTCATCGCGGCCTGGCCGACGAATTTCACCCGGGCAGCCTCGTCGTAGGCCATGAACTCCTCGTTCGGCCCGGCCATCTCGACGGTGTCCCGGAGTTCGCGGTGGCCAATTGGGGTGGCGATGGCGTTTGCCTCCCGCCTTGCCTCGCGGAGGACGGCCGCGAATCGGACCAGGTCGATCAGTCGGTCCTCGTCTTCGGCCCCCGTCTCGACCTGGAGGAGTTCCACCTCGGTCTCGATCCCCGCCTCGTCGTCCTCGCTCGCGGCGAGATACGGGTGTTCGATCACGACACACCGCGAGCGCAGGGCGTCGTTGAGTTCGGCGGTGTCCGCGTAGTGGAGGGGATTCATCGTCGCCGTCGCGTGGAAGTCCGGGTGGATGTATCGCCCGAGGTGCTTTCCGGGGTCCCACGTTTCGTCCGAGGGCAGGTCCCTGAGCGTGCGTCCCACGCCCCGGAGATGGAGTTCGCGCTTGCCCCGGTCTTCGTACAGCGGGTGGAGATACGCCGTCACCGAGCCCGTCGCCATGTTGAGTTCGTCCGCGACGTAGATTCCGCCGAAGATTGCGGCCTTCGCGGCCTGGCCGAGGATGTAGTAGGTCCCCCCGTGCCCGTCGAGGTCCTTCTCCCCCACGACATCGAGCACGGACGTGTCAGCGCCGAACTCCTGGCGGTAGACCGGGAGGGTGACCCTCGACGCAACCGCGCGCACGAGATGGTTTTTACCCGTTCCGGCCTCCCCCTCGAGAATGACCGGTTTGTGGAGCGAGAGGGCCCGGTAGAACGTCTCCTCGGTGTCGCGGGGCACGCCATCGAGCGGTGCGGGGAAGTACGGCACCTCGATTTCGGGGACCGCCGGGTGATCGTTCTCGAGCACGCGGAGCCCGGCATGGGTTTCACCAGTCGGTCTCCCGGCGAGCAATCGATCCGGGTCGACGTCGACCCGCAGGCCGTTGAGATCGTAGTACTCGCCGTCCTCGCTCCACTCCGATGCCGGTTCACCGGGATCGGTTCCCCTGTCGCTCATTGTCGATCCCCTTCGGCGCCGGGATAGTGAAACCGTCGACCGACGACGCGGCTAATCTCGACCGCGCCGCCGGCCTCCCCCGATCGGTCGAGGGGTGGCTCACGGCGTCGAACCCGCCAGAGCGGCCCGAAATACTCGATCAACAGGGTCTGAAGGTCATCGACGTCCTGGGTATGGAGGTGAGGCTCCCAGTCGTCGGCACCGCTGGCGCTCGATCGCGTCTCACCGTACACGGCGATCGTCTCCTCGTCGACCCGCTCGACGGCGGCAATTCGGCGGTAGGGCGTGTGAGCGTAAAACCCCCGGAACAGTTCGCGAACGGCCTCGACTGCCGACTCGGGAAGCGTCGTGCAGATCGGCTCGTCGTAGGTGAGACTCAACGCCGCGACCTCCTCGGCTTCGGCCGGGGGGAGATCGCGCCCCGGCTCGCTGCCGTCGAACAGCCACTCGCTCGGTTCGGCGATCTCGGTCATGTCGGGTCACTCGATTGCCCGCGATGAGCACAGCCCGTTTCCCCACCGTCGGTCCTGGACCTGGAGACGGACGGAAGCGGGCTTCACTATTGTAAATTGGCGCCCGAAGACACAAAATTTTCCGCTTCGTCGGGGTGGGCGGGATCGACGGTCGCTCATGCGGATCGAGATTGTGCGGATGGTCCCCGGAGTTCGTGGATCCGGGTCGAGAGCGCGAGAAACGTCGCCAACAGGGTCAGCACGACTGCGACCGCCGCCGCGTAGTCGTGGGCCGGGAGGTCGTGGTTGAACCCGCCGGCGACCCGTTCGGCCCGGATGAGGGTGTGATGCACCCGCCCGGCGACGGGCACGAAGTAATCGACGAGGTCGTTGAACCCGTACCAGGCGACCGCGACCGCGACCGCCGGAATCGAGAACGTGGCATAGCGGTGGATCACGAACGCCTCGGCGGCCATCGCGAGGTGGCTGAGGATCAGGAAGACGTAGAGCCACGCCGCGATCCCGGCCGGGTCGTTGAGAAATAGCTGGACGAAGGGCGTCCACAGGCCGAGCTTGAGCGCGCCGAAGAAAGCGAGGCCGTGGAGCCAGTCGGCCTCGTACCCGAAGCGGTAGGCGAGAAGCGAGAGGCCCACGAACATGGTGGCAAGCGGGCTGTCCGGGACCAGTGGCCAGGCCGCCATCGGGGTGAGCGAAAACTGGTACCGGTAGTACCAGAAGCCGAAGGCGGTTCCCGCGAGATTGACGAGGGCGATCGGCACGGCGAGCCGGAGAGCCAGGTCCTCGATTCGCCGGGAAAGCGGGGCGAGGTACCATGGCAGGTCGGCCGTCGGCATGTTCGGGGTGAAGACGGGGGGTCTCAAAGCCGTGTTGGTCCCCGGATTCGATCTCCGTTTGACTCCCGAAATGTTATTCGACGGGCAACAGAATTCCAGACTGGATCACATGAAACCGTCCACGGCGATCCGCTTTCTCCTGATCGGCCTGGCCGTCATCGCGATTCTCGGTCCAAACCAGGCGGTCGTCACCACCGTGACGGCCAAGGCCCCGCCAGAGCCAGTCTGTGGCGTCTGTACAGGACAGATCGAGGAGGCCGCGGCTGCTCGCGGCGTGGTCCTCGAACGCGGCGCGAGCACGATGCACATTCGTCTGTGGCCAAACGGGACTGCGGAATTTCTCGCCCGTGTCGAACTCACACGGGGGAGCGATCGGCTCGGAAACGTGTCGCTTCGCGAGACGATCGTCCGTGACGTCTCCTACACCCTCGTCGAAGAGCGAGAGGACCTCCGGACGGCTCTCGTCGACGGGACGTTACGCGTTCGATACACTTCATCCGACGTTGCCCACAGTACCCTCGGGGTCCTGCAATTCGACGCCTTCCACACCCGTGACCCACCCCCATTTGCCCTCGGCGGAGAGGGCAGTCCATACCCGGGAGCGGATGAATTGACCCTTCGGGCACCCCCTGGCTTCGAGCTTCACGGGATCCACGGTGACTTCAGCAACGAAACGACGATCCGCTGGCGTGGCGAGAGCCACGAGCAATACGCGGGCCACATCGAGGAGGACCTCACCCTCTCGTTCGTTCCCGAACCGGCGCGATTCCCCACCATCCGCGTTGGCGTCGCCACCGTCGTGGATCGGGCGAGGTCACTCATTTCGTGGGTGGGATCATGAGACAGTCACCCCGGTTCGGCGAAATGGCGCTGCCTCGCGGATCCGTCGAACTACCACTGTCTCGTGGGTTATCGAAAAGCCCTCATCTCGTTCTCCCGGACCGAACTGGTTCAATGGCCCGGGCCGAACTGGTTCAATGTCCCGGGCCGGACTGGTTCAATGGCCCGGACCGGACTAATTCAAGAGCCGTGTGTTCGAAACAAAGATTGATACGGCTATCACCGGGACGGATAGGTCATGGCGTCCGATACCGAACGCGGCTGTCCGAAATGCGGTGACACAGAGACGGAGGTCGGGACGATATCGACGACTGGCGGCGGCCTTTCGAAGATGTTCGACATCCAGACGAACAGCTTCAAGGTCGTGTCCTGTACGAACTGCGGGTACTCTGAACTCTATCGGGACACGACGTCTGGGACGAGTGACATCGTCGATATCTTCCTCGGGTAATGGCAGCCCCGCTTCTCGGATTCCTCGCGCTCTTTTTCCTCCTTGCCGTCGGGGGTTCGCTCGTCCTCTACGTTCTCGTTCGAGACGAACACGATCGGCGGGAAACCATGGACCGAGAGACGGCAGAACGGACCGCCAGGCGTGACGGAACCGACGACCACTGAGACGCCACGAACCCGGCAGTTGCTATCGGGCCGAGGGCCTGGCAGGAGATATCGCGCCGGTTTTCAGCACACAGATCCGAAGCGAAACGGCGATTCGGCTTCGATCCGAACCCGGCAGGTTGTGCGGGATCTCGTGAAGAGGAAAGGTACTTCGAGGAGTCGGCACCAACCCTCCGGGAATGACAGCGGCCACCCCACCTGACCGGGATCGGCTTCTCGAGCTTCGTCGCACGTTCCATCGATATCCCGAGCCCGGCTGGCGGGAGTTCCTCACGACCGTCCGGATCGTCGACGAACTCGAATCCATCGGCGTCGACGAGATTTTCGTCGGTGAGGACGCTCTCGACACGTCTGCTCGCCTGGGCGTGCCGGACGACGACGAACTCGAGACGTGGGTCGAGCGGGCACGGGAGCACTACGACGGCGCGTCCCCCGTCTTCGATACGATCGAGGGTGGGAAGACCGGCGTCGTCGCCGTCCTGGAGCGGGGCGAGGGCCCAACCGTCGGCCTCCGGGTGGACATCGACGCGCTCCCGGTTCCGGAATCCGACGATCCGGCCCACGTCCCCGCCGCGGAGGGGTTCCGCTCGGAGAACGAGGGCTACATGCACGCCTGTGGCCACGACGCACACGTCACCTTCGGACTGGGGACCATCGAGACGCTCCAACAGAGCGACTTCGCGGGAACGTTCAAAGTGTTCTTCCAGCCAGCGGAGGAACTCCTCGGCGGGGGAAAGGCAATGGCCAACGGCCCACACGTGGACGACGTCGATTACCTGCTCGGGACCCACGTCGGGCTGGGCCAGCCCACCGGTGGGATCGTCGCTGGAGCACGCGGGGCCCTCGCGCTCAACCGGATGGGATTCGAGTTCGAGGGGACACAGGCTCACGCCGGACTCGCGCCGAACGAGGGGGACAACGCCCTCCAGGCCTTCCTCGCGGCCGGCCAGAACCTCTATGCGATACCGCGGCACCGGGAGGGCACGACCCGCGTGAATCTGGGGCACGTTTCCTCGGCAAACGGGACGAACGTCGTCGCGGATCGCGTGACGGCAGAAGTCGAGGTGCGGGGCGAGACGACCGAGTTGATGGCGTACCTGCGGGAGCGGGCACAGCGGATCCTCGAATCCGCCGCGGAGATGCACGAATGCCGCCTCGAGTACAGAACCATCGGGGAGTCCATCAGGCACGATTCGGACCCGGCGCTGGTCGAGCTGGTGACCGGGTGGGCGGCCGAAGGAGAGGGCGTGTCCGAGGTGGTTCCGTGGATGGAGATGGGGTCGAGCGAGGACGTGTCCTATCTGCTGAAAGCAGTCAGCGACAACGGCGGGTACGGAACGCTCATCGGAATCGGAACGACCCACCCCGGGGACTATCACACGCCGACGTTCGACGTGGACGAGGCGTGTCTCCCCATCGGGGTTTCCGTGCTCTCGAGGACCGCGCTTCGGCTCTTCGAGGATCCCCTTTCGGTCACCTGAGCGGCACACCTACGCTCACCGAGACGCCGGGTCGGCTCGGGTGGAAGGGGGTCCATACGGGTCTCTGTCGAGGTCGAGGACCGATCCCAGGCCGCGATCCAGTCGGTCCAAATGTGCATTTTGGGTTCCCGTCGCAGGTGAGGGTTCGGTCGGTCCGGATGCTGCTCCAGCCTCGAGGGGTTTGCTCGAGGGCAGGAGTCGAGCGTGGAACCCGGTGGGATGGGACGTGACTGCGCAGCCTTCCCGTCTCACGAGGGCAATCCCGTCCGCCACCGATCGTCACGACCCCCGCGGCCGCACCGAAAACTCCCGATATCCCGAACAGCGCCACGAGGGGTCCAAAGGCAATCGATGAGACGAACGCTCCCGTCCACCCGGGCGAGGGACTCCACTTCGAACGGGAGTGTGTGAGCGAGGGAATTCGTGAGGTGAAAAACGGATATAAGGGTTCGACAGCCGTGAAACCGTTTTGCCGGGCCGGCCGGTCACGAAAGTAGCCCGGTGGAGGGGGCAGTTATAACGGGTCAATCGATCACGGGGGTCCACCGCCCGTTCGGCCACAGCTGTGACCCAAATCGGGGAACTCGTGTGAAATCGGGGGAATCGTGTG
>JBDGUI010000004.1:0-35292 GCA_042216015.1 Halodesulfurarchaeum sp. | reverse complement strand
TCGTGTGTCATCAAACACCGGATGGTGAATGCGATCGG
The DNA here is from genome assembly GCA_042216015.1 of Halodesulfurarchaeum sp. Taxonomy (GTDB): domain Archaea; phylum Halobacteriota; class Halobacteria; order Halobacteriales; family Halobacteriaceae; genus Halodesulfurarchaeum. The sequence continues at coordinate 35,254 of JBDGUI010000004.1, read as the reverse complement.
TGAGGAAAGGAGTGAGAACTACGAAGAAACACCGTCACTCGATGAGCGGACCGCCGAGACGAGATAGATGCCGAGGGAGGCGAGAACCGTCACGCTGACGGCGAACGCCAGTCGCAACCCGACGATGGAGGGGGAGAAGATGACGAGACCGTACGGGACCCGACCGACACTGATCAGCCCGTACCCCACGTACATCGCCAACAGCGAGGGATAGCCTGCTCCCTGTTCGTAGACGCGTTCCATGATCGGATACGTTGCGAACGGCCCACCGAGGAGCATCCCGCCCAACAGGCCTGCCGCAACGACCCGACCCGGACCGCTCTCTTCCCCCAGATGACGGACGACGAGTTCCTCGGGAAGCAAGGCACCGAGCGCACTGGCCAGGAGCAGCGCGGCGAGAATCAGCGTAAACAGCCGGATGAACATCTCGATCCCTCCCCGCAAGCTCCTCATGGCTTTGCCGGGATCGGTGAGCAACAGGTATGCATACACGCCGACTGTGAGCCCGATGATCAGTCGCTCGCCCAACGACCCGCCGATGAGATACTCGTACCGGGCCATCCGTCAGAACACCACCACCGCGACGAGCGCGGTGAGAACTGTCCCCCCGACGCCGATGAGAAGACGGAGTCCGACCGTGCGCTCGTCGAAAAACACCAGTCCATAGGGAATTCGAGAGAGACCGATGGCCCCATAGCCGACGAGCATCGTGATGAGGGCGGCGAGTGGAGCCCCCTGGCTGCTGAGACTTCGGACGATGGGATAGACGGCATAGGGACCACCGGGAATGAATCCTCCGAGTATCCCCGCAAAGATGATGCCCCGTGTCCCTGCGGTCGTTCCGATTGCAGCGGCGATTGCCTCCCGTGGGAGCAGGACGCCAATGGCTTGCGCCAGGAAGAGCGCTGCGAGGATGAGAGTGAAGAGGCGCGCGAATTGCTGGATCCCAGCCGTCACACTGTCCCGCGCTATCGTTGGCCGCCGGAGGGCTAACCACCCATAGACCACCACCGTCCCGACGATGACCAGTCGCTGGCCGAGACTGCTCCCGATCAACAGATCGATCCAGGTCATACGCCAAACAGGTGGCCGCTCCGAGAAAGAACCTATCGAAGCCCCCCTGGAGTCGGTACCTGAACGGTGGGGCGAGGGCGAAAGGAAGACTTATCAACGGCAAGGCGTTCGAGGTACTTGATGACACGAAGTGAGGAGTCGCTCGGCGCAAGCTCGAGCGATCGAGTTCTTCCAGGGCACGTTAGCTACACGTAGCGAGTTCGAGTCGGTCCGGATCTTCGATACGACCCTACGTGACGGCGAACAGACCCCGCGTACCTCCTTTTCGAGGGCGGACAAGCGAGAGATAGCCACGGTGCTGGACGAGATGGGAACCCACGTCATCGAGGCGGGGTTCCCGGCGAACAGCGACGCCGAATTCGACGCCATTCGGGAGATCACCCGAAACACGGAGACGACCGTCGCGGGGCTCGCCCGGGTGGTCGAATCCGACGTCCAGGCCGCCATCGACTCGGGGGTGGACATGATCCACGTCTTCGCGAGCACCAGTGACGTCCAGATCGAGGACTCCATGCACTCCAACCGCGAGGAGGTGAAGGCGCGCTCGGTCGCGGCCGTCGAACAGGCCAAATCCGGCGGGGCGGAGGTCATGTTCTCGCCGATGGACGCCACGCGAACCGACCGGGACTACCTGGCCGAGGTCCTCGAGGCCGTCGACGAGGTCGACGTGGACTGGGTGAACATCCCCGATACGACCGGGGTCGCCAGTCCCTCCCGCTTCGCGGACCTGATCGGCTTTGTCGGCCAGCACACCGATGCCCGGATCGACGTACACACGCATGACGACTTCGGGATGGCGACCGCGAACGCCATCGCCGGCATCGAGGCCGGGGCCGATCAGGCACAGGTCTCGGTCAACGGCATCGGCGAGCGGGCCGGCAACGCCGCCTACGAGGAGGTCGTGATGGCCGCGGAGTCGATCTACGGCGCCGACACCGGCATCGACACGACCCGCATCTCCGAGATCGCGGCGATCATCGAGGAGAAATCGGGCGTGCCGATCCCGCCGAACAAGCCGGTGGTCGGGGAGAACGCCTTCTCCCACGAGAGTGGCATCCACGCCGCCGGTGTGATCGAGAACGCCGACACCTTCGAACCGGGAATCATGACCCCCGAGATGGTCGGCGCCCAGCGGGCGATCGTCCTCGGCAAGCACACCGGGAAGAACGCGGTTCGCGAGCACCTCGAGGAGGCGGGCTACGCCCCGACCGACGAGGAGGTACGAGAGATCACCGAGCGGGTCAAAAACCGGGCTGCGGAGAAGCACACCATCACGGTCGAGGATCTCCACCGATTTGCGGCGGCCGTTGGGGTCGACCGAGCCTCCCAATCCACGGAGGCCAGGGCATGAGTCAGGTCTTCGTTTCGACGGGAGGTCGATGCATGACTGGACTCCAGCTCGATGGGGGTCGTGACATGAGCCACCGTCGGGACGGGCCGACGATCCCGGCGACAAACGCGGGACCCAGGTCCGCAACGACCGGAACGCATAAATCGGATCGTATCCCACTATGGGGATACAATGGCCCACGTGTGCAGGCGATTCAGTCCGCGGGCGTGTGTGGCCAGCGGTGCGATCGTAGGGGCCCCGGGCCCCCAGTAACACCTTCTCTCGATCGTCTCCTTCGGCGGACCGGAACCGTCACTCACGGACGCCAGCCGAACGGGACGGACGGCATCGATTCGAAACTGACCGACCACGCCCACGGAAATCAATGAGCAAACCCCAGCCAACACCCGAAGAGACGGACCCGCCGACAGCGTCCCAGGACCTGACCTCGAACGAGGAGACCGAAGAATCGGACGAACAGACCACGGGAGCGCGCTCGGTCGTCGCTGCTCTCGAGAAGGCCGACGTCGAGATCACCTTCGGCGTTCAGGGCGGGGCGATCATGCCCGTCTACGACGCCCTCGCCGACTCGGACATCCACCACGTCTCGATGGCCCACGAACAGGGCGCCTCCCACGCGGCCGACGCCTTCGGTATCGTCTCCGGCGACCCCGGCGTCACGATCACCACCTCCGGCCCGGGCGCGACGAACCTCGTCACGGGCATCGCCGACGCCAACCTGGATTCGGACCCGGTCGTCTCCCTCACCGGGCAGGTCGCCCAGGACATGGTCGGCAACGACGCCTTTCAGGAGACGAACACGATGGGGATCACCGCCCCCATCACCAAGGCCAACATCTTCGCGACCGACCCGGACTCGGTCGGCGACGACGTCGGGACCGCCATGGCGCTGGCCAGGGAGGGGCGACAGGGCCCGACACTCGTCGACCTGCCCAAGAACGTGACACAGGGGGAAACCGACGTCGAGCCGTCCGAACCGACGACGCCCGCGTCCTATCAGGTGCCGGATCCGGAAGCCGATCCCGAGACAGTGGCCGAGGCCGCAGCGGCACTCGCGAACGCCAACCGGCCACTGATCCTCTCCGGCGGGGGCGTGATCAAGGGCGAGGCGAGCGAGGAACTCCGGGCGTTCGCGATGGAGTACGACATCCCGGTCGTCACGACCATGCCCGGGCTGGGATCGTTCCCCGAGGACCACGAACTCGCAATGGAGATGGGTGGCATGCACGGCACGGGCTATGCCAACATGGCCTTGAGCCACTGTGACGTGCTTCTGGGGGTGGGAACCCGCTTCGACGACCGCTTGACCGGGGGTATCGAGACCTTCGCGCCCGAGGCCGAGGTCATCCACGTCGACATCGATCCCGCCGAGATCTCGAAGAACATCCACGCCGATTATCCGCTCGTCGGGGACGCCGGGGCCGTCCTGACGCAGTTGCACGAGGCCATGCCGGGCAAACCGCCGGCGGCGGCCTGGCACGACCGCACCCAGGAGTGGAAGAGCGAGTACCCGATGGGCTATGAGACGCCACAGGACCAGCCCCTCAAGCCGCAGTTCGTGGTCGAGGCGATGAACGAGGCCGCGGCCGACGACGCGATCGTCACCACCGGCGTCGGTCAGCACCAGATGTGGGCCGCCCAGTACTGGACCTACACCGAGCCGCGAACGTGGGTCTCCTCGAACGGACTGGGGACCATGGGCTATGGCGCCCCGGCCGCAGTGGGCGCCAAGCTGGCCGCCCCCGAGAAGCAGGTCATCGCCTTCGAGGGCGATGGCTCCTTCCTGATGACCAGTCAGGCCATCGCACCGGCGGTGCGAGAGGAACTGGACATCACCGTCGCCATTCTGAACAACAGCTACGTCGGGATGATCCGGCAGTGGCAGGACGCCTTCTACGACGAGCGGCGCTACGAGAGCAAGTGGGACTGGGGGCCCGACTTCGCCACCCTGGCGGAGGCCTACGGGGCCCAGGGCCTGCGGGCGATGGGCTACGACGAGGTGCCGGACGCGATCGACGAGGCCCTGGCGTACGATGGCCCCTCGGTGATCGACTTCCACGTCGATCCCGTGGCGGACGTCTACCCGATGGTGCCAAGCGGTGGGAACAACGCGCAGTTCGCCCTGGGGGCCGATCACCTATGACCGGGGAACGAATGGAGGGGGCGGCTCCGGAGGAGCGGGAGATGCCCACCGGCCGCCGGAATTCCCAGGGCATTCGCATCGACCCGGAGACGGAGGCCGAACTCGAGGAGCGTCGGGCCGTGATCTCGGCACTCGTCGATCACGAACCCGGCGTCCTGGCCAACGTCTCCGGGCTCTTCGCCCGGCGGCAGCTCAACATCGAGAGTTTGACCGTCGGCCCGACCATCGACGAGTCCAAGGCCCGCATGACCATCGTGGTCGAGGAGGACGAGCCGGGCATCGAACAGGCCAAACGGCAGCTCAGAAAGGAGGTTCACGCCTGGTCGGTCCGGGAGGTCAGGGGCGCAATCGAGCGCGAACTCGCGCTCATCAAGGTCCACGGCGACGATCCCGCCGGGGTCTCCGCACTCGCGGAGATGTACGACGGAGAGGCGATCCAGGGCGATGACGGTATCCTCACGGTGCAGTTGACGGGCACGGAGGCAGAGATCGACGCTGCGATCGAGGCGTTCGAACAGTTCGGCGTACACGAGGTCGCCCGCACGGGCACCGCCGCACTCGCCAGCGGCACGCAATCGACAACATGACAGACGACGAATTCACCAGACCGGTATACTACGACGACGACGCGGACAGCTCCCAGATCGAAACGAAGACCGTCGCCGTCCTCGGCTACGGGAGCCAGGGGCACGCCCACGCACAGAACCTCGCCGACAGCGGGGTCGACGTGGTCGTCGGCCTCCGGGAGGATTCGTCCTCCCGGGCCGCAGCCGAAGAAGACGGCCTCAGGGTCGTGACGCCGACCGAGGCGGCCGCCGAAGCCGACGTCGTCTCGATGCTGGTCCCCGATACGGTCCAGCCGGCGGTCTACGAGCAGATCGAGCCCGAACTCGAGCCCGGGGACACCCTCCAGTTTGCCCACGGGTTCAACATCCATTACAACCAGATCGAGCCACCGGAGGACGTCGACGTGACGATGGTCGCGCCGAAGAGTCCCGGCCACCTCGTCCGGCGCAACTACGAGGCCGGCGAGGGAACCCCGGCCCTGGTCGCGATCCATCGGGACGCCACGGGCGAAGCGCTCGAGGAGGCACTGGCCTACGCACAGGGCATCGGCTGTGCCCGGGCCGGCGTCATCGAGACCTCCTTCCAGGAGGAGACCGAATCGGACCTCTTCGGCGAGCAGGCCGTGCTCTGTGGCGGGGTCACGAGCCTCGTCAAGACCGGCTACGAGACGCTCACCGAGAACGGCTACAGCCCCGAGATGGCCTACTTCGAGGTCCTCAACGAACTCAAGCTCATCGTCGATCTGATGTACGAGGGTGGGCTCGGCGAGATGTGGAACTCCGTCTCGGACACCGCCGAGTACGGCGGACTCACCCGCGGCGACGTGGTCGTCGACGAGGACGTGAAGGCGAACATGGAGGCGATCCTCGAGGAGATCCAGAACGGCGAGTTCGCCCGCGAGTGGATCGCGGAGAACCAGGCCGGTCGACCGGCCTACACCCAGCAGCGGGCCGCCGAGGGAAACCACGAGATCGAGGACGTCGGCGAACGACTGCGATCGATGTTCGCGTGGGCCGACGATGAGTGAGGGGACCCTGTACGACCACGTCTGGAACGAGCACCTCGTCGAGACGCTCCCGACGGGTCAGGACCAACTGTTCGTGGGCCTGCACCTGATCCACGAGGTCACGAGCCCGCAGGCCTTCGGGATGCTCCGCGAGCGCGACCTCAAGGTCGCCTTCCCCGAGCGCACCCACGCGACCGTCGATCATGTGATTCCGACGGAGGACCGCTCCCGACCGCTCGCTGACGACGCCGCCGAGGAGATGCTCTCGGCCATCGAGGAGAACACCGCACAGGCAGGAATCACCTTCTCCGGCCCCGAGACCGGCGACCAGGGGATCGCCCACGTCGTCGGTCCGGAACAGGGGCTCACCCAGCCGGGCATGACGATCGTCTGTGGTGACAGCCACACGGCCACCCACGGGGCCTTCGGCGCGCTGGCCTTCGGGATCGGGACGAGCCAGATCCGGGACGTGCTCGCGACCGGCTCGGTCGCCGCGGAGAAACACGACGTCCGCCGGATCGAGATCACGGGGGAATTGAGCGAGGACGCCACGGTCAAGGACCTCGTCCTCGGCCTGATCCGCGAACTCGGTACCGACGGCGGCGTCGGCTACGTCTACGAGTACGGTGGCTCGGTCGTCGAGAACATGTCGATGGAGGAGCGCATGACCCTCGCCAACATGTCGATCGAGGGCGGGGCGACGGCGGGCTACATCAACCCCGACGAGACCACCTACGAGTACCTGAGCGGCCGGGACGCGGTCCCCGAGGGCGAGGCCTTCGAGGAGCGCAAGGTCTACTGGGAGTCGATCCGCTCGAACCCCGACGCCGTCTACGACGACGTGGTCGAGATCGACGCCTCGACCATCGAGCCGTCGGTCACCTGGGGGATCACCCCCGGGCAGGTCGTCGGCGTGTCAGAGCCGATCCCCGCGCCAGAGGACCTGCCCGAGGGCCAGCGAGACGCGGCCGAGCGAGCCTACGATCACATGGACGTTTCACCGGGAGAGACCATGGAGGGGTACGGAATCGACGTCGCCTTCCTCGGCTCCTGCACCAACGGCCGGCTCCCCGACCTCCGGGCCGCCGCCGAGGTGCTCGAGGGACACGAGGTCGACCCGGACGTCAAGGCACTCGCCGTCCCCGGCAGCCAGCGGGTAAAGGCCGCCGCAGAGGCGGAGGGCCTCGACGAGGTCTTCCGCGAGGCCGGCTTCGAGTGGCGCGAGGCGGGCTGTTCGATGTGTCTGGGCATGAACGGCGATCGACTCGGTGACGGCGAGGTCTCGGCCTCCTCGACCAACCGGAACTTCATCGGGCGACAGGGCAGCAAGGAGGGGCGGACGATCCTCATGAGCCCGGTAATGACCGTCGCCGCGGCGATCGCGGGGGAAGTTGCTGACGTTCGGGACCTGGAGGTGGCAGAATGAGCGAGGACCCACCCGCCCCCCGCGTGACCGCCGTCAGCGGCACCGGGATCCCGATCCGCGGCAACGACATCGACACCGACCAGATCCTGCCGGCCCGCTTCATGAAGGTCGTCACCTTCGAGGGGCTTGGTCAGTACGCCTTCTACGACCAGCGGGTCGAGGCGGACACGCACCCCCTCGAGGACGACCGGTTCCGAACGGCCTCGATCATGGCCGTCAACCAGAACTTCGGCTCCGGATCCTCCCGCGAACACGCCCCACAGGCGCTGATGCGCTGGGGCGTCGAGGGGCTGATCGGGGAGTCCTTCGCCGAGATTTTCCGCGGAAACTGCCTTTCGCTCGGCCTGCCGACGGTCACGGCGGACGGCGAGACGGTGACCGAGATCCAGGACTGGATCGAGGCGAATCCCGACGGCGAGATCGAGATCGACGTGACCGAGGCGAGGGTCACCTACGGTGAGACCACCGTCGAGGTGGATATCGACGAGTCCCAGCAGCGTGCCCTCACCGAGGGGACCTGGGACACGACCGCCGTCATGCGGGCGAACTTCGAGACGGTCCGCGAGCGGGCCGCCGAGTTGCCCTACATCGAGCCCGGGGAGATCCCGGAGGCACGATGACCGTCGAGGTCGTCGTGATTCCGGGCGACGGGATCGGGACCGAGGTCATGCCTGCCGCGGTGTCGGTGCTCGAACGCGTCGACGTGGACTTCTCGTTCACGGAAGCCGAAGCTGGCGACCACGTGGCGGCCGAAGGGCGGGACCCGCTGCCCGAGGGGACGAGGGAACTGGCGGCAAGCGCCGACGCGACGCTCTTCGGCGCGGCTGGCCAGACCGCCGCGGACGTCATCCTCCCGCTCCGGTCGGCCGTGGACTCGTTCGTCAACGTCCGGCCGGCCCGGACCTATCCCGGCGTGGACGCGGTCAAACCCGATACCGACCTCGTCTTCCTCCGGGAGAACACGGAGGGCGTGTACTCGGGCCACGAGGACCGACTCTCAGCGGACCTCAGCACGCTCACCCGGGTCGTCACCGACGAGGCCTCAGAGCGGCTGGCCGAGTACGCCTGCGAGTACGTGACCGACCGCGGCCTCGACTCGTTCACGATCGCCCACAAGGCAAACGTGATGCGCGAGACCGACGGCCGGTTCCGCGACGCCGTCTCCCGGGTCGCCGCGCACCGCGGGATCGAGACCGAGGGGGCGCTCATGGACGCACTCGCGATGCACCTCGTCCTCCGCCCAGAGGAGTACGACGTGATCGTGACCCCGAATCTGGCCGGGGACGTGCTCTCGGACCTCGCGGCGGGTCTGGTCGGCGGACTGGGCCTGCTCCCGAGCGCGAACGTCGGCCCCGACCGGGCGCTGTTCGAACCGGTCCACGGGTCGGCCCCGGACATCGCGGGCGAGGGGATCGCGAACCCGAGCGCGATGGTACTGAGCGCGGCGATGTTGCTCGACTATCTCGGCGAATCCGAGGCCGCGAGTCGGGTTCGCTCGGCCGTCGAGGAGACCCTCGAATCGGGTCCGCGGACCCCCGATCTGGACGGAGAGGGAACGACCGAATCGGTCACGAACGCGATTCTCGACCGGTTGTAGGCCGTTCGACATCGCCGTGTTTCTTCGTGGTAGGAGACCGGATCACAGCCACTCGTCCTGGAGGTGCCGCCTCGCTTCCTCGACCGTCAGCGGGATCTCGGAATCCTCGAGAAGCCCCTCGAACATCCGGACGGATGCGGGGGGTCTGAGCCCGTGTTCGACGAGCCGATCCCGATCCGTGAGCAACTCCCGCACCGGGGCGTCCGCCTCGACCGTTCCGTCCCGACCGAGGAGAACGACCCGGTCGGCGACGGCGGGGACGGCCTCGAGCGAGGGGGTGAACACGACCGTCGGGCCGTCGTGATCGCCGATCAAGGAGAGGATGTGCCCCCGATAGGTGGGGTCCACGCTCCCGAACGGTTCGTCGAGGAGCAACACGTCCGGGTCGAAGGCGAAAACGCTCGCGATCGCGGCGCGCTGTTTCTCGCCGCCGGAGAGTCGGAACGGGGGCCGATCGAGGAGGTCAGTCAGCCCGAGGTCGGCCGCGAGCGTCTCCACGCGGCGGCGGGCCGGCTTCCGGGGCTGGCCGAGCTGGGCCGGGCCGTACTCGATGTCCTCGCGGACGGTCGTGTTGAACAGGTAATCCTCGGGGTTCTGGAGGAGCACCCCGAGTCGCTCCCTGACCGCTTCGGCGTCGGTGGTCTCCTCGAAGTATCGCACCCGGCCCGCGGTGGGTGCGAGCAGCCCGCCAAGGGTCAACTGGAGGGTCGTCTTGCCGGAGCCGTTCGCCCCGACCACGGCCACGCGTTCGCCCCGCTCGATGGTCAGATCGACGTCGCGGATCGATGTCGTTCCGTCGGGGTACTCGTGAGTCAGCCCGGTCGCCTCGATCACGGACTCCATTGGAGCACCCCCGAGCCAACGACGGCGACGAGAGCGAGGGAGAGAAGCGCGTAATCGGCCCGGTCGAGGTGGCGAGATCTGCTGTACGGCGACGGGGGCCGGGCGCCACCCCGGGCCCGCATTCCCTGGCCGACGCGCTGGCCCCGGTCGATGGCCCGTAACAGAAACGTGCCGGCGAGGCGCTTTGCGTCCCGCCACCCGCCCCGGACGCTCGATCGGCCCGTCGTTCGACTGTTGCGGGCGATGACCAGTCGCTGTAACTCGTCGAAAAAGAGGAAGAGAAACCGGTAGGCGACGGCGATGACCCACACGACGGTGACGGGGACTCGAAGGTCCCGCATCGCGGCAACGACGGCAGAAAACGGCGTCGTCAGCACGAGCAGCGACAATAGCGCGACCCCCGTCCCCACCCGGAGCCCGAACCTGAGCACGTATACGAGCCCGGCGTCGGTCACGACCACGCCGAAGCCACTCAGGACCGGCTCTCCCGGAATCAGGACGGCCTGGGGGAGCACGACGACCGCGGACGCGAGAGGGACGACCGCCGCTCGCCGTCCCAGTCGAAAAAGTGACACCGCCGAGAGGTGAGCGAGCAGGACCGTCAGGACCGCGAAGAGGGTCGTCACCGCGAGCGAGCGGGTGAACATCACCGCCAGCGCGAGCCCGGTGATCGAGACGAGGGTCACGCGCGGATCACGGTTCTGGAGAAAGCCGTCCCTCGAGGCGACCCGTTCGGCCGCGAAGACGTCCCGCAACACCCCCGCGATGGACTCGACCGACCGTCCCAGGACGCCAGTCACCGCTGGAGCAGCCGCCCGATTCCACCGGCGGCCGCGAAGGTGAGGGCCGTTCCGATCACCGCCGCGAGGAGCGTCCCCGCGGGGGACCCGAGCCCGGGAACGGTGTATCCCGGGAGGGGACCGGTCACGAGTTGCGTGGCCGCGTCGGTGGCCCCGGTCGCCTCGGCGGCGTGATCGAGGGGTTCGGCGTACCCGACGACCCCGGCGGCCCAGCCGAAGACGGGGGTGAGAATGACCAGCACGAGCACGCCGACCACCGCCCGTCGAAACCAGGGGTCAGTCGAGACGGCGTTCATGCGCTCACCTCCGGAGTGGGCGAGTCCTCCTCCAGCCGGCCGACGACGAGATCCGGCCGGGCACTCGCGACGTATCCGTACACTGCGGCCGTGATCCCGCCCTCGACGATCCCGAGCAGCGCGTGCCCCCCGACCATGATCGGGACCGTGACCTCTAATTCGTAGGCGAAGGCCGAGGAGAGCCCCACACCCACACCGACCACGAACGCGGAGGCCGTAATCGCCCCCCAGCCCGCGAGGAAGGCCGCTCCCGCTTCGTTGAAGCCCCGTAGCCCGCGGAAGAGCGCGTATCCCACGAGCACGTCGACCACCGCCATCGAGAAGATGTTCGCGCCGAGGGCGATGATCCCGCCGTCACCGAACACGAGGGCCTGGATGGTCACGACGGCGGTCATGGCGAGGATTCCCAGCGAGGGACCGAGCAGGATGCCGGCGAAGGCCCCGCCCACGAAGTGCGCGCTCGTCCCGCCCGGGATCGGCCAGTTCAACAGCTGGGCTGCGAAGATCCCCGCCGCGACGACCCCAAGGAGCGGCGTCCGGTGGTCGCCCAGCTCCCCTCTGGCACGCCTAACCGCCAACCCGACCGCGATCCCCGACCCGATCCAGAAGAGGCCCGCGACCCACGGGTCGAGAAAACCGTCTGGGATGTGCATGAGTGTCATGACCGACGCTCGACACAGTGATAATACTTTTCCCAATAATCGTATTACTGGAATCCGAACCGGGGCCGATCCGCAACCAAAGGTTAACTCGCCCGTCCAAGAAGGGAGACCCATGAGCCAGGACGTCGACCGGATGAGCGTGACCCTCCCGCCGAGTCTGCTTGCCGAACTCGATTCGGTGGTCGAGACCGGAGAATACGACAGCCGCTCGGAAGCGACGCGGGACGCTCTTCGGGCGTTCCTTACGGAGTTCAATCGCCAGACGGGACTCGCCGGGACGCTCAGTGGCACGGTGGTCGTCCTCTTCGAGCACGAACACGGCGACGTGACCGACGAAATGACCGAACTCCAGCACGACTTCACCGAGACGATCATCGCCGTCCACCACGTCCACCTCAGCAGTCACCTCTGTCTCGAGTCGATCGCCGTCGACGGGCCGGGGGAACGGATCGAGGAGTTACTCTCCCGCCTTCGGCCGTTGCGGGGGGTTCATCAGGTGAAACTCTCCGTGGTCGAGGCGGACCGCGCCCGGAAGGAAAGCGGTCACGGGCTCGACCGCGATCAGTGAATCTGTGCGCCGTCCCCGATCATCGTCGAGAACGTCCTGGCGTCGATTCCCTGCTCCTCGAAGGCGTCGACCATGGCGGCGGCGACCGCTCGCTGGTCTTTCGAGCGGGTGACCGCGAGAAGTGCGGGGCCGGCCCCGCTCACCGTCACGCCGGTCGCACCGGCGGCCTCGGCGGCCGCGACGGCCTCGTCGTAACCGTCGATCAGGGCTGCACGGGCCGGTGTGACCACCGACTCGGCCATCCCGTCCCCGATCAGGTCGGGGTCGTTGCGGTGCATCCCGATCGTGAGGGTCGCGGCGTTCCCGACCGTTTCGGTCACGTCCGAGAGGTCGACCCGCTCCGGGAGGACCTGCCGGGCGTCCCGGGTCGAGACGACGGTTTCGGGCAGGCAGGCGACCAGCGGAACCGACGCGTCGACGGACTCGACGCCGTGTTCTCGGACGACGGTGAACCCGCCGAGGATCGCCGGGGCGACGTTGTCCGCGTGGGCGGACCCGGAGACGGCCGCCTCGCCCTCGGCGGCGATCCGGACGAGTTCCTCGCGGGTGTGGCCCGTCCCGTAGAGTTCCGAGAGGCCGACAGCCGCAGCGGCGGCGCTGGCCGCGGAGGAGCCCAGCCCCGACGCGGGCCTGACCCCCTTGTCGATGACGATGTGGGCCGGCGTGCCGAGTTCGGCGGCGACGACCCCCGCCGTGTTGCGCTCGGGGTCCGTCGGAATGTACTGGCTCCCGACGCCCTCGACCTCGAGGGTCGTCTCCTCGGCCCGCTCGACGCGGACCACGTCGAGGGGGCGGTCGAACGCCACGCCGAAGACGTCGAAGCCGCTCCCGAGATTCGCACTCGTCGCCGGAGCCGTGACCGTCAGCATGCACCTCCGTAGCACGGGATAGGGGTATAAGGGTGGCGACCCGAACTCGGAGTGGAATATTTACCGGGTGAACGCTTCACCGATTTCACCCCCCTGTGTCCCCGCGCATCCCACGGGAGGCTGAACGAACGGTCATCCATGCTTATGAGGTCACCACCCGAGAGTGACGGTATGTCGCGATATCCCGTTTCGCCCGCCGCATCCACCCGGGTGCACCGTGTCTTCACCCTGTTCCTGGTCCTCGTGCTGGTCGGGAGCGCGTTCGTGGCGCCGGCCTCGGCCGCCGAAGATCCCCGATTCGAGACCAGCGTGCCCGAACCGGAACTCAGGCCCGGGGAGACACAGACACTCACGGTGACCCTCACGAACGACGCCGAAGACGTGGACGATCGTGTCAAGACGGCGACGAACGTGAAGGTCACCGCCAGGGGCGGCTCGACGCCGATCGAGGTCGTCTCCGGCGAGCGCCGGCTCGGGCGCCTCGCCGACGGCGAATCCGCAGCCGTCGACCTCCGGATCGAGGTTCCCGCGACCGCCCCGGGGGGCACCTATCACCTCCCGCTCGACGTGACCTACGAGTTCGACGGGGACGAACGCGAGACCGAGACCGTGACGGCAGACGTCGTGATCCCGAAGCGACCCATCTTCGCGATCGAGGCCGTCGACGTGGATCTCCACCCCGGAGAGACCGGCGTGGTGACACTCACGATGGCCAACGATGGCTCACGACCGGCCAGAAACGCGAGCGTGGCGCTTTCATCGCCCCACTCGGCGTTGGCCGTCGGTGGCGGTTCACGGACCTCGACGTACGTCGGGACCGTCGAGCCGGGCGAAACGACCGAGGCGACCATCGCCGTCACGGCCTCGCAGGCTGCACTTCAGACGGAATACGACCTCACCGTGATCCCGAGCTATCGAAACGAGAACGGGATCTCGGTCCGGGCTCCGACCCGGACGATCGGCGTCGCACCGGCCGAGCGGGCCCGATTCGGGATCGTCGAAATCGGGGGGGCCGTGTCCCCGGGTGAGACCCGGAGCGTCGAGTTGACGTTCGAGAATCGGGGGGAGGCGAGGCTCACGGACGCCGTGCTCCGCCTCGAATCCGCCGGGTCGGGTCTGACCCTCGCCGGTGGTCAGGCGACCACCCGGTTCGTCGGCGAGTGGGGGGCCGGCGAGACGAAGACCGTCGAGGTGGAGATCGGCGCGGCCGAATCCGTCTCCGCGGAGACGCTGCCGATTCGGGCGGCACTCTCCTTCGAACATCCGAGCGGCATCCAGATCACGAGCGGGCCCGTGGACGTCGGCATTCCCGTCGCCGCCCTGGATACCTTCGAGTACGGCGACGTTTCCGTGACCCACCCGGGGCCGGTGGCCGTGGTCTCGGCGACGGTGCACAATGCCGGTGACGAGCCGGTGAGGGGCGCCGTCGTCACACTCGCCTCGAAGACGCCGGACGCGCGGGTCATCGACGGGTCGACCGCCGTCGGGAGGCTCGAGCCGGGTGATTCGGCAACCGTGAGTGCCGAGGTCCGCGTCGGTGGCGACCGGGTCCCCCACGAGTTCGAGGCCCAGGTCAGGTACCGGGGCGAGGACGGGGAGGCCATCCGGAGCGAGGCGACGACGATCTGGGCCGACCTGGCCACCGCCGGGGACCTCTTCGCCGTCGAACCGGTGAACAACACCTTCGAAGTCGACAGCACGAACGTGCTCCGGGTCCGCATCACGAACGAGGGGGTCTCGACCCTCGAGGATGTCCGGGCCCGGTTGGCCGTCCGGCCGCCCTACAAGAGCAATTCCCCGACTGCCTACGTGGCGAGTCTCGATCCTGGCGAATCGGCGGTGGTCTCCTTCGAGGTCACCACCCCCGAGGACGGGGTCGAGACGACCGACGCGCTCGCCATCAACCTCTCGGCCAGGGTGGGCACCGAGCTGACGGTCCGTGATGGGGCCCATCTCGTGGCGATAACCGTCGGTGGCGGGGGTGAGGCCACGGGAAGCTCGATACTGATCGCCGGCCTCGCGATCGTCGTGATCGTCCTCCTGGGTGCGGGCTGGTGGTGGCTCAACCGGTGACCGACATGGCCGTCATCGACGTCACCGGGCTGCGCAAGGACTACGGGGACACCCTCGCGAACGACGACCTCACGTTCGCCGTCAGGGAGGGAGAGATCTTCGGCTACCTCGGCCCCAACGGGGCCGGAAAGACCACGACGATCCGGCAGTTGCTGGGGTTCATCTCGCCGACCGGCGGGACGGCCGAGGTGCTGGGGGCTGACATTTCCGACGCCGAGGCGCTGCGGGAGGCGCGGCGAAACGTGGGCTACCTCCCGGGAGAGTTGAGCTTCACCGAGTCGGTCACCGGACGATCCTTCCTCGAGCACCAGGCGAACCTGAAGGGGGGCGACCGCCTCGAGGAGATGACCGACCTGTTCGATCCGCCACTCGATCGGAAGATCAGAACCTATTCGAGCGGCAACCGACAGATGCTCGGGCTCATCCAGACGTTCATGCACGATCCCGACCTGGTCATCATGGACGAGCCGACCAGCGGACTGGACCCGCTCAAACAGGAGCAACTCAACCGCTTCCTCAGGGAGGAGCGGGAGTCGGGAACGACGGTCTTTTTCTCCTCGCACGTTCTCGGCGAGGTCAGGCGGGCCTGTGACCGGGTCGGGATCATCCGGGAGGGGAAACTCGTCGCCCTCGAGGACATCGATTCGCTCCTGTCGAAGGGCGGCAAGCGCGTGCGCATCCACACCGGGGATCCGCTGTCGGCCGATGATTTCGACCTGGAGGGGGTCGTCGAGTTCGAGCAGGTGGGCACCGTCACCCGGTTCACGTTCACCGGCGACTACAACGAACTGCTCTCGACGCTCTCCGAATATTCGCTCATCGACATGGAGATCGAGGAACCGCCGCTGGAGGAGATATTCATGCACTACTACGGGGAGGAGCATGTCTGAAGGTGGCACCGCGGCCCCCAGAATTCCCCGACCGCCGGAGGGAGAGACACGGCTTCACGGGAGGTCCGGAGGGACGGATCCATGTTAGAGATCATGAAGTACGAGGCTCGCCAGCGGGCCAGAGGGACGGCCGCACTGCTGGTAGTCGTGAGTTTGTACCTCTTTCTCCTCGTGTGGATGTTTCCCTCGATCGAGGCGAGTGGCGAGGCGTTCAAGGCCTACGCCCAGTCGATGCCCGAATCCCTGCAGGCGGCCTTCTCCATCGAATCGATCACCACGATCGGCGGCTTTCTGGCCGCCGAGATCTACCAGTTCATCTGGATTCTCATGCTGGGACTCTACGTGGCCTATCTCGGTGGGGGGCTAATCGCCTCGGACATCGAGTCGGGCCGGATCGATATCCTGCTCGCGACGCCGGTCTCGCGGGTTCGAATCGTCGTCGAGAAGTACCTCTCGCTGTTCGTCCCGATACTGGCGATCAATCTCCTCATGCCGATCGTGGTGCTCCTCGCCGTCCGCTCGATCGGCGAGTCACTCCCCGTTCTCGACGTCGTCGCGTTGCACCTGCTCTCGATTCCGTACCTGCTCGTGGCCGCGGCCATCGGGCTCTTTCTCTCGGTATTCTTCGATCGCGCAGACGTTCCACAGCGGGCCGGGCTCGGGATCCTCTTCGGGCTGTTCACCCTGGAAACGGTGACTTACGACACCGACATCGAGTGGGTCGGAGCGCTGAGTCCGACCCGATACTACGACCCGGCGGCGATCATCGTCGATGGGAAATACGACCTCGCGGGGGCCCTGATCCTGCTGGCGGCCGCGATGGCCCTCCTCATCGCCAGCGCGGAGTGGTTCCGGCGACGTGACGTGTAGGGCGGGCGCCGAGACGGACCGATGGTTGCGGGTTGGCTCACACTTTTACTGATGCAGGGCCAAGATGGGAAGAGCCAGTGATGAACGAATCCGACCCGACAGCCACGCCGGTTCCCGAGACGACGGCTGGATCGATCGAGGCGGCCGAGCTGCGGAGTCAAATCGAGGGTGGGGAGGAAGTAACGATTCTGGACGTCCGGGTCACGGCCGACTTCGAAACGTGGCACATCGACGGCGAGGGGGTCGAGGTGGAAAACGTCCCGTACTACGCCTTCCTCGAGGACGAACAGGCGGCCATCGAGCGGGTTCCCGGGGGCGATCCGATCGTCGTGGTGTGTGCGGAGGGCGACGCGAGCGAGTACGTGGCCAGTCTGCTCGAAGCCGCCGACCGGGAGGCCGTCAATCTCCGGGGCGGGATGGACGCCTGGGCGCGTCTCTACGACGCAACCGAAATCACTGCCTACGTGGGTCCGGGGACGATCGTTCAGTACCACCGTCCCTCGACCGGGTGTCTCGGGTACCTCGTCGAGTCCGGAGGCGAGGCCGCCGTAATCGACCCACTCCGGGCGTTTACCGATCGATATCTCGAACACGCAGCCGCCCGGGGGGCCGACCTCGAGTACGCCATTGACACGCACTGCCATGCCGACCACGTGAGTGGCGTGGGGAGCCTCTCGAAGGCGGGAGTGGTGGGAGTCATCCCGCAGGCGACCGTCGATCGAGGGATGGAGATCGAGGCGGACCTCCTCCGGGTCGAGGACGGCGAGACGATCGAAGTCGGCGACCTGACCATCGAGGCCCGCCACACGCCGGGGCACACCACCGGCATGACGACCTACTTCGTCGACGGGTCGGTGCTCCTGACCGGCGACAGCCTCTTCGTCGGCAGCGTCGCCCGACCGGATCTGGAGGCCGGAGACGAGGGGGCGCCCGAGGCCGCCCGAACGCTCTACGACAGCCTCCAGGAGAAGATCCTCACGCTCGATTCGGAGGTGATTGTGGCCGGCGGTCACCGGGCCGAAAACGAGAATCCAGGCGCCGACGGCACCTACACGGCAACCCTTGGCACGCTGAGCGAGCGGCTATCCGAACTCGCGATGGACCGAACCGAATTCGTGGAGTACGTCCTCTCGAACATGCCCCCGCGACCGGCCAACTACGAGACGATCATCGACGCCAACCTGGGCCACCGGGAGATCGACGCCGAGGAGGCCTTCCGCATCGAACTCGGGCCGAACAACTGCGCGGCCAGCCAGGACGCCACCATGGGCTGATCCATGGCGCCGCCCCCACCGGAGCTCCTCACGGCGCTGTTTCCAAACGGCGTGCTCCACTACGCGGTCGGCGGGGTGCTCATCGGCCTCGGCGTCTCGTTCATTTACGCCTTGACGGGGCTCACGCCGGGCGCGAGCACGGTCCTCGAATCATCACTGAGTTACGTCTCCCGGCGGGAGTCGCTCAATCGCCTCCCGCTCAGGAGCTCCCGGGGCTGGCGGCTCGTCTTCACCGCGGGCATCGTCTCTGGCGCAGCGCTCTTCACGCTCGTCAGGGGTGGCGGTATCTGGACGACCGAGGTTCAGCTCTGGCGGCTGGCCGTCGGCGGCTTCCTCGTCGGGCTGGGAACCCGACTCGGGAAGGGCTGTACCTCCGGTCATGGAATCTGTGGCGTCGGCTCGCTCTCGGAGACTTCGATCGCGAACGTCGCGGTCTTTCTCCTCGTCGCGATCGGGACTGCACTCCTCGTCGGGGCCCTCGGGGTGAGTCCATGAACGACGGTGGGACAGATTCGACCCGTGGGGTATCACCATGAGCGGTGACCGGGGACTCGTGTTTTACCTCGTGATCTATCTCGGCGGGCTGCTCTTCGGGGTCGGACTGGCCGCAAGCCAGATGGCCCGACCGGAGGTCGTCCTCTCCTTCCTTCAGCTCGAGGACTTCGGACTGCTGTTCGTGATGGGCGGCGGCGCGATCGTGACCGGCCTGACCATCGGCGTCGGCACCCGACTCGACCGAACGGCACCGCTCACCGGGGCGACGTACACGAGGCGGCTCAGGTCCATGGACAACGACGTCCTCCTCGGTGGGGTACTTTTCGGGGTCGGGTGGGGGCTCTCGGGCATCTGTCCGGGGGCCGCCTACGCGAGCGTGGGGATCGGGAACTACCCGATTCTCGTCGCGATCGCCGCGATGCTCGCCGGGGCCTACGCGAAGAACGTGATCCGTTGAACTCGCTATTGGTCGCCGGCTCCGCCGGCCGACCGGTCTCGCAACGAGATGACGAGTGCGGAACCGAGCACCACCAGCCCACCGGCGACCGAAAACGCCAGCAGAAAGCCGAAGGTCGCAAGCCAACCCCCCAAGAGACTCCCGAGTCCACCGGCGACGGCGCCGATCGCCACGTAACTCCCCAGTGCTTCCCCGCGAACCCCTGGCGGGGCGAGCTGGGTGACGATCGTCGTCCCGACCACGGCGATCACGGCCCACGTCATTCCCACGGCAAGGAGAAGCCCCCCGAGAACGACGCTTCCGAGTGCCGTGAAGCCGAGCCCGGCACCGATCGCGACGAGGGGAAACAGGAGTCCTCTGAGGGCGAGGGCGCCCCCCACCAGCCACCACGAATCGACGCGCCTTGCGAGTCGGCCGACCGGTTCGAAGCATACCGCCCCCGAGAGACTCGAGAGCAGATACAGCCCGAAGATCGGTCCGGGTTCGAGCCCGATACCTGCGAGCAGGTGGGGTAACGGGGCCCAGAACACGGCAAACCCGGCGAAGAACAGGCCCGACGCGAGAAGAAAGACCGAGAGCGTCGAGTCGAGGATGGCCGTCAACTTGGTCAACCGAAATCCCCGCGTCGCCCAGAAGAGTCGGTTCGCGGGGAAGACGAACGTCGCTCCCCGCACGTTCGTTCCCGAGCGGGCGAGCAGCCTGGCGATTCGACGGGCCGTCCGGGCGCTCGTGACGGACGCTTTCCCGTCAGGGCTCGGCAGCGTCCAGGCTGCACTCATTGTGCTGAGCCCCGCGACGACGGCAAGCACCCAGAAGAGCCCCAGGTCGGCCAGGCCAGCGGGGACGAACCAGGATCCGACGATCGGCCAGACCATCCCGATCACGAGTCCGCCGGCCCAGCCATAGCCGTAGTAGGAATTCATGACGCCGATCTGGGTGCTCCACTCGGATTCGGCGGCGTCCTCGACGACCAGCATGGTCACCACCGGCCCAACCGACGCGACGACGAACCAGAGCGCCGTGTTCACCGCGATCACGGCAGCGATGGTATGGAGAAACGGAAACACCGAGAGGGTCACTGCCGCCGTCGCCAGGGTGAAGAGAACGAGGGATCGGCGGTGACTTGCCCCGCTCGCCAGCCGGCCGAACAGCATGGCACCCGGTGCGCCGATGATCGCGGCCGCAGCGGCCATGATCCCCAGATCGAAAGGCGAGGCGCCCAACTGGACGAGGTAGAGTGGGACCAATAGCGAGGCACCGCCGAAGGCGACGGCGCCGAGCCCCCAGGGAGACCATCCATCGGGCCGTCATGGGAGCCAGATCACCCGGCCGTGGCGGCCCGACACCGCCAACCGGAACCCTGCAACCTGTCGGTCACCGTCCATGCTCGCTCGCTTCGATGCCCATCATGAAAAGTCCATCCCGGGGTAGCCGGGAACCAGCCCGTCCGAAGTGATGGAAGACGTCCCAGCCCCCACTCAATTCAGGATCCAGAACCGGTAGTTGAGGACGGTGGCGAAGGACACCCAGAGGAGGTATGGAACGAGAAGGACCGCGGCGCGCCGATCGACACGGTCGAAAGCCCAGATGGTGGCGAGGATGAGGACCCAGAGAACCAGGATCGCAGCGAGTCCGAGGGCGATCGCCTGCAGCGCGAAAAAGGCCGCCGACCACGCCAGGTTGAACGCGAAGTGAATCCCGAAGACGACCATCGCGAGGCGGACACGCTCAGGCGAGTCCGGCGCGCCGCGCCAGACGAGCCAGACGGCGATTCCCATCAGGACGAACAGCGTGGTCCAGACCGGACCGAAGACCCAGTTCGGCGGTGCGATGGCGGGCTGGGTGAGAGAGCCGTACCACTCTCCCAGCCCCTGCACGGTGAAAATCGCCCCCGAAGCCCCCGCTATTTCGACGGCCACCACGATCAGGAGAAGGGAGACGATCGGTCGGTCGCGGGGAAACCGGCGAAGTACTGCGGTGGAGGGGTCCATACGTGAACCGATGGGAAGGAGATTGATATATGCAGTCGATGTGCTCCTCGACGGCTCAATCGGCCCCGAGAGCAGCCGCGATCGAGTCCAGTTCGGCCTTGCGGAACGGGCGATCGAGGGCGTCAGGGATCGGGTCCTCGTCCCGGTCGATGGCCCGCAGGATCCGGGCCCGCATCGCTTTTTTCGGCGGCAGTCGGCCGGACTCGACTGGCTCTCCGACTGCCTCGCAGACGGTCGCAAGTGCCTCTTTCGTGAACGCCGTGGACTCGATTCGAGCCTGGCGACCCACGGCCTCGCGGATCTCGTCTCGACGGTCGTCGACGGTTGGAGCCATGCCGAGAGCCTGGGCCGGCACCCTCCTCTCCCTTTCGGTCGCGATGGTCGCGGTCAGCGAAAGCCCGTTCCGACCGGGGGATTGACGAAGAGCGAGTCGGCGACCAGGAGAACGCTTGCGAGCGAAGCGATGCCGAAGGCGAGCAGATGATTGACGTCGAAGACCATCGCTACAAGGCCCGTCAGAAAGAAGAGCGCCGGGATCGCGAATAGCGTCGCGTCGTATCGGGAGGGGATCGCGCCGGTCCCCGGCTGTCCGCTTCCGGTCATTTATTCCACGTAGCCGAGATCGCGGAGTTTCCGTCCCAGCGCCTTTGCCTCCGCCTCCGAAATGCCCTCCTCGGTCTCCATCTCCCGCAGGAGGAGGTGTTTGACGAACTCTTTGACGGAGCTAAATGGCTCGTCTTCGATGTACGCCTCGACGTCCTCCACGAACTCGCGCTTGAGGGAGATCGTCGTGTACTCGCTCATCGATGGGTTCCACGGACCGGGAACTCATAAATTTTAATTAAACGTAATTACCCGGCGTTCGGGGATGGAGCCGGCGCATGCCGACAAATCGACTGGGAGGACCACAAGCAGTATGGTGCGGGGGCCCAAGTCAAGGTATCACATGGCAGGCGATCACAAATCGATCCTCGATGATCTGTTGGGAGACGTGACGGACGTACTCACCCTGGTGGGCGACGAGGGAACGATTTCGTACGTGAGTCCGGCCGTCGAATCCGTGATCGGGTACGACCGGTCGACACTCCACGGTGAGTCGATTCTCTCGATCGTCCATCCCGAGGATCGCGAACGGGTCGCCTCGCGGTTCGCTGACCTCGTTGCCGAGGAGCGGGTCTCACGAGACCCGATCAGCCACCGCGTCCGAGCAGCCGACGGGCGATGGAAGTGGGTCGAGACCGTCGGTCAAAGCCGGGAACACACCGAATTCGACGACCACCTGCTCACCACCCGGGACCAGACGAAAGACCGGGAGCTCTTCGAATTGCTCACCGAGGCCTCCGCAGACCTCCTTTACTTCAAAGACACCGACCACCGGCTCGTTCGCTGTGGGCGCTCCTTCGCCGAGGTGCTCGATTCGGAGCCAGCCGACCTGATCGGCAAGCGAACCGATGAGCTCTGGCCCGAGGAGCGGGCCGCCGAGGTGCTCGAATCCGAGCGAAGGGCCCTTCGGGGCGAGCCGGTACTCGACCGGGAACGAAAGTTGACCCACGCCGATGGAACCGAACACTGGTACTCGGTGAACAAGATTCCACGCCACGACGAGTCGGGAACCGTCATCGGATTCTTCGCGATCGATCGCGAGATCACCGATCGGAAGGCCCAGGAGCGAGAGTTGGAGCGATACCGACAGGCCGTCGAGAGTTCCACCGACATGCTCGCGGCCTCGAACCGCACCCACGAGTACCTGTTCGCCAACGAGCGCTACCGGGAGTTCTACGACATTCCACCGGAGACGGACCTCTCGGGTGTGGAAAACCGGTCGGTCATCGGTGGGGGAGACTTCGATGAGATCAAATCCTTCCTCGATCGGGTCTATGATGGAGAACGCGTCTCCTTCGAGACGGCCCGACAGAACGCTGCGGGCGAGGAACGGACCCTGGATATCAGGTTCTACCCGCTCCGGGACGAGGGCGGGAACATCGTGGGGGACGTCACCGCGATACGGGACATCACCCGGCGGAAACGGCGGGAGCGGGAACTCGAGGAGAAGTCCGAGCGACTGGATCTGGCCATCGAGGGGGCCAATCTGGGGATCTGGGACTGGGACATAAAGTCGGATACGGTGACCCGGAGCGGTCAATGGGCCGAGATGCTTGGATACGAGTGGGGGGAGATAGCGGGGTCGATACGCGGATGGGAGGGGTTGCTCCACCCGGACGATCGGGAGCCCCACGATCGAGCACTCGAGGCGCACATCGAGGGCGAAAAGGACCTCTACACCGTCGACTATCGCCTCAGGACCGCCGACGGCGAGTGGAAGTGGATCAGAAACATCGGGAAGGTGATGGAGTGGGACGAAAACGGCGATCCCGTCCGATCGGTGGGTATCCATCAGGACATCGACGAGCAAAAGCGAGCCGAACGGAAGCAAAAGGAATCGAGAAAGCGACTTCGTCAGATCATCGATCTCGTGCCGGACCCGATCTTCGTCAAGAATCGGGACGGGGAATACCTCCTGGCGAACGAGGCCGTCGCCGAGCTTTTCGACCGAGAGCCGGCCGAATTGGTCGGAAAGACCAATCGGGATCTTGGGGTGTCCGAGGAGGCCCTCGAACGCTACCGCGAGGAGGATCTGGAGGTCATCGAGACGGGGGAATCGCTCGTAATCCCGGAGCGACAGGCCCGGACCGCCGACGGCGACCTGCTCACCCTGCAAACGATCCTCATCCCCTACGAATCCGTCGGCTCCGACCCCGACGGCGTCCTCGGGTACGCCCGGAATATCACCGA
This sequence comes from Halodesulfurarchaeum sp., assembly GCA_042216015.1. Classification (GTDB taxonomy): domain Archaea; phylum Halobacteriota; class Halobacteria; order Halobacteriales; family Halobacteriaceae; genus Halodesulfurarchaeum. Next base: position 11,209 of record JBDGUI010000004.1, on the reverse strand, counting down.
ACGCAAGGAGTACGAAAAACAGATCGCGGTCCAGCGGGACACCCTCGAGATCCTCAACCAGATCGTCCGGCACGACATCCGGAACGACCTCCAGCTCGTCGTGTCCTACGCGGAGCTGTTGAAAGAGCACACCGACGAGGAGGGGATGAAATTCGCCCGAACGGTCCTCGAAGCCGCCAGAAACGCCATCGAAATCACCGAGACCGCCCGGGACGTGGCCGACGTGGTGCTGAGTTCGGAGACGGAACTCGAGGCGCGGTCGCTTCGGTCGGTCCTCGAGGGGGAAATCGAGAGTGTCGACGGGAACTACGACCAGGCCACCGTCGAGACCGCGGGGGAGATTCCCGACGCCGTCGTCCTCGCCGACGGGATGCTCGAGTCGGTGTTCCGCAACCTGCTGCAGAACGCGATCGTCCACAACGACGAGCCCGACCCGACGGTCACAGTCTCGGTGACGGGTGGCGAGAACTTGATTACGGCCCGGTTCGCGGACGACGGCCCCGGCGTTCCCGACGATCGAAAGGACGCGATCTTCGAGAAGGGTGAGCAGGGCCTTGAGAGCGACGGGACCGGACTGGGGTTGTACCTCGTCAACACGCTCGTCGAGCGATACGGTGGCAGTCTTCGAGTCGAGGACAACGAACCGAGGGGGTCGGTGTTCGTCGTGGAGTTGCCGCGAGAGGGGTGACCTGCCATCGAGACAGTCGATTCGCTCGATTCGGCAGAGGCGAGCGTATGAATGAATCGGACTGGCATAGTACGGCATGGGGCAGCACATCGGACACCTCGATCGCGTATTCGACTGGGACTGAGGGTCGGCCCCCTCGTGGTGGGCGTGCTGGGCGTGGCGGGCCTGTCCGCAACTGGATCGCTCACCAACGGGTTCGGCATCGTCGCCATCGTGATCGGGGCCGTCCTCGCCGTGGCGGGGTACCGAGACCGGTCTCATCCGTTCGATGCTCGGGTTCGAGACGCTGCCCTGACCCGGTCCCGGATCCAATCGTCGCCGGTTCGGGTGATGTACAAGCCTGTGAAACCGCCAATACACCCGAAAAAACGAGCGCAGCTGGTACTCAGGGCCCGACGGGTGGTACCATTATCGTCCTAATAACGCGGTTTCGCTGCCAAAAAAAAAACCGACTGATCGGCCCCTCTTGGCCATTCGACTCACGGAGTGACAATGTTCGGCACAAATCGCCGCCAACTGGTATCAGGTTTTCAAGTTAGTGCTGCCCGCGGAACCACCGGGTGAGTCGAGAGGCAAGTCCACGATTGCGTTTGGCCATGACGACGATTCCCTCGGCCCGTTTGCCGACCTCCTCGGGAATCGCGCCAAAGAGGAGCTGCTGAAAGAGCCCCTCACGGGTCGCGCCGAGGAGTGTGATATCGAAATCCGCGGATTCCCGGACGATCGAATCGACGACGGATTCCGCCTCGATTATTTCGTCGGTGACGCCGACCTCCGGTCCAATCGCCTCTCTGGTTCGTTCAATTTTCTCAGTCGCGTCTCGGCGGTCGGCGTCGGTCGCTGTCGGCGGAATGGTATGAGTGACGTGGATTTCGGCGTCGTGCGTTCTGGCTATGGCCGAGGCGACCTGGGCTGCATACTCCGAGTGGGGACCCCCTGCAGTCGGCAACAACAACCGGTCGACGTCGGAACCGACTTCTTCCCCGATCCGTTCGACCAGCACGTCGCACTTCGCCCGCGTAATAACCTCGTCGACGTTGCTCCCGAAGACGAAGTCACCCCGCCGCGTTCGTCCCCGCCAACCCAGTAACAAAGCGTTACTCTCCCGCTGTTCGGCGGTGTTCAAGATCGCTTTCGAGACGTCGTGTCCGATTCGGATGACCCCACTCACGGGGACACCCGCCTCGTTGCCGATTTCAGTCGCTCGGTCGATTACTTCGCGCCTCGACTCGGCGAACGTGCGCCCCTCCGAAAGCGGTGTCTGTTGGGGAACCGTGACGACACTCATCACCAGCACTTCGCCCCCCTCACCTCGAGCGATATCACAGGCGGTCCGCATCAATTGGTCTACCGTCTGTGGATTGGCGACCGGAACCAGGATCTGGTAATCCGTGTCGATCGGGGCCTCTTCGGTGATGACAGTTGGAGCCTCCGTCTCCAGCTTCTCCTCCTCTTTCTGTTTTGAGTACCCGGCGTAGATCAGCAGTCCGATTCCCATCCAGACGATGGTGGTGAAAAGCGCAATCAACCCGTGGTTGCTCGTTCCGATGCCGATCGCCTCGAGTCCGAGAGCCCTGATGAGAAACGGTGTCAGGAGTAACTGGAGCCCGATGCCGATAAGGGGCGGCCACGGCATGTATGGGACTTCGTAAGTTCTGGGCAGGTCTGGATGGGTCTGGCGCATCCGAATGAGCGTCCAGTTCACCTGAACGAAGAGCAAAATGAACATGATATCCGCCGAGGCAGCAACCGCTTCGATCGGAAGCAAGATGGCCATTCCGGCAATCAAGATGGCCGAGAGCAATATTGCCCAGTGTGGCGTGCGCTTTTCCGGGTGAACGCTGTCGAATATCGCGGGCAATGCTCGATCCCGTCCCATGGCGAAGGAGACCCGTGAAGACGAGTAGATGGTCGCGTTAAGGGCACTCATCGTCGCGGCGAGGCCGGCAACGAGGAGCAGAGGAACTCCGTAGGGGACGAACTGTCCCGCCGCCCGGATGATTCCGAGTTCGCCCATCTCCCCGAGCAACTGCCAGGTGTATTCCGGCGTCACTCCCACGAGCGGACGGGCGAGTTCGATCGCCCGCTCGGTGACGTCGATACCCCCGATTGCGGAGAAAGCCACGAGGATGTATATCGGGACGACGATTCCCAGCGAGTAAAAGACGGCCTTGGGAATATTCTTGCCTGGGTTGACCACCTCTTCGCCGGACTGGACGATGATTTCATAGCCCTCGAAGGCGATATAGGTGAAGCCCATCGCCCCGACGATGCCGACTATTCCGTTGGGCATGAATTCCGGATTCGAGAGGAACTTCTGAGGCCACGTCGGGGTGGAGAGGGTGGCCTTGATGCCAAAGATCACGAAAATTCCCAGAATCAATACTTTGATTCCCGTGACGACCACACCAGCTTTCCCGGTCTCCTCTGCACCCCGATAGTTGATGTACGCAAAGAGGGCGATCATCAGTACGGCAAAGGCCTTATCGACCATTCCAGGGGTGAGAAAGCCGAAAAGGAGAAAGTCGTGGCCCAGGGCCGTCCCGTAAATGATGAACTCCAAAAGGAACGCACCGAACGTGACCGCATAAAGCGAACAGGCAACGGCGTGAGCGAACCAACTCATCCACCCGGCATAGAACCCGTTCGGATCGGCGAGCGCCTCCTTGACCCACAGATATCCGCCACCGGCCTCGGGGAACGCCGCCCCGAGTTCCGCGTAGGAAACGGCTGTGAAGAGGGCCACGAAGCCGTTGAGGGCGAACGCGAGAATGAGCGCCGGCCCCGCAATACCCGCGGCGAATCCAGTGAGTGCAAATACACCCGCACCAATCATTGCCCCGACACCGATGAACGTGATGTCGAAGAGACTCATGTCCCGCGAGAGTTCAGTTGGAACTGATTCCCCCGACGCTGGATTCTCGGCGGACGTCGTTGAATCAGTCATGTGTGGATGAACACGAGAGCTGCCTGCCGACCCGATACTGCGTCGATATCCCGTCCGAACGTCGCCTTCGGGATCATCTCCTTCGGTCGAGCCACGCAAATCCAACGTCCTCGTGTGGTGGAACGGCCCGTGACCGCCGTTCGAGCCCGTCCTCAGCGGTTAACTCCGCAGCGGAATTGTTCGAGAGGGACGTCGCGAACCGTCCCCAGACCGGCGATATCGTGGTTTGGTGAACTCGAGGATCGTTCCATGATACTGGCACGGGACCTGGCCAGTTCGAGGGTTTCGACCGCCTCCGGAGACGTGTGTCCCCGTCTCGGCGTATCATCATTGTGAGCACGTTTTCATCGAGAGTTCATTAATATTCGGAAGGCATTTTGGGAGGGAAAATATTTTTCCTGGAAAATTTTTCATTCGTTAAAGGTGTGGAGTGCCGGCCGCGCCGCCCTTTATCGTGCTTTCACCCGTGGGGGGAAGATCACCTGCCAGCGGAGAGCGTCAAATTATTGCGTTTCGATAAAACTACTAAAGTAATAATACAAAACCGTTGTAGATCTGCATATATGGGCATTGGAATCGATGAAATCGATAGACGAATACTCTATCGCCTTGCCGAAGAGGCCCGGCATACCTCAGCACCAGACATCGCGGCCGAACTCGACGTTTCGGCTCCGACCATCAGGAACCGGATCACCAAACTGGAAGAAAACGGCGTGATCGAGGGGTATCACGCCCACATCAATTACGAGCGGGTCGAGGGTCGGCTCACGACGCAATTCACGTGTAGCACCACCGACACCGATAGAAGTCGATTCGCCCAGCGAATTATGAACGTTCGGGGTGTCATCCACGTCCGTGAAGTAATGGCGGGAAGGGAGGATATTCTGGTGACGGCTATTGGAACGGATACGGATGAAATTACGCGAATCGGAGAGGACATCGAAGCGATGGGCGTGAAAATCGAGGACCAGGACCTCGTCCACCGGGAACATTACCGACCCTATGCTCCGTTCGGTACCGCGGATGAGCAATCGACCTCCCCCATCACGAATGTCACGTCCCTTTCAGGAAGTGCCAACGTCGTCGAGATAGTCATCGAGGGAGGGGCACCCATCGCTGGAAAGTCACTGGCCGAGGCGGGTGAAGCCGGTCTACTCGAAGAGGGGATTCTCGTGATAACGATCGAACGAGATGAAGAAACGATCACACCACAGGGGAATACGGACCTCAAACCAGGTGATCGGTTGACGCTTTTGACTCGAAATGGGGTCTCAGCGGAGACGTTGCACGCACTCACAGGGAAGTAACGGGGGCCAGTAGCAGTCTGGCCGACTCGTTCCCGGGGGAGCGATGAACGAATCGAATGACACCTCAGCAGATGGAGGGGAGTTGAACGGTTACTGTTGGTCGTAGGTTTCTCGCGATTCGTTCCGCGAGAAAACCCTTCGAATTTTTGAAGTAATTCCAAGGTTTCGCTTTGCCATGATGATGGGGCCCGCTACGTCCCGTCCGACCTGTTCTGGAATCGATCCGAACACGAGTTTCTGAAGCAGCCCCTCACGAGTCGCACCGATTACGGTCAGATCGTAGTCCGACGATTCGGTCACGATCGTTTCGGCGGCGTCTTCTCCCTCCACTAGTCGTGTTTCAGACGAAACATCTCCGAGGATGCTCGACGTCTCTTCGAGGAGGTTCGTTGCGAACGTCCGGTCACGTTCGTCGCTATCTGGGGGAATGACTCGCATTGCAGTGACCGTTGCTCCGGTACTGTGTGCGATCGCCCGGGCGACTTCGGCGGCGTAGCTCGCGTGCGGACCCCCCGCAGTCGGGACGAGAATCGACTCCGGTGGCTCCCTGCTCCCCAACCGTTCGACGAGGACGTCACAGGTGGCTTCTTGGACCACCGTATCGGTGACCGTCCCGAGAACGACGTCTCGCCGTCGGGCCGGTTCCCCGTGCCACCCCATCAGGACCGTGTCTGAGTCGTGTTGGGTTATCGTATGCAGGATGGCCTGATCGACGTGATGGCCGATGCGAACGATGCCATGGACGGGTATCTCGGAATCCCCGCCCCCCGCCTCGACAGCCATCGCTTCCTCCAATATCTCTTGCCGGTCGTCGGCTTTTGCCTGCCCCGCCGAGAGTGGCGTCTGCTCGGGGAGTTCGACGACCGAGAGTACCAGGATCTCGCCGTCCTTGTCGGCGGCGATGTCCCGGGCGGTGCGCATGAGCTGTGCAGTGTGGTCGAAATTTGCGATCGGGACGAGAAGTTGATAGTCCCGCTCTTCGGATGCGGACTGTTCGACGACCGTCGGCGTGTCCCGTTCGATGTCGGCCTCGCTTGGGGTCCCAATGACGGTCACCCAGGCGAGGACCCCGATTGCCTCCGCCAGTAGCCCGATTATCAACGACCCGGGCTCGACGTTGACGACGAGAACCAGGTTCGCGAGGACGGCGATAATCGGGACGTAGGGAACCGCGGGTACCTCGAACCCCCGATCGATGTCGGGATACTTCTGCCGGGATCGGACGACGGCGAAGTTCACGACGATCAAGCCGGTCAACAGCATGAAATCCGCGAAGTGGGCAATCGCACTGATGCCCATGTGAAACGTGACGATGCCGGTCTGAATCGTCGTCGTTCCCAAAAGCGCTCCCGGCAATACCGTGAAAAAGAGTATGAAGAAGAGAATAAGGGCCCCGGTCAGCGTGACCGACCAGTAGGGTGTATTGAACGACTCGTGCAACGCCTCGAACCGGTTTGGGAGGTGATCGCGGCGACTCATCGCCAATTTCACTCGGGATCCGGCGAGAATCGTCGCGTTCGCCGCCGAAAGCATCGAAAACAGTGCCCCGACGATAATGACGTAAAAGCCCAGATCGCCGAGATAGAACGAGGCGGCGTATGCCATCGCGAGTTCGCCGTTCGTTTCGATGAATCCCTGGGCACCTGTTGCATCAGCAACATCGCCGACCACCCTGACGAGGAGCTGAAGGTACTCGGGGTTGTTGATGGCGAGTGTTACCACGAGCACGACCAGCGAGTAGACGATCGTCACGAACCCCATCGAGATGAAGATAGCCCGGGGAACGTTCCGACCGGGGTCTTCGATCTCCTCGGCGTTCGTCGCAATCGCCTCAAACCCGAAGAACGTGATGAAGACCAGTGCGCTGGTCAACCCGATCTCCCGAAATTTCGTCAAGTGCTCCATGACGGATCCCTGAATCGTTGCGGCATCGAATGCCTGGAGACCGCCGTAGAGGAAGACGAGGATGAGCCCGATTTTGAGCGCTGTGACGATGATCTGGAACTGACTGGACTCCTCGGTCCCCTTGAGGTTGAGGCCGATGAGGAGGGCGAGAATGATGAGTCCCGAGACCCAGAATGGGACGGTCGCCTGGAGTCCTTTGGAAAACAGCGGGACGATGAACTGGTCGAACCAGTGTGAGAACGAGGCGAGATAGAAGGCCGCACTTGCAGGATAGCCGAGGATCATCGACCACCCGACGATGTAGGTTACATCGGAGTCGAACGTATTGGCCACGTACGCGTAGCCACCGCCCGACTCGGGATAGATCGAGGCAAATTCGGCGTAGGCAAAGGCGGTAAAGGAGGCGACGAGGGCCGCGAGGACGAACGCAAGAATGGCCATCGCACCGACATTGCTCACTGCAAGTCCTGAAAGAACGAAAATGCCGGCGGCGATCATCGTACCGGTTCCCAGCGCCACCGCCCCGACGATGCCGATGTCCCGATCCAGTTCGGTCTCGACGCTGGTTCGTTCTTTAGACACGGATTACAGCCAATAAGAGCGGAAATAAAAGGTCTATTGGTTTTTGTGGGCCGGTCTGCGATCTGCCAACCCGATCCGCCGTTGGGGGGATGCCGATACCAATGCAGCTTGAACTCGATGCAGTACTCCGAACGTTTCACACAATTCGGACACGAATGGGATGAATGAGGTCGTCCACGGCCCTCGATACTGAAATGGGCGAGCGTATCGAGGATTGTCACACGAGAGAGAAGCCACCCAGTCCACCAAGAGAAAAACCCGGACTGGCTGTACTCACGGGAGTCGCAACCGAATACGATTTCCGCGGGGTGAATTTTCTTCGTACGATACCGATCCGCCGGACCTCGTCGCGATGGTGTTGACCAACCACAGCCCCAGACCGCTCCCGTGCTGGAGTTGCGAGGGGTCCTCACCCAGGAGAAGGCCCCGATCCGCATCGTCAATCCTCGGTCCCGTATCCCGGACTTCGACCTCGACGAATTGGTCCTGACCGGTGATTTCGACCGTCACAGATGGGTCCTCTCGATCGGTGTGTCTGATGGCGTTTTCGATCAGTTCCCGGATGGCCCGATCGATCTCGGTCGAGGGGGTTGCAACCGTGTTCCCCGCTGTGGTGACTGTGATGTCCACGTGGGGATGGTCTTCCCGAATTGCAGCCACCACCGTGCGAACCCGCGTCTCGATATCGATCTCTTCCCGCGTGGGACGGTCTCGCAGGAGCGTCGTGAGCTCTCTGCCCTTCTCGGCCAGATCGATCAATCTCGAACTGTTCTCTTTGATCGCCTCGACGCTATCGATGTCCGCCCCCGAAACGTTCCCAGCGAGGAGTTCAGCTCTGCCCCGGATGACGTTCAGATCGTTTCGCATGTTGTGTCGCAGCACTCGATTCATCACGTTGAGCTGGGTCATCCGCTGTTTTCGCTCGGTAACGTCCTGCTGGAAACCGACCCAGTTCACCACGGTCCCCTCGTCATCACGCACCGGAGCGATGGCCATTCGATTCCAGAACTCCGTTCCGTCCTTTCGGTAGTTGCGGAGTTCGAGGGTTACCGGTTCCTCGTTCTCGAGGGCCGTCCGGAATTCGGCTACCTTATCCGGGTCGGTGTTTTCGCCCTGGAGAATTCGGGGGTTCTTGCCGACCAACTCCTCGCGTTTGTATCCCGTGAGGTCTTCGACGGCGTCGTTCACGTAGATCATGGGATTGTCGTCCTGTTCGGGATCGGTAATGAGGATCCCGACCGGGGCAGCCTCAAGCGCTCGTGATCGCCGTCTGAGCTTGTCTTCGCGCCGCTTTCGATCGGTCACGTCCACAGCGACGGCGACAAACCGTTCGATGTGGTCGTCTTCACCCACAACGGGCGCAATCGTCTCCTGGACGGCATAGCGCTCCCCGTTCTTTCGTTCATTCACCATCTCGCTTTCCCACGTCTCACCGTTCAGGATCGTCTCCCACAGGTCCTCGAAGAATGTATCCGGGTGATAACCGGAATTGAGGATGCTGGGCGTTTGTCCGACGGATTCCTCGGCTGCGTACCCCGTCTGGTTCTCGAAGGCGGGATTGACGTACTGGATGACGCCGTCGGGGTCAGTCCAGAAGATCGCCACGTCGGTGGTCTCAGCGGCCTCCTTGAACGACTGCAACGTTTCGATGCGGTCGACTCGATCACTGATATCCCGAAAGATGCCCGTGACCAGTGTTTGGTCCTGGAATTCGTAGACAGAGGCGTTGATTTCGACCGGTATCCTGGACCCATCTTTTGTCGTCACGTAGATACGACCCCCATCCGAGAAACGGCTGCGGGTGGCAGAGTCACCGTCCATTTCGGAGAGGTGTGCCCTGAAGAGGTGCTCGTACCGTTCCCGCTCCGCTGAAGGATGCAGGGTCAAAATATCTCGCCCCTGGAGCTCGTCTCGTGCGTATCCCACCAGTTCTTCTGCGGCCGGGTTCGTCTCGATTATCTCACCCGTTTCCGCGTCGGCGACGAGCACGGCATCGGGAGCAGTATTGACCAAATTCCGATATTTCGAACGAATCTGTCGTTCTCGCGTGGCGAGTTGCTGGGATTGCCGTCGCAGCCGGGCCAGATTGTTCAACTGCCAGGCGAATCCGGTCTTCGTCGTCGGCATCGAGAGGACCGCGTCGATCGAGGCCGAGATCTCCTGTGGTCGCTCGACGTCAGTGTCGAAGGCAAGCGACTCGTCCGAGGACTCGGGGAGCAACAGGAGATACGGCACCAGTTCCGGTTCGGCTGCTCGCTTTCTGGCAAGAGCGGTGTCCAGTGAGGATTCGAACCCCACGGTATCGAAGACGGCGATGTCGAATTCGGCATCTGTCAACGGTGTCGCCGATGACGCCGATTGCCGTACCCACGTAGATACAGAGGTACGTCAGGGCGTCCGGCGTGAACTCCTCGAGGAGCAGGGGCATCGACCAGAGCGTGACCATCACGAGCCCCAACACGAACATCCCACCAGTGACGAACCCAAGGGTCCGAACCACGCCCAGATGGAGATAGCGGACCATCCCCAACCAGGTGGCCACGAGGACCGGCGCTCCGGCCAGCATCACGAGGCCAGAGACCAGGAAGAAGAATCCGGGGCCACCGACGTTTGTCATAGATGTCGACTGGTCGATTGAAACGATAAAGGTGAGAAGACAGGTATCACGGGTCACCCGTGCTCTGGAGTCCCCATCGGTGTCCTCTGACCCGGTCACTCCATCTGGCGCGAACTGATCAGCACTCCGAGGGACTGTCTGGAAATTGGACTTCGTCTTCACGAGCTCAGCGGAACAGTGGCGAGATGAAATGGTCGTTTTAGACGCTCATACCCTAAGACGGTGTTTCGTCCGCTACTCCTGGAGCATCTATCGCATGTCCGGCGAGTTGTGTTGATTTCGTTTACACACGCCGGGTGTCGACGGAGGTTACATTGTTCTCGGCACCGGTATTTCCGTGCATTCCCCTCGTTGGATCACGGCGGGTGCGCGGTTACTACACTGGAAAAGTGACGAAAGCCACTGGCTTTAGAGTTTATCCGAAACTACTTACGTGATACAAGCGTATTACACTATATGAGCAGCGAAAGCGATTCCGGCGGTGACGGAGAGATGGAGAAAATCAACGTCAGGGTGCCACAGTCGCTGCTGACGCAAATCGACGAGGTCTGGGAGGAACGCGGTTACGCGAACAAGTCCGAGTTCATCCGTGACGCCCTTCGGGACGCCGTCAATCCCCCGACGCAACTTTCCGCGGAAGCACTGGAGCACCTGGCCGAAAGCCGCAAACAGCCCGAGCAGGGCGAGACGGTGTCGCAAGACGAAGTGAAGGACCGCCTCGGTATCGATGACTAATCGAGTGGACCCCGGAAGCCCTCGATTTGCTTGACGGACTCGAATCAACTGCGCTAGAGCGACTGGGGAAAAAGCTCGACGAGGTGAAAGCCTGGACCGCTCATCGCCTCGAAAAGTTCATCGGGTATCCGTATTACAAGCTTCGGGCCGGCGACTACCGTGCAATCATCACGTGGGACCGAGAGGATGATGTTCTGGTCGTCGAAGCAGTCGGCCATCGGCGGAATATCTACGACCGTCACCTTCCGCCCTGATGTTCTGGGCCATCTTCTCGATACACAATTTGGGCGAGAGATGGGCTGAATGCAGCAGCCACGTATTGACAATATCTGAATTTGAACATTCCCACGTTGCTGAATAGAAAGCGCGTATTCAGCATCGACAGCAGGCACTCTCCCGCTCTCTGGATTTGTCTTTCTTGGCTCGAA